>NZ_JBPAXY010000008.1:0-359886 GCF_050897975.1 Pseudooceanicola aquaeponti
GCCCCCCCCCCCCCCCCCCCCCCCCCCCCCCCCCCCCCCCCCCCCCCCCCCCCCCCGTCTCCGTATCGCCCACCGGGCGACGCCCCCCCCCCACATCACCAAACGCAAAGGGGAGGCCCAAATGGGCCTCCCCCTGTCAATACATCGCCTAGGGCATCGCCTGGGGCGCTTACTCGGCCTCGTCCGCCGAAGAGGCGTTGAGCAACCCGTATTTCTCGGCGCCGATCGAGGCGTAAAGCTCCAGCTGGGTTTCGAGGTAGTCGATATGGCCTTCCTCGTCCGCCATCAGCTCCTCGAAGAGGTTCTTGGTGACGTAGTCGCCGCAGCTCTCGCAATATTCGCGGGCTTCCTTGTAAAGGGCGCGGGCCTCGTGCTCGGCGGCCAGGTCGGCTTCGAGCGTCTCTTTCAGGTTTTCGCCGATGCGAAGCGAGTCGAGCTTCTGCATGTTCGGGTGGCCTTCCAGGAAGATGATCCGGTCGACCAGCTTGTCGGCGTGGTGCATCTCTTCGATGCTTTCCTCACGGGACTTGGCCGCGATCTTGCCATAGCCCCAGTCCTTTTGCAGCCGGTAGTGCAGCCAGTACTGGTTGATCGCCGTCAGCTCGCTGCGCAGCGCTGCGTTAAGGTACTCGATGACCTTTGCGTCGCCTTTCATCCGAAGTCTCCTTTGTCGGTGCGCGGCGCAAACCGCGCAGAATGTCTGGTACTTCGAAACTATCGCAATCGCGCATGGTGTCCATGAAAAGCGGCAGACAGCCGCCGCATTCGGCCTTTTTCCCCAATGCCCGGTAGACCTTACCGGGTGTGATGATCGTCTCGGGGTCGGCGGCGCGCATCCAGTCGACGGCGGCGCGGATGTCGCGATCGGTCAGCGAGTGGCAGTGGCAGACCATCATGGCGGGCGTCCTTGGCAGAGGCTTGGGCAGATGACCGGGGCGGCGCACCGCCCCGGCCGGGATCACTTGGGTCGGATCACTCGAAAACGGCGTCCGGGTTGTCCAGGCTGTCCGAGCCTTCGAAGCCGATCTGGTCCAGATCCAGCGCGGCGACGGCGCGTTCGATCCCCTTGGTCTGCTCGACCAGGGCATCGACGGCGGCCATGATCAGGGCCTCGCCCTTCTCGTTGCCGCGCTCCAGCATCATGTCGTAGCTGAAGCCCGCCTCGGCAGCCGATTTCAGCGTCGCCAGCTTGAACATCGTGTCGCCCAGGTCGGCCTTCAGGGTGGCGTCCACATCGGCGTCGGCTTCGGCCACCAGATCGGACAGCGAGGCGCCCGAGGTCACGGTGCCGTCAACGCCGGTGTAGCTGCCGAAGTAGACGTTCCGAATGCCCAGCCCGTCGTAGTAGTGCGAGTTGTGGGTGTTGTCCGAGAAGCAGTCATGCTCTTCCTCGGGGTCGTTCAGCAGCACGCCCAGCTTCATCCGCTCGCCCGCCTGTTCGCCGTAGGACAGGCTGCCCATGCCGGTCAGCATGGCCACGATGCCCGCGTCCTGGTCGGCCATCAGCACCTCACGCGCCTCGCCGCCCTCGGCCCACTGGCCGGCCATCCAGTCCAGGTCGGAAACCAACAGATCGGTGGCCGCCTTCAGATAGGCGCCGCGACGGTCGCAGTTACCGCCCGTGCAGTCGTCCCCGGTGGCATAGTCGGTCCAGGGACGGTTGCCCGCACCCTTGTCGGTGCCGTTCAGGTCCTGGCCCCAGAGCAGGAATTCGATGGCGTGATAGCCGGTGGCCACGTTGGCCTCGACCGCATCGGCCTCGTGCAGGGTGCTTTCCAACAGTTCGGGGGTGATCTCGGTGGCGTCCACCTCTTCGCCCGACAGGGTGAAGCTCGGGTTGGCGATGACGTTCAGAACGGCATAGGCGTTCTCGTCGGTGGCGCCACCGTAAGAGCCGTCGACATAGTCGATCAGACCTTCATCCAACGGCCAGGCATTCACCTTGCCTTCCCAGTCATCGACGATCGCATTGCCGAACCGGAAGGCCTCGGTCTGCTGGTAGGGCACGCGGGCCTCCAGCCAGGCGGCCTTGGCCGCTTCCAGCGCCTCGGGCGAGGGATTGGCGATCAGCGTATCGACAGCCGCTTGCAGCGCCTGGGCGGTGGTCAGGCTGTCGCCATAGGCGGCAGCGGCGATGTCGGCATAGGTCGTCAGCACGTCGGCCTTTTCCACGGCAGCCGCCAGGCTGGGGGTGGCGACCAGGGCGGTGGTGGCCAGCGCGGCCTTGAGGATGCGGTTCATGAAAGTCCCTTCTGTCGGTAATTTGGTCATGGTCTTTTGGGGTGTCTCGGCGTCTTGGTCAGTGCAGCGTGGCGCCATCGGGCGCGGTGCGCTGCGGCGGGCGATCAGGCGCGGCGCGCAGCAGTTCCAGCCCCAGGATCCGCGCCTGGGACACCACGGCGGGCGCCATGTCGGCGCGCACCAGCAGGCAGGCCATCAGCATGGCATCCTCGGCGTCGCCGCTGGTGGCGATGGTCACCAGATGGGCCAGCACCGCCTCGTCGGCGCCGACGCAGGCACAGCGGGCCCCATGGCGCAGGATCGCGCGGCGCCCGTGGCGCAGCACCAGGCCAAAGAAGCCATCCAGCGCCGCCTCGATCCGTTCGGCACTGGCCGGGCCCATCAGGCCCGCCAGCTCGTCCACGAAAGTCTCTTGCGCCACGGCCCCGTCGCAACGGGCGCGCAGGGCCCCGATCACCAGGGCCTCATGAACCGGCAGGGTGGCAATCTTGGCCACCGCCTCGGCGCCGCGCATCTCGCTCATGCCCCGCCTCCGAAAGCCGGGCCTCCGGTCAGCGCCGCGCAGGCCCGGCGGGCCGCGGCGCACGGCAGATGGCGCGGCGCGGGGCGGGTCGTCAGGCAGGGGCGGCAGGCGGGGGACATGGGATCTCCTTTGCGGCTTTTCTGACGAAAACGCTCAACCAAGTCAATCCCGAGTATTTTGTTTGGCTATTTCCGCCAACCCGGCCCCGGGCGGCAGGCGCAAAAGGCGGGCGCCCGGGGGCGGGACGGCGGAAATTCGTGTCTGTGGAGGCGACGCGCCTGAACGGGCGGCTTGGCAGGACGGGGGTCGCCGTGCTTGGCTCGGCTCCGGGCCGCCCGGCCCTGCCGGATCGCCGCCCGGCCGGGGCCGCCCCCTTCCGACTGCCAGACTTCAGGACCAACCCAATGACCACTGCCGCCCGTCAGACCCCCTCTCGCGATCCCCTGCTTCAGCCCTACCGGCTGCGTCACCTGACGCTGAAGAACCGGATCATGACCACCGCCCATGAGCCCGCCTATACCGAGGACGGCCTGCCCAAGGACCGTTACCGCGCCTATCACGAAGAGCGGGCCAAGGGCGGCGTCGGCATGGTGATGACCGCAGGCTCTGCGGTGGTGTCGCGCGACAGCCCGGCGGCCTTCGGCAACGTGGCCGCCTGGAAGGACGAGGTGGTGCCCTGGATGGCCAGGCTGACCGAGGCCTGCCATGCCCATGGCACCGCCGTCATGATCCAGCTGACCCACCTGGGCTGGCGCACCCGCTACGACGTGGAAGACTGGCTGCCGGTGGTGGCGCCGGGCAACCGCAAGGAGCCCGCGCACCGGGTCTATCCCAAGGTGATGGAAGATTTCGACATCGCCCGCATCATCGAGGACTACGCCCTGGCCGCCGAGCGGATGCAGCAGGCGGGCCTGGATGGGATCGAACTGGAATGCTACGGCCACCTGATCGACGCCTTCTGGTCGGGTGAGCTGAACCAGCTAGAGGCGCCCTATGGCGGCAATCTCGACGCGCGGATGAAATTCTCGCTCGATGTGCTGGAGGCGATCCGCGCCCGCACCGGGCCGGAGTTCCTGGTGGGCGTGCGCTATACCGCCGATGACCTGCATCCGGGATCCATCGACGAGAAGACGGGGATCGAGATCGGTCACCGGCTGAAGGCCTCGGGGATGGTGGATTTCCTCAACGTGATCCGTGGCCGGGTGGATAATGAGCCGAACCTGACCGACGTCATCCCCCTGGGCGGCACGCCCGCCGCGCCGCATCTGGATTTCGCCGGCAAGATCCGCGCCGAAGTGGGCCTGCCCACCTTCCACGCCGCGCGCATCGCCGATGTGGCCACCGCCCGGCACGCCGTGGCCGAGGGCAAGCTGGATCTGGTGGGCATGACCCGCGCCCATATCGCCGACCCGCATATCGTGGCCAAGATCGCCGAGGGCCGCGAGGATGAGATCCGCCCCTGCGTCGGCGCCACCTATTGCATCGACCGGGTCTATGTCTCGGGGGGCGCGCTGTGTGTGCATAACCCCCACACCGGGCGCGAGCTGACCCATCCCCACGCCACGCCCCCCGCCGCCACGCCGCGCAGGGTGGTGGTGGTGGGCGCCGGTCCCGCCGGGCTGGAGGCCGCGCGCATCGCCGCCGAGGCCGGGCATGATGTGACGGTGCTGGAGGCCGCCGATCAGCCCGGCGGCCAGATCCGCCTGCTGGCCCAGGGGCGCCGGGCCGAGATGATCGGCATCATCGACTGGCGCATGGCGCAATGCGAGGCGCTTGGCGTCACCTTCCGCTTCAACTGTTTCGCCGAGGCCGAGGATGTGACGGCGCTTTCGCCCGACCTGGTGGTCGTGGCCACCGGCGGCCTGCCGCATACCGAGGTGATCGAGGGCGCCGATCTGGCCCTCTCGGCCTGGGAGGTGCTGTCGGGCGAGGCCAAGCCCTCGGGCTCGGTGCTGATCTACGACGAGGCCGCCGATCACGCAGCGCTTCAGGCCGCCGAGAAGCTGGTGGCCCTCGGCTGTCAGGTCGAATTCATGAACCGCGAGCGGGGCCTGTCGGCCGAGATCCTGGGGATGAACTTTGTCCCCTACATGCGGGCGTTGCAGGACAAGGGGGTGCAGTTCACCGTCGCCCGGCGTCTGGATGCGCTGGCCCGCGACGGCAACGGCCTGCGCGCCACCATTGGCACCGAGTATTCCGTCTGGAGCACCGAAGCCCATTACGACGCGGTGCTGGTCAATGCCGGCACCCTGCCGATGGAGGATCTGTATTTCGAGCTGAAGCCCCTGTCGCGCAACGGCGGCGAAGTGTCGATTGAGGCCCTGGCCGAGGCCAAGGGCGATCCCTTCCCGCAGCGCCGCCCGGAGGCCGGGTTCGACCTGGTGCGGATCGGCGACGCGGTGGCCGCCCGCAACATCCACGCGGCGATCTTCGAGGCGATGCGGATCCTGCGGCTGGTCTGAACGGGGAGAGTTGGGGGGCTCTGCCCCCCTTGAGCCCTGGCGGGCTCAATTCCCCCCGGGATATTTTCGGCAATGAGAAAGGGGGCGGGGTGCCCGGTGGCCCTTGGGTACGCGCGGGCGCGTGGCCGGGGAACAGGCCTTTGGCAAACGTCCGGCACGTCGCGGCCCGGGGTCGGGGCCGGTGGCGGCCGGTCGGGGCGCGCCGGATGGGTCCGGTCGGGCCATGCCCGGCGCGCGGTTTCGCTCCGATTGAGGGCTGTGGCGCCGGGGCGGGGCTCAGGCCTCGGCGGGGCGGCGGATATGGGTGGCGGCAGCCAGGACCAGCGGGTCGAGGCCTGCGCCGCCCGCATCCAGATGGGCGAAGAACTGCGCCCGCATCCGCGGCTCCCAGAAGTCGTTCAGATGGGCGGCGATGCGTTCGGGCCCGTCTTCGCCCGGCTGGGTCTTGAAGAAGGTGGCGATCTGGTTCGCCATCATCACGAGTTTCGCATTGGGTCCGCTGTCAGACGGCATGGCTTTCTCCTTCGCGGATCCGCTCCGCATGGGCGTAGATGTCAAAGCCCTCGCCACGGGCAAAGGCGGCCAGGGTCAGGCCTGCGCCCTGGGCCAGGCGCACCGCCTGGGCCGTGGGGGCGGAGACCGCAATGAGGGTGGTGCAGCCGGTCTGGGCGGCCTTCTGCACCAGTTCCACCGACAGGCGGCTGGTCATCACGAAGGCCCCGTCCGCAGGGCGCAGCCCGGCGCGGGTCAGCGCGCCGATCAGCTTGTCCAGCGCATTGTGCCGCCCCACGTCCTCGCGCGCCAGCACCAGCCCCTGGCCCGGCAGCAGGAAGCCCGCCGCATGGACCGCGCGGGTCTGGTCGTGCAGCGGCTGCCGGGCGCGCAGGGCGGCGGTGGCGCCTGCGATCTCGGCGGCGTCAAAGCGCGGCCCCGGGCCCACCTGGGGCACCGGGCGCATCGCCTGATCCAGCGAGTCGATGCCGCAGAGGCCGCAACCCACCGGCCCCATCATGGCGCGGCGGCGGCGGGTCAGGGCCTCGCCCCGTTCCGCCACCAGCCAGAACCGGCATTCCGAGCCGGTCTCATGTTCGACCAGTTCGAAATCGCGGATCTCTTCGGCGCCCCGGATCAGCCCTTCGGAGAGGGAGAACCCCAGGGCGAAATCCGCCAGATCCTGCGGTGTGCACATCATCACCGCCTGGGTGGTGCCGTCATAGACCAGCGCCACGGGCCATTCCTCGGGCAGCGCGCGGGTGATCTCGCGCGCGCCGCCCTGGCCGATGGCGCGGCCCGGCAGGGTCTGAACCGGCTCTGCCATCACTCGGCCGCAGGCAGGATCCGGCGGGCGCGTTCGGCCTGGGCGTTATACTCCTCCTGCCAGTCCGACGGCCCGTTCGAGGCCGCCACCTGCACCGCCGTCACCTTGTATTCCGGGCAGTTGGTGGCCCAGTCCGAGAAGTCGGTGGTGATCACATTGGCCTGGGTGTCGGGGTGGTGGAAGGTGGTATAGACCACGCCGGGCGACATCCGCTCGGAGATCTTCGCGCGCAGCGAGGTTTCGCCAGAGCGCGAGGCCAGGCGCACCCATTGGCCATCCTTCAGGCCGCGCAGTTCCGCGTCATTGGGATGGATTTCCAGCACGTCCTCGTCATGCCAGACCGAGTTCGCCGTGCGCCGGGTCTGGGCGCCGACGTTGTACTGCGACAGGATCCGCCCGGTGGTCAGCAGAAGCGGGAAGCGCGGCCCGGTCTTCTCCTCGGTCGCCACATATTCGGTGACGATGAAGCGCCCCTTGCCGCGCACGAAACCGTCGACATGCATCAAGGGCGTGCCGTCCGGGTGCTCTTCGTTGCAGGGCCACTGGACCGAACCCTTTTCCTCGAGCAGGTCATAGGTGACGCCGGCGAAGCTGGGGGTGGTCAGGGCGATCTCGGCCATGATCTCGGAGGGGTGGGTATAGTTCCAGTTGCCGCCCATGGCATTGGCCAGAAGCTGGGTCACCTCCCAGTCGGCATAGCCCGCCTTCGGCGCCATCACTTCGCGCACGCGGTTAATGCGGCGTTCGGCATTGGTGAAGGTGCCGTCCTTTTCCAAGAAGGTGGAGCCGGGCAGGAAGACATGGGCGTAGTTCGCCGTCTCGTTCAGGAAGAGGTCATGCACGATGACGCATTCCATCGCCGCCAGACCGGCCGAGACATGCTTGGTGTCGGGATCCGATTGCAGGATGTCCTCGCCCTGGCAGTAGAGCCCCTTGAAAGTGCCATCCACGGCGGCATCCAGCATGTTGGGGATGCGCAGGCCCGGTTCGGGGTCGATCTCGACCCCCCAGGCCTTCTGGAAGATGCCGCGCACCTCGTCGCCCTTCACATGGCGATAGCCGGGCAGCTCGTGGGGGAACGACCCCATGTCGCAGGAGCCCTGCACGTTGTTCTGCCCGCGCAGCGGGTTCACGCCCACGCCGGGACGGCCCACGTTGCCGGTCAGCATGGCCAGGTTGGCGATGCCCATGACGGTGGTGGACCCCTGGGAATGCTCGGTCACCCCCAGGCCATAGTAGATGGCGCCATTGCCGCCCGTGGCAAAGGTGCGCGCGGCGGCGCGCAGCTCGGCCGCAGGCACGCCGGTCACGGCTTCGGTGGCCTCGGGGCTGTGACGCGGATCGCGGATGAAATCGGCATAGGCCAGATATTCGTCCCAGTCACAGCGCGCGCGGATATAGGCCTCATCCGCCCGGCCCTCGGTCACGATGACATGGGCCAGGGCCGAGACCACGGCGACATTGGTGCCGGGGCGCAGGGGCAGGTGATGGTCGGCGGCGATATGGGCCGATTTCACCAGGTCGATCTTGCGCGGATCGACGACAATCAGCTTGGCGCCCGCGCGCAGCCGTTTCTTCAGGCGCGAGCCGAAGACCGGGTGGGCATCGGTCGGGTTGGCGCCGATCACCAGCACCACGTCGGTCTTCTCGACGCTGTCGAAATCCTGGGTGCCCGCCGAGGTGCCAAAGGTCTGGCCCAGCCCGTAACCGGTGGGCGAATGGCAGACCCGGGCGCAGGTGTCGGTGTTGTTGTTGCCGAAGACGGCGCGCGCCAGCTTCTGCACCAGGAAGGTTTCCTCGTTGGTGCAGCGCGACGAGGTGATCACGCCGATCGACTTCTGCCCATACTTGGCCTGAAGGCCGCGCATTTTGCTGGCGGCAAAGCCCAGGGCCTCGTCCCAGCTGACCTCGCGCCAGGGTTCGTCGATGCTGTCGCGGATCATCGGCGACAGGATACGGTCGGGGTGATCGGCATAGCCGGTGGCAAAGCGCCCCTTGACGCAGGAATGGCCGCGGTTCGCCTGGCCGTGCTTCCACGGCACCATGCGCACCAGCTGGTCGCCCTGAAGCTCTGCCTTGAAGGAACAGCCCACCCCGCAATAGGCGCAGGTGGTCACGACCGAGCGTTGCGGCACGCCCATCTCGATCACCGATTTCTCTTGCAGGGTCGCGGTCGGGCAGGCCTGCACGCAGGCGCCGCAGCTGACGCAATCCGACGACAGGAAATCGTCCAGCCCCGCCCCGGCCGAGACCCGGCTGTCGAAACCGCGCCCCTCGATGGTCAGGGCGAAGGTGCCCTGCACCTCTTCGCAGGCGCGCACACAGCGGTTGCAGACGATGCATTTGCTGGGGTCATAGGTGAAATAGGGGTTGCTCTCGTCGCAGGGCAGATACTGCGGGTTGGCCTCGCCCTCGGGCACCTGGGCGCGGCGGTCGCCCTTGGACAGCATCCCCGCCAGCGAGGGGGCATAGTGGTTGGCCCCGCTCTCGTAGCGCACATCGCGCAGGCCCACGGCGCCCGCCATGTCCTGCAATTCGCAATCGCCATTGGCCGAACAGGTCAGGCAGTCCAGCGGGTGATCAGAGATGTAAAGCTCCATCACCCCCTTGCGGATCTTGCGCACCTTTTCCGACTGGGTGTGCACCACCATGCCCTCATGCACCGGCGTGGTGCAGCTGGCAGGCGTGCCGCGCCGCCCTTCGATTTCCACCACGCACAGGCGGCAGGATCCGAAGGCCTCCAGGTTGTCGCTGGCACAAAGCTTGGGAATATCCAGGCCCGCTTCCGCCGCCGCCCGCATGACCGAGGTGCCCGCAGGCACGGTCACGGCGGCGCCGTCGATGGTCAGATGGACGGGCTTGCCCTCTTTCGCGGGGGTGCCCATGTCCTTGTCGTCCCAGGGAATAATGAAATCCTTCATGCCTTGCTCCTCCCATTGGTCCACTGGCACCGACCCGCTCTCATCACTGGGCCAAAAATACTCTGGGGAGCGCGAGGGGTTGGACCCTCGCCCGTACCGCTTTCGTAACGCCCGCTCATTCCGCCGCCTCCTTGGCCAGCCCGAACTCTTCGGGGAAGGCCTGCAAGGCCGACATCACCGGATAGGGGGTGAAGCCGCCAAGGGCGCAAAGCGAGCCGTCCTTCATGGTTTCGCAAAGATCCGTCAGCAGCTCGACCGCCGCTACGTCCCCCTGGCCGATCCGGTCGATCGTCTCGACCCCGCGCACCGCACCGATGCGGCAGGGGGTGCATTTGCCACAGCTTTCCACGGCGCAGAATTCCATGGCGAAACGCGCCATCTTGCGCATGTCGGCACTGTCGTCAAAGACCACGACGCCGGCATGGCCGATCAGCCCGCCCTGGCCGTCGAATTCCTCGTAGCCGAAGGGCGTGTCGAACTTCGCGCGGCTGAAATAGGCGCCCAGGGGGCCGCCGATCTGCACCGCCTTCACCGGACGGCCAGAGGCCGTGCCGCCGCCGATCTCTTCCACCAGCTCGCCCAGGGACATCCCGAAGGCGGTCTCGAACAGCCCGCCGTATTTGACGTTGCCCGCGATCTGCACCGGGATAGTGCCGCGCGACCGGCCCAGGCCGAAATCGGCGTAGTGTTGCGCCCCCTTCTCGAAGATCACCGGCACGGTGGCCAGGCTGATCACGTTGTTGACCACGGTCGGACGGCCCAGGAAGCCCTCAAGCGCGGGCAGCGGCGGCTTGGCGCGCACCACGCCGCGTTTGCCTTCCAGCGAGTTCAGCAGGCTGGTTTCCTCGCCGCAGACATAGGCGCCCGCGCCCACGCGGACCTCCATGTCGAAGGCCCGGCCAGAGCCCAGCACGTCATCGCCCAGCACACCGGCGGCGCGGGCGCGGACAATCGCCTCGCGCATCACCGCCACGGCGTCGGGATATTCGGACCGGGTGTAGACATAGCCCTTCGTCGCCCCGGTGCAGAGCCCCGCAATCGCCATGCCCTCGATCAGGCAGAAGGGGTCGCCCTCCATGATCATCCGGTCGGCAAAGGTGCCGCTGTCGCCCTCGTCGGCGTTGCAGACGATGTATTTCTGATCCGCATGAGCCAGGCGGACGGTGTCCCACTTGATCCCGGTGGGGAAACCCGCGCCGCCGCGCCCGCGCAGGCCCGACGCCTTCATCTCGTCGATCATCGCCTCGCCGGTCATGGTGGCGGCCCGGCGCAGGCCCGCAAGGCCGCCCAGGGCCTCGTAGTCGGGCAGCGACAGCGGGTCGATCACGCCGCAGCGGGCGAAGGTCAGCCGGGTCTGACGGGCCAGGAAGGGGATCTCTTCGGTGAGCCCGAGGCTCTCGACCTCGCCCGCCAGGATGCCCGCCACGTCCTCGGGGGCCACCGGGCCCCAGGCCTCGCGGCCCTGGCCGCGGTCGATCTCCAGCAGGGGTTCCAGCCAGACCATGCCGCGCGATCCGACGCGGATCACCTCGACGCTCTCGCCCCGGGCCTCCAGCGCAGCCTCCAGCGCCTCTGCCACCGCTTCCGATCCAAGCGCCTTGGCGGCGCTGTCCATCGACAGGTAGATCTTCATCATTCCGCCCCTTCCAGTGCCGCCATCAGGCGCGTCTCGCTGGCGCGGCCCATCAGGGTGTCATCCAGCATCGCCGCCGGCCCGCAGGCACACAGGCCCAGACAGTAGATCGGCTCGACCGTCAGCCGCCCGTCGGCAGAGGTGCCGTGCCAGTCCAGCCCCAGCTTTTCCAGCAGACGCTCGGCCATCGCCTCGCCGCCCATGGCCTGACAGGCCTCGGCGCGGCAGATCTTCAGCACATGGCGCCCGGCGGGGGCCTTGCGGAAATCGTGGTAGAAGGAAATCACCCCGTGCACCTCGGCCTTCCCGAGGTTCAGCGCAGAGGCCAGCATAGGCACCGCCGCCTCGGGCACATGGCCAAAGGCCGCCTGGATGTCGTGCAACATCGGCAGCAGCGGCCCTTCCAGATGCATGTTCCGATCAATCAGGGGCCGGATCTCCTCTTCTCCGACCTCTGGCAGCGCCTCAGGCGCGCGTGGCTGCGGGTTCATGCTCTTCTCCCCTCGCTGGCTTGTCGGGGAGTCATGGCGAAAGTGTGATTTCGGATCAATATCGAATTTCCGTCATTCGATAGAGGATGACTATCAAACTACGGATCCGTATCCGCCGCGCCGCAGCATCAGAGCGCCCCTTCCGGCCCCCCGACAGGAGGACGCCTCAGGGCGCGGCCAGCCGCTCGGCGGTGTCCAGCAGGGCCTGCAACACCGGGGTGTGCGGCTCCTGATAGGGGGCCACCAGCCCGACGGCGGGCCCGGCGGCATCAGGCGCCACCGGCACCGCCACCAGATCCCGCCCCGAGACCAGGAAGCCCGCCAGATCGTCGGGCAGCACGGTCACCAGACCGGCCCCCTCCACATGGCTGACCAGCACCACGGTGGAATTGCTCTCCAACCCCGCGCCCGGTGCCACACCGGCCTCCAGGAAGGCGCGGTTGATGATCCGGCGGTTCTGCATGTCCGGGGTCAGCAGGCACATGTCCTGCCCGGCGAAATCGGCCCAGTCCAGTACCCTGCGCCCGGCCAGCGGATGATCGGGCCGACAGATCGCGGCATAGCGTTCGCGGTAGAGGAAGGCGGTCGAGACATGACCCAGCGGTTCATTGTCGAGATAGGAGATCCCCGCCTCGACCTCGAAATTCTCCAGCATCGACAGGATCTCGGCCGAGTTGCGGCTGAGAATGGTGAACTCGACCCCCGGATGGCTGGCGCGGAAACTGGTGGCCAGGCGCGAGGCCCAGGTCAGCGCCGTGGGAATGACGGCAATGCGCAGGTGCCCCGCCAACCCCTCGCGGGCAAAGCGCATCTCCTCGCGCAGGCGCCGGGCGTCGCCGACGATCTGCCGCGCCCAGACCAGGGCACGCTGCCCCTCGGGCGTCAGCCCGCCAAAGCGCGAGCCGCGCAGCACCAGTTTCACCCCCAACTGGTCCTCCAGCTGGCGGATCCCCGTGGACAGGCTGGGCTGGGTGATCCCGAGGCTTTCGGCGGCGCGGCCGAAATGCTGTTCCCGGGCCAGGGCCATGAACATTTCCAGTTTCCCGATCATCCCCCTTTCTGTCCCGAAACGCGCCCCTTGCCCAGCCCCCACGCGGCGCGCGCCCTGCGGTCGCTCTGCGCCGCCCGCCACCCGCACGCACCCCAGGCGCCACCGCCCCGTTGACCTCCTTTTCAGCCGGGGCGCCGCCGGGGCTTGGAGGTCCAAGGCTCCCCACCTCGCCAGCCCCCCACCCTCTTCTCATTGCCCAAAATATCCCGGGGGGAATTGAGCCGCAGGCTCAAGGGGGGCAGAGCCCCCTTTGCCACGCCCGGCACAGGCCGCCCCTGCCCTCTCCTTCACCGCCGCCGGCGCAATCACGCCCTGCCGCAAGGTCCGCGCCGCTCCGCTCTTTTCCCCGCCATCTGATCCATGTCACGGTTTCTCCATGAGGATCTGCCAGCGTCCGCCAAAAGACAGGAGCCCCCATGCTGATCGAGAACAAGACCTTCGACGAACTCGCCATCGGTGACACCGCCGAGCTGAAACGGCTGTGCACCCCCGACGACCTGATCGTCTTCGCCAATGTCTCGGGCAATCATAACCCCATGCACCTGGCCGATCGCGACGGTGACGGCGACGGGCTGAACGAGGCGGTGGCGCCGGGGATGTTCGTGGGCTCGATGGTCTCGGCGGTGCTGGGCAATATCCTGCCCGGGGCCGGCACGCTCTACCGCTCGCAGCATTTCGACTTCCACGCCCGCGCCCATGCGGGCGAGGAACTGCTGTCGCGGGTCACCGTGACAGGCAAGGAGCCCGCCACCGGCTGCGTCACCCTGGCGACCGAGATCCTGCGGGTCAGCGACGAGACGCTGATCCTGTCGGGTGAGGCCTGCGTCTATGCCCCCACCGTCAAGATCCACCGCAACGCCCAGGACATCCCCGGGCTGATCGTCCAGCGCCACCGCCATTTCGAGCGGCTGTTGCAGCTGGCCGAGCCGCTGCCCGCGCTGAAAACCGCCGTGGTCTGCCCCGAGGAACCCAATTCCCTGGGCGGCGCCCTGCTGGCCAGGCGCCATACGCTGATCGAGCCCATCCTGGTGGGCTCTGCCGCCAAGATCGCCGCCACGGCGGCAGAGTTGGGCGAAAGCCTGGACGGGGTCGAGGTGATCGACATCCCCGATCCTCGCGCCGCCGCGATCCGCGCCGTGGCCCTGGTGAACGAGGGCCGCGCCCAGGCGCTGATGAAGGGGCATCTGCATACGGACGACCTGCTGAAACCGGCGCTGGACAAGGTCAATGGGCTGCGCGCCGGGCGCCGCTTCACCCATATCTTCGTGATGGATGTGCCGGGGCTGGCCCATCCGCTGCTGGTCTCGGACGCGGCGATCAACATCGCGCCCGATCTGAAGACCAAGATGGACATCTGCCAGAACGCCATCGACCTGGCCCTGTCGCTGGGCATCGAACAGCCCAAGGTGGGGGTGCTTTCGGCGGTGGAAACGGTGAACCCCGACATCCCCTCGTCGCTGGATGCGGCGCTGCTGTCGAAGATGGCCGATCGCGGCCAGATCACCGGCGGGCTGGTCGATGGGCCGCTGGCCATGGACAATGCCGTCGACATCGGGGCGGCGCGCACCAAGGGCATCGTCTCGCCGGTCGCGGGGCGGGCCGAAATCCTCGTCGTGCCCAATCTCGACGCGGGCAACATGGTGGCGAAACAGCTGACCTATATCTCTCATGCCGAAGGCGCAGGCCTGGTGCTGGGCGCCCGGGTGCCGATCATCCTCAACTCGCGCGCCGATGACGACATGGCGAGGCTGGCCTCCTGCGCGGTGGCGGCGCTGCATGACGCGCGGATCTCGGGGGCGGGCGCATGAGCCTGAACCACCTTCTGGTCCTCAACGCGGGCTCGTCGTCGCTGAAATTCGGCCTCTTCACCGCCGAGGCCGAGCCCATGGCCCTGGCCACCGGGCTGATCGAGCGGATCGGCGGCGCGGCGGAACTGCACCTGAAACGCGCGGGCGGCGCGGTGATCGCGGATGAGAAACTCTCCGAAGCCGAAGGCGCCACCCACCGGGGCGCCCTGCACGCGGCCCTGACGCCGCTTTTCGACGCCTTCCCCGAGGCGAAGATCCTGGGCTGCGGTCACCGCATCGTCCACGGCGGGCGCAACTACGCCGAGCCGGTGGTGCTGAACGACCACGCGCTGAGTTACCTCGAAACCCTGGTGCCCTTCGCGCCGCTGCACCAGCCCCATAACCTGGCTGGCATCGAGGCGGCCCAGGCGGCCTTTCCCGAGGCCCATCAGGTGGGCTGTTTCGACACCGCCTTTCACCGCCACCACCCCTTCGTCAACGACACCTTCGCCCTGCCCCGCCGGTTCTACGAGAAGGGCGTGCGGCGCTACGGCTTCCACGGGCTGAGCTACGACTATATCTCGGGCCAGCTGAAACAGATGGCGCCCACGCTGCACGCGGGCCGGGTGGTGGTGGCACACCTGGGCAATGGCGCCTCGATGTGCGGGATGGTGGGGGGGCGCTCGGTCGCCTCCTCCATGGGCTTCTCGGCGCTGGACGGGCTGCCCATGGGGACACGGTCGGGCCAGCTGGACCCGGGGGTACTGCTTTATCTGATGGACCAGGAGGGGATGAACCCGCAGCAGATCTCGGACCTTCTTTACAAAGAGTCGGGCCTGAAGGGCATGTCGGGGATCGGCTCGGACATGCGCACGCTGCTGGCCTCCGACAGCCCCCATGCGGCCGAGGCGATCGACTATTTCTGCTTCCGCATCCGGCGCGAGCTGGGCGGGCTGGCCGCCGCGCTGGAGGGGCTGGACGCGCTGGTCTTCACCGGCGGCATCGGCGAACACGCCGCCGAGATCCGCGCGCGCACCTGTCGCGGGATGCACTGGCTGGGGGTCGAGCTGGATGAGCGGCGCAATGCGATGAACGACACCCTGGTCTCGACCGAGTTCAGCCGGGTCAGGGTGCTGGTCATCCCCACCAACGAGGAACTGGTGATCGCCCGCGCCGCCGCCCGGCTGTCGCGCTGAGGGGCCAGAGGGGGGCTGCCGCCCCCCGCCGCGCCGGGCGCGTCTCCCCCCGCGAGTATTTCCGGCCCGGTGAAAGAGCGGGCGAGGGCCGCTGCGGCCCTGTCGCGCCCGCTGCCCAAGGGCCCACGCGCAGGGCGCAAACCTAGGCCAAGTGGCGGCGCGCCCAGCTCTTTCACTGGGCCAAAAATACTCCCGCCGGAGGCAACCGGCCGCCAGGCCGGTCCTCTGTCGTCAGTCGCGGAAGAGCGAGGCCACGGCCTCGGCCACCGGGGTGGTGCCGTCGGTCAGTTCCAGGATCTCGCGGCGGATCTCGGGGCATTCGATCAGCCCGGCCAACACGGCGGCCACATTGCCGCGCTTGACCTTGCCATAGACAAGGGCGGGCGCCAGGGAAACCGCGTCGTCGCCGTCTTCCGAGACCAGGGTGCCCGGGCGCAGGATGACCCAATCGAGATCCGAGGCCACCAGGGCCGCGTCGGCCTCTTTCTTCACCCGCATGTAGTGTTCGAAGCCCAGCTTCGGCTGGCCGCCGCGCCCGGCCTCGGGCATGGCCGAGACCAGGTAGACCCGGGAGATGCCGCAGGCCTTGGCGGCGGCGATCATCTTCAGCGGGCCGCGCCCGTCGATCTCGCTGGTGCGTTCGGCGCCGCTGCCGGCCGCGCCGGCCGAGAAGACGATCACGTCATGGTCGCGGGCGATCCCGGCCAGGGTCTCGGCGTCCATTTCCATCAGGTCGCCCGCCACCGGGGCCACCCCCTGGGCGCGCAGTTTTTCGGCCTGGGCCAGGCTGCGGTGCAGCCCTGTCACCTGATGGCCGGAGGCGACCAACATGGGGGCCAGGCGCGAACCTATGCCACCGGTGGCGCCGATAAGAAGAATGCGGGACATGCTGGAGGCCCTTTCACTGAAACGTTCAACGGCTCTCCAGATAGGACGGGGCGCGGGGGAAGGTCACGCGCAAGCGGTGCGGAGCGCCCGGACGGGCGCCCCTCCGCCTATTCACTTGGTCAGGATCAGCTTGCCCGCCCGGGTGATCCGCAGGGTATAGACCTGGTCGTTCAGCACGATCTGCGCCGTCTGCCCGCCCTGGGTCAGTTCCTGCGCGGAATGCTGGGGGATGGCCGGCAGGGCCGTGTTGCGGTCGATCTTTTCGGACATCATCGCGTCGTTTCCTTCCATTCCAGCCGCTCCAGGACATGTTCCAACCCGGCCAGCCCGCCCTCGGGCCCCTCAAAGAGCTTCGCCAGAAGCTCGACAGGGCGGTAAAGGTCGCCCTCTGCGGGGCGTTGGTGGCTGCGCGGTGCGGGACGGGTCCAGTCGATCGGCATTTCGAATCCTCGTTCGCTCTCTTTCGGCTTTGCCGGGCCCGGTGACCGGGGCGGCATGGCTGGACGGCCAATACCTGACTGATCCAATCGGGATTGTCAATCTGAGCATTTCTATCAGATACATCTTTCGCGCCGCGCCGCCGCCCCTGCCCGGTTTTGCGGCGCCCGAGACCGCCGCGCCGGGTGCCCTGCCGCAACGTCAGCCGCGCGCCGCATTCCCGCCGGTGCAGCCGCCGGGGTGAAATCGACGTTGACCAATTGGTCAGTTCCGCCTTTCATGCGCCTGTTAACAATCCGTCACAGAACGGAGTCACATCGGGTCTAGAGCGACGCAGTCGCTTTGCGGCCCTTTCACCCGACAGCCGGGGACCTTACCGGCCGCATTTCATAACCAGACACAGGGGAATTACATGACCATCACCCGCCGTACCGCGCTTCAGCTGACCGCTGGCGCCGTCGCCGCACCCGCCGTTCTGCGCGCCTCCGACGCGCTGGCCTCGTCCGGCACCGTCAAGGTCTTTGCCTGGCAGGATTACATCCAGCCCAATATCGCCGAGAAATTCGAAGCCGAGACTGGGATCACCCTGGATTTGACCACCTTCGGGTCGAACGACGAAGCCGAATCGACCGTGCGCGCCAATGGCGGCAAGGGCTTTGACGTGGTCTTCCCCTCGATCACCAACGTGGCCAACTACTACGACGACGACGGCGAGCATTTCTTCCAGCCCGTCCCGGCCGAGGTGAACACCGGCGCCATCATCCCCTCCTTCCTGCGTGACAGCGCCGCCCTCGGCGGTGTGCAGAACGGCGAGCAGGTCGCCCTGCCCTTCGACTGGGGCACCGAAGGCATCACCCTGAACCGCGCCGCCCTGCCGGTGTCGGATGCCGATCTGTCCTATGGCCACCTCTTCGCCGAGGGCACCGAGGGCAAATCCGCCTTCCGCCAGAAATCCGCGCTGATCGGCGTCGGCCTCTACCTGGATGCCGCCGGTGAGATCGAATCGAACCGGATGCTGGACGTCTACAAATCCGAAGCCGACGCCCGCCGCGTCTTCGGCGCCATCGTCGAATACATGGTCGCCAACAAGGACCACTTCGGCGCCTTCTGGAACAACGCCACCGAAGCCACCGCCGCCTTCAAGGATGCGGGCTGCGTCATCGGCCAGACCTGGGACACCACCGGCCTGCTGCTGAACCGCGAAAACCCCGACTATGTCTACCGGGCGCCGAAAGAGGGCATCATCACCTGGCTGGACAGCTTCGGGATGCTGCGCGGAGCCGAGAACACCGAACAGGCCGTGGCCTTCATCAACTTCATGCTGAAGCCCGAAGTGGGCGGCATGTTCGCCAACAACACCGGCTACAACTCGGCCGTGGCCGGCGCCGCCGACTTTGCCTCGGACGAGTTCAAGGAGCAGTTCAACGCGACCTACACCCCCGAGGTGCTGTCGAACATGTGGTGGTGGCAGTCCGACACCCCCTTCTACGCGCCGGTCGTGAACGAGATGGTCGAGATCATCACCAACGCCTGATCCTGGCGTTCCGGGGTGTGCCGTTTGTCGGCGCACCCCTTTTCCATCCGCCGCGCGGGTGGCGCCGTCGGAGGCCTCCGGCGGGGATATTTTCGGCCAGCAAATGAACAGGGCGCGTCAGACGCCCGAGCACGGGGACGACCATGACCAACGGCAACAGACGCGGCCAGGACGTGCACCTGGAAGCGATGCAGGTGACCTATCCCAACGGGTTCACCGCGGTGCAGCCCACGGATCTGAAGATCCGGGCGGGCGAGTTCTTCTCCATCCTCGGCCCCTCGGGCTGCGGCAAGACGACGATCCTGCGGACCGTGTCGGGTTTTGTCGATCCCTCGCACGGGAAAGTGCTGATTGGCGGCCAGGACATGCGCGGCATCGGGCCCAATGCCCGGCCCACGGCGCTGATCTTCCAGAACCTCGCGCTGTTTCCGCTGATGCCCGTCTGGGAAAACGTGGCCTTCGGCCTGGAGGCGCGCGGCGTGGGCAAACGCGCCCGGCGCCAGAAGGCGCAAGAGCTGCTGGAGCTGGTGGCGCTTGGCGATCAGGGCGAGAAGCTGCCTTCGGAGCTGTCGGGCGGGCAGCGTCAGCGGGTGGCCATCGCGCGGGCGCTGGCGGTGGAACCCGCCGTGCTGCTGCTGGACGAGCCGCTGTCGGCGCTGGACCTGAAGCTGCGCCAGCACATGCGCGCCGAACTGCGCGAGATCCAGCAGAAGACCGGCGTGACCTTCATCTACATCACCCATGACCAGGGCGAGGCCCTGACCATGTCGGACCGGATCGCGGTGATGAACGCGGGCGTGATCGAACAGGTGGGCAGCGGCGACGAGGTCTATTCCGACCCCGCCTCGGCCTTCGTCGCCAGCTTCGTGGGCGAGGTGAACGCCCTGCCCGGCCGGATCGCGGCCACCGAGGGCGGCATGGCCCGGATCGAGACCGCCAACGGCCCCCTGTCGGCGCGCAATCCGCGTGGCCTGGCCAAGGGCGACGCGGCGATCCTCTTCGTGCGCCCCGAACAGATGACCTTCGGCGCCGCCGAGAACGACTTTGACGTGACGCTTGGCCGCCGGGACCTGGAAGGGGCCTTCATCAACTACGAATTCCTGACCGCCACCGGCCAGCACCTGGTGCTGCAAGAGCCCAACACGGGCGGCGCGGCCAACCGGCCCGCCCAGACGCGGATCGGCTTTGCCAGCGACAGCGCCCTGGTCCTGCCCGAGGGCGAGATGGCCCGCACGGGCCGGGAGCTGGCGGCACAATGAGGGCGCTGATCCGGGGATACGGGCGCGGCCTGACGGCGCTGTTCTTCGCCGCCGCCGCCGTCTGGGGGCTGATGCTGATCCTGCTGCCGCAGCTGACCATGCTGGAACGCGCGGTGACCCCGCCCGCCCGGCAGCTGGACAGCTCCATCGCCCGCCAGCTGGCCCGCGACGCGCGCAGCTGCATGTCGCTGCTGGAGACCTATCGCCCCGCCGAGACCCAGGCCGAGAGCGCCCCCGCCGCCAGCGGCGGGCTGGCGATCCCCTCGATCTCTGTCCCCTCGGCCAGTGGCGGGTTGGCGGTGCCGTCGATGACCCCGCCCTCCCCGGCCCCTGCGGCGCCCTCCTCGGGGGGGATGGCCGTGCCGTCGATGTCGGGCGGCGCCGCCGCGCCCGCCCAGCAGGTGCGGCCCTATATCTTGCAATGCGACCGCGCCGCGACCCATGCCCAGCTGGTGCGTGGCGAGGGCGAGGCCGAGGCCTGGCTGGACACCCTTTACGACGTGCCCACCCTGGCCGTGGACCCTGATCTGCCGCTGGACGCGCAGATCGCCGCCGCCGAAGAGATCCACGCCACCGCCACCGCCCTTTACGACCGGCTGCTGGCCGAAGAGGCCGAGGCCTTCCCCTATACCCTGGCCAATTTCGAGACCCTCGCCGCGCCGCGCCTGATCCCGATGTCCGACGCCGCCCGGGCCGAGGAGGAAACGCTGCTGTCCAACCGCCTGCTCAGCGCGGTCGGACTGCGCTACGAGGTGGACGGCGCGGTCTATGAACGCATCGGTCTGGTCACCCTGACCCGCACCATCGCCTTTGCCCTGATGGCCACGGCGCTGGCGCTGGTGCTGTGCTATCCCATTGCCTACAAGGTGGCCCTGGCCTCGGCCCCGCGCCAGGCGGTCTGGCTGTTCCTGGGGCTGATCATCCCCTGCACCATCGTCGAGCTGATGCGGGTCTATGCCTGGACGACGATCATCGACAACCAGGGCCTGATCAACTCGGCCCTGACCTGGGCGGGGGTGATCGCCGACCCGATCCAGTTCAAGCGTTTCCCCGGCACGATCTTCCTGGTGATCGTCTATACCTACGTGCTGTTCATGGTCTTCCCGATCTTCAACGTCATGTCGACGCTGGACCGCAACCAGATCGAGGCGGCCAAGGATCTGGGCGCCAGCGCGGTGCGGGTGCACCGGCGGGTGATCATCCCCCATTCCAAGCCCGGGATCGCCGTGGGCTGCATCGCCACCTTCATGCTGTCGGCCGGCGCCTTCTCGGTGCCGCGCATCATCTCGCGCGGGCTTCAGGCGGAATGGTTCAGCCAGACGATCTACAACAAGTTCTTCGAAAGCGAGAATTCCAACGTCGGCGCCGCCTACAGCTTTGGCTACACGGTGCTGTGCTTCCTGCTGGTGGCGCTTTTCATGTGGGCCATGCGGACCCGGCTGAAAGATTTCGCGAGGGTGCAGTGATGGTTGAACGCGTCGTGTATCAACGCTTGGACGGACTTGCAGAGGGCAGCCCCCGACCTCGGGGGGGGGCGATAGCCCCCTCCCTGGTGGAAGGTCGGGGGCTGCCCGGCGGTGCCCGCCGGGCGCGACACGTCCACGGCAGCACAGAAACTGAATGCCCGGCCTATGCCGGACCCGATACCGGAGCCCGGCCATGACCTCCAACCGTCTCCTGACCGCCTATACCTGGGCCTTCCTGGTATTCATGTTCGGCCCGCTGCTGTTGATGATCCTGTCGTCCTTCAACAACGCCTCGCCGCCCTCGGTGACCGAATGGAACGGGCTGACCGGCAAATGGTACGCCTTCTTCTGGATGCCCGAAGATGCCCTGCGCGCCGACCCGGTGCTGCGCGCCATCGACCGCGACCGTTTCGTCGGCTGCCTGGGCAATTCCTTCCGCGTCGCCGCCGTGGTCGTGCCACTGTCGCTGCTGCTCGGCCTCGCGGGCGCGGTGCTGCTGACCCGCTGGCGGTCCAAGGCCAATGGCGTGCTGTGGTGGGTGCTGCTGTCGCCCATGCTGGCCCCTGGCGTGGTGCTGGGCCTGTCGGCGCTGGTCTTCTGGGGCCGTCTGGGGGTCAACGCGGGCCTGTTCACCATCATCATGGCGCAGACGACCTTCATCGCGGGCTACCCGATGCTGATCCTCATGGCCCGGCTGCAACGCCAGCCGGTGGAACTGGAAGAGGCCGCGCTGGACCTCGGCGCCACCCCCTTCCGGGTCTTCCGCCGCCTGACCCTGCCCTATCTGGCCCCCGCCCTGATCTCGGCCGCCGTCATCGCCTTCATGGCCTCGATGGAGAACTACAACACGACGATGTTCGCCAAGGGCGGCTCTTGCACCCTGGCCACCGAGATTGGCGCCATGGGCCGCAACCCCAACGGCCACCCGCCGGTGATCAACGCGGTCGGCACGATCATCATCGCGGTCACCGTCATGGCGACGCTCGCCCATACCTTCCTGTTGCGACGTGAGGGCAAGGGGGAGTAACCCTTTCCCATGTCCCTGCCCGCGATCAAAGCCCGCTGCCATCCCGCGCTGGAGGCCCTGCTGCCCAAACCCGTGGCGGCCAAACGCGCCCTGCCCGACTGGGTCCGCGCCATGCCCTCCGAGGCGCCCTCGGCAGTGCTGGAAGGCGCCATGGTGCGCACGGTGAAACACTGCCCCCCCTTCCTCGACGCCCTGTCGCTGGGGATCCTGATCCCGCTGGCCTGCGACCTGCATATCGAGAACGGCGCGGTCCGCTGGGACTGGGATTTCCCCCCGCTGCCCGACACGCTGATTTCCCGCGCCCCGATCGGGATGCACGTCCCGGAACAGGCCACCGGCGCACCCTGGTCCCTGGCGGTGAACTCGGTGCTGAAGTTCATGAACTTCTGGACCCTGGAGGCGCCCCCGGGCTGGTCGCTTCTGTTCACCCACCCGATGAACCGCGAGGAACTGCCCTTCCGCACCCTCTCGGGCCTGGTCGACTGCGACAGCTTCCGCGACGGCTATGTGCATTTCCCGGCGCTCTGGACCGAGCGCGATTTCACCGGCGTCCTGCCCGCAGGAACCCCGGTGGCCCAGGTGATCCCGGTGCCCGCCGAGGCGCCAGGGCTGGAGGTCGGCGTGATGGACGCGGGCCAGGTGGCGGCGAACCGGGGGGTGCAGGAGGAGTTGGGGAAAGAGGCGGGCGTCTATCGGAAGCGGTATCGGCGGTAGGGGGGAAAGCACTACTGCACAGCCCCTAGCCAGCACCCTGCGCCAGATTGCTCCCGCAATATTAACAGACAGAACTAGGCGAGCTCCGTCAGAGGATGCATACTATCATCCTTTAAGCTCTACGGTCGATAGATGACCCGCAGCGCATACCATATAGCTCAAACGCTGAAAACGGCGTCGACCCACCTTGAAAATGACATCTCGCATCCAGACAAGGTTCGATGCTCCTTATACGGTCAAAAGGATCTGGGGAAAAGTTTTCATTGGCGCCAGGAAAGAAAATTGATTGACGCGCGAACATTGCACCTATTCAATCCACTCAGCGACTGGCGAAAAAACTAGACGAAGCAGATCACTCACTATAGGCAATAGAAGCGCATGAAAATTTTTATCAGCTGATCAAAGGAAAGCAGCCGGTCTATCGCCTTAATACTTCAAGAGTTCATTTCAGAATTCTTCAAGTCAAGAAAGCTAGACTTTTTCGTCTCCGCAGCAAACATCATGCCTGGTGAAGGCTGGCTGGACAGCATAAGGCACAGCATCAAAGAAAGCGAGATCTGCATTCTCATACTTACTGACGAGAATGAGTTTTCTAGGTGGGCACATTTTGAGGCAGGCGCCGTCGCCTTCAACACAAAATCCACCAACGTTGTTCCCCTTCTGTTCACATCACGAGAAATGGACAATCGATCACCACTTCGGCAGTTCCAGTATCTTCGCAATAGCGAAGAGGACATTCTTAAGCTTCTCAGCTTGATTAAGAGAAATGGGAGACTGACAGCCGTTCGAAAAGAAAACCTTCAAAGTCGCTTCGAAGAGCTCTATCCAGGCTTTCACGAACGCGTTGCAAAGGTCCTTGAAGACTCTGTCACCCAGGCCGTCTCAAAAATCCCATTCGGCGATGTCTTTCCAGCCGATACCCTGCAAGTCGTTAAAGGAAAACTGTTTTTCGGCGCAGCGATGGCGACTATTACGAACGACCAAGCTTACCAGGAGCACAGACAACGAATAGCACACCTCGCGGAAGCGGCTCAAATCTGTTGCCCCTCCATTCGAACAACTTACTGGGCTGGACAAGAAGTGCTATCAAGCAAGCAGTTCGATGGCGAACAAGTGGCGCTCATTCGGGACTTAAGTCAGCTCAAAGAGAGTGAAGCTTGCGTATTCGTTATATTTGCCAGCCTGCCTTCAAGCGTGCTAATTGAAATTGGCTATGCAGTAGCTCTCAACAAACCCATTTTGATCTTCTGCAAGAAACGAGAAGATCTCCCCTTTCTCTTACGAAAAGCCGATTATCAAATCAGAAATCTCAACATTTACGAGGTCTCCGACTATAGCGAGGCTGAAGATATTTTTGACAAAGACGGAGATGCACTCTTCTTGCACTGAGAAGGTACCGAGATCGGTATTCGTTACGGCTCACTGAAATCGCTCTACATATCATTCTTCCTCACAGATCCAACCACACCCCGCCCTTCGCCACCCGGGTCAGCGCCTTCAGCGCCTCGGCACGTCCCCCCTCCCGCGCCCAAAGCGCCCGGGCCTCCGCCGCGGCCTCGGGCAGGCCCAGCTCCGCCGCCGCACGATAGCGCAGGGCGTCGATCTCGACCGACTGGCCCGCCATGGGGGCCAGCAGTTCTCGCACCGGGGCGTAGTCGCCCAGGCGCAGGCAGATGCGGGCCAGGTTCAGGCGGGCGTCGCCGTCGGTGGGGTCCAGCGTCACCGCCTGGGCGAAGGCGTCGCGGGCGGCCTCCAGCGCGCCCAGTTCCAGCTCGGTCCGGCCCAGTTCGAACCAGGCGTGGGCGTGGCGCGGCGCGGCGCCCAGGCAGCGGGTCAGCCAGTCGCGGGCCTCGGCCCATTTGCCCAGCTCCATCTTCACCCGCCCGAGGTTGTAGAGGACCGAAGGATGCCCGCCCGGCGCCAGCCCGGCCAGCAGCGCCTCGGCCTCGGGCCAGCGACCGGCCGCCAGGGCCGCGGAAAGTCTCTCTGCAACGCTCATACCCCCGTTCTGGGGGACTGGAACCGCGCTGGCAAGCCTGTCATGAAAGCATCGCAGAGCGCGCCTAGTCCGGGCGCATCAGATCAAGGGAGAGATCATGCCGCTGACCGCCTTCACCCGCCCCGGCCGCTTCTGGCGCGGCAATCTGCACACCCATTCGACCCTGTCCGACGGGGTGCTGGAGCCGCGGGAGGTCTGCCGCCGCTATCGCGCCGAAGGCTATGATTTCATTGCCCTGACGGACCATTTCATCGGCCTCTTCGACTATCCCATCGCCGATACCGTCCCCTTCCGCGACGAAGGCTTTACCACCCTGCTGGGGGCAGAGCTGCATTCCGGCGCCATGGCCAATGGCGAGCTGTGGCATATCCTGGCCGTGGGGCTGCCCAGCGATTTCGCCCCGTCAAACTCGCCCCATTTCGCCCCCGTCGAGGGGCAGGAAAGCGGCGCCGAGATCGCCGCGCGGGCCGTCGAGGCGGGGGCCTTCGTTGCCGTGGCGCACCCGCAGTGGTCGGGCCTGACCCTGGCCGATGCGCGCGGGATCGAGGCGGCGCACGCAGTCGAGATCTACAACCACGGCTGCGCCATGGGCTGCGACCGGCCCGACGGCTTTGCCATCGCCGATCTGCTGCTGACCGAAGGGCGCCGCCTGTCGCTGGTGGCCACCGATGACGCGCATTTCTCGGAACCCGACCATTTCGGCGGCTGGGTCATGGTGAAGGCGCCCGAAAACACCCCCGAGGCCCTGCTGGCGGCGCTGAAGGACGGGGCCTTCTATTCCACCCAAGGGCCCGAGCTGCGCGATGTGCGTATCGAAGACAAGAAGGTGGTCGTCGACAGCTCGGCCGTGGCATCGGTCATCGTGCAGGGGGCCGGCACGGCGGCGACGGCGGTGCATGGCGAAAGCCTGACCACGGCGCGCATCGCCCTGTCGCGCTTCGCCAATTCGGACTGGATCCGGGTCACGGTGATCGACCGGGCGGGCAAACGGGCCTGGTCGAACCCGATCTGGCTGGACCGCGCCGCCCAGGGCGCACCGGTCTCCCCCCTGGTCGGGGCCTAGGACAGGGCCCGAGGGGCCGCCCGGGATAGTTTGGCCATGAAGGGGCGGGCACGCCAAAGCCCGCCCCCCGCCCCGGCCGGGCCCCAACCCCACCCGGGGCGCCACACCTGTTGGCGGACTTTGCCGCCGGGGAACGGCCCAAGCTTTCAGGCGCCCCGCCGCTCTCTTCCCTCCCCCCTCTTCTCATTGCCAAAAGTATCCCGGGGGGAATTGAGCCCGCGAGGGCTCAAGGGGGGCAGAGCCCCCCGCCCCCCCCCCCCCCCCCCCCCCCCCCCCCCCCCCCGGCCCCCCCGCCCCCCCCCCCCCCCGCGGCCCCCCCCCCCCCCCCCCAGACCCTTCCCAAAATTTCCCCGGGGGGTAATTCCCCCCGGGGGGGCGCGGGGGGGCCCCCCCCCCCCTCCCATCTCCCGCCCCCAACCCTCTCCCGCCCCCCGGCAAACCTGGACCTCGCCCAAAGTCCTTCCGGCCCGCGCAGCGCCAAAGGCGCCGCAACGGCAGGCTTTTTCCTCTCGCCCCAGAGGCGTAGCCTTGGACCCGGAAGAGGAGACGCCCAATGCCCTATTTGCCCCCCGGCCTGCCCGCCCGCGACCAGCTTGCCACCCATGAGGTGCTGAACCAGCCCGCCCCCGAGGGCGACCGCGACCTTTGGGCGGGCGACCTGGCCCTGCGCGAGGCCATCGCCCGCGAGGGCGGTCAGGCCGACACCCTGGCCCCCTATGCCACTACCCTGGGCACCGCCGAAATGCGGGCCGCCGCCCGCGACGCCAATGACCACGCCCCCGAACTGGTGCTCTTCGACCGCTCGGGGCGGCGCCTGGACGAGGTGCGTTTTCACCCAACCTATCACCGTTTCATGGAAACCAGCCTGGCCGCCGGTTACGCCGCCGTCGCCTGGGAGGACGCCCCGGGCGGCCATGTGACCCATGCCGCCCAGGTCTATCTGGCCAGCCAGGTGGAGCCGGGCCACTGCTGCCCGCTGACCATGAGCTATGCCGCCACCCCCGCCCTGCGCGCCGCGCCCGAGGTGGCGGCGCTTTGGGGGCCGAAGCTGGTATCGCGCCGCTACGACCCCGCCATGGCCCCGGTCGGCGCCAAGCAGGGCGTGACCCTGGGAATGGCGATGACCGAGAAACAGGGCGGATCGGATGTGCGTGCCAATACCACCACGGCCCGGCGCGAGGGCGATCACTACCGGCTGACCGGGCACAAGTGGTTCTGCTCGGCGCCCATGTCCGACGGCTTCCTGACGCTGGCCCAGGCGCCAGAGGGGCTGACCTGTTTCCTGGTGCCCCGCTGGCTGGAGGGGACGCGCAACAGCGTCCAGATCCAGCGGCTGAAGGCCAAGCTTGGCAACCACTCCAACGCCTCGTCCGAGATCGAATATCAAGACACCCTGGCCCTGCGTATCGGCGACGAGGGCCAGGGCGTGCGCACGATCATCGAGATGGTGCATCACACGCGGCTCGACACCGCCATGGCCCCGGCGGGGCTGATGCGCGGCGCCCTGTCCGAGGTGCTGCACTGGGTGCGCCACCGCGCGGCCTTCCAGCGGCGGCTGATCGACCAGCCGCTGATGCGCGCCGTGCTGGCCGATCTGGCGCTGGACGTCGAGGCGGCGCTGATCCTCGGGCTTCGCACCGCCCACGCCTTCGACGGCGCCACGCCCGAGGACCGCGCCTTTGCCCGCATCGCCGTGGCCCTGGCCAAGTTCCATTCGAACAAACGCGCGCCGGTCGTCACCTACGAGGCGATGGAGGCGCTCGGCGGCATGGGCTATGTCGAGGACACGCCCCTGCCGCTGCTCTACCGCGAGGCGCCGCTGAACGGGATCTGGGAAGGCTCGGGCAATGTGATCTGCCTCGACATCCTGCGCACCCTGGCCAAGGAACCGCTGGCCGCCGAAACCCTGCGCGCCGAACTGGCCGCCGCCACGGGCAGCGATCCGCGCTATGACGCGGCGCTGGCGGCCCATCAGGCGCGCTGGCCCGCCCTGCCGCCCGAGGCCGAGGCGCGCTGGTTCGTGGAACGGCTGGCGCTCTTGTTGCAGGCCTCTTTGCTGATCCGCCATGCCCCGGCGGCGGTGGCCGATGCCTTCACCGCCACCCGGCTGGCGGGCGAGGCGGGGCGCATCACCGGCGCCATGGCGGGCAGCGACGTCTCGGCCATCCTCGACCGGCTGGGCTGAGGCGCCCTACCCTTCGGCCAGCAGCGCCCGCGCCGCCAGGCGCTGCATCTCGGCGATATAGGCCTCCTGGCTCCAGCCGCAGGTCTCGCGCAGCTGGATCCAGAGCGGCACCGACAGAAGCCCCCACAGCAGATCGGTGGCCCGTGCCTCGTTCAGCGCCGGGGCCAGCTGCCCGTCGCGCGCCAAGGCGGCCACGGCGGCGGCGCAGCCCTGGCGCACGGCGTCCATGCGATCGTCCCAGGCGGCGCGGGCCTCGGTATCGCTCTCGGCCATGGCCATCAGCGCCCGGGCCACGCCCCGGATCTCGGGAATGTAGTTGCCCCA
Organism: Pseudooceanicola aquaeponti; assembly: GCF_050897975.1. Classification (NCBI taxonomy): domain Bacteria; kingdom Pseudomonadati; phylum Pseudomonadota; class Alphaproteobacteria; order Rhodobacterales; family Paracoccaceae; genus Pseudooceanicola; species Pseudooceanicola aquaeponti. The sequence goes on from NZ_JBPAXY010000008.1 coordinate 28,521, forward strand.
GGCGGCGATGAACGCCGCCAGCCGCGCCTGGCCTGTGGCCGCGCTGCGGCTTTCGGCCAGGCGCGCGTCGATCTCCTTTTCCGCGTCCAGATGCCGGGTGACGGCCACCAACAGCTCGGCCCGGCTGGGAAAATGCAGGTACAGCGCCTGGCGCGAGATGCCTGACGCCTTGGCAATATCGGACATGCGGATCTGGCTGCCCCCCTGCTCCAACAGGGTCCAGGCGGCGTTGAGGATTTTTCGGCGGGTGGGATTCTCACTTGACATGGCGTCAAGCTACCACCTATTGACACGCTGTCAACTTTACACCGTGTCAACCTGCATCCCCGAAAGGGCCCCCATGTCCCCGACCCTTCCCGAACCGACCCACCCCCGGAACGTCATCGTCTTCGGCGCCACCGGCAGCATCGGCCGCCTGGCCGTGGCCGAACTGCTGGCGCGCGGCCATGCCGTCACCGCCTTCGCCCGCCGCCCCGAGGCGCTGGCCCTCAGCCATCCGCAGCTGACCCTGCGCGCCGGGGATGTCACCGACCCCGGAGCCGTCCGCGCCGCCCTGGCAGGCCAGCAGGCGGTGCTGATCACCCTGGGCAGCGGCAAGGCCCTGCGCTCGGACGTGCGGGCGACCGGCACGCTGACGGTGATCCGCGCCATGCAGGCCGCCACCCCCCAGGGCGGCCCGCGCCGCCTGATCTGCCAATCCACCATGGGCGCCCATGACAGCTGGGCCAACCTGAACTTCTACTGGAAACGCATCATGTTCGGCGGCCTCTTGCGCGCCGTCTTCCGCGACCACGAACGGCAAGAGGACATGGTGGGCGCCTCGGGCCTCGACTGGACGCTGGTGCGCCCCTCGGCCTTCACCGATGGCCCGGCCGAGGCGCCCTTCCTCGAAGACGTGCCCGCCGACCGGCAGGGGCTGGCCCTGACCATGCCCCGCGCCGCCCTGGCGCGCTTCCTGGCCCGCCTCAGCACGTCCGACCGCTACCTGCACCGCGCCGTCGGCCTCAGCCAGTAAGGAGCCCGCCCATGCTGTCCCCCCTCGTCCCCTTCGCCGCCGGTGTCGCCGCCCTGCTGGTCTCCGGCGTCTTCCTCAGCTTTTCCGATTTCGTGATACGCGGCATCGCGCAGGCCCCGATCCGCGCCGGGGCCGCCGCCATGCAGGGGCTGAACCGCACGGTCTATCGCTCGCTCTTCATGGTGCTGCTGATCGGGCTGCTGCCGGTCTCTCTGCTGCTGGCAGGGGCCGGGCTGGCGGGCGCCCTGCCGCACGCGCCGCTGCTGATCGCCGCCGCCCTGACCTACGTGCTTGGCGTGGCAGTGGTCACCGGGCGCGGCAATGTGCCGATGAACCACCGGCTCGACGCCATGTCCGCCACTGGGTCAGAGGCCCAGGCCTACTGGCCCCGCTACGCCCGCGACTGGACCCGGCTGAACCACATCCGCACGGCCGCCGCCGCCCTCTCGGGCCTCCTGTGGCTGCTCGCTGCCCGCTGACCGCCGCCCCTCTCTATTTGTTGGCCCAAAATATCCTGGGGGGAGCGCGTTTCGCGCGGGGGGCAAAGCCCCCCTCCCCCGAAACCCAAAGGGCGCGCCCGGTTGCCCGGACGCGCCCAATCTTACCCTAGTGAAGGGATCAAAGCTTGCCGATGGTAAAGAACATCGTCTCGCCCGAATGGTCATCGACCCCGTCATTGTCGGTCGAGACATAGGCGGTGCCGTCCTCGAAGATCGCCAGCCCTTCGACCTTGTCGAGGACAAAGCCGCCGGTCGCGGTCAGGTCGGGGATCAGGTCGCGGACCTCTTCCTTGCTGACCACGGGCAGCTCGCCCCCCAGGGGTGCCGGCACCATCTCGACGGCGGGGATGCGGTAGATCTTCTTGGTCACCGCCGCCGCGCCGATCTGGTTGTCGCGCTCGATCACATAGACCCAGTCGCCATGGGCCACGATCTCGGACAGGCCGACCCAGCCGGTCGCGGGGGCGGCCTTTTCATAGGCCACGGCGCCCCAGTCGCCGGTCTCGATGTTATAGGCCACCAGCTTGACGTGGTTTTCGGGGTCATCCGCCCATTCGCGCTGCACGGCCATCCACAGGGTGTTGCCGATCTTGGTGATCCCCTCGAAGCCGAAGCGGCGTTCCACCGCCATCAGCTCGGGCGGCAGGCCCAGCTCTTCCTCGATCTCGCCCTCGGCGCTGACGTGATAGAGGGCGTGGGGCACCACACGGTCGCTGCGCCCTTCCGAGGCGACCCAGAAACCGCCCTCGCCGTCCAGGGTGATGCCTTCCATGTCCAGCTTCTGCGCCGGCTGCCCGGCGCGGGTCACGCGGATCACGTCCACGATGCGCGCGGGCCTCTCGGACGGGTCGATGCGGAAGATCGAGGGCTGCATCGCGTAGAAGCTGTCGTTCACGGCCCAGATATGATCGCCATCGGCCACCATGCCGGAATTGGCGCCCCAGCCAACCGGCTTGCCATCTTCGGTCAGACCGGCCGAGGTCAGCATCGGATAGCTGGCCGGGGCCTCCTGGTATTCGAAGATCATCACATGGGCGCGCACACCGCCGTCCTCGACCAGGTCTTCCTCATTGGCCGAGATCAGCAGGTTCCGCTCGGGGATGGTCACATAACCCTCCGGCCCGATGCCCGAGGGCAGAAGCTGGGTCAGCACCGGGGCGCTGAGGTCGCTCAGGTCGTAGACCCCCACGATCGACGAGCGTTCGGCGCCGATGAAGGCCATGGGCGTGCCGCCGAAGGTGCCGGTGGTCACCGACTCGGGCTCGACCCCCTTGTTGCCCGAGCGTTTCTCGGGATAGTGGCCCGCCTCGATCACCGCATATTCGAAGGACACGCCGGACTCGTAGGTCACGCTGCCGTCCTTGTTGAAGATGGTCCAGCCGCGCGACCCGCCGTCCATGTCGCCCTCGTTGGCAATGGCAAAGTGATCGTCGTCGATCCATTTCACCGCGTCGGGCTCGCGCTTGCGGCCCGGCTGGGCGGCGTTGAAGGTCAGCGCGCCTTCCTCGTCGACGTCGATCCCCTCCAGGTCGACGGCCCCGGCCGAGAAGTGGTTCACGATCTCGCCGTCCTTCGACACCACCACCAGGTGGTTGTTTTCCTGCAAGGTCACGATGACCTCGCCCAGCCCGTTGATGTCGACGAACTCGGGCTCGGGATCCTCTGGCGCGATCTCGGCCAGGCCGGTGAGGGCGACATGTTTCAGGCTGGCGCAATCGGCCCCGGCGGCGCTGGCATTCACCAGCACCAGATCCCCGGCGGGCATCTGGCCGACGCGGCCATCACCCAGATCCTCGTCGCGCTCGTTCTCGATCGCCACGGCGACAAAGCTGCCGTCACGGGCCACGGCGACGCTGTCGGGCTGGCCGCCCAGGTCGCATTCGCCGGTGATCTCTTTGCGGCCCAGGTCGATGACCAGCAGCTTGCCCGAGGGATCGGTGTAGCTTGCAGAGGTGTTCACGCCGACAAAGGCCGTCTGCCCGACAATGCCCACCGAGGTCGGTTCGCCACCCAGGGCGATATTGCCTAGGGGCTGCGGGTTGGCGGGGTCGGTGATGTCGATCAGGCCCAGGCTTTGCAGCGGGCTGTCGGTATAGGCAAGGGTCATGCCGTCGGCGGTGGCGGCGATGATCTCGGCCGAGGTCACGCGCGAGGGATCTTCGCCCTCGGCCATGTTCAGCGGCGTCGGAAAGCTGGCGATGCGGTTGAAGTTCATCTCGGCGCTCGCCATGCCGGCCGACAGGGCCAGCAGCGAGGTCAGAGCGGTCATGCGAAACGTCATGTCGTCCCCCGTGAAAGAAGTTTCCGTGGGGGAGAGGTGCACGGCTGCGGTAACGCGCGTGTGACAGGACGGTCAGAACTTTGGTCGGGCACCGGGCGCGCCGCTTTGTCGCCGCGCCGGATCGCCCGGGCGGGCCTAGTCGTCTTCGGCGGCGGTGGCCGCCTCGCCCAGCAGGGTGCCGGCGGCGTTCAGCTCGGCCATGACGCCCATCAGCTTGGACAACGACCGGTAAAGGGTGCGCCGTTCCGCCGCCGTCAGCTTCTCCAGCAGGTATTTCTGCCGCGCCCGGCCCACCTTCAGCACCGCGCGCCCGGCCTCTTCGCCCGCCTCGGTCAGCTCGAAAATGGCGCGGCGCGCATCCTTGGGGTCGGTCGCCTTCTGCATGTAGCCGCGTTCCACCAGCGAGGCGGCGGCGCGGCTGATCTGGGCACCGTCCAGCAGCAGCTTTTCGCAGATCTCGCCATAGGACAGCGGTTCACTGTCCACCAGCCGGGTCAGCACCCGCCCCTCGGCCAGGGTCAGGTCGAAATGCCGGGCGTTGTATTTCGAGATATTGCGGTTGAATTCCCCCGACAGCATCCCGATACGATAGGTGAGGTAATCCTCATGATCCATCATCGTGTAGTTGGGGCCGCCGGTATCTTCGAGAAAGGCAGGCATCTGCCAGTAGGGTTGGCTCTTGGGCATGGGTGCGCTCTGATCTGATGTTGGATCGGACCTTAGGTCAGATCGTTTGACCCGTCAAACAATATTCCCACAGCGATCAAGCCCTTAGGGTATTTTCCGCCGGTCCTGCCCATTCTTTGCGCCATTTGCGGCCCACAGGTCAACCGCTCAGGGGACGGGCTGCGACGCATCGTCCCGGGGGTGGGCCTGTGGCGGGGTCTTGGCCGCATCGGGCGCGGGCCCCGCCGCGCCGTCAAAGCAGATGCCATAGCGCGCCGCCAGCCGCGCATTGCCCGGCGCCGCCTCGGCCAGAAGGGCCGCGCGGCTGGCCGCGCCAAGGCCCGAGCGGCGGCGCCCCCGGCCCCGCGCGCACCCCGCCACCAGCGGCACCAGCACCGACAGGTGGTGCCGCGTCAGCCCGGCACAGACCGCCGCCGCAGCCGCCGACAGCGAGGGGTTGGCCTGGCGCGGCGGCCCGGGATCCAGCGGCAGATCGGCGAGGGCCAGGAACTGCCCCACGGCCCCGCCCGGGTGGCCGGGGTCGTAGCGGGCGGCGCGAATGGTGGCGAACTCGGCCCAGAAATCCAGGATACGGTCGTATTGCATCCGCCGCCGCGACCAGTCGCGGGCCACGAACTCCGCCAGCGGCAGGCCGGTCTGCCCCTCTTTGCACAGCTGCCGCCAGTGGGATTCCAGGAACTGATCCTGGCGCCGGAAGAGGGCCACCACCGTGATGTCATAACGCGCCGCCAGCCCCCGCAGCGGGGCGAAGCGGCGGAAGGCGGGCAGCGACAGCCCCTCTTCGCTCAGGATCAGCCCGGGCAGGCCCGAGGCAGCGTGATCGGCCAGGATCGCGGCCTCTTCAGGGCCATACCGCTCTTCCGCCAGGGCGCGGTAGAGGCTGCTGTGTTTCGGCAGGTCGGGATGGGGCGGGCGGTCGGTGGCGCCATAGTGCCAGCCCAGTTCGGCCAGCGCCGGGCGCTGCGTTGCCAGCCAGTGCTGGATGGCGGTGGTGCCGGTCTTGTGGGTGCCGATATGCAGGATCAACCGGGTCATCGGCGCCCCTGTCCGGCCTGCGGCGCGCCCGGCTCCGGCAGGTTTTGCACGCTGAAGCGCTGATCGCGCAGCAGCGCGGCGCGCCAGCCGGGCGGCAGGGCGTTCAGCACCGCCAGGGCCCAGACCGCGCGGCGGGGAAAGGCCAGGTGATCGCGCCCCCGCGCCAGGGCCGCCAGGATCCGCGCCGCCGCCGCCTCGGGCGACAGGAGCAGGGGCAACGGCCCCTGATGCTGCGCGGTCTGGCGGGTTGCCACATGGCCCGGTTCCACCAGCAGGACGCCAACCCCGCTGCCCGCCAGATCGGCCCGCAGGGCGCGGGCGTAACAGGCCAGCCCGGCCTTGCTGGCGCTATAGGCGCGGGCATCGGGCAGCGGGTCGCGCGCGGCCAGCGAGCCCAGCAGGACGATCTGCCCGGCCCCTGCCCTTCGCATCTGCGCCGCCGCGGCCTCGGTCAGTGTCAGGGGGCCGGTCAGGGTCGCCGCGATCACCGCCCGGCTGACCGCCTCGGGCGTCTCGGTCGCGCCCTCGGGGCGGCCGCCAAAGATACCCGCCGCCACGATCACCAGGTCCGGCGGCGCGCCCGTGGCTGCCGCGACCTCTGCCAGCCAGCGGGCCCCGGCGCCGGGCCGGGTCAGGTCGCAGGGCTGCACCCGCACCTCGGCGCCCCGGGCGCGGCAGGCCGCCGCGCTTTCGGCCAGTGGCCCCGCTGCGCGGGCGCAAAGGTGCAGCTGGCGCCCCGGGGCGGCCAGGGTCAGGGCCAGAGCGGCGCCGATGCCCTGGCTGCCCCCGGCAATGGCGATGCGGCGAAAGGGCAAATCAGGCATCCATCGGCACCCCCAGGGCGCGGGCCCTGGCCAGGCGCGGCGGGGCCGGGTCGAAGACCGGTGGCAGCGGCGCGGCGGCCACAATCCGGTCGGCCAGGGCGCCAATCGCCGCCGCCTGCCCCGGCCCGCCATAAAAGCCGCCGCGCACATGCAGGTGATGCGCCAGCACCCGCAGAAAGTCGCGCAGACGCGCCGGATCGGGCCCCTCGGGCGCGCACCAGAACCGATCCAGCCCCGCCTGATGGGTCAGCCCCGGCAGATCATAGATCGCCACGCCCCGCGCCAGCACCGGGCAGCCACAGCGCAGCGCTGTCAGCCCGGCGGTGCTGTTGATGGTGATCACGCCGCGCGCGCGCCGCGCCCAATCCTCGATCCGGCCGCCGTCCAGCAGATGCAGCCGCCCCGCCAGCCCATGCTGCCGCCGCAGCCCCGCCAGACAACGCCGCCAGGGGGTCAGCCCGTTGTCGTGGGGGTGCAGTTTCACCACCAGATGGGCGTCCGGCGGGGCATGGGCGGCGAAAGAGGCGGTCAGTTCAGCCAGATAGCGGCGCTGGTCGCGATAGGGGGAATTGGCGCGGATCTGATAGTCGTTCTGCATCTGCAACAGGGCCAGGAAGACCGGCCCGCCCCCCGCCGCCAGACGCGCTGCCAAATCGCGCGCCTCGCCTGCTCCGCGCCGGGCGCGGACATGGCGCGGCAGGTAAGAGAGGTATTCCAGCACCGGATTGAACACCCGGTCGCGGCGAAACCGGGGGTACAGCGGCGCCAGCAGGTAATTGGCCAGGTGATAGATCACATCGCCCCGCGCCTCGCGGCGCGCATCCAGCGGATAGCGCTGCGTCAGATCCGGGTCGGCCAGCCCTTGGGCGGCGGCGCGCAGCCTCTCGGGGTCGGTGCAGAGCCGGGAAAAGGCGCTTTGCCCCCCCGGTTCGGCGACGATCCAGTCCGGGCGCAGGTAGCCGTATTCATAGGCCAGTATACGGATCCCCCGCGCCTCGGCCAGCGGGCGGGCGGCGCGGTGATAGGGCTGCTGGTCGCCGAAATAGAGCAGGTCGGTCACCCCTTCCGCCGCCATCAGCCGGTCAAGCCAGCCTTGCCAGGCCGCCAGGCTGCCGCGATAGCTGCGCACCTCTGGTCCAGGCCAAAAGATCCGGTCCCCGGCACACAGATTGACCCGCAGCACCCGACAGCCCCGGCGGCGCAGCTCGGCCCCCAGGGCGCGGGCAAAGCCCGAGGGCGGCCCCTGAAGGAAGAGGACGCAAGGCGCGCCGCCCCTAGCCTGCATCGCCCGCGCCTCCGTCCGGTGCTGTTTCGAGGCCAAACCGGCGCGACCAGGCGGGCGCGCTGGCCAGCCCCGGCGCGCCCGCGCGCCAGCGCCGGGTGGCGCGGCGATGGCCCAGCAGATAGCGCAGCCACAGCGCCAGAGCCGCCACCGTGCCCCGCCACAGCGCCGCCCGGCGCGGCGCCAGGATCAGGCAGCGCCGCCCCGCCGGATCGGCGCGGCGCACATAGGCACCGGGGCCAACGGCGGCGGGGTTGATGTCATGCAGGCTGAAACTGGCCCGGGGGGGTTGGCGCCGCCCAAGACCCGCCGAGATCTGGGCGAAGCGCAGCAAAAACAAGGCGATGACCCGCCACAGCCCAGGCGGCGCCCCGCGCCGTTCGCCCGGGGGCGGCGGCCCCTCGGCGCCCAGGGTCAGCGGCGCGCCGTCCTCTTGCCCGAAGCGGGCCGAGAGGATGGCGTGACGCGCGGGCAGCGGCTGGCGGTCCACCGCCCTGGGGCCGTCGAGATAGTCCGACACCGCCTGGCGCACCGCCTCGGCCATGCCGTATTGGTGGCAGAGCAGCCGGGCAAAGAGCGCGCCCAGCACCTCGACCGGGCGCGGCGGCGTGGCCACCTGGGGGTACAGCGCGGCGTTCACCAGGAGGTTGCGGTAGTCGTAATAGGTCAGCCAGGGCCGCGCCTTGCCCGCGAAGGCGTCATGCCAGACCGCGCAGCCCGGCAGGGTGACGCTGGCCACCCCCGCCGCCCCCAGGCGGCAGCCGTATTCGATATCGTCACCGCGAATGAACAGCGGCAAGGGCAGGCCGATCCGGCGCACCGCCGCCAGGGGCACGGCGCAGAACCACCAGCCGTTGTAATCCGCCGGCGCGACCCGGTCGAAAAGGCTCAGCGTTTCCTCGCGGCCCAAGGGGCGGCCGGTGCCGAAAGAGGCCACCCCCCAGCCCCGCCTGAGCCGCGCCCCCGCCTCGTGCAGCACCCGGGGCCGTTCGGTCTCCAGCATGGCACCGCCCAGGGCGCGGTCGGGCCGGGCATAGGCCAGCGCCTCGGTCAGGCGGCGGATGATGCGCGGGTCCAGGGCGATATCGTCGTCCATCAGCAGGTGATGGGTGGGATCGGCGGGGCTGGCCAGGGCCTCGGCCAGGCCACGCGTGAAACCGCCCGCGCCGCCCAGGTTGGGCTGGGGGATCAGCCGCGCGCCCGCCCGATCCAGCGCCGCGCGGGTCTCGGGCGCGCTGAGCGCCGCGCCCTGGTTGACCAGAACGATATCCACCAGCTCGGGCAGGCTGGCCCGGATCCGCGCCAGATTGTCCAGCGTGTCCCGCAGCTTGTCCTCGCGGTTGAAGGTACAGATGCCGATCGACAGGCGCACCGGGGCGGGGGCCGTGCCGGTGCAAAACGCCACTTCGACCAGGCGCACCGGCCCGAGGCATTCCAGCACCAGCGCCAGCCTCCCTTCCTCGCCCGCCGGGGGCAGCGGCAGCACGAAGGGCGCGCCCGCCCCCTCGACCTCTTGCCGGGCCAGCAGGCGCGGCGGCGCCCCGCCCCGGCGCAGCTCAACCGAGATGCGCAACGCGCCGTGAAAGCTAAGCCGCAGGGTCAGCGCGCCGCTGCGCGTATGCGCCGCCCAAAAGCCCAGGTAGAAGCTGTTGAACCAGGTGCCGAAATCCAGCCGTGTCCCAGGCGCACAGGCATAGCTGCCCGCCCCCGGCTGCCCCGGCCCGGGGCTGGCGCGCAGATAGAGGTCTGCCGGGCGCCCCGGGGGCGGCAAAAGCAGCTCTTGCAGCCGGTAGACCGGCTCATTGGGGAAGGCGCCAGAGACATTCATGGGGCATGCACGAAGGCCAGGGCCTCCGCCTCGCGCGACCAGGCGGCATTCAGCGCCCGGGCGGTTTCCAGGGCGCGGGCAATGGCCTTGTCCATGTCGAGATAGGCATAGGTGCCCAGGCGGCCGACAAAGGTCACCCCCGGCTCTGCCTCGGCCCGGGCGCGGTAGCGCGACAAGAGCTGACGGTCGCCCAGAAGCCGCAGCGGGTAATAGGGGATGTCACCTGGCCCCGCCGCCAGGCTGTATTCGCGGAAACAGACGCTGCGCTCGGGCGCGGGCTGCCAGGGGGCGAAATGGCGATGCTCGGTGATGCGGGTAAAGGGGACGTCTTCGTCGCAATAATTCACCACCGCCGTCCCCTGGGCGTCGCCCTGGGCCTCGAACCGTTCGAACCGCAGGCCGCGATAGCCCAGGGGGCCCAGGTCGTGGCCAAAGTAGCGATCCAGCGGGCCGCTATAGATCAGGTGATCGACATCCCCGCCCGGTCGCCCCTCGAACGGCGCGTTCAGGCGCAGGGTAATCCGCGGCGCCTCCAGGATCCGCGCCACCATCTGGGTATAGCCATGGCGCGGCATGGCCTGATAGCGGTGGTCGAAATAGCGGTCGTCGTAGTCGAACCGCAGCGGCAGGCGTTTCAGGATCGAGGCGGGCAGATCGGTTGGATCCACCCCCCATTGCTTGCGGGTATAGCCGCGCAGGAAGGTCTGATAGAGGCGCGGCCCGACAAGGCGCAGGGCCTGATCCTCGAAGCTGACCGGCGGGTCGTCGCCCGCCTGGGCCTGGCGGGCCAGGAACTGGCGCGCCTCAGCGGGGTCCATGGTGCGGCCGAACAGCTGGTTGATGGTGTGCAGGTTGATCGGCAGGGAATAGACTTGGCCGCCCGCCACCGCCTTCACCCGGTGGCGAAAGGGCACCATCTCGGCAAAGCGGGTGACATAGGCCCAGACCGCCTCGTCGTCGGTGTGGAAGATATGCGGCCCGTAGGCGTGCAGCAGGACGCCGGTGGCCGGGTCGACCTCGGTATGGCAATTGCCGGCGATATGGCGGCGTTCGTCCTGCACGGTGACAAAGTGGCCCGCCTCAGCCAGTTCGCGCGCCAGCACCGCGCCCGACAGGCCCGCCCCCACCACCAGAATCCGTTTCGGGGCGGGCAGGCCGCCGCTTGCATCCATCATGGACTGTCTCCGCTGGCTGTGGGCCGTGGGGCCGCGCCCGAGAAAAGCCGCCCCAGGCCGTCGTCGCGTAAGGCTGCCAGTTCCTCGGCGCAGAGGCCGAGCGCCTCGTCGATCTGGGCGGGCTCGTGATCGGCGGACAGGAAGAAGCGCAGCCGCGCGGCCCCCATGGGCACCCCGGGGAAGGTCACCGGGGCGACGTTCACACCGCGCGCCAGCAGCCGCTCGGACAGGCGGGCGGCCAGCACGCTGTCGCCCACCATCACCGGCAGCACGCCGTAGCCCTGCCCGCCCCCGGGATCGAGACCAAGCGCCCGGGCGCGGGCCAGGAAATGGGCGCCATTGGCCTGCAATTTTTTGACCCGCCAGGGTTCCTCGGCCATCAGCGCCAGCGCCGCGGCGGCCCCCGCCGCCAGCACCGGCGGCAGGGCGACCGAAAAGACATGGCCCGGCGCCCGATGCGCCAGCAGCCGGATCAGATCGCCGCTGCCCGCCACATAGCCCCCGGTCGCCGCCAGGGTCTTGCTAAGCGTGCCCATCCAGATGTCGACCGCGCCCGGATCCACGCCGAAATGTTCGAAAATGCCGCGCCCGGTGGCGCCCACCGGGCCCAGGGCGTGGGCCTCATCCACCATCAGCCAGGCATCGTAGCGGTCGCGCAGGGCCAGCAGGCCCGGCAGGTCGGGCAGGTCGCCATCCATGGAATAGAGCCCCTCGACCACGATCAGCACATGGCGATGCAGCGGTCGGGCGTTTTCCAGGATGCGCGCCAGGGCGGCCAGGTCGTTATGGGCAAAGCTGCGCCGCGCCGCCCCCGACAGGGCCGCACCGGTGGTGATCGAGTTGTGCACATAGGCGTCCGACAGGATCAGATCGCCCTCGCCCATCAGGGTGGCGATCAGGCTGACGTTGGTGGCATGGCCGCTGACGAAACTCAGCGCCGCCTCGCAGCCGTAGTGCCGGGCCAGGGCCGCCTCCAGCGCGACATGCGCCGGGCGGCTGCCCGAGACCATCCGACTTCCCGAGGCGGAGAGGCCGTAGCGCTCTAGCGCCGCCCCTGCGGCGGCCCGGGGGCGCGGGTCGGCGTTCAGGCCGAGGTAGTCGTAAGAGGCGAAGTTCAGGCACTCCTGCCCGGCGATCCGGCTGCGGGCCTCGGCCCGGCCCTCGTGCAGGCGGAAATAGGGCGAGGCCAGACCCAGGGCCCGGGTTGCCCGGTCGATCGCCTGCATCTGCTGCCAGTCCTCCAGCCGGTGCACGCCCCGGGGGCGGGAATCGCTTGCGGCGGGGCAGCCAGAGGTTGGGCCGGAGATCGGGCCGGAGGACGGACCGCCCCCCAGGCGCGTGCCCCTGTCGGAGAGGTCGCCCGAGGCTGCGGGAACGGGCCCGACCGCGGCAAGATCCGCCGGAGCCAAGCCCCCCTCTGCCCCCGAGATCCTGCCGCGCGCCGATCCGTCGACAGGTGCCTCCTCCTCTGCCGACGCCCGCCCAAGGGGCGAGCGGGCGGTCTGCCCGGCCCCCGCATCCGCCGCACGCGACGAGGGCGCAGAGAAGGTTTGCCGCTGCGCCACGGACGGATCGGGCGTCTGTGGTGGCAACCGCTCGGAGGCCAGACGAGAGGCCAGATCGGGGACCACATTGGGCGCTACACTGGTGGCTACACTGGGGGCCTGTTTCGAGACCTGCTTCTGGGCCTGCCCCAAGGCCGCTCCGGGGGGCTGTACCGAGGCGCCACCCGGCAGGCCTGCCCGGCGCGCGGCGGCCAGGGCGGCGGTTTTCACATCGGGGGCCAGGCCCCGCCGAGGTCGGGTCTGGCTCATTCCGCCGCCTCCATCGCGCCGCCGCCCTCGGGGTCGCGGCGCGTGTCGGCGGGGGCGGCCTCGGCCCGGCCCGCACCGCCCAGATGCTGCGCCGCCAGGTCCGACAGGCCCGCGTCGCCCCCGGCGCCTCCCTGAATATGGGCGACGATCTTTGCCGCGATCTCGGTCAGGCTTTGGCTGTCGGAAATGGCCATCAGCGGGATGTCGTCTCCCAGGGCCTGCTGCGCCGCCAGGCCCAGCTCGATCCCCATCAGCGAATCCACCCCCAGGTCTGCCACCGGCCGCTGCGCCGAAAGACCGCTTTCGGGCACCCGCAGGATCCGCGCCACCTCGCGCAGCAGGAAGCCGGTCAGCCGCCGCTCGGCACCCTCCGCGCTCATCCCCTCCAGCGTGTCGCGCAGCGCTTCACCCTCGCGCGCCTCGCCCGCCTGCTGGCCCAGGGCGCGCAGCACCGCATGGGTGGGTCCGGTCAACAGGCGCAGGCTGGCCGCAGGCGCCGCCCAGGACATGGGCGAGACCCAGATCACCGGATCCTCGGTCACGCTTTGCCCCGGCGCCAGCAGCGCATCCAGCGCGTGCAGCGCCTGGGCCACACCGAAGCTGACCCCGCCGCCGAAGCGGCGCAGCACCTGGGCGGTCTCCGCGTCGCGGGTCAAATAGCCGCAATCGTGGATCGCGCCCCAGCCCACGGCCAGCCCCGGCAGCCCCGCCGCGCGGCGGCGCCGCACCAGCGCCTCGGCCCAGGCGTTGCCCGCCACATAGGCCCCCTGGCCGTGGTTGCCGATCAGCGTCGCCATCGAGGTAAAGACCACGAAACCCCGCAGCGGATCGTCGCGGGCCAGCCGGTCGAGGTTGGCGCTGCCCGTCACCTTGGCCGCCAAACCGCGCGCCAGCACCGGATCGGTCAGATCGGCCAGGCGCATATCCTCCAGAACCATGGCGGAATTGACCACCAGATCGAGCGGCCCCCAGGCGCGCAGCCCCTCCAGCGCCCGCTCCAGCGCCCCGGCATCGGTGATGTCGCAGCGCAGGGCGCGGATTTCGGCCCCCTGCTCGGCGGCGCGGGCGATCTCAAGCCGCAGGGCGGTGGAGGGGGTGTCGCTGCGGCCCAGCACAGCCACCTTGCGCGCGCCGGGTCGCACCATCCGCGCCGCCAGCGCCAGGCCCAGGCCACCGCCGCCCCCGGCGATCACCACCACCCCCTCGGGATCCGGCCGGAACAGAAGCGGGTCGGCGGGCCGCGCCGGGGCCGGGGTTGCGGGCGGGCGGATCACCACCTTTCCCAGATGCTCGGACCGCTGCATGACGCGGAAGGCCTCTTCGACCTCATCGGGGCCAAAGACCCGCAGCGGCAGGGGCGTCAGCGCGCCCTCCTCCAGCAGGGCCATGACCTCGGCAAAGAGGCGCTGCGCCAGGGCCGGGTCGTGGCGCAGCAACCGGTCGATGTCGATGCCGTGATAGGCGATATTCTCCTTCAGCGGGCGCAGGCCGACCCCGGTATTGGCGTAGAAATCGACCTTGCCCAGCTCAAGGAAGCGGCCGAAGGGGCGCAGCAGGGCCAGGCTGCGTTCCATCGCCTCGCCCGCCAGGGCGTTCAGCACCAGATCGGCGCCGCCCAGGGCGCGCACCCCGGCCTCAAACCCCAGATCGCGCGAGGAAAAGACATGCTCGACCCCCCGGGCGCGCAGATAGGCGCGTTTGGCGGGGGTGCCGGCGGTGGCGATGATGCGCGCGCCGCGCCATTGCGCGATCTGGATCGCCGCCAGGCCGACGCCCCCCGCGCCGCCGTGGATCAGCACCGTTTCACCGGCGCGCATCCGGCCCAGATGTTCCAGCGCGTAGTAGGCGGTGAAGAAGGCCACCGGCAGGGTCGCGGCCTCTTCCGCACTCAGCCCCTCAGGCAGGCGGGTCAGCCAGCGGGCCTCGGTCACCATGTGGCTGGCCAGGCAGGCGGGGCCAAAGCTGGCCACCCGGTCGCCCGGGGCCAGATCCGTCACCCCGGGGCCAAGCGCCGCGACGCGGCCCGCGCATTCCAGCCCCAGGGTCGGCCCGGCAAAGCCGTTTTCCAGCGCCTCTTCGGGCAGCAGGCCCATCGACCACATCACGTCGCGGTAGTTCAGCCCGGTCGCCGCCACCTCGACCCGCACCTGGCCCGGGCCGGGCTCGGGCAGATCGGCGCGGCGCCAGTCCAGCCGGTCGAGCCCGCCCGCCGGATCGGCCCAAAGCCGCAGGGCGGGGGCAGGCGCGGGGGCGCCATCGCCGCCGGGACGTACCCGCAACGCCTGCCAGCCCTCGGAGCCCAGGATCAGCTCACTTTCCCGGGTGCCCGCGGTGATCCGCGCCGCGATCTCGCGCGCCGCGCGCTCGGGCGGGCAGGCGGACGGGTCGACGGCATGGATCCCGAAGGCAGGATATTCGTTCTTGGCCGTGCGCAGCACCGCCCAGAGGGCGGCCTGATCGGGATCGGGCAGCGGGCCATCAGGGGCTGCGGCGCCCCCAGGGCAGATCAGCCAGATCGCCCGGGCGCCCTGCCCCTCTTCCCGGGCCAGCCGGGCGGACAGCGCCAGAAGACGCGCGCCTAGGGCCGCAGTTTCGTCCTGCCGGGCCTCCGCCCGGGGACTGCAGGGGGCATAAAGGACCAGCGGGGGGCGTCCGTCATCGGTCGATGCGGGATCGTCAGGGGCCGGGTCGTCACCGCTGAGCACCACCAGCGGCGCCTCGGGGGCGTCGCTGTCCGGCGGCGCGGCGAGGGCCCCGAGCAGCGCCTGGCGCAAGGTCTCTTCCGGGGTGTCAGCAAGATCTGTTGGCGCGGGCGGGGCGGTGTCGACCTCGGCCCTGTCCCGCGCGGCCTCGGGCACAGCCTCGGCGCGGGCCAGTACCAGGCAGCTGCCCGCCGCGCCGTCACAGCTTTGCGCTGCGACCCCCTCAAGCCCCGCGGCCCGGGCGGCTTCGGCCAGGCCCTCGGCCTCTTGCAGGCGGGGGGCGGCGGGCAGATCGGGCCGGGTGGCGCGCAGGGCCTCGCCCAAAAGGCGCAACAGGTGCAGATGCGAGCGCGGGCGGGCCTCGGCCAGGATCACCGGGGCGCCGGGGCGCAACATCGGGCGCAGCACCGCCAGCCGGGTCGAGGCGGTGACCGGCGTCAGGGCAGAGCCGCAGCCCAGCACCAGATCGACCGGCCCGATCTCGGCCAGATGGGCGAGGGACAGCTGCCCGATGCCCCCGGCCAGCGCAGGCGGCAGCAGAGCGGGTGTGTCCTCGGACAGGGCCCAGAGACTGGGCGCGCCCATCCCCGCTGCGGCGCGCAGATGCGGCAGCAGGCGCGGCGCGCCCTCGCAAAGCTCGACCACCACGCGGGGCGCGGCGGCGGGGTCCGTCAGGGCCGCCAGCACCGGCACCAGCTCTGCCGCCAGCCCCTCCGCTCGGGCGCGCACAAAGGCCGAGCCGCGATCCAGCGCCGTCCACGTTGCGCGGCCAAACCCCGCCTCTTCGCTGTCGGGCGGGCCGTCGCGCAGCCAGACGGGCAGCGCCCCGGCCAGATGCGCCAGCGCACTGCATTCGGCGATCAGGGCGGGATATTCCTCGGAGATGCCCGCAATCAGCGTAGCCGCCTCGGGCAGGTCGCAAGGCGCGTCATCGGAGGCCGGGACGCCGCCAAGGGGGGCCAGCAGGTCGGCCAGGCCCTGACGCAGTTGTCCCTGTGCGCCCGCCTCCGCCCCCTGGGGCGCGGGACAGGCCGCCAGGACATCGAAGGCGATCCGCTGGGCCAGGGCGTCGAGCAGCAGCGCCGCCTCTTCCGGCGCCTCGGGACGGTCGGACAGGCCGGTGCCCAGCCCGGCCAGCGCTGCGGCGAGGTCGGGCACGGGGCGCGCCGGTCCTCCCGGGGGGGCGATCGCCACGGCCTCCAGCCCGAAGGCATGGCGCGCCAGATCCACCGGCTGGGTCGCCCGCAGGGCCCGCAGCTCGATCCCTTCGGCGCGGGCCAGGGGGGCGCCACTGGCATCGAAAAGATCCAGATCGGCGCGCAGGCTGCGCTCGCCCCGTCGCAGCAGGCGGATGCGCCCGCTGGCCACCCGACCGCCGCTGCGCATCAACTCCAGCCGGGTGATACGGGTCGGCACGAAGGCCAGCGCCTCATCGGCAAAGCGCCCCTCGTGCAGCGCCCCGATGAGCCCGTGCAGCACCGCATCGGCCCCCACCGGATCAAGGGCATAGTCCGCCGGATCGTAGCCCTCGGGGCGGCGGTCGCGCAGGATCACCTCGATCTCGTCACCGGGGCAGAGGCGGTAATGGGACAGCAGGCGGAAGCCGGGGCCATAGGTCAGGCCGATTTCCTGCGCCTGGGCATAGAGGCGATGCGCCGGGCCGTCGCCGGGCAGGCGGGCGGGGTCGGGCGCGGCAAGCTCGGGCGTGGCAGGGGCAGGCGCGGCGGGCGCAGAGCCCTCGGCGGCGGCATAGCGGCCCGAGGCATGAGCCCGCCAGGCCTCTTCGGACCAGCGCGGGCGCGAGGCGATGCGCAGCCGGCGTTCGGCGGGCGACAGCTCGGTGCGCACCTCGACCAGGCTGCGCGGCGGCAGGGCCAGGGCCGAGGTCATGTCGAAATCGTCCAGCACCACCTCGGTCCGGCCCAGCCCGCGCTGCGCCGCAGCCAGGGCCATCTCGGCCAGGGCGGTGCCGGGCAGCAGGCAGCGCCCGGCGACCCGGTGATCGGCGAAGGGCGCCTGAAGCTCTGGGTCCATCTCATTGCTCCAGCGGCTGGGATCGGCCCCGGCCTGGCGACCCAGAAGCGGGTGGTAATCGCTGCGCCCGCTGTCGCGCAGCAGCGCGGGCGTATCCGACGCGGTCAGGCGCTGGAACTGCCAGGGATAGGCGCGCAGCTGGCGCGACGGGCCCCGGGGTGCGGGCACCAGGGCCGCGCGATCCAGCCGCGCGCCCTGCACCAGGGCCCGTGCCAGCACCCGGTCCAAGGGATCGGGCGTGACCGGATCCTTGCGCGCCAGGGAATGGGTCACCGCGACCTCATCCCCCTGCTCGGCCAGGGTGTCGCGCAGATAGGTGGTCAGCACCGGGTCGGGGCCGATTTCCAGGAACAGACGGTGCCCGGCCTCGGCCAGGGCCATCACCGCGGGGCGGAACAGCACCGGCTGGCGCATGTTGCGCCACCAGTGGAAACTGTCGAGATCGCCCCCCGCCACCCGTCCGCCGGTGACGCTGGAGAAGACCGGCACCGTCCCGGAAGCAGGATGCAGCACGCCCAGCCGGTCGAACAGCGCCTCGCGCAACGCCTCTTGTGCCGAGGCATGGAAGGGGTAGTCGACCCGCAGCGGCACGCAGGCCAGGCGCAGGGCGCGGCGGGCATGGCGGGTGAAGGCGTCCAGCGCCGGACGGGGGCCGACCAGGGTGACCGAACGCGGGCTGTTCTCGGCGGCGATCTCGATCCGGGCATCGCCATGGGCCGCCAGCACCTCGCGCGCGGCCTCGACGCCCAGTTGCAGCGCCGCCATGCCGCCCTGCCCGGCCAGCGCCTGCTGCGTCTGGGACCGGGCCGCGATCAGCCGCACCGCCGAGGGCAGATCCAGCGCCCCCGCGACAAAGGCCGCCGCCACCTCGCCCGCGCTATGGCCCAGCACCGCCGCCGGTTGCAGGCCGCGCGCCATCAGCGCCAGGGCCGTGGCCGCCTGATCGGCGAAAAGCAGCGGCTGCGACACCGGCGCCCGGGGCAGATCCTCGGCCAGATCCCCGGCCTCGATCCGCGCCACCAGCGACCAGCCCGCCTCGGCCTGCCAGGCAGCGTCGATCCGGTCATAGGCGGCGCGATAGGCCGTGCTGCCCGCATAGGCGGCCCGGCTCATGCCCACATATTGCGCGCCGTTGCCGGAAAAGACGAAGACCGGCGGCACGTCGGTCAGCCGCGAGGTCGCGGCCTCAAGCGCCGGGTGCCGCTGGCCGGCCTCGAAGGCCTCCAGCGCGGCGCGGGCGGTTTCGGCCTCGCGGCTCAGCAGGGCCACGCGATGCGGATAGAGGTCGCGGTGATGCAGGGCCTCGGCCACCAGGCGGGTGTTCTGCCGCCCCGCCCCGTCGAACAGCCGCGCACCCTGGTCGCGCAGCGTCTCGCGCAGCGCCTCGCGGCAGAAGGCCGAGGCCAGATGGACCGGCGCCGAGGCTTCGGGGGTCGGGGTCTCGGCCACCGGCTCGGCGTCCGGCTCTGGGGCCGCGACGATTGCATGGGCATTGGCCCCGCCGAAACCGAAAGAGCTGACCCCCGCCAGATCCGCGCCCCGGTCCAGCCGCCGCCCCTCTTGCAGCAGGGCCAGGTTCAGCCCCTCGAAGGGGATGTCGGGGTTCGGTTGGGGGGCGTTCAGGCTGGCGGGCACCTCGCCGCGTTCCAGCGCGATCAACGCCTTCAGCAGGCCCGCGCTGCCCGCCGCCGGTTCCAAATGGCCGATGTTGGTCTTCACCGACCCGATGGGCAGGGGGGCGGCGCGGCGCTGGCCCAGGGCCTGGCCCAGGGCGCGGGCCTCGACCGGATCGCCCGCGGCGGTGCCGGTGCCATGGGCCTCGACAAAGGCCAGCCGGTCGGGGGCGACCCCGGCGCGGGCATAGGCCCGTTCCAGCAGCGCCTGCTGCGCCCGGGCCGAGGGCAGCGCGATATTCACCGTCTGGCCGCTGATGTTCGTCTCTACATGCAGCAGCCGCCCGCGATGGCGCGGCGACAGGCGCGCCTCGGCGCTATCGCGCACCAGCACGAAGGCCACTGCCCCCTCGCCCCGCACATAGCCGTCGGCGCCCGCGCCGAAGGCCCGGCAGGCGCCCGTGGGCGACAGCATCCGCGCCGCCGCGAAACCCACGAACTGGCTGGGCAGCAACAGCGCGTTGGTGGCGCCCACCACCGCGATCTCGACCTCGCCGCTCTCCAGCGCGCGGAGCGCCGCCTTCAGCGCGAAAAGGGACGAGGAACAGGCCGTGTCGATGGTCATCGAGGGGCCGTGCCAGTCGAAGACATGGCTGACCCGGTTGGCGATCACCGCCAGGCTGGCCCCGCTCATGGCGTAGCCATCGGCGGTCTGCGGGTCGTAGCCCAGCCCCGCGCCGTAATCCATCAGCGAGGCCCCGGCGAAAACGCCGATGTCCTTGCCCGCCAGATCCGAGGGTTTCAGGCAGGCATCCTCCAGCGCCTCCCAGACCACTTGCAGGAACAGGCGCTGCTGCGGGTCCATATAGGCGGCCTCGCGCGGCGAGATGCCGAAGGGGGCGGGGTCGAAATCGTGGATCCCCTCGACCACCCCGGCGGCAAAGCTGTAGCAGCGCCCCGGGGTGCCCGGCACCGGGTGATAGAAGGGCGCGTGGCGCCAGCGATCCTCGGGGATCTGGGTCACGGCAGAGCGGCCCTGGTACAGCAGCGCCTCGAAGGCGGTCACATCGGGTGCCATCGGCAGGCGGCAGGCACGGCCGGCGAATCTGATCATCTGTCCCCCTGTCCGCCAGGCCCGCCCGCCCCCGGCAGCGGGAGGGGCACGGGGGCCGCACGGCGAAGCGGTCATGAACGGGGGGCGCCTGAGCCCGGACAGGATGGCCGGGCCCGCACCCCCTCGGTGCAATTTGGAGAAAATCCGCCGCGGCTTAAAAACCGGTTAATGAAACAAGGGCGGGGCGGTTGGTCGCAGCGGCCTGTGCAAATTGGGCCGGTGTTCGCCGGTGCCAGGCCCCGGCCAGGCGAATCGCAACGGAAAATTAAGGCTCTTGCCCCGACACTCGGCCCGGCGGCAGTCGCCTGCTGCCCGCCACCCGGACAGAAGCGCCAGATCAAAGCGGCACACAGGAGCGGCAGACGTGGTCACCTTTTCCTGCATCACCACCTGCTATGCCGAAGGCCCGCTGCTGCGGCACAGCCTGGCGTCGATGTGGCGCCAGGGCTTCACCGATTTCGAACTGATCCTGGTGCAGGATGGCGCCGATGCCGCCACCCGCGCCCTGGCCGAGGCAGAGGATGACCCCCGGCTGCGGATCCTGCGCCAGGCCAATGACGGGCTGTCCTCGGCGCGCAATCGCGCCCTGGCGGCGGCGCGGGGCGACTATGTCTGTTTCCTGGATGCCGATGACACGCGCCCGCCCTGGGCGCTGGAGACCCTGGCCCGGCAGATCGACGCCAGCGCCCCCGACCTGATCCTGGCGCCGGGGCTGCTCAGCGAGGAGAACGGGCATCTGTCCCGCTTCTACGACCAGGGGCAGATCGCGGCGCTGCACGGGCATCTGGCGCCCGCGCCCGGGGGCACGGGGCACGAGGGCGCGCCGGGCTACCGGCAGGCCCAGGCCCTGGCCCTGCTGGCCGAGCCGCAATCGGCCAACAAATGCCTGCGCCGCGACCTGATCCGGCGCGCCGGGCTGGGCTTTCCCAATGGGCATTTCTTCGAAGACATCTACTTTCACACCCTGGCCGTGGCCGCCGCCGACAGCCTGGCCTGTGTGGCCCATCCCACCTTCACCTATCACCGCCGCCCGGGGGGCGGGCAGATCACCGGGGCGCGCGACGCGCGGCGCTTTGACATCCTGGCGGTGCTGCGGCTGCTGCTGGCGCGCTTCGCCCCCCTGCCCGAGGCCGAGGATCCGGCCTGTCGCGGGGCGCTGATGCTGTCGGCGGCGCGGCTGGCCAGCTGGTGCGAGGCGATGATCTCGCACCACCACCGCGCGCCCTTCCGCGACGGGCTGGTCGCGGTGCTGGCCCTGTTGGATCCCAGCCTGCGCGCCCTGCCGCCCGATCTGGCTCGCCACCTGCCGCTGCCCCTTGCCCCCTTCGCCCCGGCCCAGGCCTGGTTGCAGGCCCTGCTGGCCGACCCGCGCCTGTCCGCCCCCCCGATCCGAGAGGTTCGCGATGCCCCAGACCCCGCCCGTTTTCCACGCCTTTGGCCAAAGCGCCGCGCTTGAAACCGGCGGCGATGGCTTTCTTGAGGCCGACAGCCGCTGGCGCCTGGCGCAGATCCACGAGGCCGCCCTGGCCCAATGGGCCCTGCCCGCGCGCGGCCATGCCCTGGACGTGGGCGCGGGGTTCGGCGCCTTTGCCCTGCTCTTTGCCCTGGCCTGGCCGGGCTGGCGGGTCAGCTGTTTCGAGCCCGACGAGGCCGCCTATGGGGCGCTCTGCCGCAATATCGCCCGGCTGGGGCTGGGCGACCGGGTGGGCGCGCGCCGGGCCGCGATCCTGCCGGGCGCAGAGGGTGGCACCGGCCCCCTGCGCCGCGACCGCAAGCGCCCGGCCTTCCTGGCCGCCGACCGCCCGCCCTGGCGAGAGGGCTACCGGGCGGAAACCTTTCCCGCCCTGCCCCCCGAACGCCTGGCCGCGACGGACGCAACCCTGTTGAGACTGACCGCCCCGGGGGTCGAAGAGGCGGTTCTGACCGCCTTCGGCGACGCCCTGCCACGTTTCGTGCTGGGCGAATGCTGGGGCGATCCGCCGCCCTCAGCCCTGGCCACGGGCGGGGGGACGCAGATCTATCTGCCCCTGGCGGGCAGCGCCTGGCAGCTGCGCGATCCGGGCCAGGGGGCGCATCCGCCCGGCCTCGACATCGTGGTGGCCATGTACAATTCCGCCCAGACCATCGTCGATTGCCTGGACAGCCTGCGCCGCGACCCGGCCCCGGATCAGCATATCTGGGTGGTCGATGACGGGTCCACCGACGACAGTGTGGCACGGATCCGCGCGGCCTTTGGCGCGGATCCCCCGGGGATGACCCTGCTGTGCAAACCCAATGGCGGCTGCGCCTCGGCGCGGAACTGGGGGCGGATGCACTCGGGCGCCGCCCATCTGGCCTTTGTCGATGCCGACGACATGGTCGATCCGGGCTTCTACGCGGGCCTGCTGGAGCTGGCGCGCTATTCCGGCCAGGGCGTGGTGCAGGGCAGCTTCCAACCCTTCCGCGACAGCGACCGCGGCCGGATCTGGTTGCCCCGCCCCGAGGCCGAGGGCCTGGCCCATCTGCCCCGCCGCCCCTTCGGGCCCGCGCAGGTCTGCGACATCCCCTGGCCCGAGATCGTCACCGGCCAGCCCTCGATCTGGCGGCGGATCTACCGGCGCGATTTCCTGGACGGGCACGACATCTGGTTTCCCGAACATATCCGCGCCTTCGACGACCAGATTTTCCAGATCGTCAGCGGCTATCACGCGGGCCATGTGCCCGCCCGCGACGACCTGCGCTATCTCTACCGCCAGCACCCGGGGCAGGACATCGCCCAGGGCGACGCACGCGCCCTTTATTCGCTGGAGATGTACCGCCTGATCCTGCGCCGCGCCGTGGCCGAGGGCTGGTCCGACTTCCGCCCCGTCGCCGCCTCTTTCTTCAACACCCTGGAGTGGAGCTATCGCGGCCTGCGCCCGGACCTCGCCGAGGATCTGGGCCCGGCGCTGCTGAGGGGCGCGGCCGAGCTGTGGGTCTACATGCTGAAGGTCTTCGGCCCCGATCTGGAGGGCGCGGGCCGCCCCGGGGATCTGCCCGATCTCTTCGCCCAGACCGCCGCGCGTCTGTCGCGGCAGCTGGACGGGGTCGGCAACAGCTATGTCTTCGCCTATCTCGACGCGCCGCAAATGCATGTGGACATGGTCCGCGCCGCCCTGCCCGCCTGAGGGGCGCGCGCCGCGCTAGCCTCGGCGCAGATCGACGAAGGCGCGGTGCAGGGCGCTGGCATAGGTCGCACGGCGGTACAGGCGCGCCTGCACGGCGTCGGCATCCGCCGCCTCGACCTGCAATTCCCGCGCCAGCTTGGCCGCCAGATAGCGCGCCAGGGTGTCGGGCTGAAAGGGGCGGCGGCGCAGCGCCTCTAGCCGGGCGCGGGCCTGGGGGTCGAAGACCGGATTGGCCAGCGGATCGGCGCCGCCCCCCTGCCGCGCCCGCGCGTCGTGAAACCAGTCGTAAAGCGCCAGATCGTCCCCCGCCGCCTGGCGCAGCACCTCCTCGGCCACACCGATCTCGGCCCCCTGCCCGGCCGAGACGTTCTCTTGCCGCAGATCCGGCGCCGTCACCCCCAGCTCGGCCAAGAGCGCGGCCTGGGCCGCCTGGGCCGCGCCCCCCTCGCTGACGTCAAAGACCGTGTCCATGCCCGAGAGCACCAGCTTGGCCCCCTCCAGCAGCGACCCGGTTTCGGCCCGGAGCGACGGGAAGGGCGCCAGCAGGAAGGAGCACAGCACATTGCGATTGCGCGCCAGAAAGTCCTCGGCGCTGGCGGGTTGCCAGCCGGGGGCGCGCAGGGCCATGTCAAAGCGGTACTGGCTGCGCATCCGCGCGCCCGGTTCGCGCAACGAGGTGGCAAAGCGCAGATCGCCCCTGAGATAGGGCAGCATCCCCTGATGCAGCCAATGGCCGATCAGCGCCCGCAACCTGTCCGGCGCGGCAATTTCCATGAAATCGGGGCGCCCGGCGCGCAGGTTGGCGATCAACGAGGTGCTCTGGTATACCTCATCGGGTGCAAGATGCCGTTCCAGCGCCCGGGTCAAGGACATGCCCGCGCATTTCGGCACATGCACGAAGAAAAGAACACGCCCCATCCGGCCCCCAACAGCCCCGCCGGGCCTTGTCGATCCTGGGATCGAGCTAACTGGAAAACGGTTACGCTATGGTTAACCCTGCTCCGCCCCTCTGGCCCCCTTGGGCGCGGACTGCATTTTTCCTTGCACCACGGGGCCAAAGCGGCGAAAGGGCGGCGCGCCCGATCCCCGGGCCCCAGACCGACTCGGGGCCCCGCCGCCCCGCCGCCTGACCGGAGAGACGCCATGATCCAGACCCCCTATTACCTGATCGACAAGGCCCGCCTTCTGCCCAACATGGAAAAGATCGCACGCTTGCGCGAAACCTCCGGCGCCAAGGCGCTTTTGGCGCTGAAATGCTTTGCCACCTGGGGCGTCTTCGATTTCATGTCCGAGTATATGGACGGCACCACCTCGTCCTCGCTTTACGAGGTAAAGCTGGGGCGCGAGAAGTTCCCGGGCGAAACCCACGCCTATTCCGTCGCCTGGGCCGATCACGAGATCGACGAGGTGCTGGCCAATTCCGACAAGGTGATCTTCAACACCGCGCAGCAGCTGCAACGATTCGAGGGGCAATCGGCGGGCCATGTGCGCGGGTTGCGGGTGAACCCCGGTGTGTCCACCAGCGGGTTCGACCTGGCCGATCCCGCCCGCCCCTTCTCGCGCCTGGGCGAACATGCGCCCGAGGATATCGAGCCGGTGGCCGATCTGATCAGCGGCTTCATGTTCCACAACAACTGCGAGAACGCCTATTTCGAGCGTTTCGACGCCATGCTGGGCATGATCGAACAGCGTTTCGGGCACCTGATCCGGCGCATGAACTGGATCTCGCTGGGCGGCGGCATCCATTTCACCGGCGAAGGCTATCCGCTGGAGAAACTGGCCGAACGGCTGAAACGCTTTGCCGGTGAGAACGAGGTGCAGGTTTATCTTGAACCCGGCGAGGCCGCGATCACCAAGTCCACCACGCTGGAAGTGACCGTTCTGGACACGCTTTTCAACGGCAAGAACCTGGCCATCGTGGACAGTTCCATCGAGGCGCATATGCTGGACCTGCTGATCTACCGCGAAAGCGCCAAGATGGAGGAAAGCGGCGGCCAGGAGTGGATGATCTGCGGCAAATCCTGCCTGGCTGGGGACATTTTCGGCGAATTCCGCTTTGCCAACCCCATCAAACCCGGTGACCGCCTGTCGATCCAGGACGCGGCCGGTTACACGATGGTCAAGAAAAACTGGTTCAACGGCGTGAAAATGCCCGCGATTGCCATCCGCGAGATGGACGGCACCGAGCGCCTCGAGCGCGACTTCGACTATGACGATTTCGTCTCGGCCCTGGGGTGAACCCTGGCCGGGACGGAGACCAACCTGAACAAAAGGGGGTTTCCCGAACTGATGAAACGCAATGTCCTCATCATCGGCGCCGGCGGCGTCGCCCAGGTCGTGGCGCATAAATGCGCCCAGAACAACGATGTTCTTGGTGATCTTCACATCGCCAGCCGGACGAAATCGAAATGCGACGCCATTCTTGCCTCGGTCGAGGAGAAGGGCGCGATGAAGGTCGACGGCGTTTTCAAATCCCACGCGCTGGATGCGCTGGACGTGGCCGCCACCGCCGCCCTGATCCGCGATCTGGACGTGCAGATCGTGATCAACGTGGGCACCGCCTTTGTGAACATGTCGGTGCTGGACGCCTGTATCGAGACGGGTGCCGCCTATATCGACACGGCGATCCACGAAGAGCCCGACAAGATCTGCGAAACCCCGCCGTGGTATGCCAACTACGAGTGGAAAAAGCGCGACCTCTGCGCCGAGAAGGGCGTGACCGCCATCCTGGGCGCGGGTTTCGACCCGGGCGTGGTCAACGCCTTCGCGCGCTTTGCCATCGACGAATACATGGATGAGGTCAAATCCATCGACATCGTCGACATCAACGCGGGCAGCCACGGGCGCTATTTCGCGACCAACTTCGACCCCGAAATCAACTTCCGCGAATTCACCGGGGTGGTCTACTACTGGGAAGACCAGCAGTGGAAAGAGACGACCATGTTCGCCTCTGGCCGCGATTGGGATCTGCCCGTGGTCGGCACCCAGCGGGCCTATCAGTCGGGCCATGACGAGGTGCATTCGCTGGCCACCAACTACCCCCAGGCCGACGTGCGCTTCTGGATGGGCTTTGGCGAGCATTACATCAACGTCTTCACCGTGCTGAAGAACATCGGCCTCTTGTCGGAACAGCCCGTGACCACCGCCGAGGGCCAGGAAGTGGTGCCGCTGAAGGTGGTGAAGGCCTGCCTGCCCGATCCGTCGTCGCTGGCGCCCGATTACACCGGCAAGACCTGCATCGGGGATCTGGTGAAGGGCACGAAGGACGGCCAGGAGGTCGAGGTTTTCGTCTACAACGTCGCCGACCACAAGGAAGCCTACGAGGAAGTGGGCAGCCAGGGCATTTCCTACACCGCCGGTGTGCCGCCCGTGGCCGCGGCCATGCTGGTGGCCTCGGGCGAGTGGGACGCCAAGACGATGAAGAACGTCGAGGAAATGGACCCCAAGCCCTTCTTCACCATCCTAGACAAGATCGGCCTGCCGACCCGGGTCGAGGTGAACGGCGAAGATAAGGCCTGGAACGCCTAAGCGGTTTTCCTGGTGTATTCGGCGGCCCGTAGGAGAGATCCTGCGGGCCGTTTGCCTTTGGCGGGCGGGGGCCTCCGGCGGGAGCATTTCTGGCTGTCGGATGAGACTAGCCCGCGCCCGGCCCCTGGCGCGGCGCGATGGCCACGGATTTGATGATCGCATGGCAGGGGGTGCCCGTGGTCAGCCCCATGGCGGCCAGCGATCGGCGGGTGATGGCGGCCAGGATCGGGCCCGCCGGGGTGGTCAGGCGGATCAGCACGCCGGGGCCTGTGCCCTGGCCGATCTCGGTGACGATGCCGGGCAGGATGTTCAGCGCCGAAAGGCCCCGGGGCGCCTCGCGCGCCAGCATCACATCCTGGGCGGCGATGCGCAGGCGCAGCCCCTGCCCCGGCTGCCCCGGCGTCTGCGGCAGGTAAAACCGCGCGTCCCCCGCCTGCACCTCTGTCAGACCGTCGGCATGGTGTGTCAGGATGCGCGCCTCGATCAGCGCGCCCGCGTCGCGGCCCCCGGTGGCGGCGAAGGCGGGGTCGGCGAAAACCTCGACCGCCGGGCCCGCGCGGGTGATGCGCCCCTGTTCCAGCGCCACCACCCAACTGGCCAGCCGCGCCACCTCGGCCACCGCATGGCTGACGTAGAGGATGGGGATATCGGTCTCGTCCCGCAGGCGCTCGAAATAGGGCAGGATCTCTTCCTTGCGGGCCTCGTCGAGAGCTGCCAGCGGCTCATCCGCCAGCAGGATCTCGGGGGCGCAGAGCAGGGCACGGCCAATGGCGACCCGCGATTGCTCGCCCCCCGAAAGGGCGCCGGGACGGCGCGCCAAGAGCGGCCCGAGGCCCAGCATCTCGACCACGCGGTCGACTTCGGCCACATCGCCGCGCCCAGGCGCGAAGCGGCGGCCATAGGTCAGGTTGCGGCGCACGGTGAGGTGCGGGAAAAGGCGCGGTTCCTGGAAGATATAGCCGATGCGGCGGCGGTGGACGGGCAGCACGCGGCCCTTAGCGCTGTCGAAAAGCACCCGGTCGGGCGTGGCGATGCGGCCCGCGTCGGGCCGCAGCAGCCCCGCCACCGCCTTGATCACGCTGGTCTTGCCCGACCCGCTGCGGCCGAACAGCACCGTCAGGCCCGGCGGCGCCTCGAAGGCCAGATCGAGGGAGAAACCGCCGAAGTCGTGGCGCAGGGCGACCGACAGGCTCATCGTCCCGCCACCCGTCGCGCCACCCGGCGCGCCAGCAGTTCCGATAGCAGCAGCGCCCCCAGGGCCAGGGCCACCGACAGGGCCACCAGGCGCAGCGCCGCGCCTTCCTGCCCGGGCACCTGGAGGAAGGCATAGATCGCCGAGGGCAGGGTCTGGGTCGCCCCGGGAATGTTCGACACAAAGGTGATGGTGGCGCCGAACTCTCCCATCGCCTTGGCGAAGGACAGCACGGCGCCCGCCAGCACGCCGGGCAGGATCAGCGGCAGGGTGACGGTGACGAACCGCGCCGGGGCCGAGGCGCCCAGGGTGGCGGCGGCCTCTTCCAGCTTGGGATCTACCGCGTCCAGCGACAGGCGGATGGCGCGCACCAGCAGGGGAAAGCCCATGATCGCGGCGGCCAAGGCGGCGCCGGTCCAGCGGAAGGCAAAGATGATGCCCAGATCGGCCAGCGCCGCCCCAAGGGGGGCGCGCGGCCCGAAGGTCAAAAGCAGCAGATAGCCCGTCACCACCGGTGGCAGCACCAGCGGCAGGTGGATCAGCAGGTTCAGCAGCTGCCGACCCGGAAAGCGCCAGCGCGACAGGGCATAGGCGGCCAGAAGGCCCGGCGGCAGGCTGGCCAGCATGGCCCAGAAGGCCACTTTCAGAGACAGGGTCAGGGCCTGCCATTCCGCCGGGCCAAGCCAGTCTGTCATGTCAGTCGGCCAGCCATGTGAACCCCTCGGCCTCGAAGATCTCCCGCGCCTCGGGCCCTGCGAGGAAGGCCAGAAGATCGGCGGCCCGCGGGCTGGTGCCGTCCACCGTTGCCGCCATGGGATAGCGGATCGGCTCGTGGCTGTCTTCGGGGAACTGCGCCAGGACGCTGACGCGCGGTTCCGCCGCCGCATCGGTGGCATAGACCACGCCCAGCGGCGCCGCGCCCAAGGCCACCAGAGCCAGGGCGGCGCGGACATTGTCGGCCTGGGCGACCCGGGGCTCGACCCCCTCCCACAGCGACAGGGATGTGAGCGCCGCGCGACCATAGATCCCGGCGGGCACCGCATCGACCAGGGCCATGGCCAGCGGCCCGTCGGCCAAAAGCGCGTCGAGGTCGAGCGCCGGGCTCAGCTCGACCGGTTGGGCGCCCTCGGGCCCCACCAGGACGATGCGATTGCCCAGAAGATCGCGCCGCGTCTCGGGGGCGATCCGCCCCTCCCCCTCCAGCTGATCCATCCAGGCGCTGTTCGCCGAGATGAAGACATCCGCCGGGGCCCCCTGCTGGATCTGCCGCGCCAGGGCCGAAGAGCCCGCCAAAGAGACCCGCAGATCGGCGCCGGTGGCCGCCTCGAACGCGGGTTCCAGCCGGTCCATCGCGGTTTTCAGCGAGGCGGCCGCGAAAAGCGTGACCTCTTGCGCCGAGGCCAGGACCGGCGCGGCAGAGAGAAGGATAGCGGCCAGGGCCGGGCGCAGGAAGGACATGGGGCACCCCCAATCGGATTTCGTTATGTTTCGACAAACATATCGCAAGCGCCCGACGAAAAGCCAAGCGTTATTTTCCGTCGGACATATCGCCCCGCAGGGCGTCCAGCTGCGCCAGCGCCGGGGCCCCGGCCTGGCGCGCGGCCTCTTCCAGGGCGCGAAAGGCCGCCAGAACCGTCTCGCCGGTTTCCGTCAGATGCGCGCCGCCGCCCTTGGCCCCGCCGCGCGAGGACAGGACAAGAGGTTGGGAAAACATCGCATTCATCGCCTCGACCAGCTGCCAGGCGCGCTTGTAGCTCATGCCCATGGCACGGCCCGCCGCGGCGATAGAGCCGGTGCGGGCGATGCCCTCCATCAGCTCGGCCTTGCCCGGGCCCATCACGGCGCCGTCGCCGTAATCCAGGCGAATGCGGATACGGGGGGGCGCGGTGTCGGGGGGTGTTGCGGGCTCTGCCATGGCGGCAGGATGCACCGGGGCGCAGGGCGCCGCAAGGCGGGCAGCTCAGGGCAGGACGCAAAGCATCTCGTACAGCAGGTTGGCCGCGATCAGGGCGGTATTGCCCGTGGGATCATAGGGGGGCGAGACCTCGACCAGATCGCCGCCGACGAGGTTGAGACCGGCACAGCCGCGCACGATCTCCAGCGCCTGCCAGGTGGTCAGCCCGCCGGGTTCGACGGTGCCGGTGCCCGGGGCAAAGGCGGGGTCCAGGCTGTCGATGTCGAAGGAGAGGTAGCAGGGCGCATCGCCGATGACCTCGCGCACCTCCGCCATCAGGGGCGTCAGGGATTTCCACCAGCACTCTTCCGCCTGCACCACACGCCAGCCCTTCTCGCGGCCCCAGTCGAAATCCTCGGGCGCATAGCCGGTGCCGCGCAACCCGATCTGGAACACCTTGTCGTTCTGCAAACAGCCCTCTTCCCAGGCGCGGCGGAAGGGGCAGCCATGGGCGACCTTTTCGCCAAACATCTCGTCGTTGATGTCGGCATGAGCGTCCACATGGATCAGGGCGACGGGGCCGTGACGGTCGCGCATGGCGCGCAGGATCGGCCAGGTCAGGGTGTGATCGCCGCCCAGGGTCAGGGGGACGCAGCCCTGCGACAGCACCTCGGCGTAATGGGTGGCGATGATCTCGACCGATTTCTTCAGGTCGAAGGTGTTGATCGGCACGTCGCCCAGGTCGGCCACCTGCATCCGCTCGAAGGGCGCGGCGCCGGTGGCCATGTTGTAGGGGCGCAGCATCCGGCTTTCGTCGCGGATCTGGCGCGGGCCAAGGCGGGTGCCCGGGCGGTTCGAGGTGCCGATGTCCATCGGGATGCCGAGGAAGGCCGCATCCAGCCCCGCCGCGCTGTCCGCCGCGGGCAGGCGCATCATCGTGGCCGGGCCGCCGAAACGGGGCATGTCGTTTCCGCCGAGCGGCTGGTTATAGCTGGTCATCGTCGCACCTCCTGTCCCGCCCATCCTTTCGCGGAGGCGCCCGGGGTGCAAGCGGTCACAGCCGGTCGCGCATCGCGTACCACAGCATCGCCAGCGCCAAGAGTGGCGAGCGCAGGCGTTTGCCCCCCGGGAAGGGCGCCGTGGGCAGGCCCGCCATGAGGTCGAACTGCCCCGCCTGCCCTGCCACGGCCTGCGCCGCCATGCGGCCCGCAAGCGTCGCCATCGCCACCCCATGCCCCGAGAAGCCCGCCACCGACAGCACATTGTCGCCCAGCCTGTCGAAATGCGGCAGGCGGGACATGGTGATGCCCAGGGTGCCGCCCCAGGCATAGTCGATGCGGGCCTCCTTCAGCTGCGGAAAGACCTTCAGCATGGGCGCCCGCACCTTGGCGGCGATGTCGGCGGGGAAGCGGTAGCCGTAGCTTTCGCCGCCGCCAAAGACCATGCGGTGATCCGGCGACAGGCGGAAATAGTTGATGACAAAGCGGCTGTCGGCCACGGCGTGGTTGTTGGCGATCAGCGCCCGGGCAGCCCCCTCGCCCAGGGGCTCGGTGACGGCGATGAAATTGTTGATCGGCATCACCCGCTGGGCCAGCGGCGCGGCGATATTGTTGTGATAGCCATTGAGGCCGAGGATCACGTGATCGGCGGTGATGCGCGCGGCCTCGGTGGTGACCTGCGCGGGCTGGCCCTTGGCCCCCGGGGTCAGGGCGGTCATCCGCGACCCCTCGTGCAGCTGCGCGCCCGCCGCCTGCGCCAGCCGGACCAGGGCGAAGGCATAGCGCAGCGGGTGGACGTGAAAGCCCCCCATGTCCAGCGCGCCGGAAACGTAGTCGTCCGAGCCGACCTCGGCCCGCACCGCCTCTCGGTCCAGAAAGCGGATCTTGTCATAGCCGTAGCGGGTGTGCAGATGTTCGACGAAGGCGCGGCTATGGGCGGTATAACGGGCGCGGTGATCGGCGTGCAGGATGCCGGGGGCCATCTGGCAATCCTCGCCGCTCTCGGTGATCAGATCGCGCACCAGATCGACCGAGTCGAGGCCCAGTTGCCACAGCTCGCGCGCCCGGGTCTCGCCCACCAGGCCCTCCAGCTCGGGCTGTTCCACGCGCTGGCCGGTGCCCACCTGGCCACCATTGCGCCCCGAGGCGCCGCCGCCCAGGCGGTTGGCCTCGATCAGCACCACCCGCAGGCCCTGGCGCGCCAGGTGCAGCGCCGCCGACAGCCCCGCGAAACCGCCGCCCACGACGCAGACATCGCAGCGGATCTCGCCCTCGGCCCGGGCGAAGGGGCCGGGCGCCTGGGCCGTGGCCGCGTACCAGCTGGCGGGATAGGCCCCGGGCCGGTCGTTGATCGTCAGAATATCCATGGCGCGCCCCTTGTGCTGGCGCCGGGTCGGTGCCGGCGGGTCGGGGCCGAGTGTAAGCTAGGGACCGGGGGGAGAAAATGGGTTTGATCAAATGATCGAAGGGCGCGGCGGCCCCGGGGCCAGGGTCACACCGCGCGCCCGCCCCCACCGAGTCGCCCCCTGCGGCCCGAACTGCGGGCCGTGTCAGGCGCAACGGCGGGCGCCCTCTGCCAGACCCGGCGCCCCGTCGATACGAAAGGCCGCGACGGCGGCGACCAGCTGATCGGCCTCTTGCCGCAGGGCCGCAACCGCGCCGGTGGTGACGGCGAACAGCTCGGCATTGCGCTGCGTCGCCTCGTCCAGCTCGCCCGTGGTGCGGGTGATCTCCTGGATCGCGCCCTGGCTTTCACTGGTCGCGCGGGCGATATGGTCGATCCGATCCAGCAGGTCGACGATGCCCTGGGCGATCTCTTCCAGGGCTGTCCCCGCCTGGGCCACGCTGTCGGCACCGCGCGCCACGTTGCGGGTCGAGGTGGCGGTGATCCCGGCGATATCCTGCGCCGCGATGGCCGAGCGGCGGGCCAGTTCGCGCACCTCGGCGGCGACCACGGCAAAGCCGCGCCCCGCCTCACCCGCCCGCGCCGCCTCGACCCCGGCATTTAGGGCCAAAAGGTTGGTTTGAAAGGAAATATCCTCAATCAGATCCAGCGCCTTGCCGATCCGCGCCGAAGAGGCTTGCACCTCGGCCATGGCGGCGATCGTGGCGCGCATCGTGTCCTGGCCGCGCCCGGCGCGGGTGGCGGCGGCGTCGGTTGCGGCGGCCTCGGCCCGGGCCTGCCCCTCCAGGATGCTTTGCCGGAAGAGACCAAGCGCCTCGCCGATACGGCGCATGTCCTGAATGCGGGCCGGCGGGATCGGCACCTTCAGCTGGCCCGCAGCCATCTGGCTGGCGGCCCCTGTCACCGCGTCGACGTCACGCAACACACCGCGCAGCGCGGCGGAGGTGAACCACAGCGCCAGCGGCAGGCCCAGCCCCAGGGCCGCCAGGTCCAGCCCCAGGAAGATCAGCCGCCGGCGCAGGATGGCGCGATTGCCCTCTTGCAGCCGCGTCAGCACCGCCCCCTGCGTCTGATGCAACGCCGCGCGGGTGAGATCCGGCGCCAGCGGGCCGGGCAGCCCCTGGGCCGCGGCCATGCCGGAGTAAAGCGCAAGCGCCGCCGCCCGTCGCGCATCGGCGGCCCCCGCCGCCTCTGTCTGTTCGGCCGCCAGGGCCAGGCGGCGCTGCGCCCCCTCGGCGCCCGCCGTCAGCAGGGCCAGCAGCGCGGGCAGGCCCGCTGCGCTGCCCGCGTCCCGGCTGGCCGCCGCCACCCCATGCAGGATCCGCATCGCCGCCCCGTCCAGCCTGGCCAGGGCCTCTGCCGCGTCGGCGCCCCCTGTGCCGACCTCGGGCAAAAGCGCGGCGCGCTGATCGATATAGCTGGAGAGGGCCTTTGCCACCTCGGGCGGCAAAGGCGCCGCCTGTGCGTCCCAGGGGCGCGGCCCCGACGCGGCCTGCCGCCCCTCGCTCAGCAGCATCTGCTGCTCTTGCATCCCAGCCATCACCGCCCCGGTCAGCTCCAACAGCCCGCGCATCCGCAGCGCGTGGCCATAGGCCTGGCCGTTGACCGCGATCAGCATCCCTCCTGCCAGAAGCGCGCCCAGCGCCGGCACACCAACCGCCAGGAGCATGGCCCGGCGCAGGTTCGATCCGAAATAGCCCAGAAAGGATGTCATGCGGCCCTCCGCTAGCGCCCGCCCCACCTAGCGCCGAGGCGTTAAGAAAGCGCTTCGCCCGGTCCGGGGCCGCAGAAATCCGGCGACGCCCGGCACAGTGCTGCGACAGGGGCGCCAACCCCGAGCGAGAAGAGAAAGTGAAATCCATTGCGCATCTTTTCGCGCCAAAGCGGACAAATTCGTCCGCAAAGCACAAAACGGAAGGTTCTGTTCAGCTTCTCCTGACTCGTCAGACAGCCGCGCAGCCATTGTTCCGGGCACACGACATGCCCCTACGTCACCTCGCACCCCCCGTTTTCACCGGAGACACATGGTATACCCACTATTAAAAATGAGACATTGCAAATACACCTACAACCTCAACAACAGCCCGGAACCCCTTGCTTTTGCTTGACTGCTGACTGTTCCAACCCCTCCTAAAATCAACATCTTGTCTGTGGAAAAGTGCAAATACCCCTTATTAGGGGTGTTGTCCGATTTTGACGCCAGAGCGTATCAATTCGGCATCTGCAAAGCGCGTACCGTCTGCCATTGGTGCGAGCGCGGATCGGGGGGTTTTTCATCCAAGAAGACTGCCTGTAATTTATTTGGGGGAAATTCATGCGTGTCCTGTTTCTGCTGGGGGCCGGTTTGACCGTGGCCGCCTGCGCGCCGAAAGGCATGACTTGCGACGAACGAGAGCAAGCTGTCTTCTATACCAAATCCGGAGCGCCCATTCTGGCCGAGCCGATGATCGCGGGCGACAGCTGCGAAGTGGCCGGGGTCAGCGCGGCGCTGGATCCGGATGATGATGATCTGACGCCGGGCGATCCGCAGGATCCGGATCCCCAGGATCCCGATCCGCAAGATCCCGATCCGCAGGACCCTGATCCGCAGGATCCCGGCGATCCGGATGAGCAGAGCGACGCCAGCGCCGATGCCGGCGGCTCTCAGTCCAGCGCTTCCGACAGCTCTAACGATGAATCCAGCACTGCAAGCGCCGGTCCGGGCGGAGCCTCGGCAAGCGCCAGCGCGGGGGATCAGAGCTCTTCGGCAGGCAACGGCGGAACCGGCGCCACCTCTGGCGACCAATCCTCGAGCTCGGACTAACAAGTCCGAGCCACGCCTTCCTTCAGCTATCCTTCAACGCGGGAGCTTTCCATGCGTCTCTCTCCGGCTGTCATCGCTGTGTTTCTCGCCCTCCCCCATGCGGGGATGGCGCAGAACTCGTCTGCGTCCTCCTGGACCGGGTCCTACTCGTTCTCCTCGCCGACCAACCGGCTGGCCAACACCAGCCAGGCCGACATGATCAAACGCGCCGAAGAGGGGTATTACGAGACCTTCGGGGCGAATTCGACCACCTACAACAACACCACCGTCTACGACAGCTCGGTCGGTGACGTGTACGTCGGCGACGGCAGCAATGCCGATATCGAATACCGCACCGGCGAGAACTCGGGGAATGACTCCTACACCGTGGGCTCGGTCAACAACTCGACCACCGAGATCAATGTCGACGGCACCGGCAACAACGTGGACGTCAATAACTCTTCCTCGTCGCAGGGATGCCAGAACGGCAGCATCAACATTGGCAGCTCCAGCGGCTTCGACATTTCCGGCGGCAATTCCTCCGTCGGTGGCGCATCGGGGTGCTGACAGTGACGGCAAGGCTTTTCTCGAAGATCGCAGGCGCCGCCGGACTGGTGGCGCTGGCGGCATGTACGCCGCCCAGCAAGAACCTGGAGCTTCTGGAAGGTCCGCCGATCCAGGACGTCGTGACGCCCATCGACCAGGCGCTGCATTGCCTGGATAGCCGCATTTCGAAGCAACTGGCCTTCAGCGTCGGCCCGATCCCGGATCTGACCGGGCGCGAAAGCTATAACGACGGCGGCGCCGGCAAATATGTCAGCCAGGGCGCTTCGGACATCGTGCAATCGGCCCTGTTCAAATCCGGCGTGACCGTGATCAACCGCCGATCCATGGGCATCCCCCAGACCGAGGCCCGCTGGGGTCTGCGCGACATCAAGGGTCAGATGCCGGTGAACCTGTTCATCAGCGGCAGCGTCAACACCCTCGACTTCATCCCCGGGGGCGGCGTCTCGCTGGGGGTCAGCGGCGTGGGTCCGCAGTACCGCCAGAACCGCATCCTGGTGGGCATGGACCTGGCTGTGACCAATGCGGCCAATGGCCAGGTCGTGGCCAATATCCCGCTGCAAAAGCAGATCTTCTCGGACGAGACCGGCGCCTTCACGCACCGCTTCTTCGGCACCACCCTGGTCAACATGGACGCGGGCGTGCAGCGCCGCGAGGCGCTGAACATGGCGCTGCGGCAGATGCTGTACCTGGCGACCTACGAGTTGCTGACGCAGCTGATGCCGCCGGCGAAATACGAGGAATGCAGCGCGCTGATCGACGACGAAGTCGGCGGGATCACCGGCACCAAGACCTCGGGCGAACAGCTGAACATGCTGCAAGAGGCCCGCGAGGCCCAGGCCCAGGCCGCCGAGGCCGAAGCTGAAGCCGCCGCAGCGGAGGCCGCCGAGGCCGAAGCCCAGGCCGCCGCCGAAGCCGAAACCACCGCAGCCGCGGAGAAGGCCGCAGCCGAGCGTGCGGCCGAGGAGGCCCTGGCGGCCGCCCCGGCCGAGACCGCCCAGCCTGCCCCGGCCACCCCGGCGCCTGCGCCCACGGCCGAGGCCAAGGTTGCGCCTCAGGCCGAACCCGTGGCCCCGGTCGAAGCCGAGACCCAGGCCAGCGCGGCGCCCGCGGCACAGCAATCAGACCCGGCAACGGTGCCGGTCGCGGCAGAGACGGCGGTGGCAGACCCGCTGATCCTGCCCGAGGCCGAACCCGCGCCGAAGGAAGAGGCGCGCGTGACGACGCAAGCGCCCGAGGCCCCTCAGGCAGAGGCCACCGAGGACCGAGCAGACATTCGCACGACGACCCCCGAAGACCGGGCCATCGTGCACGCCAACGCCCCCATCGGGGGCCAGGATCAGACCGTGACGGAAGAGGTTGAGGACACGCAGGAGGTGCTTGCGCCCGGCCTTGCCGACGCAGACGCCCCGCTTTCGGACGCCTGATCCTACTGAAGAGATTTCCTTGCCTGGTACGGGACGGGGGAAGCCACCAAAGACACTTTTTCGGCCCTTGGGTGGCAGGGCCAACCAACTCTGGAGGAAGATAATTATGCTTCGCAACAAACTTACCGTCGCGGCCCTGCTCGGTGCCGTCGCAGTTCTGCCGGTCGCCGGCAACGCTCAGGTGATCCCCAGCATCAACACCCTGATCGCAGACACCGACGAAGAAGTGTCGGCTCTGATCAGCTCGATCGCCGGCAACGACGCCACCATCGACGGCTCCATCGACATCACCGTCGACGGTTCCGCAGGCGGCAGCCTGGCCGGTGACTTCTCGACCACCACCAACGACATCCTGGATGCCGCAGGTAGTGCAAGCTTCGCAAGCAGCGCCGCCAACACCGGCGCAAGCGAAGCCACCGAAGGTGCTCTGGCCATCGACTGGTTCGAAGACAACTCCGTCATCACCGAAGGCGCCTTCGCCGGTGAAATCGGCGCGACCACCGTCGACCTCGGCGACGTTTCCGCAACCGCTCTGGGTGCCGTCAACAACGGTACCGTGGACCTGACCGAAACCGCTGGCATGATCGACTCCAGCTCCTCGGCAGCCACCAGCTCCACCGACTCCGCGGCCGACTACGCCCTGGCAGCCGGCACCGGCATCAGCGTCGAGCAGATCGCAGCCAACACCGGTGAAATCATCGGCACCGCCTCGATCAACTTCTCCGGCAACGGTTCCATCGGCGAAGTCGGCACCACCGCAGCCGGTGCAATCAACACCAGCACCGTCACCGCCGCCATCACCGGCGCTGTGTTCGGCGATGGCACGAACTAATCGCTCTGCGATACAATGACCAGGGCCCGCCGGACAACCGGCGGGCCCTTCTTGCATCCCATTATCTCCCCATAGTTGCAATTCAGCATACGCTTTCGTGCTGAAACCATTTCAAACACCTGTTAAGTATTTTTCCCTGAAGGCACGGAGGGAGGCCATGTTACATGACACGCTCAACGAACCGGACGCCGCTCCGGGCGAACTCCTGAATCGCTGGCACGATGACGTCTACGCCCTGTGGGACCAACTGGCCGATTTCGAGGCCAGTCGCGCCCCCGAGGCACGCCAGCATCTGCTGAAGACATTGATCGGCCTGACGGGCGCGCGCACCGCCGAATGGGTCGGCTCGGCCCGAATCGAAGAGCCCGGTGCCAGCGATCCGATGCTGGGCTGGCGGCCCCGCCTGCTGGACGCCTGGCCCGTGGATCCGGTGGCCTTCGAACGCATCCGCCAGGCGATCCGCGAGATGGAAAAGGGCGACCCCGACCAAACCGCGGTGAACGCGGCGCGGGGCGCGGGGCGGTTCCGCGTCCATTCCCTCGAAGAGCTGGTGGATACCGAATGGTTCCAGGGCCGTGGCTATGCCGAGTTCTACCGCGACATCGGCCGCAGCGACTCGCTGTGGATCAGCATTCCGCTGTGTGACTATGCCGAGGTCCATGTGGGCCTGCATCGCGGCCCGGACCAGCCCGTCTTCTCCCCGCGCGACCGCGAGATCGCGACCTTCAGCCTGCGCGGGCTGCGCTGGTTCTTCCGCCAGCAGATGCTGACCGAGGGGATGGGCATCGTCCCCACCCCCCTGACCGAGGCCGAGCGGCTGGTGCTGCGCGGCTTGCTGGACGGGCTGAGCGAGAAGGCCATCGCCGAGGTCGCCAACCAAAGCCGTCACACGACCCATGGCCATGTGAAGCGGATCTTCCGCAAATATGGCGTGCGCAGCCGGTCCGAGCTGATGGCACTGTGGCTGGGCCGCGGCCTGACCCAAGGCCGCAAATCCTTGGACGACAGCGACGGCGACAACGCCGACTGATCCCCCCCTGCCCTCTGGCCCGCGCCCCTGGGCGCCCGGCCCGGCAGCGCGGACCTGAATTTCAGAAACAAAACGGGGCCCGCCGGGGCCCCGTTTTCCTTTTCAGGCGGCCTGGTCGAAGAAGGCCCGCGCCTTCGCCAGCACCGCGCGGAAGGCGTCGAGATCGCCCAGCAGGTCCGGCCCCGGCGCGTCCTGGGCCACGAAGGCCCCGCCCGAGCGATCCACCGCCCCGTCCAGCATCAGGTTGTCGCGCATCCCGTGGTTCTCGATCATCAGCCCGTCTGCGGCCCGGGTCAGATCGCCGTCGGCCTCGAAGGGGCCCCCGGCGTAATAGTCCTCGGTCAGGCGGGTGTAGTAGTCGCGCCCGGTGTTGGAATAGGCAAAGCAGGGCTTGCCCTGGGCGCGCATGTAGCCCACCTCGAACGCCGTGCCGATGTCGGCCGAAATGCCCCGGAAGGGCGTCAGATTGGCGATGATGAAATCGCTTTGATCCATCATGGCCTCATTGGCCAGGGCGATGGAGACGCCAAACTCAAAGGGCGTGTCGCCGCCCAGGGCGTTGCCGTCCTCGGCCAGGGTCGAGGGGTAGAAGCCATGCTCCAGCGCCATTTCGCCCTTGATCCGCATCACCTCTGACGCGTTGCGAAAGAAGACATCGGGCCCGGCCAGGTAGACCTTGTGCGTCGGGGTCACTTCAGCTTCCCCGCGTCCAGAGCCGCCAGGATCCAGTCGCGCCAGGTCTGATCCTTGTCGGCCTTCTCGGGCACCACCGTCGAGGCCTCCTCCATGAAGAAGCGGTAGTCGCGCCCCATCTCCTGGCCGCGCCGGGTGTGCATGTCCAGCGCCACATCGGGGATCTCGGGCAGGCGTTCGCCCAGCTCGACCGAGCGGCGGGCCCAGTTCACCAGATCGTCCGCCGTGCGTTCCTTTTCCGACCCGGCGATCAGGCGGATGGCCTGGGCGGCAAAGAGGAAACGGTCACCCGCCGGACGGGGATAGCGCTTGTGCTGCTGGTACAGGGTCTCGACCAGGACCGGCAGTTGGGTATTGCCGGTGCCCACGTCCTCGACCGCGATCACGCAAAGGCGCGACCACATCATCTCTTCCATCTCGGGGCTGGTCAGGAACATCTCCCAGCCCAGCAGGATGGCGTTCTCCAGCATGGCGCGACGCAGGCACTTTTGCAGGGCCGAGATCACCTCATCGGCGTAAAAGCCATGTTCCGTCGTGGTGCGCTGCCAGGGATCGGGGGGTTGTTGTACGTTGATCATGGATCACTCCGTTGGATACGGCGCTTACGACCAGCGCGTCCTGACGACGCGTTCGGCCCGGTGCGCAAGGGAAAAACAAAGGACGGCGGCCAGGGTGACCACCAGCGAGGTGCCAAGCGCGCGCTCCATGGCGAAGCGGCTGGCGGCCTCGCGGAACATGAAGCCCAGGCCGCTGCGGCCCATCAGGAACTCGGCCAGGATGGCGGCCAGGACGCCCTCGGGGACGGTCAGGCGCAGGGCGATCATCACGTTGGGCACGGCGGCGGGCAGCACCAGATGGCGCAGCCGGGCGCGGCGCCCGGCCCCCAGCACACCGAAAAGATCCTCGGCGCCGCGCGGCAGGTCGCGCAGACCCGCGCCGACGAAGACGAAGGTGGGAAAGAAGGCCGAGACGGCGACGATGGCCACCACGGTAGAGATGTCGTAGCCCAGCACCCGCGCCAGGATCGGGATCAGCGCCACCACCGGCACCGAGGAAAAGATCAGCCCCAGCGGGGTCAGCAGGCCAGACAGCAGCCGCGAGGCCCAGGCGGCCAGCGCCACCAGCGCGCCCAGGACCAGGCCGATGGCCACACCGGCGGCGGCGGTGGCCAGGGTCTGGGCGGCATTGCCCAGGTAGAGGCCCGGATGGCCCAGCACGTCGCGCATGACCGGTCCGGGCGCCGGCAGCACGATGGAATTCAGCCCGGCCAGGCTGACCCAGCCCTGCCACAGCGCCAGCATCAACAGCACCGCCCAGTTGCGCGACAAGAGCCGCCGCAACAGGCCCGGGCGGCGGGAAGAGGCAGAAGAAAGGATCATCGGAACCTCCGGTGCACCGCCGTCTCGACCAGGGTCATGGCCCCGTAGAGCAACAGCGAGGTCAGCGTGGTCAGCAGCACCGCCGCCCACAGCAGGGGGATCTGGAAATTCTGCATGGCCGAGATCATCAGCAGGCCCAGCCCCCGCGAGGCGCCGAACCATTCGCCCACGATCGCCCCCATGAAGGCCACCGGAATGGCCAGCTTCAGCCCCGAGGCCAGCGCCGGCAGGGCCGAGGGCAGCTCCAGCCGCCAGAAGGTGCCCAGCGGTTTCGCCCCCAGGGTGCGAAAGAGGTCGTGGTGTTGCGCCCGCACGGCCTCCAGCCCCGAGGTGGCGGCCACATAGACCAGATAGGTCACCGCCAGGGCCGCCAGGGCCGAGGGGATCGCCTCGCGGCTCATGGCGATCATGAAGACCGGCGCCAAGGCGATGGCCGGGGTGGCATGGACCAGGGCGACAAAGCGGTCGATCCCCTCGCGCGCCGGGCGGATCAGCCGCACCAGCAGCGCCAGGCCCAGCCCCAGGGCCAGACCCAGCCCGTAGCCCAGGCCGACGGCGGCAAAGGTGGTGCTGGCGGCGCGGCCCAGCAGGCGGTGATGGCCCGGATCGGCCAGATAGGCCAGCACGGCGGTCAGCGGCGGCCAGGTCAGCCCGGCCAGGCGGTAGATCCCGATCCCCTCCCAGGCCAGGCAGAACAGCGCCACGCCCAGAACCGGCGGGCCGAAGCGTTGCACATGGACGCGGCGGATCATTGCGCGGCCTCCTGCGGCTCCAACGCCAGTGTCAGCTCGTCCACCAGGGCGTGGAACTCAGACGTGCGCAGCACCGCCGGGTCGCGGGGCCGGGGGAAAGGCACCTGCACCTCGCGCAGGATGCGGCCCGGGCGGCCGGTCATGACGATGATGCGGTCGGCCAGGAACAGGGCCTCGTCCACCGAATGCGTGACCAGCAGGGTGGTCAGGGTGCGCGCGCTCCAGATCCGTTGCAGTTCCACGTTCATGTGGCGCCGGGTCACCGCGTCCAGCGCGCCGAAAGGCTCGTCCAGCAACAGAACGTCCGGGTCCAGGATCAGGGCGCGGGCAATCGAGGCACGTTGGCGCATCCCGCCCGACAGCTGGCTGGGCCGGGCATCGCGGAACTTGTCCAGCCCGACCAGAGCCAGCAGTTCGGCGACGCGGGCCTGGTCCACCGGCTGGCCCGCCACCTTGTAGGGCAGCGCCACGTTCTGCGCCACGCTCAGCCAGGGCAGCAGCGCGTGATCCTGAAAGGCCACGCCCAGACGATGCGCCGCCGCCAGATCGGCGGGGGCGCGGCCCTCGATCTGCACCTTGCCGCTGCTGGCCTCTTCCAGCCCGGCGATCAGCCGCAACACCGTACTTTTGCCGCAGCCCGAGGGGCCCAGCACGGCCAGGAACTCGCCCTCGCGCACGGTCAGGTCGATCCCGTCCAGGGCGGTAACGCTGCTGCCGTCATCCAGGCGAAAGGATTTCGACACGGCGTCGAGGCGAAGGGCATCGGGAGGCACGGGCGGCATGATGGGGGTGCTCCGGGAAGGCGAAAGAAGGGGGTGCCACGGAAGGCCGTTCCTTCCGTGGCGCGTCGGGTCAGGCAGCGGCCCGGGTCAGAGCGAGGCCAGCGCCTCTTCCAGCGGGCCCAGGTCGACGATTTCCTCGGCGATCACCGGCGCCTCGATCCCGGCGGTGGCAGCCACCGGGGCGACGGTGCTGTCGATCAGCGCGGTGTCGAACCAGAAGGGGCCCGGGCCGCCGGGGGCGGTGACCAGCGGCTGGCCCAGCTCGCTCTGGCGGGTCTGCTGCGCCAGGTCGAGGCCGAAATCGGCACCGTAGGTCTCGACCGCCAGGCGGGCGCCCTGGGACGGATCCTTGCCGTTCTCGACCCAGCCCCGGGTCAGGGCGCGCAGGTAATGCACCACCAGATCGCGGTTTTCCTCGACGAAGGCGCGTTTGGCGACCAGCGGCGCGCCGGGCACCGTGTAACCCAGGTCACTGAACAGGGTGACGTGGAAATCCTCGCCCGCGGTCATGCCCATGTTCTCGAAGGTGATCGGCTGGTTGGTGGCATAGGCCATATAGGCGTCGCCATCGCCCGCCAGAAGCGGCTCGGGCGAGAAGCCCGTGGGGACCAGCTCGTACTGGCCCGGCTCCAGCCCGGCCTTGGTCAGCACGAAGTCCAGG
The DNA here is from genome assembly GCF_050897975.1 of Pseudooceanicola aquaeponti. Lineage (NCBI taxonomy): Bacteria > Pseudomonadati > Pseudomonadota > Alphaproteobacteria > Rhodobacterales > Paracoccaceae > Pseudooceanicola > Pseudooceanicola aquaeponti. Next base: position 71,490 of record NZ_JBPAXY010000008.1, read on the forward strand.
GTGTTGGCATCGGCGGGCATCTGGCTCAGGATCCGCTTGCCGACGATATCCTCGGGCGTCAGCACCGGGTTCCCCGACAGCGACATCAGCGCGGCGGGGCTGGTGGGATAGTTGCAGCCCAAGACGATGAAATCATTGCCCCGCGCCCGGGCCTCCAGGAAGGGGATCCAGTCGCCGCCGGCGAAATCGCACTGATCCGCGGCCAGTTGCACCAGCACGCCGGGGGCGTTCGGCCCGCCGGGGGTGTAAAGGCCCTCGATCCCTTCGTCGGCGAAATAGCCGTTTGCCAGAGCGACCCACAGGCCCGCATATTCGGCATTGGGGATCCAGCCAAGCGCAGTGGTCAGCGGCACCAGATCGGCGGCGGCGGCCCGCAGCGGCAGGGTGGAGGCCCCCAGAAGGGCAGCACCGCCGGCCAGGAAGGCGCGGCGCGAGACGTCAGAGAAATGTGTCATGATCGGCGGGTTTCCCGTAACTGAGGTTACATCTGAGTCGATAACTGCGATAATTGTTACAGGGCGCAACAGAAAATGTGCCATAAGTTACGAGAACCCGGCAAACAGACTGCCCCCCGTCGAAAAGGTGCCGCCTGAATGAGCGATGAGACCCCGCAAAGCCCCGCGCGCTATGGCCTGCCCGCCCAGACCTCGGTGGCGCGGCGCATTCAGGATGCCTATCCCAGCCTGACCGCCGCGCAGCGCCAGTTCGCCGAACTGGTGCGCGCCGCGCCGCTGAAGGTGGCCCGGCTCAGCATCCATGAGGCGGTGGCGCAGATCGGGGTTTCGGTGGCCACCGCCAACCGCTTTGCCACCGCCCTGGGGTTCGCGGGCTATGCCGAGTTCAAGACAGAGCTGATCCGGGGCTTCGAGCTGTTGTTCGAACCCTATGACCGCTTCGAGCAGGGCTTGCAGGACCAGCCCGGCCCCCTGGGGGCCACCCGTCATTCCCTGGCCCGCGATGCCGAGGGGCTGCACCGCGCCTCGGCGGCGCTGACCGCCGAGGATCTGGAGGCGGCGGTGGAGATGATCACCGGCGCGGGCCGGATCCATGTGGCCGGGTTCGATCTGGCGGCGCATCTGGGGGGGATCTTTGCCATCGGCCTGTCGATGATAGGTTGCCGGGCCAGCGTGGCCAGCAATGGCGGCGGCTCGATCGGGGCGATCCGCGAGATCTTCGACTTCGGCCCCGGCGATCTGGTGATCGCCATCGCCTTTCCGCATTACTACACGGACACGCTGCGCATCGCGGGCTTTGCAGCCGAGGCCGGCATTCCGGTTCTGGCCGTCACCGACAGCCTGGCCTCGCCCCTGGCCGCCATCGCCCGCACCAGCCTCTTCGTGCCGCCTGCGGCGGATGGCGAACTGCCCTCCTCGACCGCGATCCTGGGGCTGCTGGAGGGGTTGACGGCAGCGGTGGCCAAGCGCCGCCCCGATGCCACCGAAACCGGCCGCCGCTTCGCCGAGGCTGCCTATCCCTGGATGACTGCCGGGCGCAAAAGCTGGCCGCACCGCGACTAGCCCCCCGCCCCCGGGCGATCAGGCCTGCGAGCGGGGGGGTAGAGGCGCCTGTCAGGCGACGCGCGCCTCCGGACGCGCCAGGGCGCTGGCCAGGGCCCGGGTGCGCGCCTCGGCAGCCTCGACCGAGGCGCGGTGACGGTCGTCCTTGAACTCCTGATACTCGATGGCGACGGTGTCGATCCGGTCCGGGGCCACCCCGAAGTAATGGGCGCAGGCCGCCAGTGCCGGATCCAGCGCGTTGAGATGGGCCCGCACCCCGCCGGGGGCAAAGCCGAACTCGCCGCGCGACGACAGCACGACCAGCCGCTTGCCCGACAGGATGGGGGCAATCGGCGTATCGCCCCGCGCCAGGTCGAAAGAGAAGGTCTCGCCGATGCGGGCCACATGGTCGATCCAGGCCTTCAGGGCGCTTGGCATCCCGTAGTTGTACATCGGCGCCCCCATCACGATGACATCCGCCGCCACCAGCTCGGCGATCAGCCGGTCGGACAAGGCCAGCCGCTCGACCATCCAGGGCGCGCGCGCCTCGGGCGGTGTAAAGGCGGCGTGGATGAAACGGTGGTCGATGGCGGGCACCGGCACCTGGCCGACATCGCGGTCGATCACCCGCGCGCCAGGGGCCCCATCAAGGAAGGTTCGTGTGAAAAGGCCGGTCAGGTGACGGGTCAGCGAGCGCTCTTCCAGCTGGGCGCTGGCGTCGATGCGCAACAGGGTGGGCATGGGGATCTCCTGTTTCTTAGGTCTGCGCCCTGCCTAGCAAGCCGAGGAATCCCTGGCGAAAGCGATGTTTTCAGGGCATGGATGAATGAAACTCATCCTGGAACGGCCCGCCCGACCGGCGGACCCCCGACAGCGAGAGAGGGAACAGATGCGACGCCTGCCCCCGCTGCACGCGCTTCGGGCCTTCGAGGCCGCCGCCCGGCACCTGCATTTCACCCGGGCCGCCGCCGAGCTACACCTGACGCCGACCGCGATCAGCCATCAGGTGCGCCAGCTGGAAGAAACCCTGGGGGTGAAGCTGTTTCACCGCTACCCGCGCCCGATGCGGCTGACCGACGAGGGGGCGGCCCTTTACCCGGTGCTGCGCGACAGCTTCGACCGCATGGCCGGGGCCATCGACGGGCTCTCGCGGCCCGACACGACCCGCCCGCTGACCGTCTCGGTCACCCTGGCCTTTGCCAGCCTCTGGCTGATGCGGCGGATGCCGCAGCTGCAACGGGACACCGGGTTGCACCTTCAGGTCGAGGCCGACAACCGCCCGGTCGACCTGTCGGAACATCTGGTGGACCTGGCCCTGCGCTATGCCGCTGAGCCGCGGGGGCCGGATCTGTGGCTGCCCCTGTTCGAGGATCGCCTGGCCCCCTATTGCGCGCCCGAGCTGCTGCAACGGCAGGCGGCGCCGGGCGATGCCGATATCCTGCGCCTGCCGCTGATCCAGTACCGCTGGAGCGGCGGCACCGAGGCCCCGCCCAGCTGGCAGCGCTGGTGCCACGCCGCCGGGCTGGACAGCACCCCGCCCGCCATCGCGCAGCAGTATTCCGAAGAGCTGAACGCCATCGACGCCGCGCTGGCGGGTCAGGGCGTGGTGCTGGCCTCCAGTGTGCTGGCCGCCTCCGCCCTGGCCGAGGGCCGCCTGATCCGATTGAGCAAGACGGACCTGCCCGGCCGCACCTTCTGGGCCGTCTGCCTGCGTGATCACCCGCGCCAGGCCGAGATCGACCGCTTCGTCGCCTGGGCCCGCGCCTGCGCCTAGCCTCCGGCGCCGCCCCCTCTTCCCCTGTCCTGATCCAGGCTGACGCGCCCGTTGCGCGCCGGGTGGCGCGACCTGCGCGCCCGAAATGCGCCCCCTGCCGTGCCAACTGCGGGAAATTTCAACATTAGGGAAATTCTTTCTACACATTGTCGATCTTTTTCTCGACTCACAAAATCATATCGACACGTTGTAGAAACCAAGCCGCACAGCAAAAACCAGCGGCCCGCGCCTTTGCGCGCCTCAGCACGTATCCTCACAGGGAGTCCTCGACGTGACCTACAGAACTGCCACTGCCCCCCTCGCCCTTGCCCTGACCCTCAGCACCGCGCTGGTCTCGGCCCCGCTGCACGCCCAGGAACTGACCGACCTGACGCAGCAATCCCAGCTCAGCCCCAGTTTCGAAAAGAACGACGAGATCTTCGCCATGCTGCCCGCCGAGGTGCAGGACAGCGGCAGCCTTGACGTGGCCCTGGCCAACGGCATCGCGCCGGTGAACTTCCCCGGCGACACCGCCGAAGAGGTACGCGGCCTGACCCCCGACCTGGTCTCGGCGCTGGAGCAGATCATGGGCGTCACCTTCGACACCACGGTCTTTCCCAACACGGCCTCGCAGCTGCTGGCGCTGGACTCGGGCCAGATCGACCTGACCGTCTCGACCAATGCCGACAGCGCCGAGCGCCAGGAAAGCTATACCTTCGTCGACTATATCCGCGCCGATAACTCCATCGTCGTGGCCCAGGGCAACCCGCTGGGGATCGAAACCGCCGAGGATGTCTGCGGCAAGACCTATGGCGAGGTGAAGGGCGCCTATTCCATCTTCTCGACCTTCGAGACGGTCTGCACCGAGGCCGGGCTGGAGATCCCGACGCTGTCGGCCTTCGACGATGCCCCCTCGATGATGCTGGCGCTGATCTCGCGCCGGATCGACGCCTACGCAGGCTCGGCCTTCAACACCGTCTACCAGAAGTCCCAGGGCGTGCCCGTCGATGACGTGCCCCTGCCCGAGGCCGGGTTCTTCCTGCTGGGCATGACCGTGGCGAAGGACAACGGCGCCATCGCCGAGGCCACCGCCGCCGCGCTGAACGTGATGGTCGAAAGCGGCTACTACCAGGAGGCCCTGGATCAATGGGGCCTGGGCGCCTCGGCGATCGAGCCCGGCATCAACCTGGCCACCAAGTAAATCCGACCCGGTGGCGCCCCGCCCGCTGACGGCGGGGCGCCCCTCTCTCCAGAAAGGCCCCTCCCTTGTCCGACACCACGACCGCGCCCCTTCAGGGGATCACAATCATCGACTTCTCGCGCCTGATCGCCGGGCCCTGCGCCACCGACCTGCTGGCCAGCCTGGGCGCCCGGGTCATCAAGGTGGAAGGCAAGGAGGGCGACCCGATGCGCCTGACCCGGTCGAAAGAGGCCGGGGGCGGGCCGACCGCGCCGACCTTCGCCGCCTTCAACGTGATGAAGGAAACCATCGCGCTGGACCTGAAGGACCCGGACGACCTGGCCTTTGCCAAACGGCTGTGCCGTAGCGCCGACGTGGTGGTCGAGGCCTTCCGCCCCGGGGTGATGGACCGCCTTGGCCTGGGCGCCGAGGCGCTGCGGGCCGAGAACCCCGGCCTGGTCTATGCGGGCCTGTCGGCCTTCGGCGCCAGCGGCCCGGAACAGGCGCGCGGCGGCGTGGACATCGTGTTGCAGGCCGAAACCGGGCTGATGTCGGTGACCGGCGATGCCGATCAGGAACCCACCAAGGCCGGGGTGCCGATCATCGACGCCGCCTCTGGCGCCCTGCTGAGCGCAGGCATCCTGGCCGCCCTGCTGGGCCGCGCCCGGACCGGCCAAGGCGACACGGTGCGCACCTCGATGCTGGACGTGGGCATCTTCCTGCAAGCGCAGCAATATGCCGAATTCCTGGCCTCGGACATCGTGCCACCACGCGTCGGCAACAAGGCCGCCTATGCCGCGCCCGCCGATGTCTACCCGGTGGCCGACGGCCAGATCGTCCTGTCGGCGCATATCGTGCCCCACTGGAAAAAGCTTTGCGCCATCCTGGGCCACCCCGAGTGGATTGAGGATCCGCGCTTCCTGACCGTCAAGGAACGGGTCGAGAACCGCCCCGCCCTGAACGCCGCCCTGTCCGAGATCCTGATGACCGAAAGCGCCGCCCACTGGCTGGCGCAGTTCGACGCCGCAGGCATCACCGCCGGGCAGGTGAAGGACTACCGCGAGGTCATCGCCACGCCCCAGGTCACGGCCAATGGCGCGGTGGTCGATGCCTCCAACGTCGACGGCTCGCCCCTGCGGATCATCCGCCCGCCGCTGCGCTTTGCCGGCTTCGACGACCGCAGCCTGCCCCGCCAGGTGCGCGCCATCGACGCCGACGGCGCCGCCCTGCGCGCCGAATTCAGCCTGGAGGCGGCCCAATGACCGAGCTTCTGATCGAGATCCGCGACGGCGCGGCCACCGTGACCTTCAACCGCCCCGAACGGCGCAACGCCATGTCCCTGGGCCTGATGCGCAAGCTGGATGCGGCGCTGGACGATCTGGCCCGCGACACCAGCGTGCGCGCGGTGATCCTGACCGGCGCGGGCGACAAGGCCTTTGGCGCCGGGCTGGACATCAAGGAGGCCGCGACCCTAAGCGCGGCCGAGCATGAGGAACAGCACGCCCTTTACGAAGGCACCCAGCAGAAGCTGGCCAGCTACCCCAAGCCGCTGATCGCGGCGATCGAGGGCGTGGCGGCGGGCGGATCGCTGCAAATGGCGCTGCATTGCGACCTGATCGTGGTGGCAGAGGGCGCGCGCATCGGGATGCCCGAGCTGAGCGCCGGGCGCCCCTGCATCATGGGCTCTTTCCTGCTGGCACGCAGCTTTGGCCCCGCCCTGGCGGCGCGGCTGGTGCTGGGCCAGGACTGGATCGGCGCCGCCGAGGCCGAGGCCTGCGGCCTGGCCAGCCGCAGGGCACCCCAGGGCGCGGCGCTGGACGGCGCGCGGGCCTATGCCGCGAAACTGTCCGCCACCGCGCCACAGGCCCTGGCCGCGACGCTGGCCTGGCTGCGCCAGTTGCGCAACGGCGGGGCGCATAGCCTGGGCGATGCCATCGCCTATGCGGACCAGATCCTGCCGGACCTGGCCACCGGCGACGAGGCCATGGCCGCCAGCGCCCGCTTTGCCGGAGGGCGTGGCGATGCGTGATCTGACCGCCCTGCGCGCCGACCTGCCCGCCGTGGCCCGGTTGGGCTATCTGAACACCGGCACCGCAGGCCCGATGCCCGCCCCCGCCGCCTATGCCATGCGCCAGGCGATCACCGAGGACGAGGATCGTGGCCGCATCTCGGGCAAGCGCTTCATGAAGATCGACGAGATGATCACCGCCTGCCGTGCCCGCCTGGCCGCCCTGGTGGGGGCCGCACCCGATCAGGTGGCGCTGACCTCGGGCACCGTCGACGGGCTGTCGCTGGTACTGGAACGCATGACCTTCGCCCCCGGCGCGCGGCTGCTGACCAGCGATCTGGAACATCCCGCCGCCCTGGACCTGCTGGAGGCCTTCGCCGCCCGCCATGGCCTGACGGTCGAGCGCGTGGCGCTGCAAGACGCCCCCGATGCCGAGGTCCGCCCCCGGCTGGAGGCGGCCATGGACCGGCCCGCCATCGCCCTGCTGATGCTCTCCCATGTGGGCTATGCCTGCGGGCGTGTCCTGCCCCTGGCTGAAATCGCCGCCGCCGCGCGGGCCCGCGCCGTACCGCTGCTGGTCGACGGGGCCCAGGCGGCAGGCGCCCTGGCGCTGGACCTGCCTGCCCTGGGCGTCGATTTCTACGCCTGGCCCGGGCAGAAATGGCTGATGGGCCCCGAAGGCGCGGGCGCGCTTTACGTGGCCTCCGAGGCGCGGGCGCTGCTGGCAGGTGCCGGGCCGCTGCCCGAAACCGCCGCCGCCCTTCAGCGCGGCACCCTGGCGAAACCGATCTGGGCCGGGATGGAGGCCGCCCTGGCCTGGCGCGCCGCCCAGGGCAGCGAGGCCGAGCTGACCGCCGCCACCGCCGCCCAGGCCCGCGCCATGCGCGCCGCCCTCGCCGACATCCCCGGCCTCTCCCTTGCCCCCGAGGGCGGACCTTCGGGCCTCGTCTCTCTTGCCATGGCGGGCCGGGAGGCGGGCGCCGTTCTGCGCGCCCTCGGCCAGGCCCGGCTGGCGGCCCGCGACGTTCCCGGCGCCTATCCCGTGCGCCTGTCCTGCGGCTTTTTCACCAGCCCCGAAGAGATCGCCGCCACCGCCCGTACCCTGTCCGAACTCAGCGCCGAGGCCCCCGCATGACCCCGACCCCCGATTTCACCCCCCTGGCCGAGACCATGGGCATCGAGACCGTCGCCGAGGGCGCCAAGACCTATGTCTGCCGGATGCCCGTGGCCCCCAACCGCCAGCCCTTCGGCCTGCTGGCGGGCGGCGCCTCGGCCATGCTGGCGGAAAGCACCGCCTCGCGTGCGGCGGTGCTGCACGCGGCGCAGTTCGGCAAGATCGCCGTCGGTGTCGAGCTGAACGCAAGCCACCATGCCTCGGCCCGCGAGGGCTGGGTCATCGCCACCGCCCGCGCCGCGCACCTTGGCAAGACAAGTGCCTCTTACGAGGTGGTCATCGAGACCGAGTCCGGTAGACGCCTCTGCACGGCCCGCGCATTATGCCTCCTGATCGAGCGTCCGTCGAAATGACGCTGCCCTTTCCGAGCAGGAGAAACCGCATGTCCACCGAGTTGAAATCCCTTCCGCTGCAAGAGCTTCACCCCAATCTGGCGCAGGCCGTCGGCATGGTGTCGGGGCTGGCGGCGACCTTTGGCCCCCGGGCCGAGGTGGTGGTGCATGACCTGTCGCGGGTGCCCAATTCGATCGTCGCCATCGCAGGCGCGCTGACCGGGCGCGACACCGGGGGGCCGACGACCAACTTCCTGCTGGGCAAGATCCGCGCCGAGGATTTCGAGGACAGCCTGAACTACATGTCGACCACCGGCGAGGGGCGCACCCTGCGCTCTTCGACGATGTTCATCCGCGACGGCGAGACTGTGCTGGGCTGCCTGTGCGTGAACATCGACGTGACCGAGTGGAAGCATGTCAGCGCCTTTGCCGAATGGAACCTGTCGGGCACCCATGCCCGCGCCGCCGACCTGCCCCCCCTGGGCATGAGCGAGGGCGAAAGCGGCGAAAGCTATCCGGTGGACGTCGACAGCCTGCGCCGCGAGCTGCTGTCGCGGGCCATCGACGAGATCGGCATCGCGCCCGAGGTGATGCACCGCACCCACAAGATCGCCATCGTCGAGCGGCTGGAAAACGAGGGCTTCTTCATGCTGCGCGAATCCGTGCCGCAGCTGGCCACCGCCCTCTCGGTGACCCGCCACTCGATCTACAACTACCTCAACGAGGTGCGCGCTGCGGCGGGCACCTCGACCTCCTCTTCCTCCTCCTCTCCCCCCTCCCCCAAGGATCCGAAATGACACCCGCCCTGATCGACAGTCCCGAGGCCCCGGCGGCCATCGGCCCCTATTCCCATGCCACGACCTTTGGCGATCTGATCTTCGTCTCGGGCCAGCTGCCCCTCGATCCGGCCAGCGGCGCCCTGGTGGGCGACAGCCCCGCCGCCGAACTGCACCAGGCCCTGGCCAATGCCCGCGCCGTGCTGGCCAGTTCGGGCGCCAGCCTGAACGACGTGCTGAAAACCACCGTCTTTGTCACCGACATGACCGCCTTCGCCGCCATCAACGAGGCCTATGCCGCCTGTTTCGGCGCCCATGCCCCGGCCCGCTCGGTCATCGAGGTTTCGGCCCTGCCCAAGGGCGCCCGCGTCGAGGTCGAGCTGATCGCCTGCCGGAGCGCGGCATGAGCAGCGCGCCCCAGGACGGCCCCATCACCGCCCCGCTGAAACCCCGCCGCCACCCGATCCGCGCCGTGGTTGGCATCCTTGTCATCGGCCTGCTGGTGGATCTGCTGTGGAACATCGCAGCCAACCCCGGCTTCCAGTGGGACGTGGTGGGGCGCTATTTCACCTCGCGCACCATCCTGCTGGGCCTCTGGGCCACGATCTGGCTGACCGCGCTGACCATCGTGCTGGGCTTCGTGCTGGGCACGCTGCTGGCGGTGGCGCGGCTGTCGAAGAACCCGGTGCTGCAAGCGGTCAGTTTCCTGTACGTGTGGTTCTTCCGCTCGGTCCCGCTGCTGGTGCTGATCCTCTTCACCTTCAACGTGGCCTATCTGCTGCCGGAAATCCGCCTGGGCCTGCCCCTGCTGCCGCCCTTCTGGGTGGGCGATACCAACGACCTGATCACCCCCGTCGGCGCCGCCATCCTGGCCCTGACCCTGCACGAAAGCGCCTATGCGGCCGAGATCGTGCGCGGCGGCATCCTCTCGGTGGACCAGGGCCAGTTCGAGGCCGCCTCGGCCCTGGGTATCTCGCGCCGCCGCCAGATGACCCGGATCGTGATCCCCCAGGCCATGCGCTCGATCCTGCCGGCCTTCGGCAACCAGCTGATCGGCCTGCTGAAGGGCACCTCGATGGTCAGCGTCATCGCCGTGGGCGATCTGCTCTACTCGGCCCAGGCGGTCTATAACCGCACCTTCCAGGTGGTGCCGCTCTTGATGGTGGCGACCCTGTGGTACGTGGTGGTGACCACCGTCCTGGCCGTGGTGCAGTATTTCGTCGAACGGCATTTCTCGCGCGGGGCCACCCGCAACAGCGCGGCCCCGATGCGGGCCCGGCTGACCGGCGCCTGGCGCGCCGTCTTCCCCGCCTCTGCCACCCGTCCCGCGCCCGCAGGCGCCACCGAGACCGACCCGGAGACCTGAGATGCTGGACCATACCGCCCCCGACACCATCGCGGAACACACCGCCCAAAGCCCCATCGTCCGCATTCGTGGCCTGCGCAAAAGCTTTGGCACCCATGAGGTGCTCAAGGGCCTAGACCTGGACATCAACCGCGGCGAGGTGGTGGCGCTGATCGGCCCCTCGGGCTCGGGCAAAAGCACCTTCCTGCGCTGCATCAACCGGCTGGAGGTCTTCCAGGAAGGCCGGGTCGAAGTGGACGGCGCGCTGATCGGCTATCGCGAGCGGCGCACCCGCCGCGGGCTGGAACTGCGCGAACTGCCCGAGGCGGGCATCGACCGCCAGCGCGCCGACATCGGCATGGTGTTCCAAAGCTTCAACCTGTTCCCGCATATGACCGTGCTGGAAAACATCGTCGAGGCGCCGATCTCGGTCCGGGGTCAACGCCGCGCCGAGGCCGAGGCCAGCGCCCGGCAGCTGCTGGCGCGGGTCGGCCTGGCCGAGCGCGAAGGTGCCTATCCGAAAGAGCTGTCGGGGGGCCAGCAGCAGCGCGTGGCCATCGCCCGCGCCCTGGCGATGAAACCCAAGCTGATGCTGTTTGACGAGCCGACCTCGGCGCTGGACCCGGAACTGGTGGGCGAGGTTCTGGCGGTGATGGGCGATCTGGCGCAGCAGGGCATGACCATGATCGTTGTGACCCACGAATGGGGCTTTGCCCGGGAACTGGCCGACCGGGTGGTCTTTTTCGAGGGGGGCCATATCGTTGAACAGGGCCCGCCGGAACAGGTCTTCACCGCGCCGAAATCCGAGCGGATGAAAGAGTTCCTGGCCAAGGTCCTGTAGGCACTACGCCCCGCGCCGATCCGGGCGCGGGGCGGCAACGGCCGTTTCAGGCCCCGGGCACATCCATGTAAAAGCGGTCGGGGCGCAGCCCGGCCAGCTCGGGCACGGCCTCGCCGTCCAGAATCTCGCGCGCGGCAAGGTCGGCCCAGATCGGCCCCCAGCCAATGCCACCATGGGAGACGGCGCTGTAATAGCCCGACAACCAGGGCAGCGCGCCGATCACCGGCCCGCCAAAGGGAATGGCGCGGATGCCGATGCGTTCCCGGCTGGGCCGCAGGCCCCTCAGGCCCGGCACCGCGCGGGCCACATCCGCCAGCATGGCCGGGCCATCGGCGCCGTTGTTGCCATGCAGCGCCGTCAGCCCCTCGCCCCGCCAGTGGATCGCCGTGCCCTCGCGCCGATCGGGGCGCAGCAGCCAGCGTTCGCCGTTGATCACATGGCGCGGCAGGTCCGGCGCCCCCGCCCCGGCATAAAGCATCAGGCCCGGCACCAGCTCCATCGGGATGGAGAGCTCGGCCATGGCGGCAATATGGCTGGCCGAGGCGCCGGCGGCATTGACCACCAGATCGGCGTCGACCTGGCGGCCATCGGCCAGGGTCACGCCACGGACGCGCCCGCCCTCGCGGCGCAGCGCGGTAACCGGCTGGCCCAGGTGCAGGGTGCCCCCCGTCAGGCGGAAGACGCGGATCAGCTGTTCGATCATCGCGGGCGCATCCACCCAGCCCGAGCGCAGCTCGAAGGCCACCCTCTCGCCCTCGGGCAGGCGCAACTGCGGTTCGATCCGCGCCAGATCGCCGGTGCCCAGCACCTCGATCTGCGCCCCCGCCTCGGTCGAGCGGGCCACCGCCGCGTCGAAATCGGGCACCGCGCTTTCCACCGTCAGGGTGCCGCACCAGTCAAGCCAGTCTCCCCCCAGCTCTTCCGACAGGCGGTCGAACCGGGCGTTGACCGACAGGCGCAGGGCGCGGCGGCCCGGATCCTCGGCCCAGGCGAGCTGTGGAAAGGAGGACAGCCACGAGAAGGACGCGCCGCTGGTGCCCGCCGCCGGGGCCTGCCCGTCGATCAGCACCACCTCGGCGCCGCGCACCGCCAGACGATGGGCGATATTGGCGCCGATGGCCCCGGCGCCCAGAACCGCAACCTTCATGGCCGCGCCCGGAAGACGGCGGGCGTCAGGTCGGCAACGGTCGAGCAGCCCAGGTGGCCCAACGTGGTCCAGAATTCATCCTTCAGAAGATCCAGCACCCGCTTCACCCCCGCCTCGCCATCGGCGGCCAGGCCCAGGGCACAGGCCCGGCCCAGCAGGACCGCATCAGCGCCAAGGGCCAGCGCGGTGGCAATGTCGGACCCGCGCCGGATGCCGCTGTCGAAGACCACCGTCACGTCGGGGCCGGCCTCGTCGCGCACCTCGGCCAGGGTCGAGATCGAGGCCGGTTCCCGGTCGATGGTGCGCCCGCCGTAGTTCGACACGTAAAGGCCCTGGGCGCCCGCCTTCAGCGCCGCCGTGGCATCGGCCCGGCTGGTCACGCCCTTGACGATGCAGGGCAGCGGCGCGGCGGCAATGACGCGGGCGGCCTGATCCCAGCTCCACCGCGGCCCGGTGAAATCAAGCAGTTCGCGCATCATCGCCGCATCCGACAGCCCCGGACCGAAGTTGGCGGGCTTGCCCGCGCCGGGCATCGAGAAACGGTCTTCCATCATCCGCTCGCGCCACTGGCGGATCGGGGAATAGGTGACGCAGATGTATTCGTAGCCCGCATCCTTGGCGCGGTGCATCATGTCGATGACCTGGCTTTCCTCACCGACGAAGGTCATCTGAAAGACCAGCGCCGCAGGCGAGGCGGCGCGCACCTCTTCCAGCGAATGACCGGCGGCCACCGGCACGAACTGCTTGATCCCCGCCGCATGGGCCGCGCGGCCCACGGCGCACATTCCCTCGGGGTGGAACAGCGTCTCGCCACCGCCAAAGGGCGCGGTGAAGGCCGGGAAGGACAGGTCATGGCCCAGCACCCGGGTCGAGGTGTCGGGGTTCGCCACCCCGGCAAACAGCGGCGCCTCGAAAAGGTAGTCGTCGAAGGCCGCCACATTGGCCCGCGCCGTCACCTCGTCGCCGGTGCCGCAGTGCATGTAGTTCCACACCATGTCCGACAGGTTCTTCCGCGCCGCTGCCCGGATCCCCTGAAGCGAGGCGTATTTCTGCGTCGTGGCATAGCGGTCGTCGCGGCGCACGTCCTTGTCGTCGTCCAGCATCTGGGGCTCCTTTCAGGGGGTCTGTTCGGCGCGTTGCGCGGCGCGGCGTGCCAGCCGGGCGCGGATGGCCTGGGTGTCGGTGGAGGGCGTCGCGGCCAGCAACTGCCGCGTATAGGGGTGCGAGGGGGCGCCGAAGACCGCGTCGCGGGGGCCGCGCTCGACCACCTCGCCCGCCTGCATCACGATCACCTGGTCCGAGATCCGCCGCACCACCGACAGGTCATGACTGATGAAGATGTAGGACAGGGCGAACTCTTGTTGCAGATCGGCCAGCAGGTTCAGCACCTTGGCCTGTACCGACAGGTCCAGCGCCGAGACCGGCTCGTCCAGGATCAGGATGCGCGGGTTGACCATCAGGGCGCGCGCAATGGCGATCCGCTGTCGCTGCCCGCCCGAGAACATATGCGGATAGCGCCCCGCATGGGGCCGTTGCAGGCCCACCCGTTCCAGCATATCGCCCACCTTGCGGCGCCGGTCCTCTGCCGACAGGCCGGTGTTCAGCAACAGCTCTTCGCCCAGGGCATCGCCCACCTTCTGGCGCGGATTGAGAGAGCCGTAGGGGTTCTGGAAGACGATGCGCACCTTGCGCCGCAGTTCTGCCGAGGGGCGGTGGCGGGCGATGTCCACCGCCTGGCCGTCGATGAAAAGCTCGCCCCCCGTGGCCGGGTCGATCAGGGTCAGGATGCGCGCCAAGGTGGACTTGCCGCAGCCCGACTCGCCCACCACCGACAGGGTGGTGCCCTGTTCCAGCGCCAGATCGACCCCCTTCAGCGCGCGCACGGGGGCCGCCTTGCGCAGCAGCCCGCCCCGCCCCGGGTAATCACGGATCAGGCCCTTGGCCTCCAGCACGTAACCGCTCATGAGAAATCCACCCCCGCCAGCGGCCCGCCCGTCGCCCGTTCCGGCAGGGCCGACAGCAGCGCGCGGGTATAGCTGTCCTGCGGCGCCTCGAAGAGGGACAGCACATCGGCCTCTTCCCGTTTCACCCCCTGGTACTGGACGATCACGCGATCGGCGGTTTCGGCCACCACGCCCATGTCGTGGGTGATCATGATCAGACCCATGCCCGAGGCCTCCTGCAATTCGATCAGCAGATCGAGGATCTGTTTCTGGATCGTCACGTCCAGCGCGGTCGTCGGCTCATCCGCGATCAGCAGTTTCGGCGCGCAGGCAATGGCCATGGCGATCATCACCCGCTGGCACTGGCCGCCCGACATCTGGTGCGGATAGGCGCGCAGCTTGCCCACCGGGTCGGGCAGGCCCACGGCCTCCAGCAGGGTCAGGGTGCGGGCCCGGCGGGCGGCGCGGTTCATGCCCTGGTGCTTTTTCAGCACCTCGCCGATTTGCAGGCCCACGGTGAAGGCCGGGTTGAGCGAGGCAATGGGTTCCTGAAAGATCATCGCGATGTCGCGCCCGATGATCCGGCGCCGATCCTTCGGCGACAGGGACAGCAGATCGGTGCCGTCAAAGCGGATCATGTCGGCGGTGACCGTGGCGGTATCGGGCAACAGGCCCATCACCGCCAGCATGGCCACGGATTTGCCAGAACCGCTTTCGCCGACGATGGCCAGCACCTCGCCCGCATCGACATGCAGGTCGATGCCCGAAACCGCCCGCAGCGGCCCGTTGGAGGTGTCGAAGGTGACGGTAAGGTTGCGGATTTCCAGAAGCGTCGTCATCTCTCAGCCCCTTTTCAGGCGCGGGTCGAGCGCGTCGCGCAGCCCGTCGCCGCACAGGTTGATCGCCAGCACGGTGGTCAGGATCGCCAGCCCCGGGAAGGTCACCACCCAGGGGGCGCGCAGGATGAACTCGCGCGCGTCGGCCAGCATGGTGCCCCACTCGGGCGTCGGCGGCTGCGCGCCCAGGCCCAGGAAGCCGAGGGCGGCGGCATCCAGGATCGCGGTCGAGAAGGACAGCGTGCCCTGCACGATCAGCGGCGCCAGGCAGTTGGGCAGGATGGTGCGCAGCATCAGCCGCAGGTTCGAGGCCCCGGCGATGCGGGCGGCCACCACATATTCGCGGGTCTTCTCGTTCATCACGCTGGCCCGGGCCAGACGGGCGAAATGCGGCTGGAGCACCAGGGCGATGGCCACCATCGCATTGGTCAGGCCGGGGCCGAGGATCGCCACCAGCACCAGCGCCAGCAGCAGCGAGGGGAAGGCCAGGATCACGTCCATGATCCGCATGATCACCGTATCCACCCAGCCGCCGAAATAGCCCGAGATCACGCCGATGGTGATCCCGCCGGTCAGGGCGATGGTCACCACCATCAGCCCGATCAGCAGCGAATAGCGGGCGCCGAAGATCAGCCGCGAAAGGATGTCGCGGCCCAGGGCGTCGGTGCCCAGCAGATAGGCCCCCTGCCCCTCGGGCTGCCAGGCGGGCGGCACCAGCAGGGCGTCGCGGTACTGCTGCGTCGGATCATGGGGGGCCAGAAGCGGGGCCAGCAAGGCCACCAGCACCAGCAGCGCAATCACCGCCAGGCCGATCACGGCGCCGCGGTTGCGGCGGAAGTCGGCCCAGAAGGCGCGCAGGGCGTCGCGGGTGGTGCCGCGCTCGGGTTCGTCTGCGGGGGTCAGGGTCGCGGGATCAGCCATGTCGGATCCTCGGGTTGATGACGGCATAAAGCAGATCCACGATCAGGTTCACGATCATCACCACGGCGGCGATGACCAGCAGGCCGCCCTGCACCACCGGGTAGTCGCGTTTCGAGATGGAATCGACGATCCACTTGCCGATGCCCGGCCAGGAGAAGATCGTCTCGGTCAGGATGGCCCCGGCCATGAGCGAGCCGACCTGAAGGCCGATCACGGTGACCACGGGGATCAGCGCGTTGCGCAGCGCATGGCGCCCGACCACCAGCGCGGGCCCCAGCCCCTTGGCCTTGGCGGTGCGCACGAAATCCTCGGAGAGCACCTCCAGCATGGCCGAGCGCGACTGGCGCGCGATGACGGCCGCCGGGATGGTGGCCAGCACCACCGAGGGCAGGATCAGGTGCAGCACGGCCGAGCGGAAGGCCCCCGCCTGCCCCGACAGCAGGCTGTCGATCAGCATGAAGCCGGTGACCTGCGGGAAATAGTACATCAGCGAGATCCGCCCCGAGACCGGCGTCCACCCCAGGGTGCCGGAGAAGAGGATGATCATCAGCAGGCCCCACCAGAAGATCGGCATCGAATAGCCCACCAGGGCCGCCGACATCGAGATCTGCTCGAACCAGCTGCCGCGTTTCACCGCCGCAAGCACCCCCAGGGGCAGGCCGATGCAGACCGCCAGGAGCATGGCGCACAGGCCCAGCTCCATCGTGGCGGGAAAGAAGGTCAGGAAATCTTCGGCCACGGGGCGGTGCGTCACCAGCGAGGTGCCAAGGTCGCCCTGGAAGAGGTCGCCGAGATAGGACAGGTACTGTTGCCACAGCGGGCGGTCGAAGCCGTATTGCGCCATCAGCTGCGCATGGCGTTCCGGCGTCAGGCCGCGTTCGCCGGCCATCAGCATGATCGGATCGCCGGGCAGGACACGGACGAACCCGAAAGCGACGATGGTGATCCCGAAGAAGGTCGGGATCAGAACCGCGAGCTTTCCGAGGAGGTAACGGAACAAGGGGCGTCCTTTCGGGCAAGGCGTTCTGGGGACAAATCCGGGCCGCCACGAAGGGCGAGGCGGCCCGGAAGTCAGCGCGGCAACTGGGGGAGATGGGCCGCGCGGGATCTTCGTCGGGCAGGGGTCAGCCGACCGCAGCGGTCACCACGATCTCGACCAGGCGCTTGGGGTCGCCCAGGTCACAGCCACCGATGGCGGCGCGCGAGGGCATGTCGGCGGCGTCGATCCAGGCCATCCAGGCCTCGTTCATCTGGGCCTTGGCGGTCATGTCCGACAGGTAGACGCGGGCCTGAAGGATCTTCGACTTGTCCGAGCCCAGCTCGGCCAGCAGGGTGTCCAGCTTGGCACAGATCTCTTCGGTCTGGCCCTTCATGTCGAGGTCGAGGTTGGTCGCGGCGTGGCCCGAGCAATAGATCACCCCGTTGTGGACGGAGGCGCCGTGCAGATGCGGGCGGGCGTTGTGGCGTTGGATCATTTGGTCTGTCCGTTCGTTGGTCGTGTATTGGTTTGCTCCCCCGCTCAGGCGGCGGGGGCGTAGGGGGCAAGGGTCACTTCCGGCGTCTCGCCGGTGGCGATGCGGGCCAGCTGGCGGCCCGCGAAGGGGCCAATGGTCAGCCCTGCGGCGCCCAGGCCATTGCCCAGGATCAGCCCCTCGATCCCCGGCACGGGGCCCAGGATGGGGCGGAACTCGGGCGGCGCGGGGCGGAAGCCGATGCGGGTCTCCAGCAGGGTGGCATCCGCCAGGCCCGGGGCGTAGCGCAGCGCGGCGCTCAGCACCTCGTGCTGGCCCTCGCAGGTGACGCGGTAGTCAAAGCCGGAGCCATCCTCGCGGGTGGCGCCGACCACGACGCGGCTGTCGTCGAAGGCCAGCAGGTAGTGGCTGGCCATGGGCAGCAGCACCGACCAGCGCGAGGTATCCGCGCCCTTCATGCCGAAGTGCAGGATCTGCCCGCGCTGCGGCTTCACCGGATGGGTCAGGTCCAGGGGCGCCAGGATCTGGCTGGCCCAGGCGCCCGCGGTGACCACGATCTGGTCCGAGGGGATCTCGCGCCCCTGCCCGTCCAGAACCCGGGCCCTGGTGCCCTCCAGCTCCAGCGTGGCGTAATCGCTGCGGAAGGTGGCGCCCAGGGCCACCGCCGCGCGGACCATGGCGGGGGCCAGCTGGCGGGCGTTCACCCGGGCGCCGCCGGGCACCCAGAAGGCCTTGAAGGCGGGGTTGATCGGCGGAAACTTCGCCTGGGCCTCGGCCGGGGTGATTTCCTCGAAGCCGCCGCTTTCGGGGGCCTCGGCGGTGCGCAGCGCCAGCCGCTCGCCTGCGGCGTCGTACTCCGCCGGATCCTCGGCGGTGACCAGCGCGCCCACCTTGCGGTAGCCCACGTCGCTTTCGCCACGCGCCGCCAGGTCGGTGACCAGCGCGTCATAGTAGGCGGCGCCTGCGGCATACATCTTGTACCACTCCGGCTCATCCGCCTTGGTGGCCCAGGGGCAGACGATGCCTGCCCCCGCCAGGGTCGCCTTGCCCTGGTGTTCCTGGTCGATCACGGTCACCTCATGCCCCGACAGGGCCAGGTGGTAGGCCGTGCTGGCGCCGAGGATCCCGGCGCCAATCACTGTCACTTTCATTCGACGGTCACCCCCGACAGACGGGACGAACCGAAGACGGCGGGCACATAGCCCTGCACCGAGGTATTGACCGCGGTGATCGTATCGGCCCCGCCCAGTACGATGACCGGCACCTCGTCATGCACGATCTGCTGTGCCTCGTGGTAAAGCGCGATCCGCGCGTCCTGGTCGGTGATCGACCCGGCCTCGGTCATGACCGCGTTGAAGCGGTCGTCGCACCAGTTGCCGATGTTCGAGGGCGCAGTCGAGCCGTCGGGCTGGCAGGTCAGGTAGTTGTTGGGGATCTGGCTGGGATCGGGGAAATCGTAGATGCCGCCGAACATGCCCACCTTGGCCTCACCGGCGCGGGCGCGCTGGATGTATTCAGCCCATTCGTAGGTCACGATGGACACGTCCACGCCCACCTCGGCCCAGTCGGCCTGCACGATCTCGGCCGCGCGGCGCCCGTTGGGCATGTAGGGACGCGACACCGGGATGGCCCAGACCTCGGTCTCGAAGCCGTCGGCATAGCCCGCTTCGGCCAGAAGGCGCTTGGCCTCTTCGGGGTCATACTCCCACGGGCCGATGTCCGAGGCAGTGCCCCACAGCGCGGGCGGCACCACGGCGCCGGTCAGATGGCCCATGCCGGAATAGATCACCTCGACGAAGTTCTCCATGTCGATGGCCTGGGCCAGGGCCTGGCGCACCCGCTGATCCTGGAAGGGCTCCTCGGCAAAGTTGAAATGCAGCATCCCGGTCGAGGGCACGGGGGTCTGCACCGCCTCGACGGTCTCCGAGGCCTCGATCGTCTCCTTGTCGGCCAGGTTGGGGTAAAGGCCGATCAGGCATTCGCCCGCCAGCGCCCGTTGCAGGCGCACGGTGGCGTCGCCAGAGATTGCCATGACCACCGCGTCGACCATCGGCGTGCGCAGGTCGTCGCCAAGCGCCGCGCCCCAGGTGTCCGCGAAGGGCAGTAGGCGCACCATGGCGTCGGTCTGATAGGCCTGAAGCTGGAACGGCCCGGTCCCGATGGGCGCCAGGTCCAGCTGTTCGGGCGTGCCCGCGTCCATCATCGCCTGGGCATATTCGGCCGAGGTCATGCCGAGCGAGCCATGGGCCATGGTGCCGATGAAGGCCGCCATCGGCTTGGTCAGGGTGAAGGCGACGGTGTGGTCATCCACCTTTTCAACCGAGGCCAGATTGTCGGCCAGCTTGGCATTGAAGGTCGGGTAGTTGCCGCCCGAGACCGCATAGAAGGGATCTTCGCTGTCCATCATGCGATGGAAGGTGAAGACCACGTCATCGGCGTTGAAGGGCCGCGTGGGGCTGAAGGCCGCGTTCGACTGCCAGGCCACGTCCTGCCGCAGGGTGAAGGTATAGGTCAGCCCGTCCTCGGAGACCTCCCAGCTTTCGGCCAGGGCGGGCTCGATTTCCGAGCCGCCCCGTTCGACCGAGACCAGCCCGTCGTAGATCTGGCCCAGCACATAGGCGGTGGTGCCGTTGCTGGTCAGCTCGGGGTTGAAGGTCTCGGGTGCGCCTTCAAGGCAGACGGTCAGGACCTGGGCCTGGGCCGCAGGCGCCGACAGCGCCAGCGCCGCCGCGCCGCAGAGATATGCGAATTTATTCATTTCAGTACCTTCCTGTATGGCGAATTGGGCAGCCATGGCTTGCTCGGGCGAGCTTTTCCGGATGACGCCATGCGAGCCGTGCCGTAACATGATTGTCAAATCTCTATTTGTCGCGACGTCATAACTAAACCTCATATTGCAGCCCGGACGGAGGCCCCAGCCCGTGAACATCAGACAACTCGAAGCCTTTCACGCGGTGATGGAGACAGGCTCTGTCACCCTGGCCGGGGAACGCCTGGGCATCTCGCAGCCTGCGGTCAGCAAGTTGTTGAAATCCTTTTCGGAAAGCTGTGGTTTCCGGCTGTTCACCCGCAGCGGCGGGCGGATGCTGCCGACCTCGGATGCACAGCTTCTGGCCTCCGAGGTGTCGCGGCTGTTCTCGGGCACGGACCGGATCCAGAAACTGGCCCGCGCGGTGCGGGATCGCGAGTGGGGCGAGGTGACGATTGCCGCGCCGCCCGCCCTGTCTGCCCGTTTTCTGGCCCACGCCCTGGGCCCGCTGATGGCGAAACAGACCAAGATGCACATCTCGATCGCCAGCCATTCCAGCCCCCGGGTTGCCGAGCTGGTCGAGGGTCAGCAGATCGACATCGGCCTGACGGTGCAGCCCTTCGAACATCCCAACGTGAAATCCGAGCTGGCCATGCGCTTTGCCATGATCTGCGCCCTGCCCGCCGGGCACCGGCTGGCGGAAAAGCGGCTGATCCGGGTCGAGGATCTGAAGGACGAGCCCTTTGTCGGGCTGGCGCGGGACGACTGCTCGATCATGACCATCGACCGGGCGTTTCAGCTGCGCGGGGTGCAGAAACGGTCCATCGTCGAGGTGCCGATGTCGGAAACCGCCTGCGATTTCGTCGCCGGGGGCGCGGGGGTGTCCATCGTGCCGCCCTTCGTCGGGCTGGGCTATGGCGAGGACAAGCTGGTGCGCCGCCCGGTGGTGCCGCTGACGACGATGAACGTCTGGATCCTGCTGCCCGCCTCGCGCCCGCCCTCGCTGGCCACCGAACGGGTGGTCGAGGTGCTGCGCGATCACCTGAAGCGCTATGATGTGGACCAGACCGACTAGGCGCCGCGCCGCGCGCGCCGCCCGGGGCGCGTTGACCCGGCAAGACCCGCCTGTATGGTCGGTCGAACCGTGGGTCCCGTAGCAACTGGGGGGTGATCTGATGATCGGATTGGGCATCGCGCTTTTGGCCGCCATTCCGCTGGCGCTGATCGGCCTGACCCTTTGGGCGCGGCACCAGGGCCGCAGGCTGCGCGCGCTGGAAGAGCAGATGCAGGCGCTGCGGGCCGAGCTGGCGGCGCAGCGCCCGGGCGCCACGCCCGCCGCCCGGGGCATCGCGGCAGAGACACCCGCCGCCAAAGCCGCCCCCGGCCCCTGGCAGAGTACAGGCAAGGCGAAGACCCCGGCGCCGCCCGTCCCCCCGGCAAAGCCGCAGGCGCCACCCCGCGAGGGCCCGCCGCGGGCGGTGGTCTTCCGGCGCGAGAAGCTGGCGGCGCTTGGCCAATGGCTCCAGCTGAACTGGATCTACCTTGTCTCGGCGGTGTCGCTGGCCACCGCCGGCGTCTTTCTGGTGCAATACGGGGTGGAAAGCGGCCTGCTGTCGCCCCGCGCCCGGATCTGGGCCGCACTGGCCTTCGGCCTGTGCCTGGTCGGCGCGGGGGAATACCTGCGGCGACGCTGGGGGGACGAGGGCGCGGTGGCCACGGCCTATCTGCCCTCGGTCTTCTCCTCGGCCGGGATCGTCACCCTGTTTGCCGCCATCCTGGCCGCCCGGCACCTGTACCAGATCCTCGGGTCGGGCACGGCTCTGGCCGGGCTGGTGGCCACGGCGCTGCTGGCGGTGGTGCTGGGCTGGTTCTCGGGGCCGCTGCTGGCGGCGGTCGGCCTGCTGGGCGCCATGGCGGCGCCGCTGGTGGTGGGCGGGCAAAGCGATGCGCCAGAATTGTTCTACGGCTATTTCGGGGTCGTCACCCTGGCGGGCCTGCTGATCGACACGATCCGACGCTGGGCCTGGGTCAGCGTGCTGTCGCTGGGCGCGGGACTGGGGGCGGCCTGGATGCTGTACCTGGGGATCGGCCAGGGCGTCTGGCTGATCTGCCTCTGCGCGGCGCTGGCGCTGGCGGCAATCGCCGTTCCGGCCCGCAGCCTGCTGGCCCCGGCCCAGGGCGGCACGGCGGTCCTTCAGACCCTGCGCCCCGCGCGCCCCGCCAGCTGGCCCGAGTTCCCCACCAACCTGGCGGCGGGCAGCCTGGTGGCCGCCACCGCCGCGATCACGCTGGTCTCGGGTGACAGCGCCGCCACCTTCTGGGGCGCCTGCCTGGCGCTGACGGGCCTCTTTGCGGCCCTCGCCCTCTGGGCCTGGCGCGCGCCCGCGCTGGAGGATCTGGCGGCCCTGCCCGGGGTGGCCCTTCTGGCGCTGCCGGTCTTGCAGGCGCAGGGCGGCGGTGCGGTCTTCCGCGCCTTCCGCAGCCAGCTGCCCCCCGGCCCCGAGACCTCGATCACGCTGGAGGCCTCCTGGCTGGTCGGGGCCGCCGTCCTGGTCAGCCTGCTGGCGGCGCGGCGCAGTTTCCTGGCCCCGCGCTGGCCCCTGGCCTGGGCCGCCGGAGCGGCGCTGGCGGCGCCGCTGATGATGCTGGTGCTGGAGGTCTTCTGGCAGCCCGTCACGGTGCTGGGCCGCTACCCCTGGGCGCTACATGCGGCGGCGATCGCCCTGGGGCTGGGGCTGCTGGCGGAACGCTTCGCCCGGGCCGACGGCGGGCCGGGACTGCGCTGCGCGCTGGCGACGCTGGCGGCGCTGACGATGATCTGCTTCGCCCTGGTCGTCATGCTGAGTCAGGTGGCCCTGACCCTGGCCCTGGCGGTGACGGTTCTGGCCGCAGCCGCGCTGGACCGGCGGTTCGACATGGCGCCGCTGATGTGGTTCGTGAAACTGGGCGCGGTTGTGGTCAGCTGGCGGCTGGTGATCGACCCCGGCCTGGGCTGGGCCCTGACCGCCCCCTGGGTCGAGCTGGTCGCGGGCTTTGCCGGGGCGCTGGCAGCCCTGCTGGCCACCCTGGTCCTGCTGCGCAAACGCGCGCGGGTCGCGGCCCGGATCACCACCGAAAGCGTCGCGGCCACCCTGGCCGCGGTCTTTGCCAGCGTGCTGATCCACCGCACCATCGAGGCCCTGGCCCCGAACGCCACCGATCCGTCGCACTGGTCGGTCAGCCTGATCGGGCTGGTCTGGTTCCTGGCCGCCGCCAACCTGATCTGGCGGCAGCGCGCGGGCGGGCCGCTGCGCTGGCTGCGCCGAGTGATGACCGTCAGCTATCTGCTGGTCGGCGCCGTCTTCCTGGGGCTGGCCCTGACCCTGTTCCACCCGATGGGCCCCTTCGGCAGCAAGGTGCTGGGGCCGGTGCTGGCCAACACGCTTTTCGTGGCCTACGGGCTGCCCGCGCTGCTCTTCGCCGTCATGGCGCAGCGCTTCGACCATCTGGCGCGGCCCTGGCGGCGGGTCCTGGGCATCGCCGCCGCCGCCCTGGCCTGCCAATGGCTGGGCCTGGCGATCCGTCACCTGTGGCGCGGCCCGGATCTGGACGTGGCCGGAGTGACCCAGCCCGAGCTTTACACCTATACCGTGGCCCTGCTGCTGATCGGGGCGGGGCTGCTGTATCGCGCCATCGCCCGCCGCTCGGTCGCGCTGCGCCGCCTGGCGATGAGCGTGATCGCCCTGACCGTGGCCAAGGTCTTCCTGGTCGATGCCTCGGGGCTGACCGGGCTGATCCGCGTCTTCTCTTTCCTGGCCCTGGGGCTGTCGCTGGCGGGTCTGGCCTTCCTCAACCGCTGGGCGGCGGGGCGCGCCGGACCGGCCGAGGCCAAAGCCGAGACGGAGCCGGAGCCGGAGCCAGAGGCGACAAAGCCGACCGACCCGCGCGATCCCTGGTAAGGCAGGCCTAGTCGCCGCCGGTGGCCTTGGCCAGCCGCTCCAGATCCACGGTGATTTCCGCCGAGGCCTTCTTCAGCAGCGGCGCATAGCGCGCCGTGGCGGTGCGCACGCTGGGAAAGGCCGAGCGGAAATAGGTCATGCCGAGGCTGGCGATCACCCGCCCCGCCGGGCTGAAGACCGGCACGGCGATGGTATCGGAATTCTTCGGCAGCACCTCTTCGGGGCGGGTGGCATAGCCCTGGGCGCGCACCTCCTCGACCATCGCGGCGACCTTGGCAGGCGCTCGGGCCACCCGATCCTCGGGGTCGTCGGACCGTTGCAGGATCGAGACGATCAGATCCTGTTCATCCTGCGGCGCGAAGGCGAAATAGGCCCGCCCCAGCCCCCGGGTGAGGATCGGCAGGCGCATGTTCACCGTGCGGTGAAAGGGTGAGATGGCACTGTCGGGAATGGTCGAGAAGCGCACGATGATCGAGGCATTCTCGTAAAGCGCGATCGAGATCGGCCACTGGTGCTGCCGGGTCAGGGCCACCGCCCAGGGGCGGCCCGCCTCCACCACCATGGGTTCCTTGTGATAGCCCCCCGACAGCGAGGCGACCTGCGCCGTCACCTGATAGCCGCCCAGACGCGGGTCGTTGTCGACATAGCCCTTTTCCTCGAGCGTCTGAAGGATCCGCACCAGCGTCGGCTTCGGCAGCCCGGTGGCGCGGTGCAGCTCGGCGATGGTCGAAACCGGGTGCCGGTTCAACTCTTCCAGCACGTCCAGAACGCGCTCGATGGCCCTGATCCCCATGCCGCCTCCATTTCGCCTGTCGAAACGCCCCTATCCATACGTTGAGGGTGCCCGGTGTCAACGTAAGTGTCGCAGGCACAGCGGGCCCAAGGGTCCGACGTTTGCCAGACGCGGCCAAAGACGGCCAGACAAGGGAGGTCCCGATGGGAACCGAAGAGCGGCGCGCCCGGGTGCGCGAGATGATTTCCGGAATTGAGGCGCAGCGCGTGGATGCGCTGATGCAGGGGGCGGTGGATCTGCACGTGCATTCCGGCCCCTCGATCATGGACCGTCAGGTGGACCACTTCCAGGCCGTGGAACAGGCCGCCGCCGCCGGCATGAAGGGGATCCTGTTCAAGGATCACCACTATTCCGTGTCGCCGATCATCCCGATCATGGAACGCACCCTGGGCCATCTGGACGTCGCCATGTTCGGCGGTCTGGTGCTGAACAATTCCACTGGCGGCTTCAACCCGGCGGTCGTCGACTCGATCCTGAAGCACGGCGCGCGGATGATCTGGATGCCGACGGCCCATTCCGCCAACCACATCCGCACCAATTTCCGCAAGACCCGCCTGGCCGCCAAGGTGCAGCTGCGGGCGCCGAAACTGCTGACGGTGCTGGACGATCACGGCACCATCATCGACCCGGTGAAGGAAATCCTGGACAGCATCGCCGAGTCCGACGCCATCCTGTCCTCGGGGCACCTGCATGTCTGGGAAATCTGGAAGCTGTTCGAAGAGGCCAAGGCCCGCGGCGTGAAGCGGCTGATCGTCAACCACCCGATGTACGGTCTGCATTTCACCCATGACGACATCCGCGAGATCGCCGAGACCTACGGCGCGCTGATCGAGCAATCGGCCTGCCTTTACATCGACAGCCGGTTCAACGTCTTCGAACCCGAAGAGCTGGCCGCCGACATCCGCGCGGCAGGCGTCGCCAACAGTTCGATCGGCTCGGACCTGGGCCAGGTGGACAACCCCACCCCGGTAGAGGGGATGCGCCAGGCCATCGCGCTGTGCCTGGCCCTGGGCTTCACCGATGACGAGGTGCGCCAACTTGTGCGGGACAACCCGTCGCGACTGGTGGATATTCCGCTGAACTGAGCGGGATTTCCGCGCAGCAGCCCGTGGGACATGGGAGGACAGAATGGACAAGACGCAAGAACAGCCCGGCGCGGCAGAGCCCCAGGCAGGTGAACAGGCGGCGGTGATCGGGGAACCGGGACCGCGCGCCCTTTTCGGAGCGGCGAAATGGTTCGTGCGGCTGGCGGCGGTGCTGATGCTGGTGCTGGCGGTGAACCAGACGTTCAACCTGGGCTTCCTGGTCGGTTACACGCTGGTCGACATGCGGTTCTACTACGCGATCCTGGCGCTGGCGCTGGCGGTGGCGTTCCTGGTCTACCCGGCCACGGGCCGCTCGGCTGACGGGCGGGTCGCCTGGTACGACTGGCTGCTGTCGGGCGGGACGCTGGTGGTCTGCGCCTACTTCTTCGCCAATGCGATGAACATCACCCTGCGCGGCTGGGAAATGGCGCCGCCGGAAACGGCGGTCTGGTTCTCTTATGCGCTGTGGATCCTGGTGCTGGAGGCGGGCCGCCGGGCCGGTGGCCTGCCGCTGGCACTGATCGTCGGCGTGATGTCCCTCTACCCGCTTTATACCGAGATGCTGCCGACCGCGATCTCGGGTTTCGGCAGCCCGGCCCCCTATGCGGCGGCCTATCACGCCATGGGCTCGGAAAGTATCCTCGGCATCCCGCTGCGTACCTTCGCGGGGCTGATCATCGGCTTCATCGTCTTCGGCGCGGCGCTGCAACAGACCGGCGCCGGGGCCTTCTTCATGAACCTGTCCTTCGCCCTGCTGGGCCGGGTGCGGGGCGGGCCCGCCAAGGTGGCGATCTTCTCGTCCGGGCTGATGGGGTCGATGTCGGGCTCGGTCATCACCAACGTGCTGACCACCGGAGTGATGACCATCCCCGCCATGCGCCGCACCGGCTTTCGCGGCACCTTTGCCGCCGGGGTCGAGACCTGCGCCTCGACCGGGGGCACCCTGATGCCGCCGGTGATGGGGGCAACCGCCTTCGTCATGGCCAGCTTCATGAACGTGCCCTATGGCACGGTGGCCCTGGCGGCCATCATCCCCTCGGCCCTCTACTTCTTCGGCCTCTTCGTGCAGATCGACGCCATGGCCGGCAAGGAGGACATCAAGGGGATGCCCGCCGAGGAACTGCCCTCGCTGCGCCAGACCCTGAAGGAGGGCTGGTATTACATCTTCGTCTTCGCCCTGCTGATCTACATGCTGCTGGTGATGCGCCGCGAGGCCCTGGCGCCCTACTATGCCACCCCGCTGCTGATCCTGCTGAACCAGGCCCTGTCCAAGAAGCACCGCTGGGGCCGCAAGGAACTGGGCGAGTTCATCGACAGCCTGGGGATGCTCTTTGCCAACCTGGTGGCGATCCTGGCCGCCGTGGGGATGATCGTCGGCGCCCTGTCGATGACCGGCGTCGCCGCGACCCTGGTGAACGACCTGCTACGGCTGGCGGACGGCTCTGCCATCTTCCTGCTGGTGATGGGGGCGCTGACCGGGTTGATCCTGGGGGTCGGCATGACCTCGACCGCCGCCTATATCTTCCTGGCCATCCTGCTGGCGCCCGCGCTGGTGCAGGTCGGGCTGAACCCGATGGCGGTGCATATGTTCATCTTCTACTGGGGGATGCTGTCCTTCATCACGCCCCCCGTGGCCCTTGGCGCCTTTGCCGCCGCCTCGATCGCCAAGACGCCGCCGATGCAGACCGGCTTCGAGGCGATGCGGATCGGCTCCGTCATCTACTTCATCCCCTTCTTCTTCGCCTTCCAGCCCGCGCTGGTGCTGCAAGGGACGGCGTTGCAGGTGGTGATCTCGACCTCGCTGGCGGTGGTGGGCATCGCGCTCTTCGCCTGTTCGGTGCAGGGCTATGTGCCCCTGGTCGGGCGGCTGTTCTCGGGGCGGGCCTATGCCTTCCCGCTGCGGCTGCTGCTGTTCCTGTCGGCGGTGGCCATCGCCCTGCCCGCCACCATCATCCCGGGGATGAGCGACTTTGACCTGGTGCTGGCGGCAGCCGTGGTGGCCCTGCCGATCCTGGCCCTGGCCAGCTGGCAGAACCGCCGCGCCGCCCCGGTCAAGATCCACTGAGAGGCGCGCCATGAAAGTGATCGAGATCCGCGAACCCGGCGGCCCCGAGGTTCTGCAACAGGCCGAGCGGCCCCGCCCCACCCCGGGCCCCGGCGAGGTGCTGATCCACACCATCGCCGCCGGGGTCAACCGGCCCGACATCCAGCAGCGGCGGGGCCTTTACCCGCCGCCGCCCGGCGCCTCGGACCTGCCCGGGCTGGACGTGGCGGGGGTGATCGAGGCCGTGGGCCCCGGCGTCACCAGCCACGCCCCCGGCGAGGCGGTCTGCGCCCTGGTCAATGGCGGCGGCTATGCCGAGTTCTGCACCGTTCCGGCGCTGCAATGCCTGACCATCCCCCGGGGCCTGAGCTTTGCCGAGGGCGCCTCGCTCCCCGAGGTCTTCTTCACCGCCTGGAACAACGTCTTCCTGCTGGGCCGCCTGGCCCAGGGCGAGCGGCTGCTGATCCAGGGCGGCACCAGCGGCGTCGGCCTGGCGGCCATGCAGATGGCCCGCCACCTGCGCGACGCCACGGTCTATGCCACCGCGGGCAGCGCCGAGAAGCGCCAGGTCTGCCTGGATCTGGGCTGTGCGGCAGCGGTGGATTATCGCGGCGACTGGGGGGCCGAGCTGATGGCCCTGACCGATGGCGCGGGCATGGATGTCATCCTGGACGGTCAGGCCGGGCCCTATGTGCAGCGCCAGCTGGACCTGCTGGCCTATGACGGTCGCGTGGTGCTGATCGCCAGCCACCTGGGCGCCGAGGGCGAGGTGAACTTCCGCCAGCTGGTGCGCCGCCGCCAGACGCTCTGCGGCTCGACCCTGCGGCCGCGCTCTGCCGCCTACAAGGGGGCGATCGCCCGGGACCTGATGGCGCAGGTCTGGCCGCTGCTGGAGGACGAGCGCATCACCACCCGCCTGCACGCGGTCCTGCCCTTCGACGAGGTGGCCGAGGCGCACCGCATCCTGGATGCCAACGCCCAGATCGGCAAGGTCGTGCTGGCGCTGGACCCAGAGGCCGCCGCCGCGCGCCCGGGCTGAGACCGCCCCGCGCCTTGCGGTCGCACCGCCCCCTCCCCGGAAAGCAAAAAGCCCCGCCCGTGTCACCACGGGCGGGGCTTCGTCTTTCGGAAGGGCGCGCGCCGGTCAGAGACCGGCGTCGGCCAGGGCCTTGGCGCGAGCCTCGGGCCACTGCTCGGCGCGGTCGGCCTCGGGCAGGGCTTCCCAGGCGGCGCTCAGCACGTCCTGGCGGGCGACCAGCGCCTGGTTATGCGCCTCATCCGCCTCGGACCACAGGCCCGCCTCTTTCCAGTAGCGCACGGCGCCCGGGTGGTAGGGCACGACCCACTGGAAGTTCTGGCGATCCCCGGCAAACCCGGCCAGGCCGCTTTCGGCCTCGGAATAGGCGTCGAACTGTTCCTGAAGGGCCTTGGTGGTGTTGTAGACGACCTCTGGATCCTTGTCGGCATAGGTCACCACCACCGGATAGGGGAAGCCCGCGCATTCCACCGGCGCCTCGGCGGACATGTTGGGGCCCACGGTCGCGGTGCGCGGGGCGAACTGCGGCTTGATCTCTTGCAGACGGGCCCAGCCCTCGCTGTCGGCCTCGGGCAGCGCCAGCCATTTAAGACCGCTGGGCGAGGCCGCGGCCTGGGTGGCGAAGGTGGTCGTGGACAGGGTGGTGATCGCATCCACCTGGCCGTTCAGGAAGGCATCCCAAGAGGCGCCGAAGCTGGCCACCTCGACCTTTTCCACGTCATCCCAGGTCAGGCCACCGAAGGCCAGGAAGGCCTCGACATTGGCCTGAAGCGCGGGCGAGCTGACGACCCAGCCCAGGCGCTTGCCGCGCAGATCCTCGACCGTCTGGATGTCGCTGTCGCCCTGAAGCGCCAGGGTAAAGCAGTTGGACGAATTGGCCCCGGCCAGCAGCTCGATCCGCTGCGGGCCCAGCTCGGGCGAGGTGAAGGCCTCGGTGCCCTCGTAGGCGTTGTAGGCCTCGGACCCGATCAGCGCCAGGTCGACGCGCCCCTGTTTCACCGGCAGCAGCCGCGCCACGTCGGAGGTGGCGGGCAGAACGCGCAGGCTGATGCCGTAGCCGTCGCTGATCGCCTTGCCCAGGGCCACGGCCTGGGCATAGCCGGACGAGCCGACATCATAGGTTGTCATCGACAGGCGCTGCGGCAGTTGCGCGTCCTGTGCCAGGGCGGGCAGCGCGACCAGGGCCGTTCCGGCGACCAGGGCCGCGCGGGCAAGCGTGACGTTGAAGTTCATGACCTTCCTCCTTCTCTGGGTCCGGCCATGCCGCCAGGCACGGCCCGCCTCCGTCGTGACCACGGCCGGTCTGCCTGCCCCAGCGGGCGGCGGCCTCCTCCCGGTCACGGCGAACGCGCTATCACATTCCCCGGCAGAGGTCCCGCTCTCAACGCGAACCCGCGACCGTTCCGCCCTGCGAAACGGCGCCGCTCCTGCGTTGCTGCGCCCCGGCCCGCTGCCGATGCTCGGGCCAAAGGCACAGGACCCGAGGAGAAGATGATGCCACCAAAGCCTATCGGCTTTCGCCAGCGTTTCCAGGAGGGGCAGATGCTGATCGGCAGCTTCCTCAAGATCGCCCAGACCATGCCGGCCGAGATCCTCGGCACCCTGGGCTATGACTTCGTGGTTATCGACGAAGAGCACGGCGCGCTGAACCGCGAAAGCACCGATCACATCCTGCTGGCCTGCCGCGCCCATGGCATCGGCGGCCTGGTGCGCGTGCCCTCGGCCGATCCGGCGGGCATCCAGTCGGTGCTGGACTGCGGCGGCGACGGCGTGCTGGTGCCCCATGTGGACAGCGCCGAGAAGGCCCGCGCCATCGTCGCCGCCGCCCGCTATCGCGGTGGCGCGCGGGGCTATTCCTCGACCACCCGGGCGGGGGATTTCGGCGGCCGGACCATTGCCCAGCACCTGGACGAGCAGGACAGCCGCGCCACCGTGATTGCCATGATCGAGGATCCCCACGCCCTGGACGCCCTGGACGAGATCCTGGCGGTTGAGGGGCTGGACGGCGTCTTTATCGGGCGCGGCGACCTGACGGTGGCCTATGGCGAGGTGAAGGGCGGCTCGGCCCCGGTCAAGGCCGCGACCGAGGCGATCACCGCCGCCGCCCGCGCCGCGGGCAAGCCGATCTGCGTCATGGCCTCGGGGCCCGAGGATGCGGCGGCCCTGGCCGCGCAGGGGGCGACGGCCTTCATCGTCTCTTCCGACCAGACCTTCCTGCGCAAGGCCGCCGCCGCGACCCTGGCCGAAACCCGCGCCACCCTGCAACAGACCCGCTGAGGCCCCCAATGTACGACAAGTCCGACCCCCGCTCGCAACTGGCCCCCGCCCCGGCCGCCAAGGGCAAGCCCCCGACCGGGCTGATCGCCGAAGAGCAGCTGGCCACCTTCTATGACAGCCCGCCGCAGATCGACGATGACAACGGCCGCACCTGGTTCATCCGCGGCCACAACTTCGTCCTGGCCTATTCCGAGCTGGCCCCCGGCGGCACCCTGTCACGCAGCGACCAGCCCGACGAATATGTCCTGCTGATGCCCAGGGCGCCCGCCCGCATCACCGCAGGCGAGGCCGAGGCGGATCTGCCCGGCCACCAGATCGCCTTCGTGCCGCCGGGCGACAGCCAGGTGACCCTGCCCGAGGGCGGCGTGGTGATCGGCCTGTTCACCACGGCCTCGGCCGATCTGGTGGCGCTGTGCCCCAATGCCCGGGCCTACGACACGCCCCGCAGCCATGTGCCCGCCTTCGAGCCCTGGCCCACCCCGCCGGGCGGGCTGCGCCTGCGCCACTATTCGCTGGACGTGCCGAAGGCCGAGGGGCGCTTTGGCCGGATCTTCCGCTGCACCACCTTCATGGTGAACATGCTGGACCCGCGTGAGGGGCCGCGCGATCCGGCCTCGGTCTCGCCGCATCACCACGACGATTTCGAGCAATGTTCGCTGCTGCTGGAAGGGGCCTATGACCACCACCTGCGCTGGCCCTGGACCACGGACATGGCCGACTGGCGCCCCGACCGACATATCGAGGTCACCGGCCCCTCGGTCCTGGTGATCCCGCCGCCGGTGATCCACACCAGCCGCGCCAAGGGGGACGGGCTGAACCAGCTGGTCGACATCTTCTGCCCCCCCCGCACCGATTTCAGCGCCAAGCCCGGCTGGGTCTTGAACGCCGAGGACTACCCCATGTCGGACGCCCCCTAGATCCGCCGGGCAGGCGCGGCGCGCGCCGCCCCTGCCCCTCAGGCCCCCTCGCCTCCGGCCCGCAAGACCTCGCCCAGTTTCCGAAACAGCGCCGCCCGGGCCGAGCCCGGGCGCCAGGCCAGGACGATCTGGCGGGGGCAGGCATCCGGCAGCGGGGTCAGCTGGATCTCGGCCGCGCCCACCACCCCGGCGCGCACTGCCAGGTTGGGCAGCAGGGTGATGCCCAGCCCCTCGGCCACCATGGCGATCAGCGTGATCAGGCTGGTGGCCGCGAAACTGTCTTCGGAGGTCAAAAGCTTGCCCGGATAGGCCGCCAGGGCGTGGCGTTGCAGGCAATGGCCCTTTTCCAGCAGCATCAGGTCGCCGCTGCTTTCCAGCGCCTCGGGACCCGAGCGCAGAGGGCGGTTGGCTGGCGAGGCCAGCTGATAGCCGTCGTCAAAAAGCGGCATCACCTCCAGCGCGCCGGTCTCGAAGGGCAGCGCGATCAGGATCACGTCCAGCCGCCCGGCGTTGAGGCCCTCGATCAGCTGCTCGGTCATCTCCTCGCGCAGGTAGAGGCGCAGGCCCGGGTAGGCCGCGCGGATCTCGGGCAGCATCCGCGGCAGCAGGAAAGGCCCGATCGTCGGGATGGAGCCCAAGCGCAGATCGCCCTCGAAGGGGTTGCGCCGGGCCCGCGCCAGGGTCTCGATCTCGGCCGCATCCAGCAGCAACTGCCGCCCTCGCGCCGCGATCTCCTGGCCCAGGGGGGTCAGCATGACCCGGCGCTTGGTGCGCTCGACCAGCTGCACGCCCAGCCGGTCCTCCAGCTCCTTTATCCCGGCGCTGAGGGTGGGCTGGGTGACGAAACAGATCTCGGCGGCCCGCGAGAAATTCAGCGTCTCTTCGATGGCGGTCAGAAAGCGGATCTGGCGCAGCGTGATCACTTATAGATTCCCTCTATTTCTTTCAGCGTTTATTCCAATTTCACCTATTAATGTCGAGGGCCTATCTCTTGTTCATCGAAACGCTGACCGAGAAGGAGCGCAGCAATGACCGAAGAGACCCGCCCCGCTGGCCCGAAGATGAACGAACCCGCCCCGGCCTTCGACGCACCGACCACCCATGGCCGCAAGACCCTGGAAGACTATCGCGGCAAATGGCTGATCCTGTTCTCGCACCCGGCCGATTTCACCCCGGTCTGCACCACCGAATTCATCGCCTTCGCCAAGAAGCACGCGGAATTCGAGGCGCTGAACACCGAGCTGCTCGGCCTGTCGATCGACAGCCATTACAGCCACATCGCCTGGGTGCTGAACATCAAGGAGAAATTCGGCACCGATGTCCGCTTCCCGATCATCGCCGATCTGAACATGGCCGTGGCCCAGGCCTACGGCATGATCCAGCCCGGCGCCTCGGACACGGCGGCGGTGCGCGCCACCTTCATCATCGACCCCGAAGGGGTGCTGCGCGCCATGGTCTATTACCCGATGAACGCGGGCCGGTCGGTGGATGAGATCTACCGCCTGCTCGTGGCGCTGCAAACCGCCGACGCCAACCAATGCGCGATGCCCGAGAACTGGAAGCCCGGCGACGAGGTGATCGTGCCGACCCCGCCCACCCCCGAGGCCGCCCTGGCCCGCGCGGGCGAAGGCTACAACACCGTCGACTGGTATTTCTCGACCCGCAAGCTTTGAGCCAGGCGGCGGCCCTGCGGGGCCGCCCCCCTCCCCCGATGCCCGACAGGAGACACGCGCCATGACCGCCCAAGCCAATATCACCGCCCTGAACGCCGTTCTGGGCCAGACCTTCCGCCTTTATGTCCAGACCCATGGCTATCACTGGAATGTCACGGGACCGCAGTTCCGCCAGCTGCACGCGCTGTTCGAAGAGCAGTACCAGAACCTCTGGTCCGCGCTGGACGAGATCGCCGAACGGATCCGCATTCACGATGCGCCCGCACCGGGCACCGTGGCCGAGCTGATGGCACTGGCGGCGCCCGAAGAGGCCCCGGCCCAGTCCGCCGAGGACATGCTGCGCAAGCTGATCGCCGGTCACCAGGCCCTGGCGGAAACCCTGCGCGCGGCCATCACCACCGCCGCCGAGGCCGGGGACGAGGTCAGCGCGGGACTGCTGACCGACCGGCTGGAATGGCATGAGAAAGAACTTTGGATGATGAAGGCGAGCCGCGGCTGAACCCCGCCCTAGCTGAAAGGCCCAGAGAGAGGCCAGAGCGAGGCCCGCAGCGACAGGGCCGCGCGGCCCCAACCGAAAAGGAGACAGGACATGACCAATCCCATCGTGAAGCCCTTCTGGGACCAGGCCACCGGCAGCTGGCAATATGTTTTCCACGACCCCGACACGATGAAGGGGGCGATCGTGGATCCGGTGCTGGACTACGACCCGCTGGCGGGCGCCACCTCGACCGCCAATGCCGAACGGCTGCTGGACTATGTGCGCGAGACCGGGATCGAGCTGGTCTGGATCCTCGACACCCACCCCCATGCGGATCACTTTTCGGCCGCCCAGTGGCTTAGCCGCCAGACCGGCGCGCCGACGGCGATCGGCGAGAAGGTGACCGGGGTGCAGAAGCTGTGGCAGGGGATCTACCACCTGCCCGAGGATTTCCCGGTGGATGGCCGCCAGTGGGACCGGCTCTTTGCCGATGGCGAGCGGTTCATGGTCGGCAATGTGCCGGTGACGGTGATGTTCTCGCCCGGCCATACCCTGGCCTCGATCACCTATGTGGCGGGGGATGCGGCCTTCGTGCATGACACGTTGATGATGCCCGACAGCGGGTCCAGCCGGGCGGATTTCCCCGGCGGCAGCTCGGACGCGCTTTACGACAGCATCGCGGCGATCCTGTCGCTGCCCGAGACGACCCGGATCTTCGTCGGCCACGACTACGCACCGGGGCGCGAGGCGGCCTGCGAGGCCAGCGTCGCCCAGCATCGCGCGGCCAATATCCACTGGAAAGGCGGACCGTCGCGCGCCGAATACCGTCAGCTGCGCGATGCCCGCGATGCCACCTTGCCGCTGCCCAAGCTGATGCTGTCGGCGCTGCAAATCAACATTCGCGGCGGCGCCCTGCCCGAGCCCGAAGCGGACGGCCGATCCTACCTGAAGATCCCGCTGAACGCCTTCGAAAGCCGCTGATCGCGGCCCGGGGCGATGGCGCCACGGCGCCGTCGCCCAATCGGACATGGAAGCGGCCCCCTTGGCCCCGGTGCAGCGCGGACGCCCCCTTCGCAGCGATCACACCGGGCCTGATCCGGGTTTCAGCATCTTCCGACCATTCCCGATCAAGGCCACGGCCGCCACCGACAGCGCCACGCTGCCGAGAAGCGTTGCGTGGATCGAGAAAAGATCCAGCAGCGCGCCCCCAAAAACCGCGCCAAGCAGGATCGAGGCCTGGATCGCCGCGACCATCAGGCTGCCGCCCTCCTCGGGCGCATCATCGACGTTGCGGGACATCCAGGTCATGAAGATGACCGACATCGCCGTGTTCATCGCCCCCCAGAGGATCAGCAGACCGGCAGTGATCACCGGCGCCGCGCCGGTCAGCAGCAGGCCCAGCGTTGCCGCCCCCATCACCAGCGCCGGCAGTTTCAGTTGCGCGGCAATGGCGCCACCGACAAAACGGCCCGACGCCCAGGTGCCCAGAAATCCTGCGCAGCCCAGGACCAGCAGCAGCACCGACAGGGTGGTCACATCGGCCCCGGTCACCTGTTCCAGATAGGGCCGCAGGTAAGTGAACATGGTGAAGGCCGCCCCCCAGGACAGCATGGCGGCGAAGATCCCACGCGCGAAATATCCGCGACGCAGCACCGCGATGAGCGTACCGAAGCTCCGCCCGCGGCCTGCGGGCAGCGAGGGCAGCGCGACGAGGTGCCACAGAAGGTTGATGGCGACCAGGGGGGTCAGCGCCCAGAACACCCCACGCCAGCCGACGAGATCGCCCAGATAGCTGCCCAGTGGCGCCGCAAAGGCCGCGGCGATGGCCTGCCCGCCATACATCAGCGCCAAGGCGCGCGGCACCTCGGCCTCGGGCACCAGGCGCATGATGACAGCGGTCGCCAGCGCCCAGAAGCCGCCGATGCAGATCCCCAACAGCCCCCGCGCCAGCATCAGCATGGCGAAACTCTGGGCTGCGGCCACCATGGCGAGGGAGACCAGCATCATCCCCGTCAGCGTGACCATGACCCATTTGCGGTTCAGCCGCCCGGCGACGGTGGTGATCAGCAAGCTTGCGACGACGGCAAACAGGCCGCTGATCGCAATCGCCTGCCCGGTCTGGCCCTGGCTTGCCCCCAGCCCCTCTGCCATGGGGGTCAGAAGGCTGACCGGCATGAATTCCGAGGCAATCAACATGGCCACGCAAAGCGCCATCGACAGGACGGCGCCCCAGGCCGGGCGGATCTGCCCCCCTTCGGGCTTGGCGGTTGCATCACTCATCAGGCGGTCTCCGGTCTGTTTGGCTGCCCAAGGGATACAGGCCGCCAAACTCGGTGATTAGCCGTCGCAAACGGCATGGACTAATCGACCAGATCGATAGATGGTGCCCCATGATCGGACCTGACTACAACGACCTCATGTGGTTCCGCATCGTTGCGGAGGAACGCAGTTTCACCAGGGCTGCGGCACGTATCGGCGTCGCCCAGTCGACCCTGAGCCATACGATCAAGAGGCTGGAAACCAGCATGGGGCTGCGCCTGCTGAACCGGACGACGCGGAATGTCGCCCCCACCGCTGCCGGAACACGCCTGCTGGCGACCGTCGCCCCACGGCTGGACGAGATCGACACCGAGGTCGCGGCCGTCATGGCCCTGAGCGACAGGCCCTCGGGCTCGATCCGCCTGACGCTTTCGGATCACGCCTTCAAGACCGTGGCCTGGCCAAAGCTGAAGCCCCTCATACAGGCCTATCCGGACCTTCGGATCGAGTTCAGCCTCGACAGCGGCTTTCGCAATATCGTCGAGGAGGGGTTCGACGCAGGCGTCCGCCTTGGCGAAAGCGTCGAAAAGGACATGGTCGCGACCCGCATAGGACCGGATTGGCGCATGATCGCCGTCGCCTCGCCCACATATCTTGCGACGCGGAACCTGCCACGTCACCCGCGAGACCTGCTCGATCATAATTGCATCAACATGCGCCACGAAACCCGGGGCGGTCTTTATGCCTGGGAATTCGAGAAGGACGGGCAAGAGGTCAATGTTCGCGTCGAGGGTCAGCTGACCTTCAACAATTCCTACGCCATGATGGATGCCGTCCTGGGCGGGCTGGGCGTGGCCTTCGTCCCGAACCACCTGGCCGACGCCTACGTCGCGTCGGAAGAGCTGGTCCTGCTTCTTGACGAGTGGTCGCCCTTCTTCGATGGCTATTTTCTGTACTATCCGACACGGCAGCAGCATCTGGGGGTGTTTCAGCTGGTGCTGGACGCCCTGCGGCATGGATCAGCGCGGGCGGCAAACGCCCGGTCCGGCCCGCCCTCGCCGCCGGATGCGCGCAGATAGCGGGGGCCCTCGGCTGGGGGGCCGTGAAAGCCCACCCCTGAGACGTATGCACACATCCGGATCATGTCACATGACACAGCCCCATGGGGGCGCCCATCTCACAGGCGGACACAGACGGATGCGAATCGTCTGCGCCCAAGACAAGCTCTTTCAACTTCTCGCGACAGATCCCGGCCCCCGACGAACATCCTTTTGAATGTATCACATAACATACTTAAGCAAATTCAAAACATACTTAAGTAAAATTCCAAGGCAATACTTCCGACAAACCCACGTTTAATATGCACCATTCCCCTGGGGAATAGTTCTTTCGATATTGATTCACCCCAAAAGGCGCCCTACCCAAATAGAGGGCTCCACTATCCCCCAATAGTATAACGCCCACCCCAACTTGCCAAAACTTGGCGCGCACCGCTGCGAGTGCGCGAACCCCGAAGCTATGTCTGGAGGACCCCAAAAGATGACTCTTCACCACACCATCAAGCAGAAACTGAGCAATTTCAAACAGGACGAAAGCGGCGCGACCGCGATCGAGTACGGTCTCTTTGCCGCGCTGATCGGGGCCGTCATCGTCGCCGCCATTGCCGGCCTCGGCACGACCCTCGGCCTTGGTTTTGAAGGCGTTGAAGGCGCTCTGCGCGACGGATTTGCCGATGCAGACATCGTGATTGCAGACCCTTACGCCAACTGACGGGGTCTTCTCATGCACTTCGGTTCCGCCCGCCGCTTGCTTCTGGTCGTCGCGACATCCTTGCTCGCGGCACTTGCGGTGGCATGGTTCGGATTGCGCACGGAAAGCGCGCCGCGTGATCCGGCCCTCCAGGCGCAACAGCCAGGGGCGGAAACGCGCAAGGCCGCGCCGTCAGTCAATGTTCTGTCAGCCCGGGTCACATTGCCCACGGGACATGCGATCCGGGCCGACGACATTTACAGTCTCACCTTGCCAGAGGGGCAAATCGCGAAAGACCTTTTGCGGGATACCCCGGAAAATCGGGAGACCCTAGAAAGGCGATCTGCGCCACGAGACATCCCCGCGGGCACGCCTTTCGTTGTATCCGATCTGCTGTCCCCCACCCCGGATGCCGTGCCAGCCCCCCCGCCTGCCCCTCCAGCCCCCCCCTCAATGGGCTTGGCGGACGGTATGCGTGCGATCGCCATTCCCGTCACCGCCGAAACGGCCGTCGCCGGTCTCATTTCCGGCGGGGATCGGGTCGACGTCATCTTGTCCTATGACACCCGGGACGGCGAGCGTGCGGTGCGGACGATCCTGCGCAACGTGCGTGTCATCGCCCGCGATCTGGTGACCGACAACGCAACGACGGCCAGCGGCGTCCCCCGGACGATCACCCTCGAACTGAACCCCGAGGGGGCCAAGGTGCTGACGCTTGCCATGCAGACCGGAGACCTGCTGCTGATCCTCAGCCCGCCCGGCGAGGCCCCGGTTGCCACGATCGCCGAGGACGAGCCGATGCTGTCGTCCCGCATTTTCGGCCCCTCCAGCAAAACGGCGCCCACGGCCCGCCCGCCCAGCGTCGAGATCTTCCGCGGCAACGGGGCGCAACGGGCACCGGCACCGCACGCCCCTCCCTCCGCCGCTTCCTCGCCCTAGTCCCGCAATCCCCGAGAGATGTCATGCTGCCCAGACTTTTCCACCGACCGCTTCTGCTGCCCGCCACCCTGATCGGCCTTACCGCACCTCTGGCCCTGCCCCCCCAGGCCTACGCCCAGACCATCCTTGAGACCACCGGCCGCCCGATCGATCTTTTCGCCGGCCAGGGCAAACTCGTCCAACTCGACACGCCCGCCCACTCGGTCTTCCTGGCCGATCCAGAGACAGCGGACGTCGAGGTGAAATCCCAGTCGCTGATCTACGTCTACGGAAAGCGGCTTGGCGAAACGACGCTCTTCGTGATCGACGAGGCCGACCAGGTTTCCCTGAGCAGCACCCTGCGCGTCACCATCAACGCCGACGCCCTGAACCGCGCCGCCCATGCGGCCGTGCCGCGGGGCAGCTTCGCCGTCAGTGAGGTGGATGGCGCGGTCATGCTCTCGGGGGCGGTGGCAACCATCGGCGAGGCGCAGCGGATCGAGGAGATCGTGCGGAGGCTGGCCGGGGCCGAAACCCCGATCATCAACAGCCTGCACCTGACGACGCCGCCGCAGGTAAATCTCCAGGTCCGCATCGCCGAGGTGTCACGCTCGGTCACCAACGACCTGAGCACGACCTGGAGTGACGGGCTGACCGGCGGTGTCTCGATCGCCGGGGGCTATTCGGTTTCGGGCGACTTCCAGGTGGGCGACGCCCTTTTCGGCCTGTCCCTGGACGCGTTGCAGGCCAAGGGCCTGGTGACGATCCTGTCGGAACCCAACCTGACCGCCCGCTCCGGTGACACCGCCAGCTTCCTGGCCGGTGGCCGCTTCCCCTATCAGACCTCCTCGGGGGAGGGCGACAACGTGACCGTCGCCTTCGAACCTTATGGGGTCGAGCTGGAATTCACCCCGCAGGTGATGCAGACCAACCAGATCAAGCTGAACGTTGACACGAAGATCCGCGAGCTGGACTTCTCCAACGGCAGCACGACCGGCAGTCAGAACCTGCCGCTGATCCGCGAGCGCAGCGCCCGCACGACGATCGAGGTCGGCAGCGGGCAGAGTTTCGCCATCGCGGGCCTGTTCTCCTCCACGACCCAGCAGGACATCGACAAGGTGCCGGGGCTGGGTGACGTCCCCCTGCTTGGCGCGCTGTTCCGTTCCACGAGCTACCAGCAAGGCGAGACCGAGCTGGTCATCCTGGTGACCCCCTACATCGTCGAGCCGGGCGATCCCGGGCGGTTCAAGACGCCCGTCGACGACTTCACCCCTCCGGATGCGGCAGAACAACTGCTCCTGGGTCAGTTCGAGGGCACCCCGGGCGGCAACGGCACCCCGGGCGTCTCGGTGCGAAACGTCAACGGCAAAGCGGGACTTCTGCTGCAATGAAACCCATCTTCTCCCTCCTCCGCCCCCTGTGCCTTCTCGCGCCCCTGGCCCTGATGGCCTGCGCCGGGAACACGCCGCAAACCGGCGTCGTCAGCCGCCTGTCGACCCCCTATGTGGAG
Source organism: Pseudooceanicola aquaeponti (assembly GCF_050897975.1). Lineage (NCBI taxonomy): Bacteria > Pseudomonadati > Pseudomonadota > Alphaproteobacteria > Rhodobacterales > Paracoccaceae > Pseudooceanicola > Pseudooceanicola aquaeponti. Next base: position 112,140 of record NZ_JBPAXY010000008.1, read on the forward strand.
CGGCAACACCAGTATCGCTTCGCGAGCGGGGCCACGTCGCTGTCCACCGCAGAACGGTCGCGGATCCACGACTTTCTGTCGAGCCAGGCCTTGCAGAGCGGTGATGTCGTGCTGGTCACCATCCCCGCCTCGGGCGTGTCCCAGGTCGACCAGGGCCGTGCACAGACGATGCGGGCCGCCCTGGCCCGGGTGCCAGGCCGGGTGCGGATCCTTCAGGACAGCTCTTTCGGCGGACGCCCGACGCCGCGCAGCCAGCTCGGGATCATCCGCGTCGCCCGCGCCCAGGGGATCGAGGTCGATTGCACGGCGTCCTTCGGCGACCTCGGCTGCGCCAACGCAACGAACCTGGCCACGATGATCCACGAGCCGGGCGACATTCTGACCCCGGCCATCACCGGGTCGAGCGCCGGCCTGTGACCCCGGCAAGGAGAGCGACGTGAACAGCCCAGTCCCCGCCCCCCTGCAAGCCGCCGCGCCGCGCCAGCTAGAGGCCTTCGTGCAGACCGAAGAGGCGCGTGCCGCCGTCCAGCGCATCCTTCATCAGCTGGGCAGCACGACCGGCGCCCCCCCGCGCGAGGGGTCCTTGTCCACCGCCGCCCGCATGGTCGGCATGACCGACTTCGGGGATGTGCTGATCGCCGAGCTGGACGAGACGCGCGGCGACGAGGCCGCCTGCGAGGCGATCCAGGCCCTCGGCAGAGAGGGGCAGCAGGTCATCGTGCTTGGTCGGCGCAACGACATCGCCACCTATCGCCGCCTGCTCGCCGCCGGTGCCGCGGACTATCTGGTGCTGCCACTGGACGGCCCCTTCGACATTCAGCTGGCGTCAGGCGTCACCCCGCCGCCGGCGGCCGTGGCACCCGGCACGCCCTCGCGCGTCATAGGGGTCTGCGGCGTCAGCGGGGGTGTCGGCGCCAGCCTCCTGGCGGCCAACCTTGCCATCGCACTGGGCCAGCGACCCGAGATTGCGGCCAAGGCCGCGGCCCCGCTCGGGCCAGTGGCCCTGCTGGATGCCGATCTGACCTTCGGCAGCCAGGCCGTCGACTTCGACGTGCCCCCGACCACCGGGTTGCTGGATGCGCTGCAATCGCCTGGCCGTGTCGACCGGACCTTCCTGGGCACCACCATGGCGCACCCGCTGCCCGAGCTGTCCCTGTTCTCGGCCGAGCTGGCAGATGTCGATCAGCTGGAGCGCTACCGCAACGGGTTGCCGGACCTGATCGGCAGGCTCCGGCAGGACTGCCCCGCGATCGTGATCGACCTGCCCCGCGACCAGCTGATGAGGGCGCCCACGCTTGCGCGCCGCCTGGACGACCTGATCCTGGTGCTGGGCCCCGGGTTCGGCTCCGTCCGATCCTTCGTCAAGCTGATGGACCGGCTGGGCGACACCGCCAACAGCCCCCGGATCTGGCCGATCCTGTCCCACACCCGCAGGGATGCCGGGTTGAAACGGGCCGAGATCGCCGAAACCCTGGAACGCGAGATCACGCTGGAGCTGCCGCACTGTGGCGCCGAGCTGTCCCGCGCCCAGGTCAAGGGCCAGCCGCTCCAGCTGCTTGCGCCGCGCAGCGCCTATGCCCGCGCGGTTGCCTCTCTCGCCCAGGCGATCACCACTCCGCAGGACAGCGGCCCGTCGCGCCGATCCTTCTTTGCCCGAAAGAGGGCCAAGACATGATCCCCGCAAGCGACGCCATGACCTCTGCTCCGCCAGAAGAGGACGACTTCGCGGCCCTGCGCAGCCTTGTGGCCGACCAGCTCTCGGCCGGAGGCGCGGCGACAGGCGGCGCCGACGCCTATGCGGTCAGCCTCGCGATAGACCACGTCGAGACCAGCCAGGGGCGAAAGATCCCGCCGCAGGTGCAGGCACGGCTGATGCACGCGCTGGTGACCCCGGGCGCGCGCCCCGCCACGGTCACGCCCACGCCGTCGGCAAGCCGCACCGCCCCGACATCCGACGCCGCAACGCCCGCGTCGATGCCGAACAGCTTTGCCCGGCGCCTCAATGCGCTGAGCCGAGAGATCCTGCCCGAGGCCATCGCCCTGCTGGATTTCCGCGCCCTTGCGGATCTGCCCCCGCAGGATCAGCGGGACACCATCCGCGACGCGGTCCTCAACGTCAGCAAGTCCCACCGGCTGGATCTGAACGGCGCTGAAAGCGCGGAACTGGTTGGCTATGTCATCGACGACATGATGGGCTTCGGTCCGCTGGAACGGCTCCTGTCCGACGACAGTATCTCGGACATCATGGTGAACGGTCCGCGACAGGTCTACATCGAACAGGCCGGTCGGCTGCACCTGACCGACGTCTCGTTTCGAGACAACCAGCATGTCACCAATATTGCCACGCGCATCATCTCGCTGGCCGGCCGGCGGGTCGATGAAAGCTCTCCGCTGGTCGATGCCCGCCTGCCGGATGGCAGTCGCATCAACGTGACCCTGCCCCCGCTTGCCCTGGACGGGCCCACCATGACCATCCGGAAGTTTCCCCGCGACAACCTGGCCCTCCCGGATCTGGTCGACCGACGCAGCCTGTCGCCGCGCATGGCCGACCTTCTGCGCATCGCGGCGCGGCTGCGGCTGAACATCCTGATCTCTGGCGGGACGGGATCGGGCAAGACGACCCTGCTGAACGCAATCTCGCGTGAAATCCCGGAAACGGAACGGATCGTGACGATCGAGGACGCCGCCGAACTGCGCCTGCAACAGCCGCATGTGGTGCGCCTTGAGACCCGCCCGCCGACCATCGAAGGCACCGGCGAGATCACCATGCGCCACCTGTTCCGCAATGCCCTGCGGATGCGCCCCGACCGGATCATCATCGGCGAGGTGCGCTCGGACGAGGCCCTGGACCTGCTTCAGGCGATGAACACCGGCCATGACGGGTCGATGTCGACACTGCACGCCAATACCCCCCGCGAAGCGCTGACCCGGATGGAGAACATGATCGCCATGTCCGGGATCCAGCTGCCCAGCCAGTTCGTCCGGCAACAGCTGAAGGATGCGATCCACCTGGTCGTGCAGATCTCGCGCCAGCGGGACGGCGTGCGCCGCATCACCTCGATCTCCGAGATCGTGGGGATCGAGGGCGAGGTGGTCTCGATGCAGGAACTCTTCCGCTTCCGGGCCGACAGCGGCCGGGGCGGGGACGAGGTGTCGGGCCGCTTCGAAAGCTGCGGCACCACCCCCGCCTTCGTGAGCCGCGCCGCGGAACACGGCCTGGAAGGCGCCCTGCGCGCCACGATCGAGGGATAGGCGCCATGGCCCTCGCCCTTCTGATGCTGCTGACCTTCGTCGCCACCATGGCCAGTGGCATGGTGGTGCTGATGCTGGTGGATCGCTCTCGACGGGTGCGGCGCGCAAGGCTGGTGCGGCAAGGATCCGGCCACCGGGCCGCAACGCAACAGGTGCTGCAAAAGCTGGAGAAAGCCCGGAGCGGAGACGCGCTTCGGCAGCGCCGCACCGGGCTGGTCGCGCTGCTGGAGGACCGCCTGCGCCTGGCAGGTCTGGACCTGTGGCCCGGCGCGGCGCTGGCGCTGATCGCCCTTCTGGCCGGGGTCTTTCTTGCCCTGGCCTGGCTGAGCGGGCTGGTGCCCCCCCTGCTGGCGGCACCGGCGGCCCTGATGATGGGCTGGATGATGTTCAACATCCTGCTCGACGGCCTGCGCGCCCGCCGCATCCGCCAGTTCAACGATGCCCTGCCCGATGCCCTGAATATCTTCTCGCGCGGGCTGCGCTCAGGGCAGACCGTGCCCGGCGCCCTTGGCGTGGTCGCCCAACATGCCCGAGGGGTCACCCGCGAGGAATTCGCTCATTGCCATGACGAGCTGAAGGGCGGCGTGGCCCTGATTGATGCGCTGTCGGCCCTGTCGCGCCGCATCGGCAGCCCCGAGGCCCACTTCATCACCGTGGCCACCGCGCTTCAGACCGAAACCGGGGGCAACCTGGCCGAGACGCTCGACAACCTGGCAGAGCTGCTGCGGGAACGGCGCAAGCTGCGCAAGAAGGCCGCCGCCCTGTCGGCCGAGACCCGGGTCAGCGCCTTCATCCTGTCCAGCCTGCCCTTCGTCATTGCCGCGATCCTCTTCCTGATGAACCCCGGCTACCTGATCCCGCTGGCGGTTGACCCGCGCGGGCAGATCATGACCGCCGCCGGGGTGCTGTGCCTCGGGCTCGGCATTTACAGCATGTACAAGCTGGCCAGGATCGAGGCCTGAGATGTCCCTGTTCCCCCTCATCCTTCTTACGCTTCTCCTTCTGGTGCCCGCGCAGCTGGCCCTGCTGACGGCGATCGACCGCAAGACCCGCGCCGCAAGGCTGGCGCGCAGCACCGGCAGGGGCGCCGCGCGCCAGACCGCGCCCCGGCCCTCGGTCGGGCGACGCGCCGGGCAGGCCGTGCTGCGCCTGGCCGCGGGCACCTCGGAACGGCTGCAAATCCTGCGCGGAGGCGACGCAGAGACAACGGCGGCGCAACTGCGGGCGGCGGGGTTCCGAAACCGGGACGCCGTGCTGATCCATGCCTTCCTGAAACTGGTCCTGCCCCTGGGCTGTGCCGCCCTGACCCTGGGCTGGTTCTACCTGCGGGACCGGGGTGCCCCCGCCCCCCTGGTCCTGGTGATCTGGACCAGCGCGATCGCCCTGGCGGGATCGAAAGCGCCCGACGTCGTGCTGGGCCGCCTGGTCAAGCGTCGACTGGCCCGCGTCCGAAAGGATTTCCCCGACATGCTGGAACTTCTGGTGATCGCCAGCGAGGCGGGCCTGGGCCCCGGCCCGGCCATGCAGCGGGTCGCCCATGAGCTGCGCCGGACCTCGCCCCCCCTGGCCCTGGAGCTGGAACAGCTGGTCGTCGAACTGGGGGTCCTGCCCCGCCGCGCCGAAGCCTGGCAGAACTTCGAACAGCGCCTGCCCCTGCCCGAGATCGCGGTCTTCGCCAACACGCTGCTACAGGCCGAACGCTACGGCACCCCCTTCGCCGGGGCTCTGAGAAGCCTGATGAAAGACGAACGCGCCGCCCGGCTGCTGCGGGTAGAGGAGCAGGCCGCGAAGGTTCCGGCCCTGATGACCGTCCCCCTGATCCTGTTCATCATGCCCGCCCTCTTCATCGTCCTGGTCGGACCCGCCGTCCTCAGCATTATCGACAACATCCTGGCAGGGGGGTTCGGCAAATGACCCGGGGACTGCGGCGTTTCCTGCGCAAGGAAGACGGAGCCACGGCGGTGGAATTCGCCCTGGTTCTGCCTGTCCTGCTGACGATCCTTTTCGGGATCATCTGCTTCGGCCAGTATTTCGCCATTGCCAACAGCCTTCAGCAACTGGCCGCCGAAGCGGCCCGCCACTCGGTTTCGGGCCTGGCGGAAAGCGAGCGCGCCAATCTCGCGGCGGCCTATCTCGACGCCACCGGCGCCCGCTTCTCTTTCCTGGGGGCGGACAAGGTCAGCTCGACCGTCACCATGATCCCCGGCGCCGTGCCCGCCATCGAAATTGCCGTGACCTACGATCTGACCGGCTCGGCGGTCGACATCGCCGACGGGTTCCTCGGCCTCGACATCCCCACGATCACGCGGAGGAGCTATCTTGCCTATTAAGCCCTTCCTGCGGCGCGCCCTGTCGGACGAGGGTGGCGCCATCGCGATCATCGTCGGGCTGATGCTGACGGTGCTGATCGGCTTCGTCGCCATCGGTGTCGACCTGTCCTCGCTTTATGCCCGGCAGAAATCCCTACAAACCCGGGCGGACCTGGCCGCGATCAGTGCGGTCTCTCATCTGGGCGAGGCCTCCGAGGATCGGGCCCGCGCAACGGTCGCGGGAAACGGCTTGCCGGAAGAGGCGCTGACCGACATCCGCTATGCCCGCTTCCTTCGCGATCCCGACCTGCCGCAGGCCGCCCGCCTGGAGGATCGCGCCCTTGGCGATACCGACGTGAACGCCGCGACGGTCGCCGTCACAGAAGAGGTGCCGCTCTATTTCGCCAGCAGCTTCCTGGACAAAAGCAGCACCCGGCTGTCGGCCAGCGCCACGGCGGCCCGTTTCGATTTCGCCGCCTTCAGCCTGGCCTCACGTCTGCTGGAGCTGGACGAAGGCATTTTGAACGCGCTGTTGTCGGCGGCCCTGGGCACCGACATCTCGCTGTCGGTTCTGGACTACCAGGCCCTGGCCGATGCCGAAATCAACCTGCTGACCTTCACCGACCTTCTGGCCAACCGTATCGGCCTGACGGCAGCCCCCTACGAAGAGATCCTTGCCGCCGATGTCGATCTTCTGGATCTTGTCGGGGCGCTGCTCGACGCCAGCCCGGTCGACGCGACGACAGATGTCCTCGCCACGATCCTGAACGCGACAACCAACGTCCTTCTGAACACCGGAGAGCTGATCGCGATCGACGGCGATGACGTTGGCGTGCAGCTTGAGGACATCCTGCCGCGCATCACCGTCTCGCTTCTGGATATCCTCATGGCCTCGGTCGATGTGGTGAATGCCGACCGCATCATAGATGCCTCGCTCGACCTGGACATTCCCGGGCTGCTGGACACCGATCTGGAGCTGGTTGTCGGCGAGAAACCGGCGGGATCGGGCTGGATCACCCTCGGGGCGCGGGGCGCCACGCTGCACACCGCCCAGGTGCGCCTTCGGCTGGGGCTGACCCTGGAGCCGTCGATGCTCGAGGAGATCGACGAAAACCTGAACATCGTCTCGGTGAACCTGCCCGTCTACCTGGAGATCGCCAGCGGCACGGCGACGCTCTCCGACATGAACTGTTCGGCCTCCGAGGAGGACGACCTTCTGGTCCGCTTCGACACCGGGATCGACCCGCTTTCGGGCACCACCGGCACCCATGTGGCCGAGCTGTTCCTGGGCTCTTTCGACACCCCGACCTTCCAGGACACCACCACCCCCCTCGACGCGGCGGACCTGGACTATGCCAAGCTTCTCGGGCTGCGCATCGACCTCGACCTTCTCAGCCTCTTCAGCCCCGAGGTCCTGGCTGTCGATGTCGCCCTGAAGGTCAAGACCCACGTCGCCATCGGCACCTCTCTCACCGAACAGCTCGACTTTACCCTGGCCGAGATCGGCGAGACCAAGACCATCGGTGCGGGCCGGTTGCTGAGTTCCACCGTCTCGACCCTGCTGACCAACCTCGACACCGACATCGACCTGGAAGTCGGCCTTCTGGACCTGGGCCTGGTCGGGGCGATCGTGGACGGCGTCCTGGATCTGGTGACCCTGATCCTGCACCCCGTTCTGCTGCTGGTCCTCACCCCGCTGGATGCAATCCTCGACGCCCTGCTGGGCGCCCTTGGCGTCGGTGTCGGCCAGGCCGAACTGACCCTCAACGATGTTCAATGCGGGGCTGTCATGCTGGTGCGATGACCCGTCCCGCCACCGTGAACGGCTGCCGCCCATGCCCGTTTCAGCTGCCCACAAACCTTCAAGACCGGAGCCTGCCTTGCCCCTGCCCTCTTTCCTGATCCGCCCCCTGGCGCCCCTCTTCCTTATCGCGGCCCTCTCTGCCTGCTCTCTTCAGGCGCCGACGACATCGGCGCCCCCGGCACAGACCCAAGAGACCGAAACGACGCTCAGCCTGGCGCAGGCCACGGCGAAATCCGGCGACCATGCCCGCGCCGTCAAACTCTATGAGAAGGTTCTGACCGCAGAGCCCCAGAACGTCGCGGCTTTGATGGGGGCCGGAGACAGCTATGCGCGTATCGGCCAGAACAGCCGCGCCGAGGCGATCCTGCTGCGCGCGGACGAGCTCTCGCCCCGCAATTCCGACATCCTGGCCATTCTCGGCAGGGTCCACCTGGCCATGAACCGCCCCACCGACGCCCTGGGGAACTACGACGCCGCCCTGAAGGCGCAGCGGGGCAATGTCTCGGCCCTGACCGGCAAGGGCGTCGCCCTGGACACGCTGTCGCGCCACGCCGAGGCGCAGGCGGTCTACGAATACGGGCTGAAACTCTATCCGACGAACTTCATCCTGCGCAGCAACTACGCCCTGTCGCTGGCTTTGACAGGTCAACAGGGACGCGCGATCAGCATCTTGCAGGAACTTGTCCGCGACCCGGTGGCGGCACCCCATGTGCGCGGCAACCTCGCCCTTGTCTACGGCCTGGCCGGTCGAGAGAACGACGCCCGCGCCACCCTGGCCCTGGACCTTTCCGCCCAGGAGATCGAACAGAACATCCGCGTCTACCAATCCCTGCGGCGCCTGATGCTGGACGACAAGCCGATCGGGTCTCTGGTCTTCGCCTAGGGTCCGCAATCGCCCGCCAGAGCCTTGACGCAGAGAGAGCGGAGAGGCTCTGGCGGGCGCCCCCGTCAGGCCGCCTGGGGGTCGTCCGGCTCCTTGGCGCCGGTCATGAAGGCCACGGCATCGGACATGCTGTATTTCTTCGGGTCGATCACGCAGAGGCGGCGGCCGAGGCGGTGGACGTGGATCCTGTCGGCCAGCTCAAAGACATGGGGCATGTTGTGGCTGATCAGGATGATCGGGATGCCCCGCTTCTTCACGTCCTGGATCAGTTCCAGCACCCGCCGACTTTCCTTCACGCCGAGGGCCGCCGTCGGCTCGTCAAGGATGATCACCTTCGATCCGAAGGCCGCCGCCCGCGCCACGGCGACGCCCTGCCTCTGGCCCCCCGAGAGGGTTTCGACCGGCTGACCGATGTTCTGGATGGTCATCAACCCGAGGTCCGACAGCTTCTGCCGGGCGAAATCCTCCATCGCCTTGCGGTCAAGCTGGCGCAGGAACTTTCCCATGACCCCCTTCTTCCTGATCTCGCGGCCCATGAACATGTTGTCGGTAATCGACAGCGCGGGCGACATGGCCAGGGTCTGGTAGACGGTCTCGATCCCGGCCTCGCGTCCGTCATTGGGCGAGGCGAAGCGGACCTGTTGCCCCTCGACGTAGATCTCGCCCTCGTCGGCGGTCACGGCCCCCGACAACGCCTTGATCAGCGTGGATTTTCCGGCCCCGTTATCGCCGATCACGGCCAGGATCTCGCCCGGGTACAGCTCGAAGTCGCAGCTATCCAGCGCGGTGACCCTGCCGTAGCGCTTGGTCAGGTTCTTTGCAGAGAGAACGGGCTGGGTCATGCCGATACCTTTCTGATCCATTGGTCCACGGCGACGGCGACGATAATCAGCACGCCGATGAAGAAGTAGGTCCATTGCGCGTCGGCCCCCAGAAGCCGCAGCCCCAGCGAGAAGACACCGACGATCAGCGCCCCGAAGAGTGCGCCCAGGATCGACCCGCGCCCGCCAAACAGGGAAATGCCGCCGATCACCACGGCGGTGATGGATTCGATATTCGCCTCGTAGGCCGAGGTCGGAGAGACCGAGCCGAGCCGCCCGATCAGCGCCCAGCCGGCAAAGCCGCAGATCAGCCCGCCCAGCATGTAGACCGACATCAGGGTGCGGTGGACGTTGACGCCCGACAGCGCCGCCGCCTCGGCATCGTCGCCCACGGCATAGACATGCCGCCCCCAGGCCGTGTTCTTCAACGCCCAGGCCAGGCCCAGCATCAGAAGGATCATGAAGACCACGCCGATGGTAAAGACCGCGCCCGCGACCTCGAACCGCGTGCCCATGAATTGCAGGATGGGCGCGTTGGCCTCGATGTCCTGCGAGCGGATCGTCTCGTTCCGGGAATAGAGATAGTTCGACGCCAGGATGATCTGCCACGTCCCCAGCGTGACAATGAAGGGCGGCAGCTTCATCTTGCTGACCAGCAGCCCGTTCAGGGCGCCACAGAGCGTGCCGAAGGCAAGCCCGCAGGTCACCGCGATGAAGGGCGGAATCCCGTAGCGGAATGCGAACTGGCCCATCACGACGGACGAGAAGACCGTGATCGCCCCCACCGACAGGTCGATCCCGGCGGTCAGGATGATCAGCGACTGCGCCGCCGCGACGATGCCGACGATCTGCACCTGTTGCAGGATCAGCGTCAGCGCGAAGGGCGAGAAGAACCGCGATCCCAGCAGCAGTCCGAAGACTGCGATCGACGCCAGCAGGACGATCAGCGGCACCAGCGCCGGGTTCCCGTGAAGCAGCTCGTGGACCTTGTGCAGCGGCCCCTTCTGCCGGCTTTCGAACGAGGCAAAGCTCTCGTCTCGCCGTGTCTTGACGACATCCTCAAAGGCGTCATTCTGGCTCATGCGCCGCCCCTCTCCCGTGACAGTCGTTGCGGCCGGGGCGTGCCCGCCCCGGCATGTTCAGGCTTGATGTGAAGCGGTAGGGCTCAGCCCCAGCACCGCGCCAGACCCTCGTCCACGGTGATCGAGGTGACGCCCTCGACCGGTTCGCCCGTCACGAGCTCGACCCCGGTGTCGAAGAAGTCCTTGCCCTCGGTCGGCTGCGGCAGCGTGCCGTCCTGCGCATACTGGTGGATCGCCTCGATCCCGAGGGCCGCCATGTCCAGCGGATATTGCTGTGCGGTCGCCCCGATCACCCCGTCGCGGATGTTCTGGACGCCCGGACAGCCGCCATCGACCGACACGATCAGCACGTCACCGGCCCGGCCAAGCGCGTCCAGCGCCTCGTAGGCCCCGGCGGCGGCGGGTTCGTTGATGGTGTAGACCACGTTGACGCCCGGGTCCTTCGCCAGCAAGTTCTCCATGGCGCGGCGGCCGCCTTCCTCGTTGCCCTGCGTCACGTCATGTCCGACGATGCGCGGGTCGTCCTCGTCCCCGTAGCGGCCCGGATCCTTGATATCGATCCCGAAGCCCTGCATGAAACCCTGGTCGCGCAACACGCCCACCGTGGGCTGGCTGACATTCAGGTCGAGAAAGGCAATGCGCGCATCCTCGGCCGCGTCGCCCAGCTTGGCGGCGGCCCATTGCCCGATCAGCTCACCGGCGCGGAAGTTGTCCGTGGCGAAGGTCGCGTCGGCGGCATCTGCCGGGCTCAGCGGGGTATCCAGGGCAATCACGATGGCGCCCGCCTCCTGCGCCTGCTCGACCGAGGACACGATCGAGGAGGTGTCCGAGGCCAGCAGCAGGATGCCGTCTGCTCCGGCGGCGATGCAGGTCTCGATGGCCTGGGCCTGGGTTTCGTGGTCGCCGTCATACTTGCCGGCGAAGTTCATCAGCTCGATGCCCAGCTCGTCCGCCTTCTGCTGCGCGCCTTCGCGCATCTTCACGAAGAACGGGTTGGTGTCCGTCTTGGTGATCAGGCAGGCTGTCGTCTGGTCCTGCGCCATCGCTGCGCCGCCGGACACGGCAAGCGCCATGGCCGTGAGTGCCATTGCGTATTTCATGATCTCTCCTCCCAAAATTTCGCGGCCAGTCGCGACGGGCCAAGCCCGCCGTACCGCCGAAAGTGGCCGACTCCTCCTGCCGACACGCAAAGCATGGACCACCGAAAAAGCGCTCGTCAACGATTTTCTAAACTTGCTTTAGAAAGTCTAGTTGACAAAAATAACCTAAGGGAGGTGCTGATATGGACGATGCTCTGCAAGATCGCCTGGACACCGCGCAGGAGCGCAGCGCGAACGAACGGGCGATCCTGAACCTGCTCCGGCAGGAAGGGCCCACCCCTGCGGCCGAAATCGCCCGGCGGATGGACCTTTCCGTGCAATCGGCCTCGGTCATCACCCGCAAGCTTGAGGCCGAGGGGCTCGTCCAGCGCGGCGCGCCCGTTCGGGGCCGGATCGGCAAGCCGTCGCGGCCGATCAGCCTCGACCCGAACGGCGCCTTCTCGATCGGGTTGCGGATCGGTCGGCGGCGTTCGGACCTGATCCTGATTGATTTCGAGGGGCGGGTCCTGGGCCAGCGCACGGCCACCTATGCCTATCCGACGCCCTCCCAGTGCCTCGACCTCGCGCGGACCGGGCTCGAAGCCTTCGGCGCGCTTCTTACACCGGACCAGAAAGAGCGCATCGCGGGGATCGGAATCGGGATGCCCTTCGACCTGTGGAACTGGCTGGACCTGCTGAACGCCCCCCGGGCCGAGATGCAGGCCTGGCGCGACTTCCCGGCGCAGGAGGCCTTCTCCGAAGCGCTCGGGCTGCCCGCCTTCGTCGGCAATGACGGCTCTCTCGCCTGCCACGGCGAGCATCTTTTCGGCGCCGCGCGGGACCTGCCGGATTTCGGCTATATCTATGTCGGTGCCTTCCTGGGCGGCGGCATCGTCCTCGACGGGCGCCTCTATCTCGGGACGCGCGGAAATGCCGGGGCCCTGGCCTCGCTGCCCGTGCCGGGGGCGGACGGAAGCATGACACAGATGGTCGAGGTCGCTTCGATCCATAGCCTCGAACGTCGCCTTGATGCCCCCAGCCCCGGGGAAGGGGCGGCACTGCTGACGCAGGACGCCTGGGTCGGCTTCGACGACCTGAAGGCGGCCTGGATCGAAGAGACGGCCCGCCACATCGCAGCGGCGAGCATGACCCTTGTGGCCGTCCTCGATCTTCCCGTCATCGCCATCGACGGAAGCTTTCCCCCCGAGGTGCGGGAGACGCTGGTGTCGCGGGTCGACGCCCTGGTCTCGGTCTGGGACGCGAGGGGCATCCATCGCCCGCAGATCCTCGCCGGTACGCTGGGAACCAAGGCCTGCGCGCTTGGCGCGGGCTATCGTCCGATCGTCGCACGCTACCTTGTGGAGTGAGGCCCTTCGGGGATCGCCTTGCGGTCTTGCAGCGGCCAGGCGCCTCCTTGGTCGCCTGTGATCCGGTCACACCCGCAGGAGCAGGCCCAGTCCTTAGCCGGGGAGCCTCCTTGTAGCGAAGCGACCAGAAGAGAGCCGCGAAACGCCTAATACGTCCCGCCACCAGCTGCCCCGCTAGGTCATTTCCGCCGCAATCTTCATGGACCGACCTGCCTTGCCTGGCCCCGCCACCACGCCGAGCCTGTCGACGAGGCGCGGCATTCCGATCAAAGCGCAGTCCAGGGAAGCGGCGTCCCGGACAGATCGACGTAAAGGCTTTTCTGGCGCATGTAGGCCCGTAGACCGTCCCGCCCCTTCTCTCGGGCCATCCCGCTCATCTTCTCGCCGCCGAACGGGGTCGAGATCGAGAACTGCTTGTAGGTGTTGATCCAGACGGTGCCCGTGGTCACCGCCCGACCGACCCGCCAGGCTCGGGGGAAATCCCGGGTCCAGATCCCGCAGGCCAGACCGTAGTCGCTGTCCTCTGCCAGGGCGATGGCCTCTGCCTCGTCGTCGAAGGCCCGCACGACCAGGACCGGGCCGAAGACCTCTTCCTGCCAGATCGGATCCTCGGGGCCCACATCCGTCAGGATCGTCGGCAGATAGTAGGCGCCCTCGGCATAGGCCGCCCCCTCGGGCCGGGCGCCGCCGCAGAGAACCCGGGCGCCCCGGGCCACCGCCGCCGCGACCTGGGCCTCGACCGCGTTGCGGTGGTCGGGGTGCACCAGGCAGGACACCTGGGTGGCCGGATCCTGCGGATGACCGACCCTCAGCGCCCTGGCCGCCGCGACCAGCCGCCCCAGGAAGGCGTCATGGATGCCACGCTGCACCAGTAGGCGCGCGCCCGCGATACAGCTTTGCCCGGAAGACGAGAAGATGCCGTAGAGAACACCGGCGAGGGCCTGATCCTGATCCGCGTCCTCGAAAACGATCGTCGGCGACTTGCCCCCCAACTCCAGCGAGACCGGCATCAGCTTGGCCGCAGCACCGGCGGCGATGCCAAGGCCGGTCGCGGTCCCGCCGGTGAAGGACACCCGCCCGATGTCGGGATGCTCGACCAGCAGCGCGCCGATCTCGCGCCCCGAGCCGGGCAGCACCGAGAAGAGCCCCTTTGGCAGCCCTGCCGCCTCGATGATCCGCGCCAGTTCCAGCGCCACCAGCGGCGCCCAGCTGGCCGGTTTCAAGACCACCGCATTGCCCGCCGCCAGCGCCGGGGCCACCTTCTGAGCATCCGAGGCAATCGGGGAATTCCACGGCGTGATCGCCGCTACCACCCCGATGGGCTCGTGCAGGGACAGGGTCAGGCTGTTGCCGCGCGGGGCCGTCATCTCCTCGTCCATGGTCTCGAGCACGGCGGCGAAATAGCGGAAGGTGCCCGCGGCAGAGGCCGCCAGCGCGCGGGTCTCGGTCAGGGTCTTGCCGGTATCGCGCATCTGGATCTGGGCGATCCGCTCTTGCGCGGCCTCGATCCCCTCGGCGATCCGGTGCAGGATCCGTGCCCGCTGCGGCGGCGCCATGTCGCGCCAGGCGGGATCGGCCTGGGCGCGTTTTGCCCCGGCAATCGCCGCCTCGCCATCGGCGCGCGAGGCGCCCCGGAACCGGCGGTTCACCGTCAGGTCGGCGGGAAAGATCGAGGTGATCTCGGCGCCGCGCCCCTCCTGCCAGCTGCCCGCGACGAAGATCCTCCCATCGGGCAGAAGGTCCTTCAGGGCCGGATCGGTCGCGGTCTTGTCGGTTGCGGGGGCGTCGTGCATCCCTCTCTCCCTTGTCATCACTGGGGGGCGGGTCAGATCGCCACCGGCCCCAGCTGGTTTCGGATCTCGCGGAACACGGAATAGACCGTGGCGAGCGAGGTCTTGGCATTGTCGCCCGAGGCCCGGTTGGCGATATCCACGCCGACGGTGGCCAGCGGCGACACCAGGTCGTAGCGATGCGCATTGCCGGGGGCATCGGGATCCGCGACCAGCCGCACCGTCAGCCCGTCGAAGCCCGGTCCCGCCAGGGCCAGCGTCGCGGCCACGTTGGCATTCTTAGGATAGGCCAGCGCCGCCTGCCGCGCGCTGCCCTCGAAGAAGACATGCGGCGCGGTCAGGGAGTCCAGGTCGCAGACCTCTTCCGCCGGGGTACCCTTCCAGGCCTGCGGCGGCTTGGTGCCGGTATAGCGCAGCGCCATGTCGCCCGCCGGGGCCAGCGCCGCCAGGATGTCGATCCCGCCGACCGCGCCCGAGGGCAGGATCAGCCGTGCCCCCGAGGCGCGCGCCGCCGCAACCAGCCGATCATGCAGCGCCGCATCGGCCAGCGCCCCGACCGAGACCACCAGCAGATCGCGCCCGGCGGCCAGCAGCCTCTCGCCATGGGCGGCCACGGCGGCATGGCCTGCCACCTCGGCCACCAGGGTGCAGTCCAGCAGGGCGGCGGGATCAGCCGTGACCTGCACCCCCTGCCCGCCCGCGCCCGCGCCGAGGGCCTGCCGCACCGCGGCCTCGCGGCCCGGGCGCACCAGCAGCGTCGTGCGCGCAATGCCAAGCGGCGCCAGCAGCGCCAGAAGTTCCTGACCGATGGCCCCGTAGCCGATCACGCCCAGATGCATGTCATCTCTCCTTCCTGTCCCCGTCCACGGCCCCGCCCGCCGCGCCAGCCGGAGGGCCGGCAAAGCTTTGCGCGAAGGGCCCGATGGCCGTCATGTCGATCTCGATCAGCTGCGGCCCCTCGGCCGCCAGCGCCGCGTCCAGCACGGTTTCGAACCCGGCATCCAATTGCCCGACGCGATGGTAGGCAATCCCGATGGCCGCCGCGAAAGTCGCGAAATCCGGGGTCGCCAGCGCACTGTAGTGATGCCGGGCGCCATATTGCGCGTCCTGGATATTGCGAATGACCCCATAGGCCTGGTCGTTCATCAGGATATAGACCAGCGGCGCGCGCTCCTGCACTGCGGTGATCATCTCGGCCAGGCCGAGCTGGGTGCCACCGTCGCCCAGCAGGGTGATGGTCTTGCCAGCCTCCCCGGCCAGGGCGGCGCCGATGCCCATCGCCACGCCCTGCCCGATCCCGCCGCCAAGCGCATGGACGCCGTGGCGAGGCGAGGCCAGGCGCACGAAGCGATTGCCGAAGGTCGAGTTGGAGATCGTCACATCCCGCACCCAGGGGTGCCCCCCGGCGGCCACCCGCGCGTCCAGCGCCCGCGCCAGCGCCGCATAGGGCCCGAGCTGCTCCATCAGCCGTGCCGCCCCCGCCTCCCGGGCCTCCGCGATCTCTGCGGCAAAGCCCGGGTCGGTGTCCAACTGCTCTGGCAGCTGCGCCAGCACCCGCGCCAGGGTGTCCGCCGCCGCGCCCTGAACCATCTGCGCCAACGGATAGTTGCGGCCGCACTGGCTGGCGTCGACGTCGATCTGCACCAGTTGTTCCGGCAGGGGCATCCGGTTGTTGTGGGTCTCGTTGCCACGCAGGCGCGAACCTATGACCACCATCAGATCGCAGCGCTGGTACAGCGCCATGGCCTCTGGCGTCATGTTGAAGGCGCCAAGGCTCAGGGGATGATCCTCGGCCACCACGGCCCGGCCATTGGTCGAGGTGACGACGCCGACACCGCGCCGGACCAGCTCCGCCGCCTCGGCCCCTGCCCCCCGGGCGCCGCCCCCCAGCCACAGCAGCGGACGGCGCGCGGCGCGCAGCCGCGCCGCCAGTTCCTCGATGGCCTCTTGCGGCGCCACCGGGGTCTGCACCACCGGCGCATGACCGCGCAGCGCGCCCTCGGGCGCCTGGCGTTGCACGTCGACCGGGATCTCCAGGGCCACCGGCCCGCTTGGCGCCGAAAGCGCGGCAGAGGCGGCGGCCTGCAAGGTGCCGAGGGCGCCCCGGGCCTCCCAGATGCGGAACACCGCCTTCGAGACCCCCGCCAGCATCTGCGGCTGGCGCGGCACGTCGTGGATGGCGGCGCGGTCACGGTCGGCGAAGGCGGTATCCACCTGGGTGGTGATATGCAGGACCGGACTGCCCGCGGTCAGCGCCTCGGCCTGGGCGCCCGCGGCATTGCCCGCCGCCGTGCCCGTCGAGGTCAGGCAGACCCCGAGGCGCCCCGAGACCCGCGCATGGGCATCGGCCATGTTCATCGCCCCGGCCTCGCCCCGAGCCGGCACGAAGCGGATCCGCCCCTGCCGGGCCACGGCGTCCAGAATGGGCATGTTGTGGATCGAGATCACGCCAAAGATCGTCGTCACGCCGATCCGGGCCAGGTAGTCGGCGATCGCCTCGCCGACGGTGGCACAATCGCTGTGCTGGGTCATGGTGCTGGTTCCTTGTTCTTCAGATGTGCCGCGACAGGCCGCCCGAGACCTCGATCTGCGCCCCGGTCACGTAGGAGGCCCCGGGCGAGCCGAGGAAGGCGATGGCATGGGCGGCCTCCTCGGGCCTGCCCAGCCGGGCCAAGGGGATGCCCTTGCGCGCCGCCAGCGCGGCGTCCCACTCTGCGCGCGTCTCGCCGCGCTCGGTGCGGGCCTCGAACCGGCGCGCCCACTGGCCGCTGTCGACCAGCCCCAGCAGGATCGCGTTTACCCGCACCTCGGGGGCCAGCTCGACCGACAGGCTCTTGATCAGGCTCTGCACCCCGGCCCGCGCCGAGGCGGTGCAGACCATGTGGGGCTCGGGCTGAAGTGCCAGCAGCGAATTCACCGCCACCACCGATCCCCGCGCCGCCCGCAGCAAGGGCAGGAAGGCCCTGACCGGGTGGATCTGGCTGAAGAGCTTCAGCTCGTACTCTGCCCGCCAGTCGGCATCGCTTGTGTCGGCGAAGGTCGAGACGCGGCCCTGGCCTGCGTTGTTGACCAGCAGGTCGCAGCGCCCGAACCCCTCTGCGACCGAGGCCGCGAAAGCCTCGATGGCCGGGGCGTCGAGAACCGACAGGGCTTCGGCGCGGATCCTGTCGGTGCCGAAGCGCCCGGCCAGCTCGGCCCGGACCCGGTCCAGCCGGTCCGCGTCGCGGGCGCAGAAGGCCACCCGCGCGCCGCTGTCCAGCAGAAGGCGCACCGTCGCCAGACCGATCCCCGACGAGCCGCCGGTGACCACCGCGACGTGGCCCTCGTAATCGTAGCGCTGCATCACACCGCCCCCAGGTGGGCGACAAGAGCCGCCGCAAAGGCCCCCGGCGCCTGCACATAGGCCGCATGGCCCGCGTCGGGTAGCAGGGTCAGCGCGCCGCGCACCGGCAGGGGCAGCGCCGCATGGGCGCGCCGGTTGGCCTCTGGCGGGGTCACCACGTCCTGGGCACCGCAGACCACGGCGGTGGGAACCTTCAGCCCCGCCAGATCGGCGCAGAGATCGCCCGAGGCCAGCATCCCGACCGCCTGCGCGTAGCCGGGCATCCGCACCTCGGCCATGGCGGCCTGCACCCGCGCCAGCGCCGCCGGATCCGCCTGCGGATCATGAAGCAGCCGGGCGGCACGGGCGGCGGCAAAGGCCTCCGCACCGCGGGCCTCCAGCTCGGCCAGGCGCGCGGAGGCGGCCTCTGACAGCGGCCCGCCCGGCGGACGGCCATGACCCAGGGCACAGGAGGCCAGCATCAGGGCCCGGACCCGCTCGGGCGCCTGGCGGGCAAAGGAGGCGGCCATCAGCGCGCCCAGGGAATGCCCCAGCAGAAACACCGATCCGAGGTCGAGCCGGTCCAGGAAATCGGCCAGCGCCCGGGCGTAATCAGCGGCCACGGGCCGCGCGCCCTCCAGCGGCGCCGAGCCGCGATAGCCCGGGGCGTTCCAGGCGATCACCCGCCAGTCGGCGGGCAGCTCCGGCAGCAGGGGCGCGAAACTGCCGGCGTTCGATCCGATGCCGTGCAACAGCACCAGCACCGGGCCCGCCCCGGGCCGTTCGTCATACTCGATCGGACCCGTGCGTCTGGTCTGAAAGGCCATGTCTGCCTCCGTGGCGGGGAACGGCGGGCCGGGGGCCGCGCATGGGCAGGCCACCGGCACGGGCGCCCGCGCGCACCGCCGTTCAGGGGAAAGGAAAAGAGCGAAGGGAAACGGGCCGCCCGCAGGGACGGCCCGGAGCCCGCGTCAGGCCGCCTGCTTGCCCGACGAGGCGGCGTGCCACGGCACGGCCCAGGCCCGCAGGCGCCCGATCACCGTGTAGAGCGTCAGCCCGACCAGGGTCAGAACCACGATCACCGCGAAGAGGTTCGGCACATTCAGCTCCTGTAGGTATTTCACCGCCAGGAAGCCCAGCCCCTCGTTGCCGCCGATGAACTCGCCCACGATGGCACCGATCATCGCCATGACGACCGAGACTTCCATCCCCGTCAGAACGACCGGCAGGGCGTGCGGAAGCTCTAGCAGGACGAACCGCTGTGCCGGGCTGGCTTGCAGCATGGTCATCACATCCGCATCGCCCTTTTCGACCGACTTGAAGGCGATCAGCGCGTTGGAGAAGATCGGGAAGAAGGCCAGGGCCGCGGCAATGACGATCTTGGATTCCAGGCCGAAGCCGAACCACAGGATGAACAGCGGCGCCAGGGCGATCTTGGGGATCAGCTGAAGCAGCACGATAAAGGGCTTCGCGGCCCATTCCACGGGGGGCACCCGCGCCATGACGACGCCCAGGACCACCCCAAGGGTCACGGCGATGGCAAAGCCCGAGACCGCCTCGATCACCGTGACACGGGCATGGCGCCACAGCTCGGGGTCCTGCACCAGGGCGATCAGCGCCATCAGGATGGCCTCGGGCGTCGGCAGCACGAAGGCCGAGACCTCGGCCGCGCGCACGTACCAGGACCAGCCCAGCAGGAAGAGACAGACGGCGATGACCGGCAGCGCCAGTCGCCAGAAACGCGGGTTATCCATGGTGGCTCTCCTGAAGCTGGTTGCGCAGGTCCGCCACCATGTCCTGGAAGGCGACGCTGCGTTGCAGGTCCAGGGTGCGGGGGCGTTCGAAGGGGATGTCGACGACGCCGGTGATCCGGGCCGGGCGCGAGGCCAGCACCACCACCTTGTCCGACAGGAAGGCCGCCTCGGCCATCGAGTGGGTGACCAGGATCGTCGTCACCTTGGCCCGGGCGCAGACCTCCATCAGTTCAAGGTTCAGCGCATCGCGGGTCATGGCGTCCAGCGCACCGAAGGGTTCGTCCAGCAAAAGCACCTGCGGATCGGTCACCAGGGCACGGGCCAGCGAGGCACGCTGACGCATACCGCCCGACAATTGCCCGGGGCGATGGCCCTCGAACCCCTTCAGACCGACCGTCTCGCAGATCTCATGGGCCCGCGCCATGCGCTCGGCCTTGCCGACACCGGCGATGCGCAGCGGCAGCGCGACGTTCTGGGCCACGGTGAACCAGGGGAACAGGCGGGCCTCCTGGAACATCATCGAAACGGGTTTCGTCGCCTTTTTCGAGCGACGCTTGCCGGACCAGACCGGCAGGCCGCGCACCTCGACCTCGCCCTCGGTGGGGTATTCCAGACCGGCGACGATGCGCATCAGCGTGGTCTTGCCGCAGCCCGACGGCCCAAGCAGGGAGATGAACTCTCCCTGCTCCAGGATCAGGTCTGCGCGGGAGATCGCGGTGACGGCGCGGTCGCCCTCGCCGAAGATCTTGGTCAGGCCGCGGATCTCGATCTCGGCCGGACGCAGTCCAGTATCCTGCTTCATCACGCCAGTGCCTGCTCCAGCAGGGCGTTGGTATAAAGCGTGGTGGGATCGACCGCCTGCGAGATCATCCCGGCCTCATGCAGCATCTCGACCGCCCCTTCCCAGACCTCGGGGATGTTGCGCAACAGGTTGTCCTCGCCCTTGGCGACCCAGTTGCGGGCGTTGGTGTAGAGATCCTTGCGGGCCGTCTCGGCCACGTCGAGGCCGGAGACATCGAATTTCTCGCCGATCTTGGCCAGCACCGGATCCAGTTCCGCTTCGGGCAGGGCCGCGATCTCGGTGGCGGCGCGATGCGTGGCGCGCAGGAAGGCGACATATTTGTCCGGTGCGGCGTCGATGTCCTCGGGGCGCGCGACATAGACCTGGCCCGGCATCCCGTCATCCATGGCAAAGGACTGCACCGCGCTGTTGGCGGCCGAGGCCATGATCATGGAAGAGGTATTGCCGATGAAGGCCCCGGCCCGGCCTGCCTCGATCAGCGCGTAGGAGGCGCCGGTATCGGCCACCTTGACCTTGTTGACCTCGCTCGGGTCCAGACCGCCCTTCAGCATCATCAGGTCGAGGGTGCCTTCCATCGACCCACCCAGCGAGGCCATGCCCACGGTGCGCCCGGTCAGGTCATGCACGCCGGTGGCGGGGGTCTCGGCAGAGGACATGACGAAGAACGGAGAGAGCTGGGCAATGGTCGCGATCGAGGTCAGCGGCGCGCCGTTCTCGACCCGCGACAGGATGTAGTTGGTGCCGCCGGTGCGGCCCGAATGCATCTGTCCGGCGATGACCATCTGCGACGCCAGCGCGGCGCCCTTGCCGGATTGCGCATGAAAGTTCAGCCCTTCCGCGCCATAGTAGCCCATGGCATCGGCATAGAGCACCGCGCCGAAGGACAGCGAGAAACTGAACGGGGTGATGAAGTTGAAATCCATCTCCGAGGCGGAACCCGGGCGGCCTGTGGCAAGGTAGACGGTCGTCGCGGCGGAAGCTCCGAGGAAGCCGCGGCGGGTCAGGCTGAAGGTCGTCATGCTGTTTTCCCTGTTTCGTGCTTTTGTGAGTCAACTTTGATCCGAGAGGCCGTCGCGGGAACAGAAAGAGTTTTACAGGCAAAACACGGAACCCCAAAGCGCTGTCCCGCTGGACAAATCCCGCCCGCCGCTCTGGCGCTCACTCATCGCCCTCGGGCGACCAGCCCAGGCGGCGCGACAGTTTCAGGGCCGTTTCCTCCAGCTCGTGCCGCGCCCGCCCCTGCAATTCCGATTCGGCCTTGGGCGACACAGGCGCGGTCAGGCTGATGGCCGCGACGACGCGCCCGTCGGCGCTGCGCAGCGGCGCGGCCACCGACAGGATGCGCGCCTCGAAATCCCCCGCATGGGTCACCAGACCCGCGGCCGCGTCCCGCTCTCGCTGTTTCAGCATCTCCGGCAGCGACGGCCCCGTGCCCCGCCCGGGCATACTGCCGTCCTGGCGGTAAAGCTGGATCAGCTCCTCCTCCGACAGATCCGCCAGCAGCACCCGCCCCAGCACCGTGTTGCGCGCCGGCAGGCGCGTCCCCACCTGGACGATCGAGACCCGCTGTTCGACCCCGGAGATCCGCAGCAGGTAAAGCACCGAGGTGCCGTCGCGCACCCCCAGGTGCGAGGACCAGCCGGTGCGCCGGTGCAGATCCTCCAATTCCGACTGCGAGGCCTCGACGATCTCGCGCGAGGCCGCATAGCCATGGGTCAACCGCAGCACCCCCGGCCCGAGAGAGTAGAGGCCGCTGCGATCATCATGCAGCAGGCAGCCCGTTTCGGACAGCGTATAGACGGTGCGGAAGGCGGCCGAGCGGGACACCCCCAGTTCGCGCGCGATCTGGCTGAGGGTCATGGAGGGATTCTCGGGCGTGAACACCTTCAAGGCCTCCAACCCCCGCACCAGTCCCGGCACGAGATAGCGATCTTCTCCGGACAATGCGGACATCCGAACTCCTTGGGGGAAGGAAACAGGGCCAGCGTGGCCCGCAGGGCGTCGGCATCCAGGCAGCCCCGGACCGACAGGTGTTTTGCCAGTAAAACGAGAACTCCGACCGGACACAAGCGCAGTCTAGCCTTTCGGCAGGAAATGCAGACGCGATCATGAAAGGACGATGCATGAGTGTTCAGGACCAGAACTTCACGACGCTTGAGGCCGCGATGAAAGCCCATGTCGGGCGTTTCACCGACAAGAGCTTCGACTGGAATGCCTTCCCTTCCAACGACGGCTACGATGAGCTGGCCCGGGCCCAGATGCGCTATATCGGCGCCGGTGGCTCGCCCAAGGTTGGCGATACCTCGACCCTGAAGCCCGACCATTTCACCCTGTCGCTGATCTACAAGGAGCCGGGCCGCTACGCCGCCTGCCACAGCCACGAGATCGAGGAAAGCTTCCTGATCATCGACGGGGCGCTGATCGTCGGCTGGGAAAAGGACGGCGAGGTCGTCGAGGTGAACCTGGGCCCCAAGGACATGATCCTGAACGCCCGCGAGATCGGCCACGGTTTCCGCGTCGATGGGGTGGAACCGGTGATGATGTCGATCTCGGTCGACGTGGGCAAGCCGCTGCCGCCGGTCTACCACTACCACCCCAAGGACTGCGCCCCGGAACTGGCGCGCACCTTCGGCGCCGAACCGGGCAAGACCCTGCCCTTCGACCCCGAGGGCGCGCATCCGCTGCAACAGCTGATGGCGAAATACGTTGTCCGCCATGTGGATCAGCCGACCATCTGGGAAGGCGCCGGTTTCACGCGCAAGATCTACTGTGGCCCCGGCGGGGTGGAGACGGACACCTGCCGCAAGGAGATGCTGGGCATCCCCTCGCGCGTCGGCGTGAAGCCCTTCGTGCGCGATGTCGAGGACAGTTTCCTGGTGCTAGACGGCAGCCTGACCGTTGGCTGGGAAGAGGATGGCGAGGTGACCGAGGTCGAGCTGGGCCCGCGTGACCTGGTCAAGACGCCGGCAGGCCGAAAGCACTGGTTCCGCAACAACTCGGCCAGCCCGGCGACCGTTTGGTACATCGTCGGCGAGGCGGGCGAAGAAAGCGTCCGCTTCGAGGGCGCCGACTGAAACTCACCGGTCAGGTCCGGCAACTGCCGGACCTGTTTCCCTGAAACCGCTCGGGCGCGGATCCAGGCTCAGGCAGACCGACCAGCCCCGACCAATCCCCTGAGGTCGGCTTTTCTCCAATCAGGCGCGGAACGGCGCCGATCATCCCACCGGCACGGCGGTGTCTGCCCTGATTTTCGGTGCCCCCTCGGGGCACCGGGTGGCACCGGCCCATGGCAGCGTCGTCAGGCCTCAATCGACAAGCAGCGCGCGTTGGACTTGGGTTAGACCGCCGGGGCTAACGCACCGTTTCTGCCCCCCAGATGGCCAGAAACGCCCTTTCTTTTCCTTCCCCTATCCGCAGGCTTCGACAGGTTTCCAGACCTCACGCCTTGCCGCTCTTTCGCCTCGCCAATACAGCTTCCTTGGACAGCTGCTCGGAAATTGCTAGTTTTTCGAGCAATAGTCAGCCAAGGCAAAGTCATGAACCAGCGTTTGACGGCTTCTTCCGCAGACCAACCCTCCTTCGACGAGAAATATGGTCGGCGGCCGCTGTTCGAGCGATACGCCCACACACGTATGCGCCAACTGCCGCTCCGGCAGATTGCGACAGCCATCGGCGCCGCAGCGGTCTGGTACTTTGTCGGCGCCTTCGCCGCGGCCTTCTGCGTGGGGATCACCCTGCTTGGCGAGGGCATCGACACGCTGACACTGAAATACGCGCTGGCACGATCGGCACAGGATCGGCCCCTGCCCCCGCTTCTGAAACTGACGGCCCTGTCCGCCGCGCTGCAATCGGCCACGATCGCCTCCTGTGTGCTGGTGCTGCTCTTCGCGGCACAGGCGGACGAGTCCGTGCTGATCGCGCTGTGCTTCCTGATGGCCGCCACGATCAACGCGGGCTTCGTGATGAGCCACCACCCCCTGGCCTCCTGGGTCAAGCTGGGGATTCTGGCCAGCACCATCCCGCTCTACGTCGTGCATATGCTGTCGTCACACACCCCCCTCGACAGCACCTTCTGGGTGCACATGCTCGAAGTGCTGCTGCTTGGCTATCTCTCCTATACCTTTGTCGGGTTCGGGCTGCGCAGTTGGCGCAAGCGCCTGCTGAACGAACGGCAGCTGATGGAATTCACCGCCTATCTGGAGGCCACCAACAGAGAGCTGGAGGCCGCTCGGCTGGAGGCCGAAGCCTCCGCCCAGGCGAAATCCGCCTTCCTGGCCACCATGAGCCACGAGATCCGCACCCCGTTGAATGCGATTTCCGGCATGGGCGAGCTGCTACAGAACCGCGATCTCGATACCGAGGCCAGCCGCTACGTGACGACCATCCGCGACGCCTCGAAATCGCTGCTGCGGATCGTCAACGACGTGCTGGATTTCTCGCGCCTCGACGCGGGGCAGCTGACGCTCGAACATCGCCCCTTCTCGCCCCGGGACGCCCTCGAAGCGACCCGGGCCCTGATGCAGCCTCTCGCCGAAGAGAAGGGGCTGCGCTTCACCCTGGATCTGGACGGCCCCCTTCCCGCCCGTGCCGTCAGCGACGAAACGCGCCTGAAGCAGATCCTCATGAACCTGACCAGCAACGCGATCAAGTTCACCGAAGAGGGCGAGATCCGCATCCACGCCAGTGCCACCGAAAACGATCAGGGCTGGCGCCTGCGCATCCTGGTGTCGGACACCGGCATCGGCATCCCGCAGGACAGTCAGGAAAAGATCTTCGACCCCTTCTACCAGGGCAACAACGCCTCGACCCGCCGCCATGGCGGAACCGGGCTTGGCCTGTCGATCAGCCGCGCGCTTGCCCGGCGCATGGGCGGGGATCTGCAACTGCTGCCCCCGGGGGCGTCGACGGGCACCCGGCTGGAGCTGACCCTTCAACTGGAGAAAGCTGCGCAGGAGGTCACCGGCGACGAAAGGACCGACGCCCTGCCGGCGGCGCTGAAACCGCTGACCGTGCTGATCGCCGATGACAACGCGATAAACCGCGTCCTGGTCGAGCAGTTCCTGAAGACGACCCCGGTGACAGTGATCACCGCCGAAGACGGCCGCCAGGCCGTCGAGACCACGCTTTCCCGACAGCCCGATGTCATCCTGATGGACCTGTCCATGCCCGAGCTGGACGGGCTCGACGCCACGCGCGAAATCAGGGGCCAGGACATCCGACAACCCTACATCATCGCCCTGACGGCGAACGCCTTCTCCTCGGATCGGGATGCCTGCATGGCGGCGGGAATGAATGATTTCCTCAGCAAGCCGCTGAGCCAGAGCGACCTGCACAGGGCCCTGGCCCTTGCCGCCAGCGCCATGAACCTGGACGACTAGCCGCCGAAGCCTCCGCCCCGGCCTGCTTCGCTCCCTCACGCCGCCCGATCTCCTTAAAGCCGCCCGTTTGCCCTTTCCCAGGGCTTCATCGGCGGCCGTCCCTCGGTCACATGCTGCGCTGTCAGCCCACCACCGCCCGCATCCCAGTGCGCGATGCCCGGGCTGACAGACCGGGCATCGCAGACAACATGATCAAGGTTCTTAGGGCCGTTTCCCAATAGGCCGCAGAGCGGGCGGAAGTGCCGCGCAACCCGCCGGTCGGCTTCCCGACTATCAACAGGCGCCCCAGAGGCGCGCAACGCCCCCGACGCCTGGCGACCTGCTGACGCTCAAGGGGTAACTGTCCCGCAAAATCCTGAAAGAGTCCTACACCGCACGGCAGGTCACTCACATCGCAGGACTTTGGGAGGAAATGGTGCCCGGGGGCGGAATCGAACCACCGACACGAGGATTTTCAATCCACTGCTCTACCCCTGAGCTACCCGGGCACGGGAACGACTTTCGTCGTTGGGTGGAGGCGTTCTAGGGGAGGGGCGCGGGAGTGTCCAGAGGGTTTTTGCAAAAAGATGCACGTCCCTCAACCCGGCCCCACGCGGCCCAAACGGCGCCGCGCAACACCCCGGAACCGTTCAGGAAAAACGCTGCGCCTTCAACGCCTTCTCGACCTCGGCCTCGACCGCCTCCAGGGCCGCCTCGATGTCCTCGGGGTCGGTCGAGGGCACCGCGTAGCTGCCGTTCATCCAGCGCGCCAGATCGCGGTCGGCACAGCGGCGCGAGCAGAAGGGGCGGTAGGCGGGATCGGTCGCCGCGTTGCAGATCGGACAGGCCATCAGAACAGCCCCTCGGCCAGGCGGTCCAGCGGCAGCCGGGCACGTTTGCGTTGCAGCTCGTAGTTGCCAAGGGGCGTCCAGCCCGCCAGCACGGTGTCCACCGGATCGCCCTTGAAGGCGGCGCGCAGCACGCTTTCGAACTGGCGGCGGTCCTTCTTGCCCATGGGGGCCAGGTCCAGATAGATGATGCCGCCCAGGCCACGGGCGCGCAGCACCCGGGGCAGCTCGCGGGCGGCGGCCAGGTTGGCCTTGAACCCCGCCGCCGGGCTGTTGTCGCCGCCGGTGTTCACATCGACGCAGACCGCCGCGCGGGTGGCCTCGACGAACATCCGCCCGCCCCCCGCCAGGGCCGGGCCCGACCACAGCGGTTCGGCCAGCTCGGGCACACCGGCCAGTTCGAAGGCGCTTTGGCGTTCCTTGGCAGGCAGTGCGGCCCCGTCCAGCACGTCGCCCCGCGGCCAGTCGCGCAGCGCCAGGTCATGGGCCGAGGGGCCGTCCAGCAGCAGTTCCGCCCCCTGCCCCTCGTCCGCCAGCACCTGTTCGGCCAGATCGGCCATGGCCAGGATATCGTCGGCGATCTCGTCGGGTTCGGCCTCGGCGCAGATCGAGCGCAGGATCAGCCCCGCGCCCCGCGCCGCGACCGGGTGTTCGCCAAAGGTCTCATGGGCCAGCACCTGCAAGTCGTCGCGCAGGTCGTCATCCTTGATCGACCGCGAGATGTTCATCCCCGGCGCGCCGGGGGTGACGATGGCATAGCGGCTCTTGAACAGGATCTTAGCGGTGACCGGCAGGGCCTTGCCCGGCTCGGGGTAGCCGGTGACCTGCACCAGCATGGTGTCGCCCGGCGCGATGCCCTTGACCTGGCGCAGGAAGGCGCTGCCGTCGGGGGTGGACATGAACATGCCCCCCTGCCCCTTCACCGGGCGATCGGCCACGGCGCGGTAGATGGTGCCGGGGGCGACCAGCTCGGGGTCGTCGATCAGCAGATCGCTCAGCCGGCCCTCTTCGATCAGCGCGGCCATCTCGATGGGCTCGCCATCGGCGCCTGCGCGGGTATCCAGGACAATCTGACAGCCCTTCATGCGTCCCCCTCCGGGTGCTCGGCCCACAGCGGCCAGCCTGCGGCAGCCAGCAGCGCGGCGGTTTCGGCCACGGGCAGGCCCATGACCGCGGAATAAGAGCCCTGGATCCAGGGCACGAAGGCGCCCGCGGGCCCCTGGATGCCATAGCCCCCGGCCTTGCCCTGCCAGTCGCCGGTGGCGAGATAGCCGTTCACCTCGGCATCCGACAGGCGTTTCATCTGCACCGTGGTGACCACGTCGCGTTGCCACAGCCGCTCGCCCCGCTTCACCGCCAGGGCGGTGATCACCCGGTGGCGACGGCCCGACAGGGCATAGAGGAAGGCCGCGGCCTCGCCCGCATCCTCGGGCTTGCCCAGGATCCGGCGGCCCAGGGCCACGGTGGTATCGGCCACCAGCACGATCTCATCGGGCGCGGCCGGAACCGCCTCTGCCTTTTCCCGGGCCATGCGCTGGCAATAGGGGCGCGGCAGCTCGGCCTTCAGGGGCGTTTCATCAATGTCGGGGGGACGGATGTCGTGGGGTGTCACCCCCAGCTGGGCCAGAAGCTCTAGCCGCCGGGGGCTGCCCGATCCGAGGACGAGTTTCAAGTCAGGCCCTCTTGTCAGTGGCGGCGCCGCGCGAAACGCGCGACGTCACTTGAAGCGATAGTTGATCCGACCCTTGGTCAGATCGTAGGGGGTCATTTCCACCTGCACCTTGTCGCCAGCCAGAACGCGGATGCGGTTCTTGCGCATCTTGCCTGCCGTATGTGCGATGATTTCATGGCCGTTCTCGAGTTCGACCCGGAAAGTCGCATTAGGCAGGAGTTCCTTCACGACGCCGGGGAATTCGAGAATGTCTTCCTTGGCCATGTGTTCTCCTGTTTTGCGTGACGGTCCCGCCAGCGCGCGACCGTGTCGCGTAAATGGGCGCAGAACGGCAGGAATTCAAGGAAATAATCTACCTCAGGTCGCAGGTTTCGACGGAATCGCCGCCCGCCTGCTCGTCCCAGTGCTCCAGATTGCGCACCCGACCGGCATTTCGCACATGGCGCACGGCGGCCAGGTCGACCTCGGCATAGGTCCAGCCGGGCTGGTTCAGCACCCCTTCGGCCACCACGCCCGTGGGCGGGAACCCCTCGTCGGGCGGACCGAAGATGCCGCCCATGCCGACGCTGACATCCACGGCCTCCAGCGCCGGAAAGTCGCCCACGATCGAGGACATGACCGCAACGCATTGATTTTCCAGCGCCCTTGCCATGGCGCCGATGCGCACCCGCCAATAGCCCTCCAGCGCGTCGGTGGCCGAGGGCACCAGCAGCAGCTCGGCGGCGCGCTGTGCGCGGGCCTGAAGGGGAAACTCGCTGTCATAGCAGATGTTGATCGCGATCTTGCCCAGGGCGGTGTCGAAGACCTTCAACTCGGGCACGCCGGTCACCTGCCAGGGGTCGCGTTCCCACAGGGTCATCACGACCTTGTCCTGAAACCCGGTCTGGCCGCCCGGCGTGTGCAGATGCGCCCGGTTGACGATCCGCCCGTCGCCCAGGACCACCGGCCCCGAGGCGCCCAGGATATGCACCCCGTGCCGCGCACAGAGATCGCGGTGCAGCTGGTTCACATCCTCCATGACGTCCGAGACCTGCCGCGTGGCCCGGGCCAGATCGGCGCAGGCCTCGGCCCCGCCCAGGGTCGCCAGCTCCATGGCGCCGTATTCGGGAAAGACCAGCAGATCGGCCCCCTGCCCTGCCGCTTCGCCCACCCAATGGGTCAGCTTGGCCTCGTAGTCGGCCCAGGTGTCGAAACGGGTCAGCGGATAGGCGGCGGCGGCGATCTTCATAGGGTCTTCATCCAGAATTGCAGCGGGTGAGAGGTCTGTTCGCTGTCGCCGATGTCGGTCCAGCGGAAATGCGCGACGACCCCGGGCAGCGGCGCATAGCCGCGCTTGCGCCAAAAGCCGTCCAGCGGGCGGTAGCCCTCGGGGCGTGCCGGGTGATCTTCGGGGCGCTGCACGCCGCAGAAGGCCGAATAGCGGCGGCCCAGGGCGCGGGCGTGGGCCTCGCGCGCGTCAAAGAAGGCGTGCCCCAAGCCCTGGCCGCGGTATTCGGGCAGCAGCACCGACTCGGCACAGTAGAAGATCTGGTCCAGCGGTTCGGGCCGGGCGGCGAAGGGGGCGGCGAAATCCTCGGAATGCGCCTCCATCGCCATGCCGGTGGCGACGCCGACGATCCGCCCTGCGTCGATGGCGGCCACGACCACGGCGCTTTCGGCCTGATACTCGGTCAGGTAGCGCCGTTCATAGGCCAGGTCGCCATCGTAAAGGTAGGGCCAGGCGCGGAAGACCTCGATGCGCAGCCGGGCCACATCATCCAGCGCCCCTTCCAGCGCGGCGCCGGTCAGCACCTCAACCTTCATGCGGAAACCTGGGCCACCCAGTCCGCGAGGTTGTAATAGGTCGTGACGCGGCAGATCAGCCCGTCCTCGTCGATGTCGAAGAAGCTGCCGGCGGGCAGGCGGTAGGTCTGACCCTTGGCCTCGGGCAGGCCTTCATCGGTGGCCAGATAGGTGCCGTTGACCACGAACTCGGCCGCCATGCGACGCCCGCCCTCGGCCTCGAACAGCACCATGTCGGTCAACAGTTCCTTGTAGCAGCGGGTCATATGGGCGTTGAACTCGGCAAAAAGCGCCTTGCCCACGCGCACCTGGCCCTCGTTCACATGGTGGCGCACATCCTCGGACAGGCAGTCGAGCATGGCGTCGGTCTCGCCCGCGTTGAAGGCGTCGAAATAGCGCTGGAGTATCTGGGTCATGCGGCCTCTGTAGGGGGACCGAAACGGTCCTTCAGTCGATTGATGATCTGGTCCCGGCTTTGCCGGTAGGCGTTCAGCTTCTGCTCGCGCGTCTCGCCAATGCCCGTGGGATCCATGATCGGCCAGTACTCGACGTCAAGATGAAAATAGCGCGTCAGCTCCAACGCCGAGCGCTGGCTGGCGGGCGACAGGGCCACCACCAGGTCAAAGGACGACAGGTCGTCGCCCCAGTCCTGCATCTCTTCGAAAGAGCGCGAGCGGTGGCGCGACAGTTCGACCCCCAGCTCTTGGCAGACGGCGATGGCAAAACCGTCGATCTCGAGGTCGTTCTTCACCCCCACGGACTGCACGTAGATATCCATGCCGTAGAGCTTCTTCATGATGCCCTCGGCCATGGGGGAACGGACCGCGTTGTGGTCGCAGCAGAACAATACCGATTGCGGACGTTCCGCTGACAAGGGTCCGTTATCCTCCGAAGTGCAGCACGCAGATCAGCGTGAACAGCCGTCGCGCGGTGTCGTG
Organism: Pseudooceanicola aquaeponti; assembly: GCF_050897975.1. NCBI lineage: Bacteria > Pseudomonadati > Pseudomonadota > Alphaproteobacteria > Rhodobacterales > Paracoccaceae > Pseudooceanicola > Pseudooceanicola aquaeponti. Next base: position 143,002 of record NZ_JBPAXY010000008.1, read on the forward strand.
ATCCACGATGGCCTTGCCTTCGAGTCGTTCCTCAAGCACCCGCGCGCCTTCATCATGGATGCCCCGGCGCGCCATGTCGATGGTTTCGATCTGCGCGGGCGGCAGATTCTTCACCGCGTCGAAATAGCTTTTGCAGATGGCGAAATAATCCTTCACCACCTGGCGGAACGGGCCCAGCGACAGCAGGAATTGCGCCGCCGGTTCGCCCGTCTCGGTCTGCACGTCGAAGACCAGCCGCTTGTCGCGGATCGACAGGCCCACCTTGTAGGGGCCTTCAGGCACGATGCGGTCATCCCGCTTCGGCAGGGTGAAAGAGTTCTCTTCCATCAGGTCGAACATGGCCACCCGGCGTTCCTGCTCGATCTCCGGGGTCGGAGGCGGCAGGTTGCGGTCGTCCAGCTCTATTTGCGCGATATGGGACATGGCGTGTTTCCCTCGGGCTCCTGTCAGCGCAGTTCTGGCAGCCAGATTATGCTGCGCCGCAGAAAAACGCCACAAATTCTTACCCGAAGGTTAAGATTGCGCGACAGGGATACGACGTAAACGTGACGTCACTCAACCCTCGTTCAGCTTGTCCAGGCGCGCGCGGACCGAAAGACCATGCGCCTCAAGGCTTTCCGAGGTGGCCAGCCGTTCGGCGGCGGGGCCGATGGCCTTCAGCGCGGCGGGGGTCATCTGCGCCAGGGTGGTCCGCTTCAGGAAGTCGAGGACCGACAGACCGGAAGAGAATCGGGCCGAGCGCGCGGTCGGCAGAACGTGGTTCGGCCCGCCGACGTAGTCGCCGATCGCCTCGGGCGTCCAGCCACCCAGGAAGATGGCCCCGGCGTGCTGGCATTTCTCGGACAGTTTCAGCGGCTCGGCGGTGCAGATCTCCAGGTGTTCGGGCGCCACACGGTTGGACAGCGCCGCCGCCTCGTCCAGGTCGCGCACGAGGATCACCGCGCCATAGTCGCGCCAGCTGGCGCCCGCGATCTCGCGCCGCTCCAGCGTCTCCAGCCGCGCCTCGACCGCCGCCACGACCTTGTCGGCCAGATCCGGGCTGTCGGTGATCAGGATCGACTGGGCGCTTTCGTCATGCTCGGCCTGGCTCATCAGGTCGAGGGCCAGCCAGTCGGGATCGTTGTCGGCATCGGCGATCACCAGGATTTCCGACGGACCGGCGATCATGTCGATCCCCACCTTGCCGAAAACGCGCCGCTTGGCGGCGGCGACAAAGGCATTGCCGGGGCCGGTGATCTTGTCCACCGGCCGCACCGTCTCGGTGCCATAGGCAAAGGCCGCCACGGCCTGGGCGCCGCCGATGCGATAGATCTCGTCCACCCCGGCCAGGCGCGCCGCCAGCAGGACCAGCGGGTTCACCTTGCCATCGGGCGTGGGCACGGCAATGGCCAGCCGTTCCACCCCGGCCACCTTGGCGGGAATCGCGTTCATCAGAACGGACGAGGGATAGGAGGCAAGGCCGCCCGGCACGTAAAGACCCGCCGCCGACACCGGCGTCCAACGCCAGCCCAGCGAGGCGCCGTCGGGATCGGTCCAGAAGGCATTCTCGGGCATCTGGCGCACGTGATAGGCGCGGATGCGCTGTGCCGCCGTCTCCAGCGCCTGTTTCTCTTCCGCCGAGACCTGGGCGCAATAGGCGTCGATCTCTTCAGGGGTGAAGGCCAGGGTGTCGGGGGTCAGCTCCAGCCGGTCGAATTTCGCCGTCAGCTCGACCAGGCAGGCGTCGCCGCGGGCGCGCACATCGGCGATGATCGCGGCCACCGTGTCGTCCACATCGGGGCTGTCCTCGCGCTTGGCGCCCAGCAGGGCGGTGAAGCGGGTTTCGAAATCGGCGTCGGCGGTGGACAGGAAATGCGGCATGGGTCTCTCCGAAGGTCGGATCTCTCTAGACCGAAGCGGCGGCGGGGTTCAAGCAAGGGCGCGCGCGGCCCGCCGCCCCCTGCCCGCCTGCCGGGATCAGTCCTCGTGCCCGGGCACCCGGCCCGAAGGGGCGCGATAGGGGCGCGTCACGTCCTTCAGCACCGCTTCCAGCGCCTCGACCTTCAGCCGGATCGCGCCATCGCCCGCCAGGGTGATCTCGACCAGCCCCGAGGGCGGTTCGGCATCGGGCAGGAAGGACAGCGCCAGGGGCGACAGGATCATCTCGGGATCATCGCGGCTGACCCCCTGCGAGGCCACGGCCTCGACATTCTCGAAGACCAGCATCGAGCGCACCCGCTCGGCCCCGTGCCGGTCGCGCGCGGCGTCTTCCCAGCGGAAGCGGTTCAGCAGCATGGCAAAGCGGCGCTCGTCGCGGAACCAGCGCATCTCCGACACCGGCAGCACCGCATCCTGGATCAGTGCCGACAGCACCTGCAAATCCTCGGCGGTCAATGCACCCAGGTTCAGCGGCGCCTCGCCGCCATCTTCGAAACGCGCGTCCTCGGTCATTGGCCCGAAATCCGTTCAACCTTGGCGCCGCAGGCCTGAAGCTTTTCCTCCAGCCGCTCGTATCCGCGATCCAGGTGATAGACCCGGCTCAGCACCGTTTCGCCCTCGGCCGCCAGGCCTGCCAGGATCAGCGAGACCGAGGCCCGCAGGTCGGTGGCCATTACCGGCGCGCCCTTCAGCCGCTCGACCCCGTGCACCGTGGCGGTGCCGCCGTGGACCTCGATATTGGCGCCCATGCGGCCCAGTTCCGGGGCGTGCATGAAGCGGTTCTCGAAAATCGTCTCTTCCAGCACCGAGGTGCCCTCGGCGGTGCACAGCAGCGCCATCATCTGCGCCTGAAGGTCGGTGGGGAAGCCGGGGAAGACCGCCGTGGTCACATCGACGGCCTGGATGCGGTCGCCGCGACGGCGCACCTTCACGCCCTTTTCGGTGGCTTCCACGTCAACGCCCGCCTGGTCCAGCTTCTCGACGAAGGCGCCCAGCAGGTCCAGGCTGCCGCCGACGCATTCCACCTCGCCCCCGGCGATGGCCGGGGCCAGCATGAAGGTGCCCAGCTCGATCCGGTCGGCCACCACCTGGTGGGTGGCGCCGTGCAGGCGGTCGACGCCCTGGATCTCGATCCGGTCCGTGCCCTCGCCCTCGATCTGGGCGCCCATGGCGCGCAGACATTTCACCAGGTCCACGATCTCAGGTTCCCGCGCGGCATTGGTCAGCACCGTGGTGCCCTTGGCCAGGGTGGCGGCCATGACGATGTTCTCGGTCGCGCCGACCGAGGCGAAGCGCAGGGCGATCTCGGCCCCTTTCAGCCCGCCGGGCGCCTTGGCGTAAAGGTAACCGTCGCGCAGCTCGATCTCGGCACCAAGCGCCTCGAGGCCATGCACGTGCAGATCCATCGGCCGGGCGCCGATGGCGCAGCCGCCGGGCAGCGAGACCTCGGCGTGGCCTTCGCGCGCCAGAAGCGGGCCCAGCACCAGGTTGGAGGCGCGCATCTTGCGCACGATCTCGTAGTCGGCGCGGGTCGAGGTCAGGTCGTGGCTGGACAGGGCCAGCACCTGGCCGTCCTGCATCGCCGCCACTTCGCCGCCCAGCGATTGCAGCAGCGCCGACATCGTCTTGATGTCCGACAGGCGCGGCGCATTGGTCAGCGTCAGCGGTTCTTCCGACAGCAGCGTCGCCGGCATCAGCGTCAGGCAGGCATTCTTGGCCCCTGCAATCGGGATGCTGCCCTTCAGCGGGCCATTGCCCGTCACCATGATCGAATCCATCTGCCCTAGTCCTCTTTACCGTTATCCGCGCCCGAGGCGCTGTCGTCCTCGCCGCGGCTGTCTGCATCCGCCCTGGCCCGCGCCTGCGCCTTGCGCCGGGCGAGATTCGCCTTCAGGGCCGATTTCAGCCTGTCCTCGCGCGTCTGCGCGTCTTTTCCAACGCTCGTTTTCCTTGCCATAGGCCTTCTGTAAACGAGCTGCAAAAAAGCGTCCAGTTTGTGCTTGCACCCTCGGCGGTTTGCGTCTAAATCCCCGCCCACGGCAGCCGGAGACGGCGGCCACGGCTACGGGCCACGCCAGATGCGACACCGCAAAACGGCCCCCGGATGCTGCTGTAGCTCAGAGGTAGAGCACTCCCTTGGTAAGGGAGAGGTCGAGAGTTCAATTCTCTCCAGCAGCACCACTAACCTCCTTAGGTGAAACAACAAAAATCCCCACCCCGCAGGGCGTTTCCGCGTCTTGCGCCGCGTGATTCGTGCCGCGCGCGCTCTGCGCCCCCTACCCCGTTCTCAAAGGAAAACGGGCGACGCTATTGCGCCGCCCGCTCACTCCCCCTCTACCTTCCGGTCTCAGGCACTGGGAGAGGCAACCGCCGGGGCTGGACGTGCCAGGATCGCCAGAACGATCAGGGCGCCCACGGAGATTGCAATCATGTTGGTCGAGATCAGCAGCAGACCCGCCAGGGTCAGCACCAGCTTTTCCCACAGGGCCAGGCTGCGGCGGAACCAGCCGATATAGGCCGCCGACAGGGCCAGCACGCCCACCAGGCCCGACAAGAGCGCGGTGATGAACTCCAGCCAGGTGAAGTCGACGAAGAGCAGCGACGGCGCGTAGATGAACATGAAGGGCACCAGCGCCTTGCCCATCGACAGGCGGAAGGCCGTGGTGCCGGTGGTCATCGGTTCCGACCGGGCCAGACCCGCCGCCGCATAGGCGGCCAGCGCCACCGGCGGCGTCACATCCGCCAGCACCCCGAAGTAGAAGACGAAGAAGTGCGTGGCGATCAGCGGCACACCGAATTCGGTCAGCGCGGGCGCCGCGATGGAGGCCAGGATGATGTAGGTCGGCGTCGTCGGGATGCCCGCGCCCATGATGATACAGGCGATGGCGACGAAGATCAGACCGAAGAACAGCGCCATGCCCTCTTCCGACAGCAGGCCGGTAAAGTCGATCGCGGTGACCCAGCCCGCCAGGTCATGGGCCAGTTCGACCACGGCGGCCGAGAACTTGAACCCAAGGCCGGTCAGGGTGGTCATGCCCAGCAGGAAGCCCACGCAGGCACAGGCGGCGCCGATGGCCAGGGCGAACTTGGCCCCATCCTCGAAGCCGCGCACCAGACGCGGCGGCGTCAGCACGGTCGAGGTGTCCATCGCGGTATTGCCGAACTGGCGCATGATCAGCGGCACATAGCTGCACACGATGGTCAGGATGATGCCCCAGAAGGCCGCCAGGAAGGGCGTGTACTGCATCAGCAGCATCGCCACCATCACGCCCAGCGGGATGAACAGGTGCCAGGACTTGGCCAGGACCTTGCCGAACTGGGGGATGTTTTCCTTGGTCATGCCGGTCAGGCCCAACTTCTTCGCCTCCAGGTGCACCATCAGCAGGATGGCGATGTAGTGGAAGGCGGCGGGCACGATGGCGATCAGGATCAGCTCGTTATAGGGCACGCCCAGCATCTCGGTCATCACGAAGGCCGAGGCCCCCATGATCGGCGGGGTGATCTGCCCGCCACAAGAGGCCGAGGCCTCGGTCGCGCCGGCAAAGCGCCCCGAGAAGCCGGATTTCTTCATCAGCGGAATGGTGAAGGCGCCGGTGGTCACGGTGTTGGCAATGGGCGAGCCCGAGATCATCCCGAAGAAGCCCGAGGAAACGACCGAGACCTTGGCCGAACCGCCAGAGGCGCGGCCCGCAATGATCGTCGCCAGATCGATGAACAGCTGCCCCAGCCCCGACATCTGCGCCAGGATCCCGAACAGGACGAAGTGGAACACATAGGTCGCCACCACGCCCACGGCGACGCCGTAGATCCCTTCGGTGCCGATGAACAGGTGGTTGATGATCCGGGTGATCGTATAGCCCCGGTGCGCGAAGATCCCCGGCAGATAGGGCCCGAACAGCGCGTACAGAAGGCAACCGATGCCGATATAGGCCAGGGTCGGGCCCATGGTGCGGCGGGTTGCCTCCAGCGTCATCATGATCGCGATCAGCCCCATCATGTAGACGGGCTGCGGCGGATTGCCGACGTTCTCGATGAAGATGTGGTGGAACCCGAAGGACAGATAGGCCGAGAAGCCCGCGCCACAGGCGGCGAAGATCCAGTCGCGCAGGGCGACCTTTTCCGGGTCGGCGCCCGGGCGGTTGAACGGCAGGGTCAGCCCGATCAGCACCAGCACCACGGCGATGAAGACATAGCGGATCGCGCCCTCGGGCAGCGAGGGCACCATCTGCCACAGCAGGTACAGGTAGAAGGCCGCGAAGATCCCGGACTGGAACCACAGGCCCGGCGTCGGCTTTGCCCGCTTGCGCGGGAAGACCAGGAAGATCAGCCCCATGACGAAGGCCAGGTGGATCGTCCGGTGCATCACCTCGTTCAGCAGGCCGAAACCTGCGGTGTAGACATGGAACAGCGACAGGATGACCGAGGTCACCGTCACCAGGATCGCAACCGGGCCGACCAGGTTGCGGAAATTCGATTCCGAATCGTATTCACGAACCAGCGCCTCGACTTCGTCGGCGGTGAACTCGTGATCGCCGTCCGCGGCGGTGTGGCCGCGGTTGTCGGACTTCGGGGGGCTTTCTTGCGTCACTCGGGTGTCTCCTCGTCACAGGGGGCAAGGGTAAGCGCCGAATGCCCGAGGCTGGCCAGGGGCAGCTCGGTATCGGCGACATGCAGCGTGTTCTTGAACTGCGCCTGGATGCGCAGCGGGATCGGGCCGGTATAGCGGTGCATGTCGAGAATGAAATGACCATTCTCGTGGCGCCAGCCGGTGGCATCCATGTCATTGGCAATCGAGGGCAGCCCGGCACCATGGGCCATGAAGACCTCGCTGGTTTGCAGGATGCGGCCCGCGTCGATCCGGTAGGTATCGGTGACCGGCGTGCGCGACACGGAATGAATGAAACTTAGCTCGAAACGGCCCTCGGGGCCCAGGGGCACGCGCCGGATCAGCGCCTGCGCGCCACGGGTTTCCGTCAGGCACAGGAAAAGACCCGGCTCCGCCGCCCAAAGGGCAGCGGAGCCGGAAATCAGGGAGAGGATGGCGGCCAGAACCGCCATCCCCGCCCGGCGCAGATATCCGCGCCGGTGCATTACTTCGCGACACCCTTCTCGGTGTAGTAGGTCTCGGCACCCGGGTGGACCGGGATCGAGACGCTTTCCAGCGCGGTGTCGATGGCAATGCGCTTGCCCATCGGGTGCACCTTGCCCAGGGTCTCGGTGTTCTCGTAGAGCGCCTTGGTCACGGCATAGACCACGTCTTCGGAGACATCGGCATGGGTCGCCCAGATGGCGCGCACGGCCAGGGTCTCGACGTCGGCGTCGATGCCCTTGTAGCTGCCCGCGGGCACGGTCGAGTTGGCGTAGTAGGGCTGGGTCTCTTGCAGCTTGGCAATCGCCGGGCCGTTCAGCGGCACGATGGCGATGTCATGGCCGTTGGCCAGGTCGGTCACCGACGAGGTCGGCAGGCCGGCGGTGATCAGCGAGGCGTCGAGGTTGCCGTCTTTGATCTTGTCCACGGACTGGGCGAAGGACGAATAGTCTTCGTTGATGTCCTCACGGGTCATGCCGTGCGCTTCCAGCAGGTCCCCCAGCAGCTGCCACTGGCCCGAACCCGGCGAACCCGAGGAGACCGACTTGCCCTTCAGGTCCTCGAAGGTGGCGATGCCGCTGTCGGCGCGCACCACCAGCTGCACGGTTTCCGGGTACAGGGCGCCGATGGCGCGCAGGTTCTCGATCGGCTCGCCTTCGAACTGGCCCTTGCCGTGGAAGGCGGCGTCCAGGATGTCGGCGGCGACGAAGGCGGATTCGATCTCGCCACGACCCAGAAGCTGGGCGTTTGCGACCGAGGCGTTGCCGGTTTCGGCGGTGGCCGACAGCTTGGTTTCGGGCAGCTCGGCGGTGTTCGAGATCAGCTGGGCCAGCATCCCGCCCAGCGGGTAATAGGTGCCGCCGGTGCCGCCGGTGGCGATGCCGAAGAAGGTGCGGCTTTGGGCCAGACCGGGGGTGGCGATGGCCGCCAGGGTGGCGGCGGCGGCGGAGGTGCCAAGGAAGTGGCGCCGGGAAAGGGTCATGTGAAATCCTCCTGGATCTGTTGGTCCCCCGCAGGCGAAAGGGCGCGGCCCCGGGGCCTGCGGGATGGATGAACAGATCTTGACCTTCAGATTTTGCATGTCAATATCTGATTTCAAATATGAAATGACGCCGACCTGCCGGTCAGGAGAAGACAAACCCATGGAAACAAACCTCTTTTTCCAGACATCCGGGGCATCGCCGTTGCTGCTGAACGTGCCGCACGCGGGGACCGACCTGCCGGACCCGGTGCGGCAGGCGCTGAAACCCGAGGCATTGGACCTTTGCGATACCGACTGGCACATGGACCGGATCGCCCGCGACGTGCTGCCCGAGGGCGCCAGCCTCATGGCCGCCAAGGTCTCGCGCTACGTGGTCGACCTGAACCGGCCAGCCGATGACGTGCCGCTCTATTCAAGCGCCACCACCGGGCTGATCTCGACGATCGACTTCGACGGCACGCCCCTTTACCGCGACGGGATGGAGCCCGACGCCGCCGAGCGCGCCGCCCGCATCGCCACCTACTGGCAGCCCTATCACGACGCCCTGGCGGCCGAGATCGAGCGCATCCGCGCCCAGCACGGCTATTGCCTGCTGCTGGACGTGCATTCGATCCGCAGCCGCATTCCCCGCCTCTTCGACGGGCGCCTGCCCGATCTGAACCTGGGCACCAATGTCGGCGAAAGCTGCGCCCCCGCCCTGTCGGATGCGGCCTATGCCGCGCTTCAGGACAGCGGCTTCAGCGCCGTGCGCGATGGCCGCTTCAAGGGTGGGTTCATCACCCGCAACTACGGCCAGCCCGCCCGGGGCGTCCACGCCCTGCAAATCGAGATCGCCCAGGACTGCTACATGGTCGAGCAAAGCCCCTGGACCTATCTGCCCGAGCGCGCTGAACGGCTGAAGGGCGCCCTGTCGGGCCTGATCGCCGCGATGACCGACTTTACCCCCGCAGCGGAGTTCTCCTGACATGACCGCCCCCCAGATGTCTGCTCCTGAGCTTTCCGGCGCGCATTTCCACCTGGCCCTGACCCCCGAGGGCTGGCAGCGCAACCTGTCGGTGCATTTCGCCGCCGATGGCACGATCGCCACGATGGCCCGGGACGACAACCCGGACGCCCTGCCGGTCTATGAAAACCCGGTGGTGCCCGGCATCACCGACCTGCACAGCCACGCCTTCCAATATGCCATGGCCGGGCTGACCGAAGTGCGCCGCAACCCGGTGGACAGTTTCTGGTCCTGGCGGGACATGATGTATTTCTTCGCCCTCAACCTCTCGCCCGAGGACATGCGGGCGGTGGCGGCGCGGCTCTATCTGTCGCTGCTGAAGGGCGGCTATACCGGCATCGCCGAGTTCCACTACGTCCACAACGACCTTGACGGCAGCCGCTATGCCCGCCCCGAAGAGCTGTCGCTGGCGATCTTCGAGGCCGCCCAGGCCACGGGGCTGGAGCTGACGCACCTGCCGGTCTTCTACGCCCATTCCGACTTTGGCGGCGCCGCGCCCAACGAAGGCCAGCGCCGGTTCATCCAGGGCCTGGACGGCTATGCCGAGATGATCGAGGCCCTGCGCGGCCCCGCCGCCGCAGCCGGTCACGTCCTGGGCATCGCGCCGCATTCCCTGCGCGCCGCCACGGCGGAGGAGATCACCACGCTTCTGGCCCTGCGCGATGACAAGCTGCCCGGCTGCCCGGTGCATATCCACATCGCCGAGCAGATGAAGGAGGTGAACGACGCACTGGCCTTCAACGGACGCCGCCCGGTCGAGCAGCTCTACGACTTCGCCCCGGTCGACGACAGCTGGTGCCTGATCCACGCCACCCACCTGACCGAAGCCGAGGTCAGCCAGATCGCCCGCTCTGGCGCCGTGGTGGGCCTCTGCCCGCTGACCGAGGCGAACCTGGGCGACGGCATCTTCCCGGCCACGGATTTCCTGACCCAGGGCGGGGTTTTCGGCATCGGGTCGGACAGCAATATCGCCACCGTCGCGGCGCAGGAACTGCAATCGCTGGAATACAGCCAGCGCTTCCGCGACCGGCGCCGCAACGTGCTGGCCGCCACCGACCAGCCCCATACGGGCACCAACCTCTGGGCCCGCGCGGCCCTGGGCGGGGCCCAGGCCGCAGGCCGACCCACGGGCGCGATCACCCCCGGCGGCATGGCCAGTTTCGTGGAACTGACCAGCCCCGAACCCGCCGGTCTGGCCGCCACCGCCCCCGAAGCCAGCCTTGATTTCCACATCTTCGCGGGCCGGGGTTTCCATGTGGGCGACGTGGTTGTACGCGGGCGTAGGGTGGTCCAAGCTGGGCAGCACCCGCAAGAACAGGCGATCCTCGCCGACTACGCCGCCGCGATGACGCGCATTGCCGACCGGCTGAACGCGCGCGGCACCAGCTAAGCCCGGGGAGGGCCGCATCGCCCATGGCGAAGGAACCAGACTACCGTTCGAACTCGCTTCTGCGCGGCCTGAGCATCCTGGAATGTTTCGACCACCGCCATGCGGAAATGACCCTGACCGAGATTGCCGAGGCGATCTCGGTCACCAGTTCCGCCGCCTATCGCTTTGTCGTCACCCTGGAGCGCGAGGGCTATCTGTCGCGGCAGGACAATCGCTATCGGCTGGCGCCGCGGGTGATGGATCTGGGCTATCGCTATCTGGCCTCTCTCGACGTCTATGACGTGGCGCGCCTGCCTGCGGATGCGCTGCGCGACGCCACCGGATTCACCGTGCATGTGGCGGTGCTGGAGGGGACGGACATCGTCTATGTCTACCGCGCCCTGTCGGACCGCTCGATGGTCTCGAACGTGCCCGTAGGCAGCCGCCTGCCCGCCTTTTCCACCACCATGGGCCGGGTCCTGCTGTCGGACCTGCCCGAGGCCGAGCTGGACCGGCGGTTCGAGGGCTACGCCTTCGAACGGATGAGCCCCTCGGCGCCGCGCTCTCTGGCCGAGCTGAAGCCGCTTTTGCGCGCCGACCGGGCGCGGGGCTATGTGGCGCAAAGCTCGCATCTGGCGACCGGCACGGTGTCGATTGCCGCGCCGCTGGTGTCGCGCCACGGGCGCTACATCGCGGCGATGAACCTGTCGGGCCACGAGGTGCAGATGATCGTCGATCAGGACAATGTGGCCCGCGTCCTGTCCACCGCGCGCGAGATCTCGGCGCTGCTCTGATCCCACCTGAAACGCGAAAGGGGCGGCCAAGGCCACCCCTTCCCGGCCCCGCCAACGCGGGGCCCTTTGCAGTGCTGGCAACGGATCACAGACCGTTGATCGCCTCCAGCATACCCTCGGGCCAGTTGTCGGACATCGGCGAGTTCAGGTACTGCTCTTGCGCATAGGCCTGGAAGGCGGCCAGGTCGGGTTCATAGACCTTCAGACCCTTGCCCTCGAAGTATTCCACCAGCTCGGCTTCCTGATCCAGGTACTGCTGATCCGACCAGGCGGTGGCCTTGTCGGCAGCCGCCTGCATGGTGGCCTTCTGCGCATCGCTCAGGTCGTCCCAGACGCGCGACGACACCAGCAGCATCCCGAAGCCAACGTTGTGGCCGGTCAGGACGATCTGGTCGGTGACCTCGTCGAACTTCATCTGGCGGTTGTTGGGCAGCGGGTTGTCCTGGCCGTCCACGACGCCCGATTGCAGGGCGGTGTAAAGCTCGGTGTAGGGGATCGGCACGGGGTTGGCGCCCAGGGACTTGCCCAGGAACTGCCAGCTTTCGCCGCCCGGCATCCGCAGTTTGACGCCCGACAGGTCGGCGGGGGTCATGTACTCGGCATCGCCCTTCAGGTTCAGGTGACGGGTGCCGTAGTAGAAGGTGCCGAGGATCTCGACGCCCAGCTCTTCACGGGCCAGCGCCTTCAGCTCTGCGCCCACTTCGCTGTCGAAGATGGCCTTCAGGTGGGCCTGGTCACGCACCACATAGGCGGCGCCCAGGATGTCGAACTCGGGCACCTGCTGGGCCAGGTCCGACGGCGGCAGGCCGGCCATCTGGATGTTGCCACGTTGCAGGCCGACCAGCTCGGTGCCCTGCTTCATCAGGGTGGCGCCGAAATAGGGCTGGAAGGCGAAATCGTCGCCCAGCTCGGCCGCGAAGATCTCGGTCATCGCCTTGGAACGCGGCACTTCGGCCGGGTTCACGTCCGAGAAGATCAGCTCGACCTGGGCCGAAGCGGCCCCGGCCAGGCCCAGCACCAGCGCGGCAGCGGCGGTGACATTGCGGAAGTTCTTGTGGATCATGGTATCCTCCCTTTGATCACGTCAGATGTTGAACAGGTTTTCCGGCACGCCCTGCCCCACCCCCTCGATGGCCAGCACGGATCCGGCCAGGGGCTCGGAGGCCAGCTGCTCATCGCTGAGGAACTTGAAGGCAGAGGTGACGAAAAGAGTCTTCAGGTCCCGCCCGCCGAAGCACAGGCAGGTGGGATTGGTGACCGGCAGGGCAATCTGCCGGTCCAGGCGGCCATCGGGTGCATAGCGCACCACCTGGCCCCCTGCGAAGAAGGCCTGCCACAGGCAGCCCTCGGCATCCACGCAGGCCCCGTCGGGGCGGATGCCACTGGCGCTGTAGTCGGCCAGAACCTCACGGCTGGTGATCTCGCGCCCGGTCTCGTCAAGGCCAAGGCGCCAGGTCACGTGGCGGCGGGTATCGGTGAAATACATCGAGCGCCCGTCGGGGGCGAAGGCGATCCCGTTCGAGACGATCACATCCTCCAGCATCCGGGTCATCGTGCCGTCGGGGTCGACGCGGTAGAGACCGCCCAGACCCTGGCTCAGCCCGTTGTCCATGGTGCCGATCCACAGGCTACCCTGGGCATCGACACGCCCGTCGTTCAGCCGGGTCGCGGGCATCGCCTCATCCGGGGTCACGGCAAAGGGCGTCCAGTCGCGGCTTTGGGCGGCGCGGTGCACCAGCGTCAGGTCGCGCGCCGCGATCAGCCCGCCCGAACGGGTCATGGCGATCGAGCCCAGGTAGGTGCCGGGATGGGCCTCTGCCTCGGCGGCGCCGCTGTCGGGATCCAGCTGCCACAGGGTGGGCTGTTCGATGTCGATCCACCACAGGCGGTTGGCGGCGGCATCCCACAGGGGCGTTTCCCCCAGGCGGGCGTCTACCTTTTGCACGACATCGACTTTACGTTCGGACACTTCTTGCTCCTCGGCGGGTTGGGTCAGGTGCGCGGGATGCCGGGTTGCGGCATCAGGCGACGTTGGGCGGCGATCCGGAAGGGCGCGTTCGGGGCGCCATAGCCCACGTAGCCACCCTTTCGCTGGACGATCTCCAGGAAGATCCCGTCGCCGACGCTGCGGGTATAGACTTGGAAGAAGGCGCCATTGGCGTCTTCGTCATACAGGATGTTGCCACGCCGCAGCCGGTCGGTGAACTCGGGCTCCAGCCCCAGGCGCGCGGCCAGATCGTCGTAATAGTTGTCGGACATCGGCAGGGCCTCGAAGCCGGTCTCGCGCAGGGCCTCGGCGGTGGCGAAGATGTCGTCGGTGGCAAAGGCCACGTGCTGCACCGAAGAGCCGAAGCTGTCGGCGATGAAGCGGCCCGCGAAGGTGCGGTGCGTCTCGGCGCCGTTCAGGGTCAGGCGCAGGGCGCCATCGGGGCTTTCGATCGCCTGGCTGCGCACCAGCCCGCCCGGGTCCACCACGTCAACGGTGGCCTGTTTCGCCACGTCGAACAGCGACAGGTAGAACAGCGACCAGGTCAGCATTTCCTCGTAGTTCATCGTCTGACCGATATGGTCGATCCGGGTCAGCCCGGCCTCGGTCGCGGCACCGCCGGGGGCGGGTTCGAACTCGATCTCCCAGACCTTGGCCAGGTCCGAGCCGTGGTCGATGAAATGCAGCAGGCCAGAGCCCACGCCGCGAATGGCGGGAATGTCCAGCTCGCCCGGGCCCACGGGCTGGCTGAAGGGCGTCGCGCCCAGGGCGCGGGCGCGGGTCACCGTGTCGGCAGCGCTGTGCACCGTCAGACCCACGTCGCAGATGTTCAGACCATGGGCGATATGGGCGGTATGGGCAAAGCCCTCTTGCTCGGTGTTCAAAACGATGCGGATCTCGCCCTGCTGCCAGACCTCGACCTGTTTCGACACATGCTTGCCCGCCCGGCGGAAGCCCATCGAGGACAGCAGCTTGCGCAGCCCCTCGGCCTCGGCCTCGGAGGCGGCGAACTCGACAAAGGCCACGCCCTCGGCCTCGACCCGGGCGGGGATGTCGGGGGCGGTGATCTTCAGCTCGGGCTCGGCCCGTTTCACCTGGTCCATCAGATAGACCAGCGAGCGGTGCCCGTCCTGGGCGATGGCCCGCGGGCTGCCGCCGCGGAACTGGTCGTTGAAGACCTCAAGCGAGATCGGCCCGTCATAGCCGGTGGCGGCCACGGCCCGCATGAAGCCGGTGACGTCCAGATCGCCCTCGCCCGGCATGTTGCGGAAGTGGCGCGACCAGTACAGCAGATCCATCTCGATCAGCGGCGCATCAGCCAGCTGCACGAAGAAGATCTTGTCGCCGGGGATGCGGCGGATGCTGTCGGGGTCCAGCTTGCGGCCCAGGGTGTGGAAGCTGTCGACGATCAGCCCGATATTGGGATGATCGGCGCGGCGCACCACCTCCCAGGCGTCGCGGTGATCCCAGACATGCTTGCCCCAGGCCAGGGCCTCGTAGCCGACGCGCAACCCGCGTTTGCTGGCCCTATCGCCCAGCTCGGCGAAATCGGCGGCCATGCGGTCGATGCCGCCCAGGGCCTTGGGGTGGCAAGAGGAACAGACCAGAACCAGGTCGGTGCCCAACTCCTGCATCAGGTCGAACTTGCGCTCCATCCGGTCAAAGGCGCGGGTCCGCTCGGGTTCCGGCAGCCCTTCGAAGTCGCGGAAGGGCTGGAACAGCGAGATCTCCAGCCCGTGATCGCGCACCATCGCCCCCACGTCGCGGGGCGAGGCGTCGAAGGCGATGAAATCCTGCTCGAAGATCTCGATCCCGTCGAAGCCGGCCGCCGCGATGGCGGCCAGTTTCTCGCGCAGATCCCCGGCAATGCAGACGGTGGCGATAGAGGTTTTCATCCGCGATCCTTTCCGATCAGCCCTGGTAGCCCAGCAGGCGCGGCAGCCAGAGGACGAAGTCGGGCACGAAGGTGATGATCATCAGCGCGATCAGCAGGGCGATCAGGAAGGGCCAGAGGTCGGCGATGATCCGGCCCAGCGGTTGCTTTGTGATCGAAGAGACGATGAACAACAGCAACCCGTAGGGCGGCGTGATCAGACCGATCATGCCGTTGACCACGCAGATCACCCCGAAATGCACCAGGTCGATCCCCAGCGATTGCGCCGTGGGAATGAAGATCGGCACGATGATCAGCAGGATCGCGCTGCCTTCCAGGATACAGCCCAGGGCCAGGAACAGCAGGTTGATGGCCAGCAGGAAGCCCACGGGGCCCAGGTCGTATTGCCCCAGGAACTCGGCCAGCTGATCCGGCACGTTTTCGCGCGTCACGACATATTGGAAGGTCAGCGCCCCCGCGATCAGGATCCCCACCGTGGCGGTGGAACGCGCCGAGGACAGCAGCGTCTGATAGAACTGCCCTGCCGTGACCGAACGGTAAAGCACGACCGAGATCACCAGCGCATAGAAGGCGGCGACAGCGGCGGCTTCGGTCGGCGTCATGATGCCGCCGTAGATGCCGCCCAGCAGGATCACCGGCAAGAGCAGCGCGGGGATGGCGCGGAAGGTGACGCCGGGCATCTCGCGCAGCGGGATCGCCTCGTCCACGTCGAAGCCGCGGCGATGCGCGATGGTCAGGTTCATCACCATCAGCACGGCGCCCATCAGAAGGCCCGGCATCATGCCCGCCGCGAAGAGGAAGCCCACCGACTGGTCCGAGACCAGCGCGTAAAGCACCATGGGGATGGAGGGCGGGATGATCGGTCCGATGGTGGCCGAGGCGGCGGTGATCGCGGCGGCGTAGCTGGCGGTATATTTGCCGTCCTTGGTCATCATGTTGATGATGATCTTGCCCATGCCCACGGCATCGGCCACGGCCGAGCCCGACATGCCCGAGAAGATCAGCGAGGACACCACGTTGACATGCCCCAGCCCGCCCCGGAACCGGCCCACCAGGGCCTGGCTGAAGCGCAGCAGCCGGTCGGCCAGCGAGCCGATGTTCATGATGTCGGCCGCCAGGATAAACAGAGGAATGGCCAGCAGGGTGTAGCTGTTGAACAGCCCCTGAAGCAGGGTCTCCGAGGCAATCGAGGGGTCGAAGCCGCGCAGGATCAGATAGACGGAAGAGCCGCAGATCATCGCCAGCCCCATGGACAGGCCCCCAAAGGCCAGGAAGGCGATCAGCAGGATCGAAACGGTAAAGGGATCAGTCATAGTCGTGGGTTCCCGCCGATTTGGGAGTGTCGAAGCCCGGGCCAACGCCGCTCAGGCCGCGCCAGATGGAGATGCCGCAGCGGATGACCACCGACAGGGCAAAGGGCACGTAGATGGCGAAGACGTAGTCGAAGCGGATCTTCATGTAGGAGGTGCTCTCGATCGACATGAAGTCGATGTAGCCCCAGACCTTCGGCAGGGTCCAAAGGAAGATGCCCGCGCAGATGGTGCCGGTGATCACGTCCAGCGCCCGGCGCGCCCAGCGGGGCAGCGCGGCGTAGATGATGTCGAGCCGGATCACATCCGCCTCGCGCACCACGAAGGCATAGCCGAAGAGGATCCCCCACAGCCAGGCGATAGAGACATATTCCACCGTCCAGCCCAGCGGCAGGTTCAGCACGTAGCGGAACACGATCTGCACCAGGAAACTCAGGAAGAGAGAGCCGAGGATCAGCGCCAGGATCACCTCGGCCCCGGCCCTGCCCCATCCCGCTATGGTCTTTAGTCGCTCCATGTCCCCCCCGTTCGCTTACCTTGGGTGCGGATTGCCAAAAGCCCCGGCGGCGCTGCGTTTCGCCGCCCCCGGAACCATATGAAGAGGCCTCAAAGGCCGTTGATTGCCTCCAGGACGCCCTCGGGCCGGTCCTGCGAAACCGTCGCTGTGCGGAAGGTCTGGCGGACGGGGCCTGCCGCCCTGCCCGGCGCGCACAGGGCGGCCTTCCATCTGCTATGTGTCATGTCTTCCTCCCTCACGATTGCCCGGCGTGTGCCTATGCCTGCCCCGTGTCAAATGACCGGAATGCCTCCCACATCCGATCATTGTCCGGCTCCAGCCCGGTAAAGAGCCGGAAGGCCCGCACCGCCTGAAACAGCGCCATGCCCGAGCCGGGCAGAACCCGGCAACCCAGGGCGCGCGCGGTGCGCAGCAGTTCCGTTTCCAGCGGAAAATAGACGATATCCGCGACCCAGAGATCGGGACGAAGGTCGGTCGCGGCGACCGGCATCCCGGGATGCTTGTCCATGCCCATGGGGGTACAGTTGACCAGCCCGTCAGCGGCGGCGCAGGCGGCGGGCAGATCCCCCGCCACCTCGGCGCGGCCAGGGCCGTAATGGTCGGTCAGGGTGGCCACCAGGGCGGCGGCCTGCTCGGGCGACATATCGGCCACCGCCAGCGTGCCGACCCCGGCGTCCAGCAGGGCATGGGCCACGGCGCCCCCGGCCCCGCCCGCGCCGATCATCACCACGCGGTCGCGCGGCGCATCGGCCAGGTTGCGGCGCAGGCTTTCGCCAAAGCCCCAGTGGTCGGTGTTATGGCCAAAGCGCTTGCCATCGCGGAAGACGACCGTATTCACCGCGCCCACATTGGCCGCGGCCTCGGACAGCTCGTCCATATGGGCCAGCACGGCCCGCTTGTAGGGATAGGTAACGTTGAGCCCGGTAAAGCCCTCGCCCTCTAGCAGGTCGAGGATCGCGCCCGCGTCTTCGGGCAGGTCGCGAACCTGCGAATCGATCAGCTTGTAATCGAAGTCCAGACCCAGGGCCGAGGCCGCCGCCATATGCATCCGCGGGGTCCGCGATGCGGCGATGCCGCGTCCCAGAAGGCCAATGCGCACAGGGGTATCCTTGCCGACAACCGGTTTCAAAGTCTCGTCTTGCGGCACTGCCGCACCTCCTCCCGTCAGGTCCTGTCGGCCCGCGCGGGCCGTAGTTCTTGACGACACATTGTTCTGTGCGGTTAATTATGTCAACAGATTGTTCGCCACGGTTCAAAACGCGGCAGGTCGTGCGTTTCCTTGCGCGGCCGTATGGGCTAGACAATCCCGGCGGGATGCCAGCAACGGAGGAGCATATGGCCGAGGGGGAGGCAGGCGGCGACGGCACGCGTCGCGGCTGGAAACAAGATCCGGACGCGGTGCGCAGGAACATCCTGCAAGTCGCCCGCGAAGTCTTTGCCACGCAAGGACTTTCCGGCGCGCGCGTGGACGAGATCGCGGCCCGCACCCGCACGTCGAAGCGCATGATCTATTACTATTTCGGCGACAAGGACAAACTCTATCGCGCGGTGCTGGAGGATGCCTATTCTCGGATGCGCCAGGGCGAGGACGCGCTGGATCTGGCGGCGCTGAACCCGGTCGCGGCGCTGCGCCAGCTGGCCGAATTCACCTTCGACCACCACCGCCACAATACCGATTTCGTCCGCCTGGTGATGATCGAGAACGTCCACCTGGGCGAGCATATGAACGCCTCGGATGCGATCGCGGGCAAGAATTCGTCAGTGATCCGGCTGCTGGACGACATCTACCGGCGCGGCGTCGCCGCCGGGCTGTTCCGGCGCGGGCTGACGGCGCTGGAACTGCACTGGCACATCTCGGCGGTGTCGGTCTTCAACGTGTCGAACCGCGCCACCTTCTCGAAGATCTTCGGCCAGGAACTGTTCACCGAGCGCGGCCAGCACATGCTGCGCCGCCATGTGGGCGACATGATCCTGGGGCTGGTGATGAAACCGGGGCTGTCGGCGGAAGGCGAACTGCCCCGCCCGAGGGAGGAACGACGGGTGATCAACCCCGACATCTTCCGCTTTCTGGAGGTCTGGGACGAGAAATGGGCCAGCCTGGCGCCCGGGGCCACCCCCGCCGACCGGCGCCGCCATTTCGAGGGCATCGCCCGCGACATGCGCCTGCCCACCCCGCCCGAGGTCGAGACCGACGAAGAGCATTGGATCGACAGCGAGGGCGGCCCGGTGCGGGTGCGCCTGTTCCGCCATGCGGAGGGCGGCGACCGCCAGCCCGCGCTGATCTACATGCACGGCGGCGCCTGGATGCAGGGCAGCCCGGAAACCCATTGGGACATCACCGCGCGCATCGCCGCCTGGAACCGGCAGACGGTGATCTCGGTCGACTATGCCCTGGCCCCGGAACACCCTTTCCCCAAGGGCTATCTTCAGGTGCTGGCGGTCTGTCGCTGGGCCCATGCCCAGGCGGCCTCGCTGGGGATTGATCCGGCGCGGATCGCCATCGGCGGCGACAGCGCGGGCGGCAACCTGGCCGCCGCCGCCGCCCTGGCGGCGCGCGACGAGGGGCTGGCGCTTTGTGCGCAGCTGCTGATCTACCCGGCCTGCGATTTCGACCAGTCCCGCCCGTCCTACGCCGAGAATGCCGAGGGGCCGCTGCTGAAGGTGGCGGGGATGGAGGCGGTCAACGCCATGTACTGCCCCGACCCCGAGGCGCGGCACAGCGATCCGCGCGTGGCGCCCCTGGCGGCCCCCAGCCACGCGGGCCTGCCGCCGGCCTTCGTGGCCCTGGCGCAATGCGACCCGATCCGCGACAGCGGCGCGGCCTATGCCGAGGCGCTGCGCGCCGCCGGGGTGCCGGTGACGCTGGACGCGGGCGAGGGGCTGATCCATGGCTACCTGCGGGCGCTGGAATACTGCCCCGACAGCGAGGCCCGGCTGCGCGCCATCTGCGCCTGGCTGGCCGAGGTCTGCGGCTGACCGCAGGGGCGGCGGGCCCCGGCCCGCTCCCTGCCCCAGCCCTACCCCGGCCCTCCCCCGACCCGGCCTGCGCCTAGATCGCGGCCAGCAGGGCCTGGGTATAGCCGTGGCGCGGCGCGGCAAAGATCTGTTCCGCCGGGCCGCTTTCCACGATCTGCCCTTCGGTCATCACCGAAACGCTGCGGCAGATCTCGCGCACCACGCCCAGGTCATGAGAGATGAACAGCATCGTCAGCCCCATCTCGGCCTGAAGATCGGCCAGGAGATCCAGCACCTGGGCCTGCACGCTGACGTCCAGCGCCGAAACCGGCTCGTCCGCCACCAGCACCTCGGGGCGCAGCACCAGGGCGCGGGCGATGTTCACCCGCTGACGCTGCCCGCCCGACAGCTCATGCGGATAGCGCTCCGCATGGTCGCGCCTCAGGCCAACGCGCAGCAGCATCTCGCGCACCGCCTCTTCGCGGGCCTCGACCGAGCCCAGGCGGTGGATGTCCAGCCCCTCGCGCACCGACCGGCCGATGGTCAAACGTGGATCCAACGAGGCGGCGCTGTCCTGAAAGACGCACTGCACCCGGCGCCGGAAGCTGCGGCGCAGGCCGCGCGGCAGGGCGTCGGGGGCCGCGCCCGCCACCTCGGCCCGGCCTGCCTCCATCCCCTGCAAGCCCAGCACAACGCGGCCCAGGGTGGTCTTGCCGGAGCCGCTTTCGCCGACCAGCCCGTGGGTTTCGCCGGGGGCCACCGACAGGGTCACGCCGCGCAGCGCGGTAAAGGGCGCCTGGCGGCGCAGCAGCCCGCCGCCGAAGGTGACGGTGACGTCGGTCAGGGAAATCGCACTCATGGTCGGGGTCTTCCTGTCTGGGCCGTCATGTCTGGGGCCTGATGCAGCGCACGCCGTCCAGCAAGGCGGGCGGGCGGGCGCAGTCGGCCCCGGCGCGCGGACAGCGCGGGGCGAAGGCGCAGCCCGGGGGCAGATGGCGGGCATCGGGGGCGGTGCCGCGCAGCCCCTCGCCCCGGTGCCGGTGCCCGGGGCGGCTGGCCAGCAGACCGGCGGTATAGGGATGGCGCGGCGCGGCAAAGACCCGGGCCATGGGGCCGGTCTCGACCACCTGGCCCGCGTACATGACCGCGACCCGGTCCGCGATCCGCTCGACCACGCCCAGGTCATGGGTGACGAACAGCATCGCCAGCCCGCGCGCCTCGCGCAGGCGGCGCAGCAAGGTCAGGATCCTGGCCTGCACCGTCACGTCCAGCGCCGTGGTGGGTTCGTCGGCGATCAGCAGGGCCGGTTCACGGATCATCGCCATGGCGATCATCACCCGCTGCCGCTGCCCCCCCGACAGCTGGTGCGGATAGTGGCGCAGCCGGGCCTGCGGATCGCGAATGCCCACCTCTTCCAGCATCCGCAGGCAGCGGGCGCGGGCCTCGGCCCGGCCCAGGCCCGGATGCGCCGCCGCCAGCGCCTCGGCCAGCTGCGCGCCGATACGCAGCACCGGGTTCAGCGCCGAAAGCGCATCCTGAAAGACCATCGCCACCTGGCGCGCGCGCACCGCGTTCAGCGCCTCGGGCGCGGCCCCCACCAGATCGGTGCGGCTGCCTGCCAGGGTCAGGGTCGCCTGCCCCTGGATATGGGTGCGATTGGTGGTGAAGGGCGGCTGGTTCATCTGCAACAGCGCCCGGGCGAAGGCCGATTTGCCCGAGCCGCTTTCGCCCACCAGGGCCAGGGTCTCGCCCGGGCGGATGTCCAGCGAGACGCCCCGCACCGCCTGCAAGGGTCCGCCCAGGGTGTCGAACCGCACCGCCAGGTCGCGCACGGACAGCAGCGGCGCGGCCCCGCCTGCCGAGGCCGCCAGAAGCGCGGGCGCCAGCAGATCGGGGGCGGGGAAATCGGGGGGCAGGACAGGGTCAGTCATCAATCTGCACATCCAAACGGTCGCGCAGCCCGTCACCGATCAGCTGGAACAGCAGCGTGATGACGACGATGACCAGCGACGGCATTCCGGAGATCCACCAGGAATGGATCAGGTAATCGCGCCCGTCGCCGATCATCCGGCCCAGCGACGAGGTGGGGGGCTGCACGCCGACACCGAGGAAGGACAGGCCCGCCTCCATCAGCAGGACGCCCGGGAAGGCCAGGGTCAGGATCACCACCAGCGGCGAGGCGAGGTTGGGCAGGATATGGCGCCAGGCCACCTGCCAGCCCGAGGCGCCCAGGGTGCGGGCGGCCTCGACATAGCCCTGTTCGCGCAGGGCCAGGACCTGGCCGCGCACCAGCCGGGCATAGCCTTCCCATTTCACCAGCCCGATCATCAGCACCAGCACCCAGGTCTCGGTGCCCAGCAGGGCCACGCCGCAGAGCATCAACAGCAGGTTGGGCAGGGTCAGGAAGACATCGACCAGGGTCATCAACACCCGGTCCACCACCGCGCCGCCCAGGCCCGCCGCCACGCCGATGGCGATGCCGAGGCAGGCCGAGAAGATCAGGCCGATACTGGCGATGGCAAAGCTGGTGCGGATGCCGAACAGGCAGCGTGACAGCAGATCGCGGCCCAGGTTGTCGGTGCCGAAGAGATGCTCGGCGCTGCCGCCAGCCAGCCAGGCCGGGGGCCGGTTGCGCGCCAGCAGCGCCACAGCGTCGGGATCATAGGGCGCCAGCAGGGGCGCCGCGGCGCCCGCGGCGATGATCAGCAAAAGGCCCAGCCCCGCCAGGGTCAGCTTGTCCCAGCGAAAGCGCAGCGGATGGCGCAGGGGCGCGGGCGTGGGCGCGGCAGAGGCGACGGCGGCGGGCGCCTCGGGCCGGGCGGGCGCGTCCGGCTGCGGCGCGGCGCTTTTGGGGGCGGGATCGTCGAGCAGGCTCATGGGCTCATTCCTCCAGCCGTACCCGGGGGTCGGCCACGACATACAGAAGATCGACGATCAGGTTCACCACCACCACGATGGCGGCATAGGCGATGACACCGAATTGCAGCACCGGGAAGTCGCGCGCCTTCACCGCCCCCACCAGAACCCGGCCGACGCCGGGCAGGGAAAAGACCGTCTCGACGAAGATCGACCCGTTCAGCAGCCCCGCCACCTCCAGCCCCAGCACGGTGACCAGGGGCAGCATGGCATTGCGCAGGATATGGCGCCGCACCAGCGGGCCGCGCTTCAGCCCCATGGATTGCGCCGTCAGCACGTGGGAATAGCTGATCGCATCCAGGGTGGCCGCGCGCATGAACCGCGCCTGGCTGGCGATCATCGGGATCGACAGGGTGATCACCGGCAGGATGTAATGGGCCGGGCTGTCCAGCCCGGTGGTGGGCAGAAGCCGCAGGTAATAGCCGAACAGCAGGATCATCCCGATCCCGATGACGAAATGCGGCAGGGCATAGCCCAGGAAGGCAAAGCTCATCCCCGCCCGGGCGCCCGGAGCGGTGCGGCGCAGGGCGGCATAGGCGCCCAGCGGGATCCCCACGGCGGTGGCCAGCACCAGCGCCAGGGCGCCGATTTGCAGGGTGAACCCGATGCGCGAGGCGTAGATCTCGACCACCTTCTGGCGATTGTCGAGAGAGCGGCCGAAATCCCCCTGGGCGACCTCGCGCAGGTAGTTCCAGAACTGCTGCCACAGCGGCAGATCCAGGCCGTACTTGGCGTTCAGCGCCGCCTCCATCTCTTCGGTCAGCCCGTCGGGATACATCTGTTCAAAGGGCGTGCCGGACAGGCGCACCGTCAGAAAGGCGATCACCAGCACCGCCGAGATGGTGATCAGCGCACGGCCGAAACGCAGGGCAAGGAAACGCAGCATGGCAGGGATCCGTTGAGGGCAGGCCGGCCCCGGGCGGCAGCGTGGCCGCCCGGGGTCCTGTCACGGGGTCCGGGATCAATCGCCCAGGTCGATCTCGCCACCGCGCAGCGGCAGCACATAGGGACGCTGGGCAATCGGCACCTCAAAGGAGATGTCCTCGCGCATCGCGTAAAGCTCGTGCGGCTTGTAGAGCAGCAGCCAGCCGGACTCCTCTTCCGACAGCTCCAGCAGCTTCTTGTAGGCGGCGCGGCGTTCCTGCGGATCGGTGGCGAAACGGGCGGTCTCATAGGTCGGCGCCCACTCGGGGGACTGCGGCGTCCACAGGTTGCGCGACACGGTCCAGGACTTCTCGGACCAATGGGTGTCCATGGCGCCCATCGGGTCGGGGTAATACATCGGGTTCGACCAGCCGCGCATGTTCAGCCGCTCGTAATCCAGGCTGTCCACTTCCTCGATCTGCAGGTTCAGACCACACTCGGCCCACTGGCTTTGAATGACCTGGGCGGCCAGATCGCCGTAGAGGTAGTAGGAGTTGGGGAACTGCGCGATGATCGGCGCACCGTCATAGCCCGCCTCGGCCAGCAGGGCCTTGGCCGCTTCGGGGTCGTATTTGATGGTTTCCAGATCGTCCATATACAGCGGCGCGCCGTATTCGGGGAACTGGTGCGCGGTCGGCGTGCCGGCCTTGCCTTCCCACAGACCGTCCACCAGGGCCTGGCGGTCGGTGCACAGGCGCATGGCGCGACGCACCAGCGGGTTGTCGGTGGGCGCGGTGTTCATGGCCAGCACGTAGACGTGGAACATCGGCCAGGTCACGCCCATGGTCTTGACGCCCTCGACATCCAGCGACGGGGCCTGATCGGGGGGGATGTTGGTGGCCAGGTCGAACTCGCCATTGACCATGCCGGTCACCCGCGAGGCCACTTCGGGCACGTGGTACATCTCGACGCTGTCCAGCGCCGCCGGGGGGCCCCAGTAGCCGTCGAAGCGCGTCATGCGCAGCTTTTCGTCGGGGGTGAAGTCGGTCACCTGGTAGGGGCCGGTGCCCACGGGCGCCAGGGCCGCATCGTCAAAGCCCTTCTCTTCGTAGTATTCCTTCGACACGATGCCGAAGGACCGCGCCG
The DNA here is from genome assembly GCF_050897975.1 of Pseudooceanicola aquaeponti. Taxonomy (NCBI): domain Bacteria; kingdom Pseudomonadati; phylum Pseudomonadota; class Alphaproteobacteria; order Rhodobacterales; family Paracoccaceae; genus Pseudooceanicola; species Pseudooceanicola aquaeponti. The sequence goes on from NZ_JBPAXY010000008.1 coordinate 167,745, forward strand.
ACATCAGCGTCTCGAACAGCGGTTCGGGGCGGTGCGTGGTGATGCGCACGGTCATGTCGTCGACCACCTCGACATCGGCGAAGTTATAGGCCCAGCGACCCCAGGCCGAGAAGAACTCGGGGTCTTCGTGGTGGAACATGCGGTCCAGCGAGAATTCCACGTCATGGGCGTCGAAGGTATCGCCATTGTGGAAGGTCACGCCCTCGCGCAGGGTCAGTTCCCAGGTGGTGGGGTCGATCTGGGTCCAGGCGGTGGCCAGGCCCGGCTTGAAGGTCAGCGGGTTCGAGAAGCTGTCGCGTTCGATCAGCGTATCGAAGATCTGATAGAGGAAGGGCGCGCCGGAGTTGCCGGTCGTGTCCTGCGGATCAAGGCGGGCCTCGAAGGTCGACAGCGCCACGCGCAGGTCCTGCGCCTGGGCGGCCCCGGCAACCAGCGTCAGCGCCAGCGCGGTGGTGGTCAGGAAGGATTTCATCGGATTGGCTCCTGTAGGAGAGGGATCAAAGATCAGAGGTCAAGCCACAGCGGGCTCGTCCAGGCGCGGCGGCCAGAGGCATCGGTCACCGCCACCCTTGCCCAGCTGCCCAGGAACTTGGTGAGCGGCAGGCGGGCACGGGTCAGGTTGCGGCCATGCTGGCGCGCATTCATCGAAACGGGGCCCAGCAGGGCGATGGTGGCGGCGGGCGAGCAGGTGATGACCAGCTCGTCGCCCTCGCGGGTGATGTCGTGGATCTCGGGGCCCTGGCTGGCGTACATCCGCCCGGCCTTCAGCGCCGCCAGCAGGGCCTCGGGCGTGTTCTCTTCCGCCTTGACCATGACCCAGCCGCCGAAGGCGTCGTCGGCCTTGAAGTGGCTGTCGTCGGTGGCGATGGCCGTGAGGCGCAGCCCGTGCATCAGCATGTCGTCGTAAAAGACGATGCCGTCGCCCCGGTCGCAGTTCACCTGGCTGGTGTGGTTGTACAGTTCCACCGCATGGGCCGCGTCCAGCGCCAGCCCGTCCTCGGCTTGCAGCTGATACCAATGGGGGTGGGCGATGGCGATGAAGGCCCCCGCGTCCCGCGCCCGGCGCGCCAGTTCGGGGCCGGTTTCATCCTCGGCGGGCGGGGCAAAGTCGAAGGGCAGGCCCACCGACAGGATATGCCAATGCTCGCCCCGCGAGGTGTCGGGCGCGTGCAGCTCGGCGCCAATCAGCGTGGTGAACCCGTCGGTGCGGCACTGGGTCGTGTCGGTGATGGGGAAGTCGTAGTTGGGCCGGAAGTGATCGGTGACACAGGTGAAATCATAGCCCGCCGCGCGATAGGTGGCGCAGACCTCTTCCGGGCTCAGCGCGCCATCGGAACGGTTGGAATGACCATGAAGATTGCCGCGCCAGAAGCGGCCCGGGGCTGCGAATGCATCCAACATGCGGGTGTCCTTTCACTGTCCGGCGGATCATGACGCCCGCCTTTGCTATAGGTCTTATTAATGACCTTGGTGACGATGATTTAAATGTAGAATGACAAGACCATGACAACGGCCCCGCCGGGGCGGTCCAGTCCGGGGTTTCCGGGACAATCAGGGGTGGGGAGGCGCTTCGGGGCGGCCTAGCGCAGGAACATCCGCGCGCAGTCCAGGAAGGCCGAGACCGCCGGCAGCCCCTGCACATCGTCGAAGGCCACCACGTAGAGGGCCGTGCCCTCGGCGGCGTCGGCGATCTCGACCGTGGCCAGGCGCTGGTCCTCGCCCACTTCCGAGGCATAGATCAGCCCGACCCCCAGCCCGGCGATCACCGCGTCCTTCACCGCCTCGCGCGAGGGCAGCGACAGGTAGGGCGTCATGGCGCGACCGCGCTGCGACAGCTCGCGCTCGATCTGCGAGAAGGTCATCGAGGGCGGCTTGCGCAGCACCAGCGGCTGGTCCAGCAGCGCCGCCCAGGGCACCGGCCCCGCCACCGCCAGCGGGTGGTTGCGCGGCACGATGGCCGCCAGGCGCTGCGGCAGGACGCGCAGGCACAGGAAGGGTTCGGGCAGCGGCTCGAACAGGGTCATCACCCCCAGGTCCACCTCGCCGCGTTTCAGCGCCGCTTGCAGATCCCAGGTGTTGTACTGCACCAGTTCCAGGTCCACCCCGGGATTGGCGCGGCGGTATTCCCCGACAATCGACAGGGTGGTCGAGGGCGAGGTGAAGCCGATGCGCAGATGGCCCTTTTGCAGCGCCTCCAGCTCGCGGGCGGTGGTCTCGAACTCTTCGGCCTCGGTCAGCAGGCGGCGGGCGCGGTTGTAAACCGGGCGCCCCGTCTCGGTGGGCACGGCGCCACTCTGGCGCCGGTCGATCAGCCGCAGCCCCAGGTGATCCTCCAGGTTTTGCAGCCGCACCGAGACGGTGGGCTGGCTGATCCCCAGATGCGCCGCCGCGCGCGAGAAAGAGCCCTGCTCGACCACCGCCACGAAGGCGCGCAGGTCGGCGATATTGGTCTCGGCCGGGCGCACCCGTCCATTCTGGGGCTTGGCTGATCCGGACACGGGCGGGCCTCCGCTGGACATTCGGCGCGACCCTAGCCGCGCCCCGCGGGATTGTCACCCGAGCCCGCGCAGAAAAGGCCGTGACGCCAGACCCTTGGCCCGCGCCCCCTGTCCCGCGTGGCCCAGGCCCGGGCGGCGCACCGGGGCTGCGGCGCCTGGCGATAACAAAATCCTATTTAGAACTTTTACAAATCCAATTGTACCTTATGAAAGCGCCCTGCTACCCGTTGAGACGCGCAAGAGGAGGAGAGACCGCCCTGCCCCACCCGACCGGGCCGGGCGCGGCGGTCGCCAGAGAGACGCAGCATCGACCAGGAGACAGACAATGGACGGAAACGACGTGAACACGGGCGGCAAATGCCCGGTGATGCATGGGGGGATGACATCCAGCGGGACCTCGGTCACCGATTGGTGGCCGAACGCGCTGAACCTTGACATCCTGCACCAGCATGACCGCAAGACGGACCCGATGGGGGCCGGTTTCGACTATCGCGAAGCGCTGAAAACCCTCGACGTGGCGGCGCTGAAGGCCGATCTGCACGCGCTGATGACCGACAGCCAGGACTGGTGGCCGGCGGACTGGGGCCACTACGGCGGCTTGATGATCCGCATGGCCTGGCACGCGGCGGGGTCCTACCGCCTGGCCGATGGTCGCGGTGGCGGCGGCACCGGCAACCAGCGCTTCGCGCCGCTGAACTCCTGGCCCGACAACGTCAGCCTGGACAAGGCCCGCCGCCTGCTGTGGCCGATCAAGAAGAAGTACGGCAATGCGGTTTCCTGGGCCGACCTGATCATCCTGGCGGGCACCGTCGCCTATGAGGACATGGGTCTGGACACCTTCGGCTTTGCCTTTGGTCGGGCCGACATCTGGCACCCCGAGAAGGACACCTATTGGGGCGCCGAGAAGGAATGGCTGGCGCCCTCGGACACGCGATATGAGGACGTGGACGCGCCCGAGACCATGGAAAACCCCCTGGCCGCCGTCCAGATGGGCCTGATCTACGTGAACCCCGAAGGGGTGAACGGCAAGCCCGACCCGATGAAGACCGCCGCCCAGGTGCGCGAGACCTTCGCCCGCATGGCAATGAACGACGAGGAAACCGTGGCGCTGACCGCCGGGGGCCACACCGTCGGCAAGACCCATGGCAATGGCGATGCCGAGGCCCTGGGCCCCGACCCCGAGGCCGCAGGCCCCGAGGCCCAGGGCATGGGCTGGGTGAACCCCAACATGGGCGGCAAGGCGGCCAATGCGGTGACCTCTGGCCTGGAAGGCGCCTGGACGACCGAGCCCACCAAGTTCGACATGGGCTTCTTCGACATGCTCTTCGGCCATGAATGGGAGCTGCGCAAATCCCCCGCCGGTGCCTGGCAGTGGGAACCCGTCGAGATCAAGGAAGAGGACAAGCCCCGCGATGCCTCGGACCCGACGAAGCGCAACAACCCGATGATGACCGACGCGGATATGGCGATGAAGGTCGACCCGACCTACCGCGCCATCTGCGAGAAATTCATGGCGGATCCCGCGTACTTCCGTGACACCTTTGCCCGCGCCTGGTTCAAGCTGACCCACCGCGACATGGGCCCCAAGGTCCGCTATGTCGGCCCCGATGTGCCCGCCGAGGATCTGATCTGGCAGGATCCGATCCCCGCAGGCGCCACGGGCTATGATATCGGCGGGCTGAAGTCGGCCATTGCAGCCTCGGGCCTGTCGCTTCAGGATATGGTCACCACCGCCTGGGACAGCGCCCGCACCTATCGCGGGTCCGACATGCGCGGCGGGGCCAATGGCGCCCGCATCCGCCTGGCACCGCAGAAGGACTGGGAGGGCAACGAGCCTGACCGCCTGGCGCGCGTCCTGTCGGTGCTGGAACCCCTGGCCGCGCAGTTCGGCGCCTCGGTGGCCGATACCATCGTGCTGGCGGGCAACCTCGGCGTCGAGATGGCCGCCAAGGCGGCAGGCGTCGACGTGACGGTGCCCTTCGCACCGGGCCGGGGCGACGCCACGGACGAGATGACCGACGCCGAAAGCTTCGAACCGCTGGAGCCGATCCACGACGGCTACCGCAACTGGCTGAAGAAGGACTATGCGGTGGCCCCCGAAGAGCTGATGCTGGATCGCACGCAGCTGATGGGTCTGACGGCGCCGGAAATGGTGGTTCTGGTGGGGGGGATGCGCGCCATGGGCGCCAACCACGGCGGCAGCCGCCACGGGGTCTTCGCCGAGACGCCCGGCGCGCTGACCACCGAGTTCTTCACCACGCTGACCGACATGACCTACACCTGGGTCGCGGCCGAGGATGGCAGCTATCAGATCCGCCACCGCCAGACCGGCAAGATCCGGGGCACGGCGTCGCGGCTGGACCTGGTCTTCGGCTCGAACTCGATCCTGCGCGCCTATGCCGAGGTCTATGCCCAGGACGACGCGGGCCAGAAGTTCGTGACCGACTTCGTGGCGGCCTGGACCAAGGTGATGAACGCCGACCGGTTCGACATCGCCTGATCGCGCGCACCCCGCGCGACAGCGACAGAAGAATGAGGGCTTCCCCGCAGCGATGCGGGGGAGCCTTTCTCTTTTCCGCGAGGGGCGCCTTGCCCCCCGTTGCCGGAAGGCGGCAGAGGGACCGAAGAGGGGGGGCCTTGCCCCCCGCCCCGCCTTCGGCGCGACTCCCCCCAGAGTATTTCCAGCCGCCGAATGGAGGCAGGGGGGCGACCTCCTTTGCCGCCGGGGTGCCCTCGCCCCTTCCATTCGATGGCCATAAATACTCCCGCCGGAGGCTTTCCCCGCAGGGGAAACCCCAAGCAAAAAGCCCCGATCAAACGACCGGGGCTTTCCTCATTTCGTTCGGCCAGGAACCGACCGGACGGCTCAGGCCGGTTCCGACACGTCCTCGGCCCATTCCCAGGGGTTGGTGAAATTACCCAGCAGGGTTTTCAGCGCGGCTTCGTCCACCTCGCCCTTGGGGGCGATGCGGGCGGTCAGGCCGCGTTTCTTGTCGTCCACCACCTCGACCACCTTGGCCGGGATGCCTGCCTCGGCCAGGGCGGCGTTGTAGACCCGCTGGATCGCGCTTTTGCGCAGGGCGGGTTTGAACACCTTGCCGACGGCGGTCTTGGGCAGCTCGTCCATCACCTCGACATATTTCGGGATGGCGGCGCGCTCGTGGACGTGCACCTTGCAGTGGGCCAGCAGCTCTTCCGAGGTGACCTCTGCGCCCGCCACCAGCTCGACATAGGCGCAGGGCAGCTCGCCGGTGCGCGCGTCGGGCTGGCCGATGGCGCCCGCGAAGGCGACCGAGGTATGGGCCAGGAGCGCCTCTTCGATCTCGGCCGGGTCGATATTGTGGCCGCCGCGGATGATCAGATCCTTGGCGCGTCCGGTGATGAAGAGATAGCCATCGGCATCCAGACGGCCCAGGTCGCCCGTGCGCAGGTAGCGGTCATAGTGGAAGAGCTCGCGGTTCTTCGCCTCTTCGGTGTAGGTCGAGCCCGCATAGACGCCGGGGTTGGCGACGCAGATCTCGCCCACTTCATCCACGCCGCATTCGCGCGGTTCGCCGCCGCCCGAAGTGGTCAGGATGCGCACGTCCGTATAGGGGAAGGGCACACCGACCGAGCCGTTCTTGCGCACCCCCTGGTCGGGGTTGCAGGACACCAGGCAGGTGGCCTCGGTCAGCCCGTAGCCTTCGAGGATCTTCAGGCCGGCCGCCGCCTCGAAGCGTTTGAACAGCTCCACCGGCAGGGGCGCCGAGCCAGAGAAGCAGAGCTTCACCGTCGAGATATCGGCATCCACCGGACGTTGCATCAGCGCCGAGATCGCGGTTGGCACCGAGACGATGAAGGTCGTCTTGTAGCGCTCGCAGAGCTTCCAGAAATTGTCGAAGACCCCGTCGCCGCGATAGCCCGCGGGCGTCGGGAAGACCACATGGGCCCCCGACATGCAGGCTCCCATCAGCATGACGTGACAGGCGAAGACGTGGAAGAGGGGCAGCGGGCACATGATGCTGTCCTCTTCGGTGTAAAGCAGCGAGGCCCCCACCCAGGCGTTGTAGACCAGCCCCGAATGCAGGTGGCGCGCCACCTTGGGCATCCCCGTCGTGCCGCCGGTGTGGAAATAGGCGCCGATGCGGTCGGTCTGGCTGTCGGCGAAGGCCAGTTCGGTCGGCTGCTTGGCCAGTTCCTCGACGAAGTTCAGCACGTCGGCGTGATGGGTTTCGGGCGTCTTGGGGCGGATCAGCGGCACGATCCAGCTTTTCGGCGGGCTGAGGTAGCGGTTCAGGTCCACCTCGAGCACGGTGCGCACATTGGGCGCAAACAGCACCGCCTGCGCCACCTTCTGCGCCACATCCGTCTTGGGGAAGGATTTCAGCGTCACCACGACCTTGGCGCCGGTCTCGCGCAGGATGGCCGAGATCTGCTCGGGTTCCAGCAGCGGGTTGACCGGGTTGACGATGCCCGCCGTCATGCCGCCCAGGGTGGCAATCACGGTTTCCATCGAATTGGGCATGACCAGCGCGACCACGTCATTCTCGCCGATGCCAAGGGCGCGGAACAGGTTGGCACATTGCGCCACCTTGCCCTTCAGCTGGCTCCAGCTCAGGGTTTCGGCCTTGTCCTTCGGCCCCGATTCAAGCTGGAACGTGACGGCCTTGTTGGCGCCAAAAGCCGCCGTGGTCCGTTCGATCATTCCGTAAACCGTCTTCGGAACGTCCCGGGCCTCCCAGGGCATTTCCGCTTCGATCCGCTTGCAATCCGGCACGCCTGTAAAGGTCATGCGTTCTCCTCCCATCGCCTCACGCGCCTCCTTGCGCTCTTCGCTAGATTTTCTGTCGCCGCCCTGAAGGCAAGCATGACGCTGCGTTTCCCCTCCGATCCGCAACGTGACGTAAAGCCTAGCATGGAAAGGCGCTTGGCGAGAAGAAATGATGGAGAAGTCAGCCTTTCCCCTACGTTAGCGTATCCACCCAGAGCCCTGGCCCGCAGGCCCCGGACGGGCCTGGCGCGGGCTGTCGGCGGGGGGCGGACGGGCGCCGGAACCCCGCCCGACAGCGCCCCGCGCGGGGCCTCAGGCCGCCTCGGCGCCGTCGGTGAATTGCAGCCGGGCCAGGCGGGCGTAAAGGCCGCCCTCGGCCACCAGATCCTCGTGCCGGCCCTGGGCGACGATGCGGCCCTCTTCCATCACCACGATCCGGTCGGCGCGTTTCACCGTGGCCAGGCGGTGCGCGATGATGATCGTGGTGCGGCCCTCGGACACCGTCTCGATCGCCTGTTGCACCAAGCGCTCGCTTTCCGCGTCCAGGGCCGAGGTGGCCTCGTCCAGAAGCAAGACCAGCGCGTCGCGCAGGATGGCGCGGGCGATGGCGATCCGTTGCTTCTGCCCGCCCGACAGCATCACGCCGCGTTCGCCCACCGGGCTGTCGTAGCCCTGCGGCAGGGCCTCGATGAACTCATGGGCGGCGGCGGCGCGGGCGGCGGCCTCGACCGCCGCATCGCTGGCGCCGGGCAGACCGAAGCGGATGTTGTCACGCGCCGAGGCGGCGAAGATCACCGGATCCTGGGGCACCAGGGCCACATGGCGGCGGAAGGCGTCGCGGGCCATTTGGCGCAGGTCCGTCCCGTCCAGGGTCACCGCCCCGGTTTCGGGATCGTAGAAGCGCAGGATCAGCTGGATCAGGGTGGATTTGCCCGCCCCCGAGGGGCCGACCACAGCCACCGTCTCGCCCGGGTTCACCCGCAGGCTGACCCCGTCCAGGGCCGCGCGGGCGGGGCGCGAGGGATAGTGGAAGGTGACATCCTCGAAGGCGATGCGCCCCTCGGCGGGGCTGGGGGGCGCCAGGGGCGCGGCGGGATCCTGCACTGCATCCCGGACGGTCAGCAGCTCGACCAGCCGCTCGGTGGCGCCAGCGGCCCGTTGCAGCTCTCCCCAGATCTCGGACAGGGCGGCGACGGATCCCGCCACCATCACCGCATAGATCACGAATTGCACCAGCCCGCCGGTGGTCATCACCTCGCTGCGCACATCATTGGCGCCGATCCACAGCACGCCGACGATGCCCGCGAAGATCAGGAAGATCACGATCACCGTCATCACCGCCCGGGTCAGGATCCGCCGCATGGCCGAGCGATAGCTGGCCTCGGTCACCTTGTCGAAGGCGGCGCGGCTTTGCGCCTCGTGGGTGAAGGCCTGCACCGTCTGCACCGACAACAGCGCCTCTGACGCATTGCCCGAGCTTTCGGCGATCCAGTCCTGGTTCTCGCGGCTGAGCTTGCGCAGGCGCCGCCCAAGGGTCAGGATCGGCACCACCACCAGCGGCACGATCAGCAGGGCCAGGCCGGTCAGCTTGGCCGAGGTCAGCAGCATCATCACGAAACCGCCGAAGAAGATCAGCACGTTCCGCAGCGCCACCGAAACCGAAGAGCCCACGACCGACTGGATCAGCGTGGTGTCGGTGGTGATCCGGCTGAGGACCTCGCCGGTCATCGTGGTCTCGTAGAACGCCGGGCTCATGCCGATGACGCGGCCGAAGACGGCCTTGCGGATGTCGGCCACCACGCGTTCGCCCAGGGTGGTGACCAGCGTGTAGCGCAGCCCCGTGCCCAGGGCCAGCAGGGCCGCCACGCCGATGGCGGCGAGGAAATACTGATCCAGGATCTGCGCCGCGCCGTCCTCGAAATTGTCCACCACCCGGCGCACCGCCAGGGGCAGGATCAGCGAGACCGAGGCGGTCAGCACCAGCGCCAGAAGCGCCCCCAACAGAAGCGGGCGATAGGGGCGCAGGAAGGGCCACAGCTCGCGCAGCGCCCCCACCCGGCGAGAGGGGTCGCGGTCAAGCTGGCCGGGATCGGACACGGGACGGCGGGCCAAGGCAGGCTCCTTCCTTCGCAGGGGCAAAACAGGGGCTTCATGCCCCCCCGGGCGGCGCCGGTCAAGCGGCGGGGCCGTGATGGGGCTGGCAGGGCGCGCCAGAGGCAGGCGCGCCGCCCCCGCCCCGCCCGGGCGCGCCGCCGCCCCTGCCCAGCTCTTACGCAGCCGCAGGTCAAACTTGAGCCGCCGCCGCATCCGTGGCTCACTGGCTCTGGCCTTGGGGGAGGTTTCGCGACATTGTTCGCGTGCAAGCAATTTACCCGCCGCAAGGAAACGCGGCCGGGCCAGCGAGAGAGAGGCGCAGCCCTGCGCCCGGGGAAGGACAGATGCGGGACGAGCTGAGCTTCACGCTCAACGGGCGGGCGGTGACCTGCGGCGGGGCGGCGGGGCTGTCGCTGTTGGACCAGCTGCGCGAAGAGCTGGGGTTGAACGGGCCCAAATACGGCTGCGGCCTGGCCCAGTGCGGCGCCTGCACGGTGCTGGTGGATGGCGCGCCCGCGCGGTCCTGCGTGCTGCGCGCCGAACGGGTGGCCGGGCGGGCGGTCACCACGCTGGAGGGGCTGGCCGATCCGGCAACCGGCGCCCTGTCCCCCGCCCAGCAGGCCTTCCAGGAGATGGAGGGGGCGCAATGCGGCTATTGCCTCAACGGTATGGTGATGAGCGCCACGACTCTGCTGCGCGACAATGACGACCCGACCGAGGCCGAGATCCGCGCCGCCCTGCGCCACAACCTCTGCCGCTGCGGGGCGCATGTGGAGATCGTCGCCTCGGTGCGCCGCGCCGCCGAGCTGCTGCGGGAGGCCCGCCATGCGTGACGTCCGCACCCTGCGCCAGCCGCCGTGCCGCCCGCGAGGAGGCCCCCAAGGGCGGAGGAGCGCCCGGCCATGACCCATGCCCTGACTATCTACCGTGACAGCGACAAGGGCCGCGAGGTCTTCCTGACCCTGACCCCCGAGGGCCAGGCCACCGGCTATAACGGCCATGTGGATCTGGGCACCGGCATCGGGATTGCCCTGACCCAGATCGTGGCCGAGGAACTGGACCTGCCGCTGGCGGCGGTGACCATCCACCTGGGCGACACGGCCCATACGCCGAACCAGGGGCCGACCATCGCCTCGGAAACCATCCAGATCACCGCCCGGCCCCTGCGCCAGGCCGCCGCCCAGGCCCGCGCCTGGCTGCTGGCCCAGGCAGCGCGCCAATGGGACGTGCCCGAGGCCGAGATCACCACCCAGGACGGCGCCTGCCTGTGGCAGGACCGCCGCCTGCCCTATGGCCAGCTGTTGCAGAACCAGGCCCAGGTCCTGCCCCTGGACGAGGACGTGCCGGTCAAGGATCCCGCCCAGTACCGCGTGGTGGGCCGCAAGGCCGCGCGCCTGGACCTGCCCGCGAAACTGCGGGCCGAGTTCGACTATATCCAGGACGTGCGCCTGCCCGGCATGGTCCATGGCCACGTGATCCGCCCCCCCTATGCGGGCCGCGACAGCGGCGCCTTCATCGGGCACAGCCTGATCGGCTATGACGCCGCCGCCGTCGAGGGGATGCCCGGCTATCTGGGCCTGCACCACCAGGGCGATTTCCTGGCCGCTCTCGCCGAAACCGCCCCCCAGGCGCGCGCCATTGCCGAGGCCCTTCCCGTCGACTGGCGCCGCCCGCCGCCCCTGCCCGAGATGGAGAACGTGGCCGAGACCCTGAAGGCCCAGCCCGCCACCCCGCGCCTGCTGCTGGAAAGCGGCGACATCGACACTGGCCTGGCCGAGACGGAGCACAGGCTGGACCGGCGCTATGTCTGGCCCTGGCACATGCACGGCTCGATCGGGCCCAGCTGCGCCGTGGCCGACTGGAACGGCGGCGCGCCGCTGGTCTGGTCGGGCACCCAGAACCCCCACATGCTGCGCGGTGATCTGGCGCTGCTGGTGGACCTGCCGGAAGAGCAGATCGAGATCCGCCGCCATCAGGCCGCCGGCTGCTACGGGCGCAACTGCGCCGATGACGTGGCGGGCGATGCGCTGCTGCTGTCGCGCGCCTGCGGGCGGCCCGTGCGGGTGCAGCTGACCCGGGCGCAGGAAAGCCTGTGGGAACCCAAGGGCGCCGCCCAGCTGATGGAGATCAGGGGCGGTCTGGACACGGCGAAGGCCTTTCACGCCTACGACTTCCAAAGCTGGTACCCCTCGAACCGGGGCCCCAACCTGGCGCTGCTGCTGACAGGCCGGATCTCGCCCGAGCCGCGCCCCGACACCATGGGCGACCGCACCGCCGTGCCGCCCTACCGCATCCCGCACCGCCGCATCCTGGCCCATGACATGGCCCCCATCGTCCGTGCCGCCTGGCTGCGCGGCGTCTCGGCGCTGCCCAATACCTTCGCCCATGAAAGCTATATCGACGAGCTGGCGGCGGAGGCGGGCGAGGATCCGGTGGCCTTCCGCCTGCGCCACATGGACGACCCGCGCCAGGCCGAGCTGGTGCGCCGCACCGCCGAGGAGGCGGGGTGGAGCGAACATGGCGGTCCGCGCCTGCGCCGCGAGGGGCGCATGGCCTATGGCCAGGGCTTCGCTTTTGCCACCTATGTCCACGGCCCCTTTCCGGGCGTCGCCGCCGCCGCCGCCGCCTGGGTCGTCGATGTCACCGTCGACACCCTGACCGGCGAGGTCACCCTGACCCGGGTCTTTGTCGGCCAGGACCAGGGGCTGGTGATCAACCCCGACGGGGTGCGCCAGCAGATCCATGGCAACGTGATCCAGACCGCCAGCCGGGTGCTGAGCGAAGAGGTCAGTTTCGACGAGATCCGGGTGACGGATCAAAGCTTTGCCGATTATCCCATCGCCACCTTCCCGCAGCTGCCCGAGATCCGCACCCTGCTGGTGGAACGCTCCGAGGCGCCGCCCCTGGGCGTCGGCGAAAGCGCCGCCGTGCCCGCCGCCGCCGCCATCGCTAATGCGATCTTCGACGCCACCGGGGTGCGGATGCGCGAGGCGCCCTTCACGCCAGAGAAGATGCGCGCCGCGCTTGGCACCGCAGCCCCCACATCGCAGGCCGCCGCCCTGCCCGCCCCGCCGCCGCGCAAGCCGCGCCTGCCGCTGCGCGCGCGCCTGGCCGCCGGGGCCATCGGGGTGCTGGGGCTGGCGGGGCTGGGCGCGGTCTCGCTGCCCCTGCACCGCGCCATCGCGCCGGTGACACCGCAGATCGCCGCCACGGCGGAGCAACTGGCGCGGGGCGAGACGCTCTTTGCGCTTGGCAACTGTTCGTCCTGCCACACCGCCAATGGCGGGCTGAGGAACGCAGGCGGCAAGCCGGTCGAGACGCCCTTCGGCACGGTCTATTCCACCAACCTGACGCCCGACCCCGAGACCGGGCTGGGCCGCTGGTCCTATGCCGCCTTCGCCCGCGCCATGCGCCATGGCGTCAGCCGCGACGGGCGCAACCTTTACCCCGCCTTCCCCTATACCTCTTTCGCCCGGATGGCCGAGGCCGACCTTCAGGCCCTCTACGCCTATATCCAGTCGCTGGAGCCGGTCCGGGCCGAGGTGCCCGCCGCCCGGATGCAGGTGCCGCGCCCGGCCATGGCGGCCTGGAACGCGCTGTTCCACCGGGCCGAGACGCTGGCCCCCGACCCGGCGCAGGATGCGGTCTGGAACCGGGGCCGCTATCTGGTGGAGACGGTGGGCCACTGTTCCGCCTGCCACAGCCCGCGCGGCGCGCTTGGCGCCGAGGACCGCGCCCGCCCGCTGACCGGGGCGATGATCCGCGACTGGTTCGCCCCGGCCCTGACGGGCCCCGAGGCGGGTGCGCGCGGCTGGGACGTGGCGACGCTGACCCGCTATCTGAAAACCGGCAGCGCGCCGGGCCTCTCGGCGGCCTCTGGCCCCATGGCCGAGGTGATCGAAGGCACGTCGCAATTGCCCGAGGCGGATCTGGGCGCCATGGCCACCTACCTGGCCTCGCTGGCCGAGGGGGCGCCCGTGCCGGTGCCGGATCCCGTCCTGCCCACGGCCCCCGACCGGATGCATCGCCTGTTCGAGAGCGCCTGCGCCAGCTGCCACGAACCGGCCTTTGCCGATCTGCTGACCGCCGCCCAGATCCCGCTGGGCCAGTCGCCCGCGCTGCGTGCGCCGGGGCCGGAGACGGCGATGACGGTGATCCGCGAGGGGCTGGCGGCGCCGCTGAACACATCGTTGCGCGACATGCCGGGCTTTGCCGCCGAGCTGCCCGAGGCGGACATTGCCGCCCTGGCCCGCTATCTGCGCGCCCGCTATGCCCCCGACCTGCCCGCCTGGCCCTAGGGGAAGATCTGGACGATCTCCTGCAAGGCAGCGGTCAGGCGGGCGATTTCCTCGGCATTGGTCAGATAGCTGACCGAGGCGCGACAGACCGCGCCCTGGGGCATCGGCACCGTCGAGAAGGGCGCATAAGAGGTGTTGACCGTGTTGATCGTCACCCCGCGCTGTGCCAGGGCCAGTTGCAGCTGTTCCGGCGCGATCCGGGGATGGAAGAAGGTGGTGATATGGCTTTCCGCCGGGCCGCTTTCGCGCAGCACCAGGCCCGGCACCCCGGCCAGGGCGGCGCGCAGCCGGTCAGTCTGCGTCAGCACCCGGTCGCGGATCGCCTCGGCGCCCAGGCGGTTGGCCAGGCGCACCGCCGCCCCCAGCCCCAAACGCAGGGCCGGGGCAAATTCTGCCGCCTCGAAGCGGCCGCCATCGCGGCGCTGCACCACCTCGCCCGCCACCAGAGAGGCGGCGCGCAGGTTCATCGGGCGCGGCATCAGCTCTTCCAGAAAGCCCTCGCGCACGAAGAGGAAGCCCGAGCCCTTGGGCCCGCGCAGCCCCTTGCGGCCTGCCGCCGACAGCACGTCGCAGCCGATGCGGTTCACATCCACCGGCAGCACGCCCACGGCCTGCGCCGCGTCAAGCAGGAAGGGCACCCCGGCGGCGCGGGCCAGCTGGCCGATGCGGGCCACCGGCGCCGCATGGCCCAGATGCGCCCCGACCCAGGTCACCGCGATCAGCCGCAGCCGGTCGTCGATCATCTCTTCCAGGCCCGACAGGTCCATCCGGCCATCAGGCAGTTCCGGGATCCGTTCCAGCCGGGCACCCGCGGCGGCGCATTCCTGCGCCAGGGTCAGAATATTGCCGCCCCATTCGCCGCCCCCCACCAGGATCCGGTCACCGGGGCGAAAGCGCGGCATCGACAGCAGGGCCAGGTTCCAGCCCTCGCTGTTGCCGGTCGTGAAGGCGATCTCGGGGGCAGAGGCGCCGATCAGCCAGGCGATCTCGTCGCGGGCATTCTCGATCGCCTCGGCGGCGGCCAGCCCGGCGGCATGGGGCGAGGTGCGCACCTCTTCGGCCAGATGCAGTTGCAGGACCTCGACCACTTCCGACGGCACAAGGCCACTGCTGGCCGCATTGAAATGCGCCAGGCCCGGCAGGGCCGGCGTACCCTTGCGCAGGGCCGCGACATCCATACTCATGTCACAACAGGTCCTTCAGACACAGGTCACTCACACCACAACGGCCCCAACCACACGGCACCGTCTGAGCATCTGACGCGAAGCCGAACAACCGTTCAAGGTCTTTCTCCATATATCTTTGCGGCTGTTAACCCCGACGCGGGCCGGGTGCCTCTTTGGGCCAGGGACAAACGGGCAGCCACATTGCTGTAGCTGCCCGTCGAAAGCCTGGCACCGGATCGGCGCAGCGCCTAGGCGACCCCCTCCAGCAGTTCGGGCGGCAGGGTGCAGGCGGCCTCGGCCCGGACCATCTCGGCTTCGGCGAAATGCAGGCGGTAGCGTGCCCAGCCCTGCCCCTCGGGGCCCAGCCCCGCCAGACGCGTGGCCATCAGCGCCGCCACGGCGGCCCAGCCCGCGCGCAGATAGCCATCGGCCTGACCCAGCAGGACCTGCGCCGGCGCGCCCGAGGACATCAGCCGGTCGGCCAGGGCGATGAAGCGGTCCAGCATCTCGGCGGCGCGGGCCGCCTCGGGCTCATGGGGCGAGGCGGTCAGCTCGGCCCGGGCGGCGCGGGCGAAGGCGTCAAGGCTGCGCCCTTCGTCCTTCAGCAGGCGGCGCATCAGGAAGTCCTGGCCCTGCATCCCCGTCGTGCCTTCGTAGATGGTGATGATCCGCGCATCGCGCAGATAGCGTTCGGCGGGCCATTCGCGGGTATAACCCGCCCCGCCCAGCACCTGCACCGCGCCAGAGGCCACCTCGAAGG
Source organism: Pseudooceanicola aquaeponti (assembly GCF_050897975.1). Lineage (NCBI taxonomy): Bacteria > Pseudomonadati > Pseudomonadota > Alphaproteobacteria > Rhodobacterales > Paracoccaceae > Pseudooceanicola > Pseudooceanicola aquaeponti. The sequence continues at coordinate 183,311 of NZ_JBPAXY010000008.1, forward strand.
CCAGTTCGCCACCGAAGTTCTTGGCCAGCGGCAGAAGGAAGGCCGAGCGCATCTCGGCCTCGGCATCGCCCGCACGGGCCGCGTCGGTGGTCACCGCCGCCTCGGCCACCAGGGCCGCCAGCAGCGCCGCCTTGGACTGCATGTCCAGCAGTTGACGCCGCACATCGGGGTGCGACAGGATCGGCACCGGCGGTTCCGAGGGCTTGCCGCCCTGCAACCGCTCGCCCGCGTAGTGCCGTGCCAGGGCCGCCGCGCGTAGGGCCAGGCCCGCGCCCTGACAGCCGGTTTGCAGCCGCATCAGCTCGATCATGCGGAACAACGTGACCAGGCCCCGGCCCGGTTCGCCCACCATCTGCCCCTCGGCGCCCTCGAAGCTGAGGACACAGGTGGGCGAGCCGTGCAGGCCCAGCTTTTCCTCGATCCGCTCGACCCGGATCGCGTTGCGGCTGCCGTCGTCCTTTACGTCGGGCACCAGGAAGAGCGACAGGCCGCGCGTGCCCTCTTCCGGCGTGCCGGTGCGCGCCAGGCAGAGGTGGCCGATGCGCGCCGCCATGTCGTGATCGCCAAAGGAGATCCAGCACTTCGGCCCGGTGATCGACCACTGGCCGTTACCCAGATCCACCGCCCGGGTGCGGATGCGCCCCACGTCCGAGCCCGCGTCGGGTTCGGAAATGCAGATCGTCGCGGTCCATTCGCCCGAGGCCAGTTTCGGCGCCCAGGTGGCGGCCAGATCCGGCGCGGCGGCGATCAGGCAATGCGCGCCCGCCCGGGTCGAGCCGCCGATCATCATGAAGGGCATCGCGGCGCCTTCAAAGGCCAGCGAGGCGGCCACATGCACCGCCGTCGGCAGGCCCTGCCCACCGAAGTCCTCGGGCAGGTCGGCGGCCAGCCAGCCATCGGCGCCCAGCTTGGCCAGCGCCTCGGCATAGCCCGCAGGGGTGCGCACCCGGCCGTTCTCGACCCGGCAGCCCTCTTCGTCGGCGCGCCCTGCCAGGGGGGCCAGAACCTCCTCGGCCAGGCGCGCGGCCTCGCCGAGGATCATCGTGGTGTCTTCCCTCTCCAGCCCCGCAGCTGCGGCCTGTTCGGCCCAGCCGGGGGTCAGATGCAGGATGTCGGAGATCAGCTCCGCCGTCATTTGGCCTGCATCCGCACGGCGCCGTCGAGGCGGATCACCTCGGCGTTCAGATAGGCGGTCTCGAAGATGTACTGCACGGTGCGGCCATATTCATCAGGGTCGCCCAGGCGCTGCGGGAAGGGGATGGTGGCGGCGATGGATTTCTGCACCTCTTCGCCCAGGCCCTCCAGCAGCGGGGTCAGGAAGAGGCCCGGCGCGATGGTGTTCACCCGCACGCCGAACTTCGCCAGCTCGCGCGCGATCGGCAAGGCCATGGCGACGATGCCGCCCTTCGAGGCCGAATAGGCCGCCTGGCCGATCTGCCCGTCGAAGGCCGCCACGGAGGCGGTGTTGACGATCACGCCGCGCTCGCCATCGGCCAGCGGATCCGAGGGCACCATGCGCGCGGCGGCCAGCCGCAGCATGTTGAACGAGCCCAGCAGGTTGACGCGGATGGTGCGTTCGAAGTCCTCGTAGGGCAGCGGGCCTTCGCGGCCCACGACGCGGCCCGCCTCGCCGATACCGGCGCAGTTCACGAGGCCCCGCAGGGGGCCCTGCGCCGCGATCGCCTCGTCCAGGGCGGTTTCCGCCGCCACCGGGTCGGCCACGTCCAGCGCCTTGGCCACGCCGCCCAGCTCTGCCGCCACGGCCTCTGCCGCCGCCGCGTTGCGGTCGATGATGGTCAGCTTGGCGCCCGCCTTGGCCAGGCGGCGCGCGGTGGCCGCGCCCAGGCCGGATCCGCCGCCGGTGACGGCGATATGTGCATCCGTAAGGTTCATAGTGTCAGGTCCTTTCCATATGCAAAGAGATCACCCGCGGATCCTCGGACCACAGGTTCTCGACCAGATCGGCGCGGTGACGCAACACCGCCCGCTGGTTGATAGAGCCCTTGTCGGTCACCTCGCCCTTCTCGAAGGACAGCGGCACCTCAAGGAACATCATCCGGGTCACCCGGCTGGCCGAGCCGGTGGCCCGGGCCGCATGGGCATCCAGAAGGTCGGCGGCCACGCGGCGCACCTTGGGATGGTTCAGCAGGGCCTCGTCGGTGACGTCCTCATCCACCATGGCCGCCAGGGCGTCCCAGTCGGGCACCACCAGCGCGCCCAGTTCGGTGTGCCCCTCGCCCGCCACGACCACGTCCGAGGCCAGGCCCTTCAGGTCATTGGTCAGCTGCGCGCGCAGGGCGCCCACGGCGACCCAGGTGCCCGAGGCCAGCTTGAAGTTCTCGGCCAGGCGCCCGTCGAAGTAGAAGCCCGCCGCCGGGTTGCCCGGCTCGACAAAGCGGAAGGCGTCGCCGAAGCGGTAGAAGCCCTCTTCGTCAAAGGCCTCGGCCGACAGCTTTTCGTTGCGCCAGTAGCCGGGGGTGATGTTGGGCCCCTTCACCCGCGCCTCGTACTTGCCGCCCTCGGGGGCCAGTTTCAGGGTGATGCCCCGCGACGGCACGCCCAGGTTGCCCGCCGTTTCCTGCTTTTCGCAGCACATCAGCGAGAAGGGCCCGGTTTCAGTCGAGCCAAAGCCGGTGGCCAGAACGACACCGCCCTCGACCTCTTGATCGGCGATGCGGGTGATGCGGTCCCAGACCGGCTGCGACATGCCCGCACCGGCGTACATCAGCATCTTGACTCGCTTGAAGAAGGTCTTGCGCAGATCCGCGTCACGCTCCATCGCGTCCAGCAGCATCTGGTAGCCAAGCGGCACGTTGAAATACCAGGTGGGCGAGACGTCGCGCAGGTTGCGGATGGTCCGGCCGATGTCCTTCGGCGTCGGCTTGCCATCGTCGATGTAAAGGGTGCCGCCGTTGTAGATCACCAGGTTGAACACCTTGTTGCCCGCCGCCGTGTGGTTCCACGGCGCCCAGTCGCAGACCACGGGCGGTTCGTGGTTCAGGAAACGGTAACTGTCGTTGATCATCACCTGGTTGGAACACAGCATCCGCTGGGTCTGGATCACCGCCTTGGGCGAGCCGGTGGTGCCGGAGGTGAAGAGGAACTTGGCCACGGTGTCGGCGTCGAGCGCGGCAAAGGCCGCTTCCATCTCGGCCGAGGGCGCGGTGGCGGCCAGGTCGTCGAAGTGCAGCACCGCGCGGTCCTTCAGCTGGCCCGAGACACAGACCACGGGCACCGAAGCGTCGAAGACCTCATGAATGGCGCGGCCAAAGGGGGTCGCATCCTCGGCATAGACCATGCCCGGGGTCAGCTGCGCTGCCACGTCCATCAGCTTGCCCAGGTCGCCCTTGGCCAGCGCATAGGCCGGGGCCAGGGCGGCGGAGGGGACGCCCACATGCTGGGCCGCCAGGGCCATGATCGCGTGACGCACCGAGTTGCCCGACAGAATCAGCAGCGGCCGCTCCGGCGACAGGCCCATGGCCAGCAGCGCCGAGCCGATGGCGCGGATCTTCTGCGCCGCCTCGCCGTAGGTCATGGGCTGCCAGGCGTCGTCCTCGCCGCCGCGCTCGACGATCCAGTCGCGGTCCGGAGCGACCTCGGCCCAGTGCATGAATCTCTCGGTCATACAACGCGGATAGGAGCCGAGCTCCTCTTCCTGCCAGACCAGAATCGAGCCGTCTTCGCGGGTCTCGTGACGAATGACGGGCGCCCAGAAATCCTGGGCCCGAGAAGTGTCGGACATGTGTCTCCTCCGTTTCCAAAACACCCGGGCAAAACTCTCCTCACTGCCCGGGCTTGGTTGATCAGAGATTGACTCAGCAATTTTATTTTGTCTACTAGGAAACAAATAACAGTCGAAAGACGATGTGGAAGGAGTACGGCCCGATGGCGGAGACCGGCGGAAAATCGTTTATTTCCTATGAGTTGCGCGGCGAAATCGCGTTGATCGGTCTGACCCGACCGGAAAAGCGGAACGCGATCAGCGATGCGGTGATCGAAGAGATGGCGCTGATGATCGAGCGCGCCCGGGCCGAGGCGAAGGCCGCGGTGATCTTCGGTGAGGGCCAGCATTTCTGCGCCGGTCTGGACCTGGCCGAGCACTCGGAAAAGCCGCTCTTGGATTCGATCATGGGCTCGCGGCGCTGGCACGAGGTCTTCGACCGGATGCAGCGCGGCACGATCCCCTTCATCGCCGCCCTGCATGGCGCGGTCGTCGGCGGCGGCTTCGAACTGGCGGCCTCTTGCCAGATCCGCGTGGCGGATGAGACCACCTATTTCGGCCTGCCCGAGGGCCAGCGCGGGATCTTCGTCGGCGGCGGCGGCTCTGTCCGCATCGAGCGGCTGATCGGCACCAGCCGGATGACCGACATGATGCTGACCGGCCGGGTGGCCAAGGCCGAGGAAATGGAACGCTGGGGCGGCGTCAACTATCTGACGCCCGCAGGCGGCGCGGTCGAGAAGGCCATCGCCCTGGCGGAAGAGGCGGCCAGCAACTCGCAGTTCTCTAACTACGCGGTGATGAACGCCCTGCCCCGCATCCGCGACATGTCCAGCGAGGACGGCCTGTTCGTCGAATCCATGGTCTCGGCCCTGGCCTCGATGACGCCCGAGGCGCAGGAACGGCTGCGCGCCTTCCTGGAAAAACGCGCCAAGAAAGTGCTGGCGGACTGATCATGGCCAGCCCCGACACCGCCACCGACAGCCAGCAGATCTCGACCGAAAGCCTTCAGGGCTCTCTCGGGTTCCTGCTGCGCGTCGCCCAGCTGGGCTCTTTCGGGCATTTCTTCGCCGTGCTCGGCGATGAGAACGTCCGCCCTGGCGTGGTCACCGTGCTGGATCTGATCCGGGAAAACCCCGGCATCCGGCAGGGGATGGTGTCGAAGACGCTGAAGATCAAGCGGGCGCAGATGTCGAAGATGATCCGTGAGCTGGAGAGCACGGGTCTGGTGTCGCGCAGCGTTCCCCCCGAGGACCGCCGCGCCATCGAGCTGCGCCTGACGAAAGAGGGGGAAGCGACGATCGCGCGGATCACCGCCCGCTTCCCCGAGATCGAACGCCGCACCCAGCGGGCCCTGACGCCCGCCGAGGGCGCGGAACTGCGCCGGTTGCTGATCAAGATGACCGGCCTCGACAAGACCAAGGGAGAGGATTCCGATGACCCGGACGATGAATGTTGATGAGCTGATCGCCATCGACTTCCACACCCATGCCGAAGAACCCTGCAAGTGCGACCGCGATGACGGTTACACCGAGTTCCAGGCCGGGATGGCGAAGTATTTCAGAAACCCCGCCGGGGCCGACGGGATGCTGCCCACAGTGCCGCAGACGGCCGAGTATTTCCGCGAGCGCAAGATCGGCGCGGTGATCTTCCCCGTCGATGCCGAGCGCGAGACCGGGTTCCATCGCTATTCCAACGAGGAGGTGGCCGAACTGGCCGCAGAGAATGGCGACGTTCTGATCCCCTTCGCCTCGATCGACCCCCACAAGGGCAAGGCCGGCGCCCGCGAGGCACGCCGCCTGGTGCGCGAGTTCGGCGTCAAGGGCTTCAAGTTCCACCCCACGATGCAAGGCTTCTTCCCCAACGACCGCATGGCCTATACGCTTTATGAAGCGATCGCCGAGGAAGGGGCGATTTCGCTGTTCCACTCCGGCCAGACCGGCGTGGGATCGGGCATGAGGGGGGGCATGGGAATGCGGCTGAAGTATTCCAATCCTATGCATGTGGACGATGTGGCGGTGGATTTCCCCGACATGCCCATCGTGCTGGCGCACCCGTCGTTCCCCTGGACCGAAGAGGGGCTGTCGGTCGCCCAGCACAAGCCGAATGTCTACATCGACATGTCCGGCTGGGCGCCCAAGTACTTCCCGCCGATCTTCGTGAAATACGCGAATTCGATCCTGAAGAACAAAATGCTTTTCGGTTCGGACTGGCCGGCGATCACGCCGGACCGCTGGCTGGCCGAATTCGAAGAACTTGACCTCCGGGAGGAAGTCAAGCCGTTGATCCTGAAGGAAAACGCGAGGCGTCTCCTGAAGATCTGAGACTAGAGCAACCAGGGAGGAGAAAATGGTGGCTTTCAAGAAAACGATGATGATCGCAGCGGTGGCAGGGATGGCCTTCGCCGCAACCGCGGATGCGCGCGACCTGCGCATCGCCTCGGGCGCCCCGCCCGCACACCCGTCGAACGGCTTCCTCTACAAGCCCTTCGCGGAATACCTGCCGGAAGAGTCGAACGGCTCGCTCGGCACCATCGAGCTGGGCACCGAAGTGGTCGGCCTGGGCCAGATGAAGGACGCGCTGCAAACCGGTCTGGTGGACGTGGGCAACCTGCTGCCGCTCTACTTCCCCGCCGAGCTGCCGAACTTCGCCCTGGCCGGTGAACTGTCGCTGTCGGGCCGTGACGCCCATGCCATGGGCGCGGCGCTGACCGAATACACCGTCAACTGCGCCTCCTGCCAGGAAGAGCTGTCGGACTTCGGCATGGTCTACCTGGGCTCGGGCTCGTCCGACCAATACGCCCTGCTGACCAAGACCCCGGTCAGTACCGCCGAAGACGTGGCGGGCCTGCGCCTGCGCTCGGGCGGTGCCCCCTATGCCCGCTGGGCCGAAAACTTCGGCGCCACCCCGGTCAGCGTGTCGGTTCTGGAAACCTTCGAGGCGATGTCGCAAGGCACCATCGACGGTTCCATGGCTTCTATCGGTGACCTGCTGGCCTTCCGCCTGATCGAGCTGGTGAAGAACGTGACCCTGATCCCGCTGGGCACCTATTTCTCGACCTCGAACATGACCGTGGCGCAACCCACCTGGGCCAGCCTGACCGAAGACGAACGTGCCGCCATGGCCCGTGCCGCCAACAAGGCGAACGCGGACATGACCCAACGCTGGGGCTACGACTTCCCGCAGATCGCCCGTGAAAAGGCACTGGAAGCCGGGATCACCATCGAGGAAGCCTCGCCCGAGTTCGTCGAGGCCGCGACCCAGTTCGCCATCGACGACCGCGCCGCCGCCGCCGAGATCTCGGCCGAGCGTTTCGGCATGGACGATGCGGCAGAGCGCGTCGAGGAATTCGTGCGCCTGATCGAGAAATGGGAAGCCATCTCGGAAGAGCTGGGCCACGACAAGGACGCCATCACGCAGCGCGTCTGGGACGAGGTCTGGAGCAAGGTCGACTTCGCCACCTATGGCGGCTGACCTGATCTGAACGCGCATTGGCGGCCGGGCCCTGTCCGGCCGCCTTTCCTTCCTAGAACTCCCCCCTTTTCACGCCCAGGACACCTGTCATGAAACGTCTTGAAAAAGCCGCTGACCTCCTGTCGCAGGGGCTGGCCCTGATCGGCTCCATCGGTCTGATGGCGATGCTGGTGCATGTCTCGATCGACGTGATTTCCCGCAACGTGCTTGATCTGCCGGTTCCGGCCACCAACGAGGTCGTGTCGCGCTACTACATGGTGCTGATCGTCTTTTTGCCGCTGGCCTGGGTCGAACGGCAACGCACCATGATCACCGTCGAGGTGATGGAAATGGTGCTGGGCCCGATGGGCCGCCGCCTGTCCGACGCCGCCGTGGGCCTGCTGGCCACGGTGATCTATGCCTCGCTGGGCTGGGTCACCTGGTCCGTCGCCCTGAAGAACATGGAGATCGGCACCTTCGTTGATGTTCTGGGTCGGCAGCTGCCGGTCTGGCCCAGCTATTTCCTTCCCACCGCAGGGTTCTTCCTGGCGGCGCTGATGACGGCGCTGCGGGTGATCCTCCTGCTGAAAGGTCCCTCCGACCACGGCTCTAGCCCGGAAAGTGCCCACCCATGAGTGTTGAAACCGGTTTCTACGGCATTGCCGCCCTGCTGCTTCTGCTGATCCTGCGGGTGCCGGTGGCGCTGGCGATGATCACCGTCAGCTTCGGCGGTATCGTCAGCCTGCTGGGCACCGGGCCCGCCATCGGCATCCTGCAAAACACGCCCTATGACTTCGCTGCCAAATGGACGATGTCGGCGGTGCCGATGTTCCTGTTGATGGGCTTCGTGGCCTTCCATGCCAACCTGACCTCGGGCGTGTTCACCGCCGCCAAGGTGCTGCTGAAACGGGTGCCGGGGGCGCTGGCCATCGCCTCGGTCTTCACCTGCTCGGGCTTTGCCGCCGTCTGCGGCAGCTCGATCGCCACGGCTGCCTCGATGGGCCGGATCGCCATCCCCGAGATGGTGAAATCGGGCTATTCGCCCTCGATCGCCGCGGGTGCCATCGCCGCGGGCGGCACCATCGGCGCGCTGATCCCGCCCTCGATCATCATGATCATCTACGGGGTCTTCGCCGAGACCTCGATCACCCAGGTCTTCATGGGCGGCGTCACCATCGGCATCATGACCGCCGTCGCCTATTCGGTGGTCATCCTGATCGGCGCCTGGATCCGCCCCGACCTGGTGCCGCCGCGCCCGATCGAGGGCGAGACCCCGCCCCTGGGGCAGGCGCTGATCGACACCTGGCCGGTGCTGGTGCTGATCGTGCTGGTCTTCGGCGGCATGTTCTCGGGCCTGTTCAGCGCCACCGAGGCGGGCGCCGTGGGCGCCGCCGGCGCGCTGATCTGTGCCGCCATGGTCGGGCGGATGAACTGGAAGGTGCTGCGCACCTCTCTGCTGGAGACCTTGCAGACCACCGCGTCGCTGCTGATCATCGGCATCGGGGCAGCCATGTTCACCCGCTTCCTGGGGATCACCGGCCTGTCGAACTTCATCGCCGCCCAGGTCAGCGGCGCCGACCTCAGCTATTACCACCTGATGCTGATCGTGGTGGTGATCTACTTCCTGCTGGGGATGGTGATGGAGCCCTTCGGTGCCATGCTGGTTACCCTGCCGATCTTCATCCCGATCCTGAATGCGGAAGGGATCTCGCTGGTCTGGTTCGGCGTGCTGGTGGTCAAGCTGCTGGAGATCGGCATGGTCACCCCGCCCGTGGGGCTGAACGTCTTCGTCATCCGCAACGTGGCCTCGGAACACGTCACTACCATGCAGGTCTTCAAGGGCGTGGGCCCCTTCCTGCTGTCGGATCTGGTGGTCACCGCGATCATCGTGATCTTCCCGTCGCTGGTGCTGTTCCTGCCCTCGCTGGTCTAGCGCCCGGCGCCCCTGCCCGGACATGACAAGGGGGCGGCCCGATGCCCGGGCCGCCCCCTTTTTGGTGCCGCTTGCCTTGCGGGGTCCTCAGGCCTCTTCGGGGCGTTCCAGGTTGGCCAGAAACTTGCGCATCACGGCCAGGAACCCCTCCAGCTCGTCCTCGCTGACGTCCTCCAGCAGGCGCGCCTCGGCCGCAAGGGCGATCTCCAGCAGCGCCTCGAACAGCTCCTGGCCGCTGTCCGACAGCCACCAGCTGCGGCGGCGGATGTCGCCCGCGCTGGCCTTCCAGTCCAGGTAGCCACGGTTCGACAGCAGATGCAGCGAACGGCTGATGGCGGATTTGTCCATCCGCAGCAGCGCGCACAGCTGCGAGGCCGAGGCCCCGGGATGCACGCTGAGCAAGGCCAGCACCCGCCATTCCACCACGCCCAGGTCATGTTCGTCGCGGAACGGTCCGGCGATCTGGCGGCTCCAGGCGGTATGGACCGCGGCCAGCAGAAACGGCGCGTAGTGATCCAGATCCAGGCGCCGCCCCGCGGGCCCGTCAGGGCCCCCGGCCCCGGTGCTGGCCCGGGCCATGGCGCCCCCCCCGTCCTGATGGACCGGCATCGCCTCCTCCTCTTGCGTCACGGGCCTGACGGCCTGTTTCAGCTCCTCCATGCAACTCCCCTCCCCTGGCGTTGGCTGGCGGTTTTTAAACATCCGGCGCAGAATGTCACGAACCCGTGTAGAAAGACCAGCCTTTCCGCCCCCCTCCGCCCGGCGAAAGGCTGTGGCGCTGCCTGGCCGGGCAGATCGCCCGCCCGGCATAGGACCAAAGGCCAGATTGCCGCGCCCCCGCCGCACCGCCAGCCTGACCGGCGGGCCAGACCGCCGAACTGTCGTCAGGGCAGCGGCGTCTCGATCTTGTTTGTCAATTGTTTACACTTTAGACTGATCCCCAAGGCAGTTTGCTTTCGTGATTGGTAGCGAGGACCCCGACCGCATGAAGATTCAAGCCAAATCCCTGGTAGACACCGTGGCCGAGCGGCTGGAAGAGGCCATTATCGGCGGCGAACTGGCCCCCGGCGAGCGCGTGTTCGAACAGGTGCTGGCCGCCGATTACGGCATCAGCCGCGGCCCCCTGCGCGAGGCGATCCGGCGTCTGGAAGGGCGCCGCCTGCTGGAGCGGACGGCGAACAAGGGCGTGCGGGTCGTGGATCTGTCGCCGGAACGGCTGGAAGAGCTGTTGCAGGTGCGCGAATCCCTCGAAGGCATGGCCGCGCGCCTGGCCGCCGGTCAGATCGGCGATGACGAGGTGGGCGAGCTGCGCAAGCTGCTGGAGACCCACCAGGAAACCTCGCTGGAGAAGGGCTATTACCAGCAGAGCGGCGATTTCGACTTTCACTTCCGCATCGTGCAGGCCTCGGGCAACGGGTTCCTGATCTCGTTGCTGACCGAAGACCTCTATGACCTGCTGCGCCTCTACCGCTACAAGTCCTCTACCATGGTGGGCCGGGCGGAACAGGCGCTGGCGGAACATCATGCCATCGTCGATGCCCTGGCCGCCCATGACCCGGATGCCGCCGAGGCGGCGATGCGGACGCATATTTCCAACGCCCGCACCCATGCGCGCATGGCGCTGGAGCGGGCCGAGGCAGAGGCCGCCTCGACCGCCGAGGGCTGAGCGGGCCCTAGCCCGCGTCGTAGCGCAGCCGGGCCATCAGCTCGGTCACCTTCAGATCGTCCAGGCCGACCACCGCCGCGCGGACCCTAAGCGCGGCGGCCTCGTCGATCACCATGCCGGTGTTTTGCAGGAACTTCTCGGTGGTCTCGTCCAGGGTCATCTTGCGATCCCCCGCCCCGCTGTTGACCGGCACATGGCGCGACAGCTCGCGCCCGTCGGCCAGGCGGATGCGCACCCCGCCCGAGAAATACTCGGGGAACAGGCTGTCGGGATCCTCGTGGCAGGTGCAGCGCGCCGACAGGGCCTGCACCGCCGGATCGGCGATGGCCTCATCGGTCAGCTCGGGCAGGCCGAAACGGCCCTTCAGCAGGGTCGCGGCGACCACGAAGGGGGCGCTGAACTTGGCCTCGTATTCGTTGCGCGCCTGGCGCTTCTGCTCGATAGGCTCGGCGACGATCTTCATCGTGTCGCGGGCCAGGTAGATGTCGACGCTGTCGATCTCGGCGCCGTCGATCTGGTGGTAGAGATCCAGCGCCGCATCGGCGGCGCCGTGGATGAAATGGCAGACCGGATAGGGTTTCAGCGCCGTATCGGCCATCATCCATGTCTCACCCCACCCCTCGGTCAGGTACTGCGCCTGCACGTCCTTCACCCAGTCGTGCAAATGGGTCTGGAAGAGGCCAAAGCGCCCTTCCAGCGCCCGGGTCGGACCGACGAAACCGTGCCGCGCCAGCGTGGCGGCGGTGATGCCCCCCGCCGCCGCCCAGCCCGGGTGCAGCCGCTTGGTCCAGGCGCCCTCTTCCAGGAAGACCTGGATGCCCGAGGCGGTGGACCCGGCAATGCCGATGGCGTCGATATGTTGCCGCTCGGTTGCGCCCATCAGGACGCCCGCGGCTACGGCAGAGCTGAAATGCGCGATCACCCCGGTGGCGTGAAAGCCGGTGTGATGCATCCCGCCGTTGATCGCGGCGCCCAGGCGAATGGCCACCTCCATCCCGATGCAGAAGGCGGTCAGCGCCTCGCGCCCGGTCAGATCCTTCTGTTCGGCGATGGCCAGCACGGCGGGCAGCACGGCCGAGGTCGGATGGACGATGGCCTGCAAATGAGTGTCGTCATAGTCCAGCCCGTGGATCAGCACCCCATTGGCCATGGCCGCGTCGCGCAGGGTGGCACCTTTGGTGCTGCCGATCACGGTACAGGGGCCTTGGCCCAGCTCTTCGACCGCGGCCAACACCGGGGCGGCGAAGGGAAAGCGCCCCGAGGCCACGGCCAGGCCCAGCCCGTCCAGGATGTGGATGCGCGCGCGCTCCAGCACCGGGGCCGGGATGTCGTCATAGCGCGTGCTGGCGGCGAAGGCGGCGATGGCCGCAGAGGGGCCTGCGGGGCCGGTGGTATCTTTCATGGTCTGTCCTGTCGTCAGGGCTGGGCAATCGGGTCGGCGTCCAGCCGCACGATCCCGTCGCCAAAGCCGGAAGCGGGGTAGCGCCGCAGCACCAGCGGATCATGGCCCGGCACGATATGGGCGGGCGACGAGGCCAGCGCCTGCATCGTGTCGTAGCCGTTCAGCATCTCGGTCACGTCCACCACCACCGGGAAGGGGGCGGCGCGTTCGAAATTGTCGTAGTAATGCGAGGCGTCCGAGGCCAGCACCACCCAGCCCCGGCGGGTGCGCACGCGCACCACCTGCAAGCCGCTGGAATGGCCGCCCACCCAGTGGACCGACAGGCCCGGGGCGATCTCGCGGGCGCCGTCGTGGAAACAGACGCGGCCCTCGAAGACCCGCTTCACCATGGTCTGCACATCTGCCACCTCGAAGGTGTGGTTCAGGGCGTGATGGCACATGCAGGGGCCGGTGGCATAGGCCATCTCGCGGGTCTGAAGGTGGTATTTCGCCTGCGGGAACAGGTCGTGATTGCCGCAGTGGTCATAGTGCATATGGGTGATCACCACGTCGCGGACGGTGGCGGGGTCGACCCCCGCCGCCTTCAGCCCCTCGGCCACCGGGCGCCAGACCTTGCGGTTCCGGCGCGCGGCGGTCGGGGCGTCGAACCCGGTGTCGATGACGAAGATGCCCGCCTCGCCCCGCACCAGCCAGACGAAGAAATCCATTGGCATGGGCCCGTCATGCGGGTCATGGCTCAGGAAATTGTCCGACCTGTTGCGATCCATCGCGGCGTATTTGATCGCGTGTATCTCGTATTCCGACATGGGTCCTCCTCCCTTTCCGGCTGTCAGCCCTGCGCCTGGCGCCACTTGATCAGCCGGGCGATGCCCTCTTCGATGCCGACCTGGGGGGTCCAGCCGATCAGCCGCTCGATCTTCTCGATCGAGAAGTCGAGCGAGGTCGAGGTGGTGACCCGCACCGCGCCTTCCTTGTCCTTGTAGACCGGCTTCAGGTCCGAGCCGACGATCCCGGCCACGATCTCGAACAGGCGGTTCAGGGTGGTGGCGGTGCCCGAGGCGACATTGAAGGCCTCGGCGGTGACATCGCTTTCCATCGCCATCAGGTTGGCGCGGGCCACATCCGCCACATGGACATAATCGTGCACCTCGCTGCCATCGCCGGGGATCTGCGGCGCCTCACCGGCCATCAGCTTGTCATAGGTGTCGATGATATAAAGCGCGTTGACGCCCCGGTAATGCTGCCGCTCGCCATAGACCGTGGCATAGCGCAGCGAGACGCTTTGCACGCCGTATTTGTCCGAATAGAGGCGCCCCAGTTGTTCGCCGATGATCTTGGTCGAGCCATAAAGAACGCCCGGCGGCGTCATCGAGTGGAAGCGGAAGGGGCGTTCCTCGTCGATGGTTCCCGGTTCCGGATCGCCATAGGTGGCGACCGAGGACGAGAAGATCACCTTCTTCACGCCGCGATACCGCGCCGCCTCCAGCACGTTGACATGGCCCAGGGCGTTGACCGTCAGCCCAAGCGCCGGATTTGCGGCAAAGGGCAGCGTCAGGAAGCCCGCGATGGCGAAGATACCGTCGACGCCGTCCAGCGCATCGTACAGTTCGTTGATGCGGGTGATGTCGCCGCGCACCAGCCGCACCCGGTCATCCGCCAGGATATGGGCGATCATGTCGTTCGAGCCCAGCGAGTAGTTGTCGAAGAGGATGACCTCTTTCGCGCCCTGCGCCAGCAGTTGTTCTGTCACATGCGACCCGATGAGGCTGATGCCCCCGGTCACCATGAAACGGCCGTTCTTGATTTCCATCTTTTCCTCCCAGAAGTGCGGGTCAGTTCTTGATCGCGAAGGGGTCGCGGGTCTGATCCGAGTAGTCGATCATCACGTTCTTCAACGTGGTGAATTCCATGATCCCCTGTTCGCCGCGTTCACGGCCGAAACCGCTTTCCTTGGTGCCGCCGAAGGGGGCCTGCGCGGCAACCACGCGGTAGGTGTTCACCCAGACGACCCCGGATTTCATCTGCGGCACCAGGCGCATGGCGCGCGAGATGTCGCGGGTCCAGATGCCGGCGGCCAGGCCGAAGGGGATGTCGTTGGCGATGCGCACCGCCTCTTCCTCGGTGTCGAAGGGCAGGATCGACAGCACCGGGCCGAAGATCTCGGCCTGGGCGATCTCCATCGCGTTATCGACATCGGCAAAGATCGTGGGCTGCACGAACAGGCCCTTGCCCAGATGATCGCCCGTCGCTGCGCCGCCGCCGGTGATCAGCCGCGCGCCTGCCGCGCGGGCGGCGTCGATCGAGGCCAGGATGCGGTCGAACTGCGGGCGGTTGGCCACGGTGCCCATTTCCGAGGTTGGATCCAGCGGGTCCCCCAGGCGGATGGCGCGGGCGCGCTCGGCCAGGCGACGGACGATCTCGTCATAAAGGCCGCGCTGCACCAAGAGGCGCGAGCCCGCGACGCAGGTCTGGCCGGTGGCGCCGAAGATCCCGGCCAGGGCGCCGACGGTGGCGGCCTCGGGGTCGGCATCGTCGAAGATGATGTTGGGCGATTTGCCCCCCAGCTCCAGCGTGACGGGTTTCAGATGCTCGCCCGCCGTGGCCGCGATCTTGCGCCCCACAGCCGGGCTGCCGGTAAAGCTGACCTTGGCGATGCCGGGATGGGCCACCAGGGCCGCGCCCGTGGGGCCTGCGCCGGTGACCACGTTCACCACCCCCTCGGGCAGGCCCGCCGCCTGGAACAGCTTGCACAGCTCCAGCGTCGAGACCGACGCATGTTCCGAGGGTTTCACCACCACCGTGTTCCCCGCCGCCAGCGCCGCGGGCAGCTTGTTGCACAGCAGGGTGATGGGCGAATTCCAGGCGGTGATCAGCGCCACCACCCCGTAGGGCTCGCGGGTGGTGTAGTCGAGGACAGAGGGCCCATCCAGGGGGATGGTGCTGCCGAACAGCTTGTCGGCATAGCCCGCGTAAAAGCGGAACAGCCGGGCCGCGAACAGCATCTGGCTTTCTGTCTCGCGGATGATCTTGCCGTTGTCGGTGCTTTCGAAGATCGCCATCTGCTTGGCGTTTTCGGTGATCACATCGGCGATCCGGTGCAGGATCGCGGCGCGGGTGGCGCCATTGGTCGCGGCCCAGCCCGGCTGCGCCTCGGTGGCGGCGGCCACGGCTCGGTCCACGTCACGTGCATCGGCCTCGCCCACCCGGGCCCAGCATTCGCCGGTAAACGGGTTCGTCGCATCGAACGCACGTCCCGACAGGGGGGCCGACCACGACCCCCCGATAAACAGCCCATATTCGAGCATGATCTCCTCCATCCTTGTGACGTCAACTTGCGGGCTGCGCCGCAGAGTGTCAACAGTTGACTTTAGGATTGACCCGGCAGCGTGTTAAGTGTCAACAGTTGACGTGGCTAAGATTCGTATGCCACAAATCCGGCATCGCGCGTTGGGAGGCGTGCGAGTTCATAGAGGGAGGAATAACGTGAAACTTTCTGCATTGGCCCTTGGAGTCTCGGCAATCGCCCTGGCCTCTACCGCCACCGCCGAGACCATGACGGTGGGCCTTGTGGCCCCCCTGTCGGGCGGCGGCGCCGCCTGGGGCGCGGCCATGAAGGGCGCATTGGAACTGGCGGTCGAAGACGTGAACGCCGCAGGCGGGCTCGAAGTGGGGGGCACCACCTATACGGTCGAGATCGCCGCCTATGACAGCCATTACAACCCGAACGACGCGCTGACCGCCGTCAACCGTCTGATCTACGAGGACGAGGCCGCCTTCATCGTCGGCCCGCTGGGTTCTGCCCCGCTGGCGGCGCTGGTGCCGACCACGACCGAGAACAAGAAGATCACCATCACCGGCGGCTTCACCCCGATCGCGGCGGCGCCCGAACATCCCTACAGCTACCGCGCCATCCTGCCGACGCAGGTCTATGCCGCGCCGCAGATCAACTGGGTGGTCAACGGGCTGGGCGCCAAGAAGGTGGGCTCGCTCTTCCCCAACGACGAAACCGGCCAGTCGATGTCCAACGACATCTCCTCGGCCTATGAGGCAGCGGGCGCCGATGCCTCGGCGGTCGAGTTCTACGAACGCGGCCGGGTGGACTTCGTGCCGCTGCTGACCCGCCTGCTGGCCCAGGGGATCGACACCTTCGAGCTGGACGGCAGCCCGCCGCAGACCGCGGGCCTGCTGGTGCGCCAGCTGCGCGAGCTGGGCTTTGACGGCAACATCATCCGGACCGGCGGCGACGCCACCCACGACATCCTGGCGGTGGCCGGCCCCGAGGCCTCGGAAGGCCTTTACGTGCACATGGAATTCGACGGCAGCCTGCCCTCGGTCCAAGCCTATCAAGAGCGCTATGTCGCGGCCTATGGCGGCAACATGAACGCCTTCAGCCCGCTGTTCTACTCCAACATCCAGATGGTGTTCGAAGGCATGAAGGCCGCGGGCAGCATCGAGGACAGCGACGCCATCGTCGCCGAAATGGCCAAGATCACCGGCTTCGAAGGCCCAGCGGGCGTGGTCAGCTGGATCGGTGAGGACTGGTGGGGCACGACGCGCCAGCAATCGGTGCCCTATGCGATCGGCCAGGTGACCGGGGGCGTGGCCCAGGTCGTCGCCACCTGCACCGTCGACGCCTGCGAATAAGCCCTGGCGCGGCGGCGCGCGCAGACGCGCGTGCCGCCGCCGACCCGTCCAAACGGAAGACTTCAAATGGATATTCTGACCCTCCTGGTGCAATCCGGGGTGAACGGTCTTGTCATCGGCATGATGTATGCGCTGATGGCGATCGGTTTCACGCTGGTCTTCGGGATCATGCGGATCGTGAACTTCGCCCATGGCGAATTCTACATGGCCGGCAGTTTCGTCGCCTTCTTCACCTATGCGCAATGGCAATTGCCCTTCGCCCTGACCATCCTGATTGCCATCGCCGTTGTCGGCATTGCCGGGGCGATCATCGAATGGCTGCTGATCCGGCCCTTGCGCACGGATGAGCTGACCGGGATGATCGCCACGCTGGGGATCTCGGTGGTGCTGCAAAACAGTGCGCTGATGTTCTTTGGCGCCTCGCCGCGCCCGATGCCCGACGTCGTCAGCGGCCTGGTGCACGTGGGCCCCGTGGTCTTCTCGTGGTCGCGGATCTTCGTCATCCTGGCCGCCGCCCTGGTGATCGGCCTCTTCTGGCTCTTCATGCAGAAATCCCGCACCGGCCGCGCCATGCGTGCCGTGGCCCAGGACCAGGAAGCGGCGCTGATCCAGGGGATCGACGTGGAACGCATCTTCCCCTTCGCCTTCGGGATGAGCGTGGCCCTGGCCGCCGTGGCAGGCGTGCTGATGGCGCCGGTCTTCTCGGTGTCGCCCTTCGTCGGCACCGCGCCGATGCTGAAGGCCTTCATCGTGGTGATCCTGGGCGGGCTCGGCTCGATCCCCGGGGCGGTCCTTGGCGGGCTGCTTCTGGGCATGATCGAAAGCTACGGCGCGACCTTCCTGGGGTCTGTCGTCGCCGACATGCTCGAACTGGGTCTCGTCATCGCCATTCTGCTGATCCGCCCCTCTGGGCTTATGGGGCGCAAGGAGGCCTAAGTGACTATTCTCAACGAAAACGCACCGGATGCAGAGATCACGGGCCGCCCCGGCGCGCTCTGGCTGCGCCTGGGTCTGGTCGCCGCGGCCTGTGTCGCGGCCGGCTTTGCGCCCGGTCTGCTGCCCAACCTCTTCTACGTGCATATCGCCAACCTGACCCTGCTCAGCGGCATCTTCGCGCTCAGCCTGTGGGTGATCTACTCGGTCGGCCAGCTGTCGCTGTGCCATGCCGCCTTCGCGGGGCTGGGCGCCTATATGTCCGCCCTGATCTCGATGCGGCTGAACCTGCCGCCCGCCCTGTCGCTGGTTCTGGCGACGCTGATGACCGCGGCCCTGGCCGCTGCCCTTGGCGCGGTGATCCTGCGGCTGCGCGGCGTCTACTTCGTGCTGGTGACCTTCCTGTTCGGCCAGATGTTCACCCTGCTGGCGCTGAACTGGTCCAGCCTGACCAATGGCGCCAACGGGCTGATCGGCATCAAGGCGATCTCGCTTTTCGGGATCAGCTTCGGCCCGCGCCCGATGTTCTTCTACCTGGCCTTCGCGATGTTCCTTGCGGTGCTGCTGTTTGTCTGGGCGCTGAACCGCTCGACCTTCGGGCGGGCCTTCAACGCCATCGAACAGAACCACAACCTGGCGGAAACCTGCGGCATCGACACCGCGCGCTACCAGGTGATCGCCTTCGCCATCGGCTCTGGCATCGCCGGGCTGGGGGGCGCGCTGATGGCCCATTACATCCGCTTCATCTCGCCCGACACCTTCACATTCCATAACTCGGTGGCCTATATCACCATGCTGGTGGTGGGCGGGCGCTCTCTGTTCTGGGGCGCTGTACTGGGCGCGGCCTTCCTGACGCCCCTGCCCGAATTCCTGCGCGATTTCGAAGGCCTTCAACACATCATCTACGGCGCGATCATGATCGTCGTGCTGCGCATCATGCCCGGCGGGCTGATCTCGCTGCCTGGCCGGTTGATGCGGATCGGGGGTGCCAAATGACGACCCTTCTCAACGTCGACAAGATGAGCAAGCGCTTCGGCGGGCTGGAGGCCATCAAGGAGATGTCCTTTACCGTCGAGGAAGGCGAGGTCGTCGGCCTGATCGGCCCCAACGGGGCGGGCAAGACGACCTGTTTCAACGTGGTCAGCGGCACCCTGCCCGCCTCGGGCGGCGCAATCACCTTCGAGGGCGAGAACCTGATCGGGCGGCGCACCTGCGACATCGTCCAGATGGGCCTGGCGCGGACCTATCAGGCGACCAGCGTCTTTCCGAAATCCACGGTGCTGGAAAACGTCGTGCGCGGCGCCTTCGTGCGCAGCCAGGACAGTTTCCTGGGCTCGCTTCTGGGCACCCGCGCCTCGGCCCGGGCCCAGGCGGCGACCCGCACCCATTGCATGGAGATCCTCGAACAGGTGGGCATCGCCCATGTGCACGGGGAACTGGCCGACGCCCTGCCCTATGGCGACCAGCGCCGGTTGGGCGTGGCCGTGGCCCTGGCCTCGAACCCGAAGCTGATCATGATGGACGAGCCCGCCGCCGGGCTGAACCCCGAGGAAAGCCTGGCCATGGGCGCGCTGATCCGGGGCATCCATGACAGCGGCCAGGCCAGCGTGCTGATCGTGGAACACGACATGCGCCTGGTCATGGGCATCTGCGACCGGATCATCGTGCTGGACCATGGCGAGCTGATCGCCGCGGGCAGCCCCGACGAGATCCGCAACAATCCGAAAGTCATCGAGGCCTACCTCGGAACGGAGGTGGTGTCGTGACCAGACTGAGTGTTGAGAATATCGACGTGAGCTATGGCGTGCGCTCGGCGCTGCGCGATGTCTCGCTGGAGGTGGGCGAGGCCGAGATCGTGGCCCTGATCGGCTCGAACGGGGCAGGCAAGACCACCACGCTGCGCGCCATCATGGGGCTGACCCCGCCCGACAAGGGCCGCATCACCTTTGGCGGCACGCAGATCTCGGGCAAGGCGCCGCCGGCAATGGTGGCCATGGGCATCACCCTGTCCCCCGAGGGCCGCCGCGTCTTCCCGATGATGAGCGTCGAAGAGAACCTGCAACTGGGCGCCTATCTGAAGACCGACAAGGACGAGATCGCGCGCACCATGGAACGGGTCTATGCCTATTTCCCCCGCCTGCGCGAGCGGCGCACCCAGATGGCGGGCTCGATGTCCGGGGGCGAGCAGCAGATGCTGGCCATCGGTCGGGCCCTGATGGCGCGACCCAAGCTCTTGTTGCTGGATGAACCCTCGCTGGGGCTGGCACCGATCCGGGTGCAGGAGATCGGCAAGATCATCGAAGAGATCAACCGCGAGGAAGGGATCTCGATCGTGCTGGTCGAGCAGAACGCCAACATGGCCCTGCGCCTGAGCCAGCGCGCCTATGTCATCGAGAGCGGCGCCATCACCCTCAGCGGCAGCGGCGCCGAGCTGGCCGCCAGCGAACACGTCCGCCGGGCCTACCTCGGCGGCTGACCCCCAGATTTGCAGCCCGCCCGCCCCGCGCCCTGGCGCGGCCGGGCCCGCTGCGCCCCCTGACGCCGCGCGACGCGGCAAACGACCAAAGGAGACTGAACGTGAGTGAATACGATGTGATCGTCGTGGGCTGCGGCAATGCGGCCCTGTGTGCGGCCCTGTCGGCGCATGAAAACGGGGCCAAGACCCTGGTCCTGGAACGCGCGCCCGAGGAAGAGAAAGGCGGCAACTCCTACTTCACCGCCGGTGGCTTCCGCTTTGCCCATGAGGGGCTGGACGATGTCACCGACGACATCCTGACCGACCTGTCGGACAGCGAACGCGAGATGATCGTGCTGCCGCCGCACAGCCGCGAATTCTTCATGGACCAGATGCGCGAGGTCACCCGCTATCAGTGTGACGAGGATCTGGCCAACCTGCTGGTGGACCGCTCGCGCATGACCATGGGCTGGCTGCGCAGTCACAACATCCGCTTCGTGCCGATGTTCGGGCGCCAGTCCTACCTGGTGGAGGGCAAGCACCATTTCTACGGCGGCGTGAACATCGAGGCGGTCGGCGGCGGCGCGGGCCTTGTCGAGGCCGAGCTGGCCGAGGCGGGCAAGCTGGGCATCGAGATCCGCTATGGCACCGCCGCCATCGGCCTGCTGCAAGACAATGACCGCACCGTGACCGGGGTGAAGACCCGCACCAAGGAAGGCTATGGGGAAATCACCGCCAAGGCCGTGATCATCGCCAGCGGCGGCTTTGAATCCAACCCCGAATGGCGGGTGCGCTACCTGGGCGTCGGCTGGGATCTGTGCCGGGTGCGTGGCACGCGCCACAACATGGGCGAAGGCATCAAGATGGCCCTGGACATCGGCGCCAAGCCCTATGGCAACTGGTCGTCCTGCCATGCCTGCGAATGGGACATCTCCGCCCCGCCCTATGGCGACCGCTGGATCCTCGACAACTTCCAGAAGCATTCCTATCCGCTGGGGATCATGGTCAACACCGACTGCGAACGCTTCGTCGACGAGGGCGCGGACTACCGCAACCTGACCTATGCGAAATACGGCCGCGAAATCATGGCCCAGCCGAACCGCACCGCGATCCAGATCTTCGACCAGCAGACCGTCGACAAGCTGCGCGACGAATACCGGATCAAGGAGGTGACCAAGGCGGAATCCGACACCATCGAAGGGCTGGCCGAACAGCTGGACCTCGACCCCGCCAAGCTGGCCGCGACGGTGCAGGAATACAACGACGCCTGCCAGGGCGGCGACTACAACCCGGCGGTGCTGGACGGGGTGACCACCCAGGGGCTGGAGCCCAACAAGACCAACTGGGCCCTGCCGATCAACCAGCCGCCCTATGTGGCCTATGTCTGCACCACCGGCATCACCTTCACCTTCGGCGGTTTGCAGATCAACACCAAGGGCGAGGTGCAGGACATGACCGACCAGTCGATCCCCGGCCTTTATGCCGCGGGCGAGCTGATCGGCGGCCTCTTCTACGAGAACTACCCCGGCGGCACCGGCCTGATGTCCGGCTCGGTCTTCGGCAAGCTGGCCGGCGAAAGTGCCGCGGATTACGTGAAGGCGTAAGCGACGGCTCGAAGAAATTCAGGGGGCGGCCTTCGGGCCGCCCCTTCTGCGTTTCCAGGATCAAGAAGGCCAAGCAGCACCGCCGAAACAACAACAGGGCCGGTCAATGACCGGCCCTGTTGTCTTGGTCGCAATGTCGGAACGCCCTCACCCCTCCGCGGTGTAATGCACCACGCCGGTGAAAAGCTTGCGCGCGGTGCGGAAGACCGAGCCGCTGAGGGCGCGGGGCACAGCGCCGCTGGTGTCGACCTCGCCGTCCACCAGGATGGTCCCCGAGGGGTGGGCGATGGTGATCGGCCCCTCGGTCGAGGTGCAGGCCTCGGCCGCCAGGGTGCCGGGTGTGCGACAGGCCAGGGCCAGGCAGACCGATCCGGTGATCGGCACCGCGCGGTGCGGCCGTTCCATCGAGATCATGCGTACCAGGATCGACACCTCGCCCGCGGGCAACACCGCCCCCGCCAGGGTGCGGCTGTCCTGCGGCGCGGCCAGGATGGCGACCTTGGGGATGCTGGGCAGGGCGGCAGCGGCGGCCAGATCGGCGGTCAGCCCCATCTGGACCGAGCCTGCGCAACGGATCGCCTCCATCGCGGCCATGAACCCCGCGTCGGCCTCCAACGCCTCGGGATCCTCGGTGCCGGTCTTGCCCAGATCGGCGGCGGCGACGAAGACGCAGGGGTTCGCCGCATCCACCAGGCTGGCGCGGACCGCGCGGCCGTCGGGCAGGGTCAGGGTCTCGACCGCGCGCCCGGTGGGCAGCAGCGCCCCGGTCCTGGTGCCGCCCGGATCAAGGAAGGCCAGCCGGATCGGCGCCGCCGTTCCCGCCACCCCGTCGATGGCCAGGTCCCCGGCAGGATCAAGCCGCCCCCCCCGGACCGGGAAATGGGCGGCGATGATCTTGCCGGTGTTGGTGTTGTGGATGCGTACCGTGGTCTGGCCGTCAGGCGGCGGGGGGATCAGCCCCAGGTCGATGGCCGCCGGGCCCACGGCGGAACTCATGTTGCCGCAATTGCCGCCGTAATCCACCACAGCCGCCCCCACCGAGACCTGGCCGAAGGTATAGTCCATATCGGCATCGGCCCGGCTGGGCGGGGCCAGGATGCAGATCTTCGACAGCGAGGAAATCCCCCCGCCCATCCCGTCCAGCTGCCGCCCGTAGGGATCGGGCGAGCCCATGGCCGACAGGATCATCGCATCCCGCGCCCCGGCATCGGCGGGCAGATCCTCGCGCAGGAAAACCAGCGCGTTGGACGTGCCGCCGCGCATGAACAGGGCCGGTATCTCTTTCAGTTGCATCACGCCTCGCCCGCTCAGGCGCCTTCGTAACGGTCGGACAACGCGTCAAAGGCCGGTTTGCCGACAATGCGCTGGCGCTCGGTGAACTCGGCCAGCCGGTCGGAGACTTCCTGCAAGGAGCCGTGTTCCTTCAACGAGCCCAACACCTCCTGCATCGCCTTCACTGAAGCCTGAAGCGCGGCATTTGCATAGAGCACAAGCGAGAAACCGGCCTCTTTCAGATCGTCCAGCCCCGCCATCGGGGTGCGGCCGCCGACCACCAGGTTGATCAGCTGCGGCGCCGGCAATTGGCCGATGGCGCGGATCTCTTCCAGGGTTTCGGGGGCCTCGACGAAGATGATGTCGGCGCCCACCTCGATCATCGCATGGGCGCGCTCGATCGCCGCGTCGAAGCCCAGCACGGCGCGGGAATCGGTGCGCGCGATGATCTGGGTGTCGCTGTCGCGGCGGGCATCCAGGCAGGCCTTCAGCTTGCCCAGCATCTCGTCCAGGGGCACCACATCCTTGCCCGAGAAATGGCCGCATTTCTTGGGAAAGACCTGATCTTCCAGTTGAATCCCCGCAGCACCCGCGCGTTCCAGCCGCTGCACGGTGGTATAGGTGTTCAGCGCATTGCCAAAGCCCGTATCCATATCCACGATCAGCGGCAGCTGGCAGACATCGCTGATCCGGCTGGTGGTCTCGACCACGTCGCTGGCGGTGACGATGCCCAGATCCGGCATCCCCAGATGGGTGTTGGTCAGCCCCGCCCCGGTCAGATAGGCGGCGCGAAACCCCAGATCCTCGATGATGCGGGCGGTCAGAGCGTTCGCCGCCCCCGGCAGCAGGGCCGCATTTCCTTCGGCCACCAGCGCTTTGAGCGCCTTGCGGCGATCCGACAGATCCTGAAAGGACCCGGACCCGGCCGGGCCCCCGAGCTTGTCAGTCATGGCGTCAATCTTCCTCCCTCTCTTGGCCCGATCTAAGGCGATGCCTCGCTACCTGTCAACTGTCAACATTCTACTTGAACGGCGTCGGCGGGCGCTTTACCACGGGGCTCCGTCAGGGGGCGGTCCCGTCCCGGTCGAGAAGGAGTGAGCCATGAAAGTCCTCGTGCCCGTGAAGCGGGTCATTGATTACAACGTCAAGGCGCGGGTCAAACCCGATGGCAGCGGTGTCGATCTTGCGAATGTGAAGATGTCGATGAACCCGTTCGACGAGATTGCCGTTGAAGAGGCGATCCGTCTGAAAGAGGCGGGTGTGGCGACCGAGGTCGTCGCGGTGTCGATCGGCGTGAAGCAGGCGCAGGAAACCCTGCGCACCGCGCTGGCCATGGGCGCCGACCGCGCCATCCTGGTGGTCGCCGCCGATGATGTGCATACCGACATCGAACCCCTGGCCGTCGCCAAGATGCTGAAGGCCATCGTCGACGAGGAACAGCCGCAGCTGGTCATCGCCGGCAAGCAGGCGATCGACAACGACATGAACGCCACCGGCCAGATGCTCTCGGCCCTGCTGGGCTGGTCCCAGGCGACCTTCGCCGGCGCCGTCACCGTCGAGGGCGACGCGGCTAAGGTCACCCGCGAGGTGGACGGCGGTCTGCAAACCATCAGCGTGAAACTGCCCGCCGTGGTCACCGCCGACCTGCGCCTGAACGAGCCGCGCTATGCCTCGCTGCCCAATATCATGAAAGCCAAGAAGAAACCGCTGGACGAGAAGACGCCCGCGGATCTGGGCGTCGATCCGGCGCCGCGGCTCGAAGTGCTCAAGACCGCCGAGCCCGAGGCCCGTCAGGCCGGTGAGATGGTCGGCTCGGTCGACGAGCTGGTGGCGAAACTGAAAGAGAAGGGGATCGTGTAATGGCCGTTCTTCTGCTTGCTGAAATCACCGATGGGGCCCTGGGCCTGGATGCCACCGCCAAGGCCGTCTCGGCCGCCGCGACCCTGGGCGACGTGACCGTGCTGTGCGTCGGCGAAAGCGCCCAGGGCGCCGCCGAAGAGGCCGCCAAGATCGTCGGTGTCGCCAAGGTGCTGGTCGCCGAGGACGCCCTTTACGGCCACCGCCTGGCCGAGCCCGTCTCGGCCCTGGTCGCCTCGTTGGGCGCGGACTATTCGCACATCGTGGCCCCCGCCACGACGGATGCGAAGAACATCCTGCCCCGCGTCGCCGCCCTGCTGGACGTGATGATCCTGTCTGACGTCACCGCCGTGGTCGACGCCGATACCTTCGAGCGTCCCATCTATGCCGGCAACGCGATTCAGACCGTAAAGTCGAAGGATGAAAAGAAGGTTATCACCTTCCGCACCTCGACCTTCGACGCCGCCGGTGACGGTGGTTCGGCGCCCGTGGAAAGCGTCGCCGCCGCCGCCGATCCGGCCCTGTCGAGCTGGGTCGAAGACAAGGTCGCGACCTCGGACCGCCCCGAGCTGACCTCGGCCGGCATCGTCGTCTCCGGTGGCCGTGGCGTGGGGTCCGAAGAGAACTTCGCGCTGATCGAGAAACTGGCCGACAAGCTGGGCGCCGCCGTGGGCGCATCGCGCGCGGCGGTCGATTCGGGCTTTGCGCCGAACGACTGGCAGGTGGGTCAGACCGGCAAGGTCGTGGCGCCCGAGCTCTACGTGGCCGTCGGCATCTCGGGGGCGATCCAGCACCTCGCGGGGATGAAGGACTCGAAAGTCATCGTGGCGATCAACAAGGACGAAGAGGCGCCGATCTTCCAGGTTGCCGACTACGGCCTGGTCGCCGACCTCTTCGACGCCGTGCCCGAGCTGCTCGAGAAGCTCTAAGGCGTCCAGCGCCCTTTGACACCCGAAAGGCCCGCCCCTCGTGGCGGGCCTTTTGCTATCCAGGCAGGCGGCAGGGGGCTCTGCCCCCCTTGAGCCTGCGGCTCAATTCTCCCCGGGATATTTTTGGCAATGAGAAAAGAGGGGCGATGCACCCCAAAGCCCCAGCCCTCCCCCGGCTGCCAAGTCCGCCAACAAGGGTGCCAGCGCCGCCGTTGGCCCAGATCTCAGCCGGGGGGCGATCGGGGCTTTCAGGGGCCACCCCCTTACGTTTCTCATTGCCAGAAATATCCCCGCCGGAGGCTTCGGCCCCGCACGGGCCGAAAACAAACGCAAGAGCCCGGAACAGACCCAAGCCAACCAAGCCGCACCACCGGGGCGAACCGCGCCCCGCCGCCGAGGCGCCTCGATGGCGCCGAGGCGGCACCACCGGGTAAGGGGGGATCTTGACCGCCAGAATCCGATCCAATAGGAAGGGGGCCGGTCTGCGGGCGTTGTGTAATGGTAAGACCCTTGCCTTCCAAGCAAGAGATACGGGTTCGATTCCCGTCGCCCGCTCCATTTTCCACGAAAATCTCCATGCGTTACAGAGCATTGGGCACCCTTGTGTCCCATGCAGGATAGGCGCGTGGGACACGTGCGCTCTTTTCAGGTGCCGCCAGTCCAGCGCGCGCATTAGCGCCTCTTCAGCGTGACAGTTCCCATCGCGGCAATCAGACCCCCAGAGTTCAAGCGACAGGAGAAACTGATGCCCGAAAGCATCCAGAAGACGCGGGTCGGTTCGCGCCAAGGCGCAAGTCGCAACGGGCGAACGACGAGCGCGCCGGGCTTATCCCTGCCAGTTCAGGTCATAGTCTGCCTCTGCGTTTCCATGGATGGTTGCGGCCTCAGCCCGCCGCCAAAGCAGACTGCAACCGCCTGAACATGATCCAGCGCCCGCCCCGACCAGCGGATCCGCAAGGCGCAAACAGCCCTGCCGCAAAGGGGCTAGGGTGACGCGATGGCGGGCAGTGAATGAACAGCAGTAATCAAACCTCTGTCTTGCGCTTCCCGCCCGGACAAGGGGCGCGGCCAGCAAAGCGCGCGCCGTCGTATCGGCCGGAGGCGGCAGCACTTGATTGCGCTGCCACCAGGGGTCCTGCCGGATCAGATCGTCACGCAGATCTTGCCGAAATGCGCCCCGCTTTCCTGATAGCGGAAGGCCTCGGCCAGCTCCGTCAGGGCAAAGCTGCGGTCGATCACCGGCCGCAGGGGCAGCACGTTCAGGGCGCGGACGAAATCCAGCTGGTGCTGGCGCGAACCGACGATCAGCCCCTGAAGGCGCTGCTGCTTCGCCATCAGCGCCGCGGTCGGCACCTCGCCCGCGCGTCCGGTCAGCACGCCGATCAGCGCGATATGGGCACCGGGGCGCCCGGCCACGATGGATTGCGCCAGGGTCGCCGGGCCGCCGACCTCGACCACGATATCGACGCCGCGCCCGCCGGTCAGACGCTGCATCTCGGCGCCCCAGTCGGGGGTCTTGCGGTAGTTGATGACGTGATCGGCGCCCAGTTCCCGCAGCCGCTCCAGCTTGGCGTCCGAGGAGGAGGTGGCGATGACCCGCGCCCCCATGGCCTTGGCCAGTTGCAGCGCATAGATCGACACGCCGCCGGTGCCCAGCACCGCCACCACGTCCCCGGCCTTGAGGCCCGCATCCACCACCAGCGCGCGCCAGGCGGTTGCCCCGGCGGTGGTGATCGTCGCCGCTTCCTCATGGCTCCAGCCCTCGGGGGCGCGGGTCACCCAGGTGGCGGACAGCGTCACCGCCTCGCGCGCGTAGCCGTCGCGCCCGTCGCCCGGGGTGGTGACGAAACTGCTGGGCCGGTCGTCGCCCTCCTGCCAGTCGGGGAAGAAGACCGAGACCACATGATCGCCGGGGGCCAGATCGGTCACGCCCGGGCCCACGGCCTCGACCACGCCGGCACCATCGGCCATGGGAATGCGCCCGTCGGGCAGCGCCCCTTCCACCGCGCAGACGCGGTAGTCGTGGTAGTTCAAGGAGCTGGCGCGCAGGCGCAGGGTGATTTCGCCCGCGCCCGGCGCCGCCGGGGCGGCGGCCTCTTGCACGACCAGGTTGTCCAGCCCGCCGGGGGCGCGAAGTGTGACCTGTTTCAAGGGAAACCCTTTCTTCTTTGCTGATTTAAAGGCCGACCCGCGCCGCCGTGCGGGGGCACCAGACGGCCCTCGGTTGAACTTGTGCTGCCGGGCAAGGATAAGCCGGGCAACGACGATGACCAGGAGACAGGCGATGCCCACCGAGACGACGATGCGCGGGGTCTACCTTTCGGACAGCCACGACCTTTCGGCGCATTACGGCCCGGCCCTGGCCGCGCTTGGTGCCGAAGGGATCGAGCTGCTGGAGCCACGCGCGGTCACCGACCCGGCAGAGATCCGCTTTGCGCTCTGCTGGCAGCCGGGGCCCCGGGCCTTCGCCCCCTACCCCAACCTGCGCTTCGCCATGGGCGTGGGCGCCGGTGTCGACGCCCTGCTGACCCATCCCGGCCTGCCCGAGGGGCTGCCGGTCTGCCGTGTGCGCGACCCGGACCAGGCCATGCAGATGGCCGGTTTCGCCCTGCACGAGGTGCTGCACGTCGAGCGCCGGTTCGAGCAGATGGCGGCCAACGCCCGGAACGGGGTCTGGCAGGAACTGCCCCTGCGTCGCCCCGGCGATGTGCAGGTCGCGGTGCTGGGCGGGGGCAGCATGGGCCGCGCGGTGGCCCGGGCCATCGCCGCGCTTGGCTTTGACGTGCGCGTGGCGGTGCGCCGGGCGCCCGACGATCCCCTGCCCGGGGTGCGCTACCTGCACGGCGACGACAGCCTGCCCCGCGCCGCCGAGGGGGCCGAATTCCTGATCAACGTCCTGCCGCTGACCTCGGCCACCCGCGACGTGCTGGACCGGGCGCTGCTGGCGCGCATGGCGCCGGGCGGCTGGCTGGTCCAGATCGGGCGCGGGGAACATCTGGTCGAGGCGGATCTGCTGGCGCTTCTGGCCGAGGGGCATCTGGCGGGTGCCACGCTGGATGTCCTGCGCGACGAACCCCTGCCCCGCGACCACCCCCTGTGGCAGCACCCGGCCCTGCGCATCACCCCCCATGTGGCCAGCGCCGCCACCGACCGTGCCGTGGCCCGCCAGCTGCTGCAAAGCGCGCGCGAGGCCCGCGACGGCCTGCCCCTGACCTATGCGGTGGACCGCGCCGCCGGATACTGACGACGACAAGGGGCGCGGTCTGACGGCCACGCCCCCTGCCCTTTGCAGGCGTGCCCCGGGCATCAGCCCCGGTAATCGCTGCCCAGCCCCTCGATCGAGCGCAGGTGTGCGGCCCATTCCAGGGCCAGGTCGCCGTCTTCCTCGTTCATCTGCACGTATTGGCCATGAACCCGCGTGGCGATCTCCTCGTCCACCATTCGCAGCGGGCGCCCGGTGGACAGCGCCGCCACCTGGATCTCGCAGGCGCGTTCCAGGTAGAACATGTTGCTGAACATCTCGGCCGCGGACCGCCCCGTGGCGATCAGCCCGTGATTGCGCAGCACCAGCACCGGATGCGCGCCGAAGTCGGCCACGATCCGTTCGCGCTCTTCCAGGTCCAGGGCGATCCCCTCGAAATCGTGGTAGGCGGTGCGGTTGTGGAATTGCAGCGAGATCTGGTTCAGCGGCAGCAGACCCTCTTCCATGCAGGACACCGCGACACCGGCGCGGGTATGGGTATGCATGATCCAGGCCGCATCGTGGCGATGCATGTGCACCGCCGAATGGATGGTGAAACCCGCCGGGTTCACCCGGTGCGGGCTGCCGTCCACCTTGTTGCCCTCGACGTCGATCTTGACCAGCGATGAGGCGGTGATTTCCTCCCATCGCCAGCCGTAGGGGTTGATCAGGAAATGCCCCTCCTCGCCCGGCACGCGGGCGGTAATATGGGTATAGATCAGGTCGGTCAGACGATGCAGCGCCGCCAGGCGATAGCAGGCGGCCAGCTCTTCGCGGGTTTTCCGTTCTTCGGGGGACATGGGTCTTCTCCGGTTGTCAGTTGCGTGTGCCCACGGCGCCGCCCGCGCCGGGGGCGTCGCGGCCCGCATGGGCCAGGGCCAGGGCCGCCAGCGCCTGGGCCACGGCGGGCTCTGGCGGACAGGCCCGGCGGGTGGTCAGGTCAGTGTGCAGCAGCAGGGTTTCCAACGTCGCCGCCAGGGTCCCGTCCTCTTTCAGCACCCGATGGAACAGCTTCATCTTCTTGCCCTCGCCCTCCAGCACCTGGGTGGTGACGGTCAGGACCGCATCGCGGTGCACCTCGTCCAGATAGCGGATGCGGGTGTCGACGGTGAAATAGCTCTTGCCGCTGGCGATATAGGCGGCATCCGCCCCCACCAGTTGCATCAGCCCGTCGGTGGCCCAGGTGCCCAGTTCCAGATAGGCGGCCTCGTTCATATGGCCGTTGTAATCGGTCCAGGTGACGGGCACGGCGCGGCGCAGGGTGACGGGCAGGCCGTCGATCTCTCCACCGGTGGCCAGGCTGTCCTCATGGGCGAGGATCACGCCCCCGGCCCCGCTGCCCGTCCGGCGCAGGCCGCGCAGGATGGCCACCAGGTTGTCGTCGCGCAGGCGCTCCAGCTCGCGGATGCTCAGGTGCCCCGACTGCGCTTCGGACTGGTCGGTGATCTTGGCGATCAGATCGTCATCCAGATCGGGCACATCCATCAACTTGGTCCAGGGCCATTTCAGCGAGGGGCCGAATTGCGCCAGGAAATTGGCATAGCCGGTCTCGCCGCCCGCAATCCGGTAGGTCTCGAAGATGCCCATCTGCGCCCAGCGCAGGCCAAAGGACATGCGGATGGATTCGTCGATTTCCTCGGTCGTGGCGATGCCGTCCTTCAGCATCCACAGCGCCTCGCGCCAGACGGCCTCCTGGAGGCGATTGCCGATGAAGGCGTCGATTTCCGTCTTCAGGACAAGGGGATACATCCCGATGGCCTGGACCACCGGCAGGGCCTTGGCGCGCAGCTCTTCCGCTCCGCTGATCTCGGCCAGGGGCAGCAGATAGACCGGGTTGAAGGGATGCACCACCACGACCGGCGCACCTTCGGCCGCCAGGTCCGAGGCCTTGAACCCCGAAGTCGAGGAAGCGATGAAGCCCCCCTCGGGAAGATGCCCGGCGATCTCGGCATAAACCTTCTGTTTCAGTTCCAGCCGTTCGGAGACGCTTTCCTGCACCCAGTCCGCGCCTGTCACGGCCTCGGCCAGGGTATCGCAGAAGGTCAGTCGGCCTTCGGGCGGCAGCGGGCGGTCATAGAGCGCGGGCAGCGAGGCGCGGGCATTGTCCAGCACCGCGCCGATCTTGCGGCCCGCCTCGGGGTCGGGATCGAAGACCGCCACGTCCCAGCCGTTCAGCAGAAAGCGCGCGGCCCAGCCGCCACCGATGACACCGCCGCCGATGATCGCGGCCTTCTTCGCCCCGCCGCTCATGCCGGCACCGGCATGTCGCGTTTCACCAGGCCCAGCAGGTCGCGCACCTCTTGCGGACCCATGGGCGTGGCGCCGAGGCCATCCAGGATCGTCACGGCCTTTTCCACCAGCTGCGCATTGGTCGCCATGACCCCGCGTTCAAGATAGAGGTTGTCTTCCAGCCCGACGCGCACATTGCCCCCCGCCAGGGCGGCGGCGGCGACATAGGGCATCTCGTCCCGGCCCAGCGAGAAGGCCGACCAGGTCCAGCCCGCGGGCACGTTGTTGACCATGGCCATGAAGGTGTTCAGGTCGTTGGGCGCGCCCCAGGGAATGCCCATGCACAGCTGCACCAGGGCCGGATCTGCCAGCACCCCTTCCTTCACCAGCTGGCTGGCGAACCACAGGTGGCCGGTGTCGAAGGCCTCGATCTCGGGCTTCACGCCCAGTTCGGTCATCATCGCGCCCATGGCACGCAGCATGTTGGTCGTGTTGGTCATGACGTAGTCGCCATCGCCAAAGTTCATCGAGCCGCAATCCAGCGTGCAGATCTCGGGCAGGCAGTCGCGGATATGGGCCATGCGCTCGGTGGCGCCGATCATGTCGGTATTGGCCGCGTCCAGGTCCATCGGCGTTTCCGGGTCACCAAAGGTCAGGTCGCCCCCCGTTCCGGCGGTCAGGTTCAGAACCACATCCACCTCGGACGAGCGGATGCGGTCGGTCACCTCGCGAAACAGTGCCCGGTCGCGGCAGGGCGCGCCGGTTTCGGGGTCGCGGACGTGGCAATGCACCACTGCCGCCCCCGCCCGGGCGGCGTCGATGGCGGCCTCGGCGATTTCGGCGGGCGAGCGGGGCACCAGGCGGCTTTTGTCCTGGGTCAGGCCCGCGCCGGTAATGGCGGCGGTGATGAAGGGTTTGCGGTTCATCTGCAAAGGCATCGTCGTCTCTCCCTTACCGGCCCTTCCAGACCGGATCGCGTTTCTCGGCAAAGGCGCGGGCGCCTTCCTTCTGGTCCTCCGAGCGATAAAGCCGCTCGACCGTTTCGAACTGGCTGCCGTTGATGCGGTTCAGCGCGTCCTGGAACTTCATGTCCTCGGCCTCGCGCACCACCTCCTTGATGGCGGCGAAGACCAGCGGCGGACCGGCGGCCAGCTCATCCGCCATCTTGCGCGCCTCGGCCATCAGCTGGGCCGCCGGGATCACCCGGTTCACCAGCCCCCAGCGATGCGCCTCTTCCACGTCGAACCAGCGTCCAGTGTAAAGCAGCTCCATCGCGATATGATAGGGGATGCGCTTGGGCAGCTTGATCGTGGCGGCGTCGGCCACGGTGCCCGAGCGGATTTCCGGCAGGGCGAAGGTGGCGTGATCGGCGGCCAGAATGATGTCGGCGGCAAGCGCCAGCTCCAGCCCGCCGCCGCAGGCGATACCGTTGACGGCGGCGATGACGGGCTTGTTCAGCCCGCGCAGCTCTTGCAGGCCGCCGAAACCGCCGACGCCGTAATCGGCATCCGCCGCCTCGCCTTCGGCTGCCGCCTTCAGATCCCAGCCGGGGCAGAAGAACTTCTCTCCCTGGCCGGTAAGGATCGCCACGCGCAGCTCGGGGTCATCGCGAAAGGCAGTGAAGATCTCGCCCAGGCGGCGCGAGGTGGCCATGTCGATGGCATTGGCCTTGGGCCGGTTCAGCGTGACTTCCAGCACCGCGCCGCGGCGCGTCGTCAAGACGTTGTCGATCATTCTTCCATCCTGATAAGGGCATCCGCCGCCACCGCGCCCGAGGCGCGGCAGATCAGCGGGTTGATTTCAATCTCGTGCAGCGCGCTTGCGTGTTGCTGCACCAGGGTTTGCAGGGCCATGACGGTGTCGATCACTGCCTCGATGTCGGCGGCGGGGCGGCCCCGATAGCCGGTCAGCAGCGGCGCGGTGCGCAGGCTGGCCAGCGCGTCACGGACCTCGTCCCGGCTGGCGGGAATCAGTACCGAGGCCGTATCGCGGATCAGTTCCGTCAGGATGCCGCCCAGGCCCAGGGTCAGCACGAACCCATGCGCCGGATCGCGGGTGACGCCAAGGATCAGCTCGGCCAGAGTGCCGGTGATCATCTCTTCCACCAGGAAGCTGGAGGCCGGCATGGCGCCTGCGGCCTCGGCCACGGCGGCGGCATCCGCAAGGTTCAGCACCACGGCCCCCGCTTCGGTCTTGTGGGCGATCCCCTCGCCCTTCAGCACCACGGGAAAGCCGATCTGCGCGGCGGAACTGGCCGCATCCTCCGCCGTCGCCGCACGGGCCGAGCCCGGCACGCGGACACCGGCCGCGGACAGCAACAGCTTGGCCTCTGCTTCGGAGAAGACGCGCGGGGTCCCCTGTCCTTCGACCGGCAGCGTCACCGGCGCGGGGCGGGTGTTGGCGCCGCCCGCGCGGCCCACCTGGGCGGCGGCGCGGATCGCGGTCAGCGCGTCGCCCATGCCGCAGAGGGGCACGATGCCCAGGGCCAGGGCACGTTGCGCCACCGCCTCGGGCAGGCCCTCGGCCAGCAGCGAGACCATGGCCATGGGCGTGCCGGTGGCCTCGCGGGTCGCGGCCACGGCGCGCATCACCTGGTCGTAGTCGGGGGCGTCAAAGCGGTCATCGCGGGGGTAGTCGACCACGACGCAGCCCATGCCCAGGTCTGCTTCCCGATCGCACAGGGCGGTGAAGGTCGCGGTCAGCGCCTCCTCGTCGCCCCAGATGTAGGTGTTGTAATCCAACGGGTTGGCCAGGGCGACCTTGGGGCCGAGCGCGGCACGCAGGCCCGTCTTCTGGGTCTCGGTCAGCGCTGGATAGGTGACCCCGGCCCCCGCGCCCATGTCGGCCGTCAGCGAGGCCTCACCGCCCGAGCAGCTGGCCGAGGCGATCCGCGCCGAGGTGAGACCGCCCGTCACATGCAGGATCTTCAGCGTCTCGATCAGCTCGCTCGGCGTGTCCACCTGGGCGATGCCAAGACGTTTCAGCAGGGCCACCGCCCCAGCGTTGGACCCGGTCAGCGAGGCCGTATGCGACACCGCCGCCGCCTGCGCCTGTTCCGAGGCCCCGACGCGCAGCGCAACGATCGGCTTGCCCAGTTCCGCCGCGCGGGCCGCCAGCGCCTCAAACGCCGGAAGATCGCTGATACCCTCGATATGCAGACCAAGGGCGGTGATGCGGGGATCTTCCAGCAAGGCGATGCCCAGATCGGACATCGAGGTCTGCGCCTGATTGCCCGCCGCCACCACGGCGGCCAGCGGCAGGCCCCGGCGCTGCATGGTCAGGTTGATCAGCACGTTGGACGACTGGCCGATGACGGCGACGCCGCTGTCAACCGGGTTCATGCCGTGGCGGTCGGGCCAAAGGGCCACGCCGTCCAGCGCATTGACGATGCCGTAGCAATTGGGGCCCAGCACGCGCATATCACCGGCGGTCTTGACCAGCTTGGCCTGCAACGCGTCCCCGTCCGCCAGTTCCGCGACAGCTTCGCTGAACCCGGCGGCGAAACAGACCGCCCCGGCACAGCCCATAGCCGACAGCTGGCCCGCGACCTGCACCGTCAGCTCCCGGTTCACCCCGATGAAGGCGGCATCGGGCGCGCCGGGCAGCGCGTCGAGGCTGGCATAGGCTGGCAGCCCGCCGACCTCTGCCTTCTTGGGGTGCACGGGCCAGATCGGCCCGGCAAAACCCGTGGCGCGGCACTGGCGCACCACGGCCTCGCACCAGCTGCCACCGCCGACGACGGCGATGGCACGGGGCGACAGGAAGCGGCTGAGCGGCGCCATCCCTCAGGCTCCCAGCGGGCGGAACAGTTCGCGGCTGATGATGTGCCGCTGGATTTCCGAGGTGCCATCCCAGATGCGCTCGACCCGGGCATCGCGCCAGAAGC
This sequence comes from Pseudooceanicola aquaeponti, assembly GCF_050897975.1. Lineage (NCBI taxonomy): Bacteria > Pseudomonadati > Pseudomonadota > Alphaproteobacteria > Rhodobacterales > Paracoccaceae > Pseudooceanicola > Pseudooceanicola aquaeponti. The sequence goes on from NZ_JBPAXY010000008.1 coordinate 218,533, forward strand.
GTTCGATGGGCAGTTCGTCCATCAACCCCATGCCGCCATGGATCTGAAGCGCCGCATCGGTGACCCGCGCCAGCATTTCCGAGGCATAGACCTTGGCCGAGGCGATCTCGCGGTTGGCGGGCAGCCCCTGGTCCAGGCGCCAGGCGGCGGAAAGGGTCAGCCAGTCGGCGGCGTCGATCTCGGTGATCATGTCGGCGATCTGAAAGCTGACGCCCTGGAACTTGCCGATCGGCTGGCCGAACTGCTTGCGCTCGGCGGCATAGGTCAGCGCGTGGTCAAAGACCCGGCGCGCCCGGCCCACCGAGTTGGTGGCGACGGTGATCCGGGTGGCGTAAAGCCATTCGTTCATCACGTCGAAACCGCCGTCGACCTCGCCCAGCACCTGCGCGTCCGACAGGCGGCAGTTGTCGAAATAGAGGATCGAGTTCTGGTAGCCCCGGTGCGAGACCGAGTTGTAGCCGCGCGCGATCTCGAAACCGGGCGTACCGCGATCCACCAGGAAACAGGTGATCCGCTTCTTGGGGCCGCGCGGCGTTTCATCCACGCCGGTGGCGACGAAAACGATCACGAAATCCGCGTGTTCCGCGCCCGAGATGAAGTGTTTCGAACCGTTGACGACCCAGTCGCCGCCCTCGCGCACGGCGGTGCATTTCATGCCGCGCACATCCGAGCCCGCGTCGGGTTCGGTCATCGCCAGCGCGTCCATCTTCTCGCCGCGCACGGCGGGCAGCAGGTATTTCTCAACCTGCTCGCCCTCGCAGGCCATCAGGATGTTCTGCGGTCGGCCAAAGAAGTGCGTCAGTGCCATCGAACCGCGCCCCAACTCGCGTTCGACCAGGGCGAAATCGACGTGGGACAGGCCCGGCCCGCCGACGCTTTCGGGGAAGTTCGAGGCGTAAAAGCCCAGATCGAGGCACTTGCGCTTGATCTCCTGCCCGATCTCGGCGGGCACTTCGCCCAGGCGTTCAACCTCGGCCTCGTGGGGGTAGATCTCGTTCTCGACGAAACTGCGGACGGTGGAGACGATCATCTCCTGTTCTTCGGTCAGTCCAAAATGCATCGGGGCACCATGTGGTTCTTGAGGGGAGAGTTGGGGGCCGCGCGGGGGCTGCCCCGCACGGTGGTTTTCGGGGCTCAGCGCGCCTGGCGCGCCTTGCGGAATTGCAGCGCCGCGCGGATCAGGATCGCGACGGTGACCACGCAGATCAGCACGACCGACAGGGCGGCGATGGCCGGGTCGACATTGTCGCGCAGGCCCATCCACATGCGGCGCGGCAGGGTGATGGTTTCCACCGAGGTGACGAAAAGGGTCACGCCGATCTCGTCCCACGACAGCAGGAAGCAGAGGAAGAAGGCGCCCAGGAGGCCGAAGCGGATGTTGGGCAGGATCACCCCGAAAACGCGGGTGGCGACCGAGGCGCCCATGCTTTGCGCCGCCAGGTCCATGCGCCGGTCCAGCTGGCTGAGCGCAACCATGACCACGACCACCGCATAGGGGATCACCATCACCATATGGGCCAGCACCACCCCGCCCAGCTTGTCGTAGGCCACGACCCCGTTCCAGCGCGACAGCTTGGTCAGGAAGAAGTAGAGCGTCAGCGAGGACACCACCGGCGGCGCCACCATCGGCAGCAGGACAAAGCCGGTCATCAGCCCGGAAAAGCGCGGGCGCAGCATCCACAACCCGATGCAGAAGGCCGTGGCCAGGATCACCGCCAGCAGGCTGGCCAGCACGCCCACCTGCACCGAGGTCCACAGGCTGGCGCCCCAGTCGGGATCTTCCAGCAGCGACAGGTAGTGGCGCCAGGACCAGTCGCCATTGGGCAGCGACAGGTAGCGTTTCGAGGTGAAGCTGACCGGCACCACCGCGATCAGCGGCATCAGCAGGAACAGGGCGACGAAGGCGGAAAGAAGCGTGGCGATCACGCCGGGACGCAGTCGGGTCATTTGGCCATCTCCCCGTAGCGGCGCATGAGTAGGTAGAGGATCCCGCCGACGGCGATCATCAGCACCACGCTCATGGCGGCGGCGACGCCCCATTGCGGGATCTGGAAGATCCAGAGGTAGATCAGTTCCGCGATCAGCACCGACTGGCCGCCCCCCAGAAGCGCGGGCGTGACGTAGAAGCCGATGGAGAAGACGAAGACCAGCAGGGTGGCGCCCATGATCCCGCTCGACGTCATCGGCAGGAAGACCTGCCAGAAGATGCGCAGGCGCGAGGCCCCCATGCCGTCGGCGGCCGTCAACACGCGCTCGTCCACGTTGCGCATGGCCGTGGCCAGCGGGAAGACGGCGAAGGGAATAAGGTAGTGGGACATGCCGACGACCACGGCAAATTCATTGCGGGTCATCTGGATGGCGCTGTCGATGATCCCGAGGTCCTGCAACCAGGTGTTCAGCAGGCCCCGGTTCGACAGCATCGACAGCCAGCCGAAGGCGCGGCTGAGGACGGAAATCCAGAAGGGAATCATGATGCAAAGCTCGGTCAGCAGCCGCACCACCGGGCTGCCCCGCACCCACAGCAGGGTGATGACATAGGCGCAGCTGACCGAGACCGCCGTGACGATCACGCACAGGCGCAGGGTGCGCCAGATCACCGACAGGGTCAGCGGATCGGACAGGACCTGTTGGTACTGGGCCAGCCCCGGATCCGGGTCGGTGAAACTCAGCTGCATGATGCCGAGGAAGGGCAGAAGGTAACTGCCTCCCAGAAACAGCAACACGGGGGCGATGAGGACGAGCGAGGCGCGCATGGAAGCTCCTTCAGGGTCGCCGCCCCCCGCTCGGGCGAGGGGGAGATGTCAGGGGGCGGCGAGGACGGACAGGTCAGGCAGAGATGATTTGCAGGTAGGCGTCGAGCGCCGCGCCGTAGTTCTCTTCGTACCAGTCCGTATCCAGCGCGACCTGCTTGGGCAGGTTTTCCGGGTCCATCGGGTTGTACTTGCGCAGCTCTTCCGGGATCAGGCTGTCCGCCGCCGGGTTCGACGGGCCATTTCCCATCAATTCAAAGAACTTCGCCTGGCGCTCGGGCTCTTGCGTGCTGGCGATATAGCGCATCGCCGCCTCGGTGCCGCCCGGGTTGCCCTTGACCACGCCGATGCCGCCCGGGCCGACGATACCGTCATCCCAGACAAAGCTGATGTCGCCCTCGGTGTCCTTGTCCAGCAGGCTGGCGCGGGTGTTCCAGATCAGCGCCATGGAGACATCGCCGTTCAGCAGCAGCGACTGGCTTTCCGCGCCGCCACCCCAGAAGGCACCGATATGCTCCTTGAAGCCTTCGATCTTGGCGTGCGCCCGCTCCAGATCCAGCGGATAGAGGTCTTCGCGCGCCACGCCATCGGCCAGCAGCGCCGCTTCCCACATGCCTGCGCCCCATTTGTACATGGACCGCTTGCCGGGGAATTTCTCGACGTCGAAGAAGTCGGCAATCGAGGTCGGCGGCGTGTCGAACTTCGTCGCGTCATAGGCGATGACGTAGGAATAGAAGTAGGCAGAGGAAGAATACTCCCAGCCGAAGCCCTCACGCTGCTTGGCGGGGTCGACGATGGCATAGTCGATCGGTTCCATCATGCCCTTGCGGCCAAGCGCCTGCGAGGAGAAGGGGTCGGCATCCACCAGGTCCCAGGTCGGGCGGCCGCCCTGCACCTGTGCGGTGATCGCGCCCTCGGTCGGGCCCGAGCCGTCGTAAAGCACCTGGATGCCGCTTTCGGCGGTGAAGGGGGTGCCGAAGGCCTCGTCCATCGTGTCGAGGGCATCACCGCCCCAGTTCACGAAGACCAGACGGCCTTCTGCCGCCTGGGCCTTACTGGCGCCCAGGCCCAGGGCTGTGGTGCCCATCAGGGCGGCGAAACCCTGCATCATCTGGCGGCGCGAGATCTGGCCCTTGGCGGCGCGCTCTTTCAGGATCTCGACAAGGTCTTGCTGGAAGTGGTTGGTCATTCTCTCACCTGTTGTTTCTGGTTTCCGGGTCAGTCTTCCCCGGCCCCGGGGCGCGCGGGGGGGGCGCTCCGGGTGGGGGTCTTTCGAAATGGTCGGGGGGATCAGAGGGCGAAACTGTCGCCGGTATCCCAGGCGATGCGCAGCTCGCTGCCCGGCGCGGGCGGCGGCGCGCCGGTGCCGTTGTCGAGGTAAAGCATCAGCTCTTCACCCGCCCGCGTCTCCAGCAGCAGCCGCGACTTGGCGCCCAGATAGACGCGGTCGCGCACCTTGGCGGGCAGCTGGTTGCCGTCCCCCTCACCCGCCAGGCGCATGTGTTCAGGACGGATCGCGACGTGCTGGAAGGCGCCGGCATTGGGCGGCAGTTCCAGCGCGGTGCCGGCGATGCCAGCGGCCGAAGGGTCCAGCGACAGGATGTTGATGTCGCCCAGGAATTCGGCGGTAAAGCGGTTGGCGGGCCGTTCGTAGACCTCGCCCGGGGTGCCCAGCTGTTGCAGCTTGCCATGGTTGAAGATGGCGATGCGCGAGCTCAGCGCCAGCGCCTCTTCCTGGTCATGGGTCACGAAGACAAAGGTGGTGCCCAGGTCGCGGTGCAGGCGCCGCAGCTCTTCCTGCATCTGGCCGCGCAGGTTCTTGTCCAGCGCCGAAAAGGGTTCGTCCAGCAGCAGCACCTTGGGTTCATAGGCCAGGGCCCGCGCCAGGGCGACCCGCTGTTGCTGCCCGCCCGACAGGGCCCGCGGTTTCTTGGCTTCGTGCCCCGAAAGGCCGACCATCTCGACCATCTGGGCAACGCGGTCCGCGATCTGCGCCTTGCTGCGCTTCTGCACCTTCAGCGGGAAGGCGATGTTCTCGGCCACCGTCAGGTGGGGAAACAGCGCGTAGCCCTGAAAGACCATGCCAAAGCCACGCTGATTGGCGGACCAGTTGGTCATGTCCTGCCCTTCCAGTAGCAGCTCGCCCGAGGTGACATCCTCGTAGCCGCCCAGAAGGGTCAGGAAGGTGGTCTTGCCAGAGCCCGACGGGCCCAGAAGCGAGAGGAACTCGCCCTCGGCGATTTCCAGGGAAATGTCCTGCAAGGCGTGGAATTTCCCAAACTTTTTTCCGACCGAACGTGCTTCGATCTGCGTTGTGTTGGCCACAATCGCCTCTCTTTTCATTCCTGTCCGTTATGGGCCGAGGGTGCGAGGCAGAGAGGTGAACTGCAAATGAAACTTATTCAGCCGGGCAACAAATGACGTTTGTCACGCGGAACTTTCCGGGCGAATGCGGCTCACTTCAAGCCGTGTTTTCAACCAGTTATGGAATTCAACCACGACCGGGTTCGACAGATTTTCTTCGGGAGTACAAAGGAAATATCCGGTGTCGAAGTGCAAGGATCGGGCAAAGGGACGCATCAACCGGCCCTCGCGCAGGTCCTTGCCCCAGAGCACCGTATCGCCGATCGCGATTCCCTCGCCCGCCATCACAGCCGTATGGACAATGTTCATATCCGAGTAGCAGACCCCCCGATGGGCGCTTTCCGGCGGCAGGCCCGACAGGCGCATCCAGTTTTCCCAGTCGGTGAAATCGCTCATGTGCAGCAGGGTGGCGCCCTTCAGGATGCTTGGATCGTTGAAGTTCTTGAAGCGGCTCAGATAGGCCGGGCTGCACAGCGGGGTGAACTCGACCGACAGAAGCGGCTCGACCGCCACATGGGCCCGGCTGTCATCGCCGAAGGTGATGAAGGTATCGACCGCCGGATTGCTGGTATCCGCCATCCGCTGAGAGCTGAGGACGGTCACCACCACATCGGGATGTTCGGCCAGGAAATCACTGATGTGCAGGCACAGCCAGCCATCGGCGAAACCGGGCGTGGCACTGATGGTCAGCGACCCGGTCAGCCCCTCTTGCGCCACCCGCGCGGTGGAACTGGCGATCATGTTCAGCGCCCGGCGCACGTCCTCGGCATAGGCGCGGGCGCGCGGCGTGATCTCGGTCCGGTTGCCGCTGCGTTCCAGGATCTTGAACCCCAGGTCGCGTTCCAGCAGGCGCAACTGGTGGCTGATGGCGCTGCGGGTGACGTTCAGCTCTGTCGCGGCGCGCCAGAGCGCCCCGTTGCGCGCCACGCTTTCGATGGCCCGCAGGGCCTGGATGGACGGATAGCGGTTGATGGCGGACCTCCGGGAACGGGGGGCGGGAAACGAAAACACCCCCGCTGCATATCGCAGCGAGGGCGCGGGATCGAGAGAGCGGCGGCGTTACAGCGCCGGCAGCTGCGCGGCGAGATAGGCGAAGTGACGGTCCGCCATGCCCGCATAGGCGCGCCAGCCGTCGGCGGTGTTCTGCGCCACCGCATCCGACAGCACCGCCAGCGGCTGCCCGCTGGAGCGCGCCAGGATCAGGGTCTGGGCCGCCTTCTCGAAGAAATAGAGATCCTCGAAGGCCGCCGCGACGGTTTCGCCGACGATGGTGACACCGTGGTTGCCCATGACCAGCACCGATTTGTCGCCCAGGGCCTCGGCCAGGCGCTCGCCCTCTTCCTCGGCATCGGCAATGCCGCCGAAGTCGAGGTCATAGGCCGTGTGCCCGTAGAAACGCGCGGTGTTGTTGTCGATGGGCACGACCGTTGGATCCTTCAGGCAGGCCAGCGCGGTCGCATAGGGCGAATGGGCGTGCAGGATCACCTTCGCCTCGGGCTTTTTGCGGTGCAACGTGCCATGGACGCACCAGGCCGAGGCATCGGGCGCCCCCTGCCCCTCGATCACCCGACCGTCGCGGGCGTCGATGCGCAGCAGGTCCTGCGGCCGGATCGTCGCGAAATGCTGCCAGCAGGGGTTCAGCAGGAACTCGGCCCCATCCTCCGAAACGGCGGCGCTGAAATGGTTGCCCACCGACTCGCTCCAGCCCAGCTGGTGACAGATGCGGAAGGCGGCAGAAAGGTCCTGCCGCAGCACGGCAGGATCCAGGGTTGCGGGATCAACGGGCGCGTTCATGCCTTGAACCGCCCTTCGCTGACCAGCGCCCGATAGGTCGAGCGCATCTCGGCCCGGTCCACATAGGTGCCGCGCAGGTAGCGGTCGCCGCTTTCGGCGGTATAGGCGGCACGGCCATGCACGATGCGGTGGTTGTCGAAGACCATGCATTCGCCCGCCTTCATCAGGAAGGTCATCATGTATTTCTCTTCCTGCAACATCTTCCCGAAACGGCAGAAGGCCGGATACCAGGCGTCCAGCAGGTGCTGATCCAGGTCCGAGATGTCCAGCATGTGCTGGCTGATCGTCAGCCCCGAAACCTCGCCGTGCTGGTCCAGCTCGATCACCGTCTGACGCGAGCGCATGTCGTAGCTGTCATGTTCGCAGAAGAAGGGCACCGGCGTTTCGGCCAGCAGGCGGAAACCCTCGGGGTCGCGGTGGCGGAAATCATTGGCCACGGCCACGCCATCGGCATAGAGGCTTTCGCCCCCGTCCACCGTATTGGCGCGGCAATGCAGGAACTGCACGCCCGGTGCATGTTCCTCGGCGGGGGTGTCGGTGTGCAACTCCAGCGCGGCGGCGGTATAGGCGGTGTTGGTGGGGTTGATGTGGGTCTTCACGTCGAAATAGGCGCCAAAGAAGGTCGGCCGGATCTGGCCCAGCAGTTCGGCGGTCTCGGTCAGGCCCGCGTCGCTGTCGGGCATGTCGGTGACGATGGCGAAGCCCTCGACCAGCAGCGCCTCGATCCAGCGGGCGCGGGTCGCGGGGTCGGCCAGCAGCGCGGGCTGGCTGAAGCGCGGCACGTTCGGGTAGTGATCGCCGAACCAGGCCTGGCGCGGCAGGTCCGCCGGATCGGGGCGACGGCCCGGGGTGGCGTAGCCTTCCAGCCAGGCCAGCGGGAAGCGGGTCACGTGATCCTCGCCCGTCCAGGTGATCTTCAGCGCATCACCGATCACCTCGGCGCTGGCCGCGACCGGGGCGGCGTCAAGGTGGAAGATGTCGAAGCTGCGCTCGCGCGTGGCGCTGCTGAAAGAGGTCGGGCAGTTGTCGCGCAGCCAGTAGTAGTTGAAGTAATGCGGCTGACCGTCCGACAGGACGATCTCCAGCCCCTTGTCCTTCAGAACCGGGGCAGCGACGGGGGAAGTCATAACATTCATCTTTTATCTCAATGCGTTGGAGGGAGGCAGAGGCGGGTTGGCAAAAGAAGCATCTCACGCCTTCCAAAAGCCGAACAGCCGGATTAGCCTGAAGGTAACTTAACCCAGAGGTTATCTTGGATCGCTTTCCGCCCCTGCGTCTGCTGACCACCTTCGAAGCCGTCGCCCGGCATGGGTCCATGCGGTTGGCGGCAGCGCGGCTGAACGTGACCCAGCCCGCCGTCAGCCAGGCTCTGAAGTCGCTGGAGGCCCATGTGGGCGTGCCGCTGATCGACCGTGCCACGCGGCCCGCCCAGCTGACCGAGGCGGGCGCACTGCTGGCGCGCGCCCTGCGCGATGGACTGGGCCAGATCGCCGCCGCGCTGGAGGATATCCGCGCCCTCAGCGGTCAGGACGGGGCGCAGGTCACCGTGTCCTGCACCCTCGGCATGGCCACCTACTGGCTGATGCCCCGCCTGCCCGACTTCTACGCCCGCCACCCCGAGATCACGGTCAACGTGCAGGCCCCCTCTACCGATCTGCCGCATCTGTCGCCGGGGATCGACATCGCGATCCGCTACGGCACCGGCCGCTGGCACGAGGGCAGCACTTTCAAGCTGTTCGATGAGCGCGTCTGCCCGGTGGCCGCCCCCGCCCTGCTGGATCGGTTGCAGGCCCAGGGGATCGGCCTGGATCAGGCGCCGCTGATCCATGTGCGCAGCCCCCACAATCAGCACTGGGCCGGGTGGGAAGATTACCTGAAGGCCCGCGGCATCCAGCGCGCGCGCCTGTCGGGGCAGACCTTCAACAACTACGTCCAGGCCGCCCAGGCGGTGCTGGACGGGCGCGGCGTGATGCTGGGCTGGCATTCCATCGCCCATGGCGCGGTCCGTGACGGCGCGCTGCGCCAGTGGCCTGATGCAGAAGTCGATCTGGGAACGGCCTATTACGTCACCACCAGCACCCGCTGCGCCCACACCGCTCAGACGTTTCTGGATTGGCTCTTGGCCTCGGTCGGCGCCCGGCAGGGAAACTAGGGTCAGGCGGCATTGATTTTCACTGTGCAACGTGCGTCCCGGCGCGGACAGCGGAACGGTGGCATGGGCGACCTTTCCCCCCGAAGTCGCGGGCAAGTCCCGGGGCGATGACAAGCCTGTTCCGAGGGGCGCCTTCATCCATTGCGATGGCTTGCACGGAAAAGACGCCGCCAAGGAACATGAGCCGCCCAAGAGGCTCGACAGCCGGTGGAAACGTTGCAGCGAGCAGGGCATAGGCGCCGGCGTCCCCGACCAAAGCACCGCAAGACACCGGTCGAATGCCCCTTCAGGACCATCGCCACGCAAGGCCCTGCCACGCAGAGGGCTAGCACCGATGCAAACGGCGCGACCGCATCGAGATCATGTTGGGCAGGCCCAAGGACCAGCGGCGCGTGGCAACCGTCATCTCTTGGTGCCCCCCTGACCCTTGCCTTCCGAGGGCCCAAGCAAGATGCAGATTTCGCACGCCCTGCCATGAGGGGGCCCGGACCCGCAGATCAGGGACCCTATCGCCCCCGTGACCTGCCCGCCAAGGCCCCGCCCCACGACTACGTGCCAGAAGGCGCCAGGGCCACCGTCAGATGCGGCGTGCCGTCCGACGTGCGACGCGGGCTGATGCCGTCTTCGCCGATGGTTCCGCGCACCCGGCGGCGCCAGTTCGAGAAGCTGTCGAAGCGCACCGTGTCGACCGGCTCGTCGAAGGCGATCTCGATCTGGCGATGCCCCGGCGGCCCGGACAGGCTCACGATCCGGCCGCGATAGCTTTGCCCCAGATAGCGCCCGGTCACCCGATCCCCAAGCGCCAGGGCGGGCGGGGCATTGCCGCGCGTCAACCGCGCATGAAGCGTGTTCCAGTCGCGCGCCCCGTATTGCCGGGCGACCAGTTCGAGAGCCTGGGCGTGGCTGACCGCCGTGCCACTGTCCCGCAGCGCCTGGCGCAGGGCCTTGGCCTGGGCCTTCACGGTCTCAAGGGATGGCTGCGTCATGCCCCCTCCTCCTTTGCATCGAACCCGACCGGGACCGGGGCGACCGAAGGCCACCCGATCAGCATAGCAAGTGTCAGCAGCAGCAGCGAGGCATCGGCGACGGGAAAGGCCAGCCACAGCCCCTCGGGCCCGACCACCGCCGCGCCGCCCAGGACCAGCCCGGGCGTCAGCAGCCAGGGTTTCACCAGCGTCAGCACGGCGGTGCGCAGCGGCGCCCCCAGGGCCTGGTAATGCATCGCCAGAACGAGGATCGGACCGCTGAAGGCGTAAAGCGCCGTCATCGGGCGCAGGATCGTGGCGGTGGCGGCGATGACCCCAGCGTCGTCCGAGAAAAGCGCCCCCAGCCAGCGCCCCGCGCAAAGCCCCAGCAAAGAGACGGCCAGCCCCCAGAGGAAGGCGCCGCCCACGGCCAGGCGCAGCGCGGCCCGGGCCCGATCCATCCGACCGGCCCCGGCATTGTGGCCGGTGATGCTCTGCGTGGTCAGCGCCATTGCCATCAACGGCAGGAAGGCCAGGCCCAGCAGGCGGGTCACCACCCCATAGGCCGCCACCTGGGGGCCAGCACCGGGCACGGCCCGCAGGGCCAGCAGGACGGTGCCCGCGACCAGCGCCATGCCCGCAAAGCTGAGCGACAGCGGCAGGCCCAGTGCCAGGATCCGCCCCCAGCCCCCATGCCAGGGGTGGCGGTGCAACGCCGCCAGCGGCAGCAACTCGGGGTCGGTCGCCCGCAGCGCCACAGCCAGGGCCAGACCCAGCCCCTGGGCCGTCACCGTGCCGAAGGCCGACCCGATCACGCCGAGATCCAGAAGCACGATAGCGCCATAGTTCGCGGCAAGGTTCACCAGGTTGACCAGCACCGACAGCAGGGCGATCTGCCCGGCCCGGCCCTCGTTGCGCAGGGCATCGGACTGCACCCCCAGGGCAAACTGCACCGGCGCCCCCAGGATCAGGATCAGCAGATAGTCCGCCGCCAGGCGTGCCACCACCGGATCCCCCGCCGAAAGCGCGCCGACCACCGCCGGGCCAAAGGCCAGCGCCGCGCCAAGCAGCCCGACACTGAGCGCGACCGCCAGCCCATGGGCCGAGGCGAAGGTGCCTGCCGCCGCCGCGCGGGCGCCGCGGCCCAGCTGGCGGGCCAGAAAGCTGGACATGCCGCCGCCGATCAGCGCGGTCAGGGCGGTCAGCAGCATGACCACCGGAAAGGCCGCGCTGACGGCGGCCAGCCCGTCGACCCCGACGAAACGGCCGACGAAGACGCCGTCGACCACACTCAGCAGGCCGCCCATGGACAGCACGATGGCCATCGGCAGGGCGTTGGACAGCACCAGGCGCCAGACGGGCCGGGTCAGAAAGGGATTGTCACAGGGGACAGGGGCGTGTCGGACGGACATCGCTCACTCCTCCAAAGAGGCATTTCGGATCGGGAGGGAGCCTGCATTGCCCACCTGCGAAATGCTTCGAGGGTGAGATGTCGTCTTGATCCGGGCTTCACCGTGACTTGCGTCCGCAGGCGGCAGGTGCCCGGCACCTTGCCGCGGTCATAGGCCGAAGCACCGGCGAAGGCAAGGCGCGCCTCGTCGCAGCGCGGGCGCGGTGGCGGCGCACAGCACTCCGCCCTCCCCCGTTTTGCAGATCCTCGGGCAGGCTTCGGGCAAGGCCTGAATTGTTGCAACTTAAACTAGTTGCTATATAAACGCCCGTAAGGAGGACCAACATGACCAGAATCGTATTCCGCACATCCCAGGGCGAGGACCACCCGGTCGAGGTCGACCCCGGCACCAGCCTCATGCTGGCCGCGATCAGCAACGGGATCGACGGCATCGTGGGCGAATGCGGCGGCTCGGCCATGTGCGCCACCTGCCACGTCTATATCGCCGAGGCCGACGAGGGCCGCGTGCCGCCCCGCGCCCCGATCGAGGATGACATGCTGGAAAGCGCCGCCGACGAGGTGACCGAGCGCAGCCGCCTGGGCTGTCAGATCCCTGTCACCCCCGAGATGGACGGCATGATCGTGCAGATGCCCTCCTGCCAGTACTAGGCCAATGCGAGCTCAGCTCTTGCCGGCCAGTTCGCGATCCACGGCCTCGACCTTCGACAGGTTCTCGGTCATCCGGCGCAGCAGGCCGAAGAGCACCTCGCGCTCTTCGCCCTCGATCCCGTCCAGCAGCGCGGCCTCGCGGCGCAGGGCGATCTCGATGATCCGGTCGTGCATCTCGGCGCCCTTCTGCGTCAGGAAAAGGCGCCGCTTGCCCAGTTCAAGCCGCGCCACGGCCAGGCCCAGCTCTTCCAGCCGGCGGGTCGAGCGGCTGACCACGGATTTGTTCATCGCCACCATTTCCGACACGCGCAGGGCCTGCACCCCGGGCTCGTTGCGCAGCGCGGACAGGATGCGCCATTCGTTCAGGCCCAGGTCGAACAGGGTCAGATACAGCTGCGACGCCCCCCAGGAGAGGCGGTTGTTGATCAACGACAGGAAATAGGGGGCGTAGCTTTCGGCACGAACGGAGAGATCCCCATCGGTGACAATCTGGTCATCGGCCATCGGCGCTCTCCTTCTGGTGTCGTCAGATGCTACGGAAACAAGTTTAATTGCAAACTGCAATGGGAGGAACCAATGAAAAAGCTGATCAACGAGGTGGCCTCGGTCGTGCCCGATGCCCTGTCGGGCTATGTGCGCAGCCAGCCGGGCCTGCGCCTGATCGAGGGGCGCACCATCGTGCTGCGCGCCGATCTCGAGGCGGTGACCGGCGCGGGCAAGGTGGCGCTGCTGTCGGGGGGCGGTTCGGGGCACGAGCCCGCCCATGCGGGCTTTGTGGGTCCGGGGATGCTGACCGCGGCCGTGGCGGGGGATGTCTTCGCCTCGCCTTCCACCGATCAGGTTCTGGACGGGATCCGCGCCGTGGCCGGGCCGGGGGGCGTCCTGTTGATCGTGAAGAACTACACCGGCGACCGGCTGAACTTCGGCCTGGCGGCTGAGATCGCGCGCGGCGAGGGGATCGAGACCGAACTGGTGGTGGTCGATGACGACTGCGCCCTGGGCAGCGCCGAGGAGACCGCCGGGCGGCGCGGCATCGCGGGCACCGTGCTGGTGCACAAGATCGCAGGCGCCGCCGCCGAAGCCGGGCTGCCCCTGGCCGAGGTCAAGGCCCGGGCCGAGGCGGCCATCGCCGCCGTGGGCTCCATGGGCGTGGCCCTGTCGCCCTGCACCGTGCCCGCCGCCGGGCGTCCGAATTTCGAACTGGGACCCGAGGAGATCGAGCTGGGCCTGGGCATCCATGGCGAGGCCGGGCTGGACCGGGTCGCCCTGTCCTCCTCGCGCGAGCTGACCGCGCTGATGATCGACAAGATCGTGGCCGACCGCGCCCTGGCCGCCGACACCCCCGTCTGCCTGCTGGTCAACAACCTGGGCGCCACCCCGCCCATGGAGCTGGCCATCGTCACCGGCGACGCCCTGACCGCCTGCGCCCGCCAGGGCCTGCGGGTCGAGCGGGTGATCGCCGGCACGCTGCTGACCGCCATCGACATGGCCGGGGTCTCGCTGTCGCTGATGCGGCTGGACGAAGGCAGCCGCACGGGCCTGGACGCGCCAGCAGCCGCCCCCGCCTGGGTCCCGGCCACCTGCCCCGCCGCAACCCCCGTGGTGCCCGCCCCCGCCGAACCGCCCGCAGAGGCCGGCACCGGCCAGGGCAATCCGGCGCTGCTGCGCGTCACCCTGGCCTGCTGCGAGGCGATCATCGCCGCCGAACCCGAACTGACCCGCATGGATCAGATCGTGGGCGACGGCGACATCGGCCGCTCTCTCGCCTCGGGGGCCGAGGCCCTTCTGGCCGCCGAGACCCAGCTTGCCACCCTCTCGGGCGCGGCCTTCTGGCGTGCGGTCGGGGCCATCGTGCGGCGCGCCACGGGCGGCACCTCGGGCCCGCTTTACGCGATCCTGGCCACCGCCGCGGGCAATGCCCTGGACGAGGGTGAGGGCACGCCCGGCGCGCAGCTGGCCCGGGCCTTCGCCGCCGGGGTCGAGGCCCTTCAGGCGCTTGGCGGGGCGGAACCGGGGGACCGGACCATGGTCGATGCGCTGCGGCCCGCCGCCCAGGCCATGGCCGCCGCCGAGGATCCGGCGGAGGCCCTGCGCCGCGCCGCCCAGGCGGCCCGCGACGGCGCCGAGGCGACCAAGCAGATGCGCCCCCGCCGGGGCCGCTCCAGCTATGTGGGTGATCGCGTTCTGGGCCATGTGGACCCCGGCGCCCATGCCGTCGCCCTCTGGCTCGACGCCGCCGCCCGCGCCCTCTGAGCCAATCCCAATGCGGAGAATTTTGCCGCAGCACCAGAATTGAGTTGCAAAGTAAATTTGTTGCTCATTAAACTAATCTGAGGAGGAGACCCCAGATCATGACACTGACCGACACGCGGCCGGTGCTCGACGTTGATCCGTTCTGCGCCGAGGCCCGCAACGACCCCGATACGCTGGACCGTGCGATCCGCGAGGCCGGGCCGATGGTCTGGATCCCGAAATACGGGTTCTGGGCCACGGGGCGCGATGCCGAGATCCGCGAGATCTTCGGCGACTGGGAACGGTTTTCGTCGGCCTTTGGCACCGGGATGACCAATGTCGTGCGCGATGAACCCTGGCGCAAACCCTCGATCATCCTGGAAGCCGATCCGCCGGTGCACACCCCTAACCGCCAGGTCCTGGCCAAGGTGCTGTCGCCGCGCGCCCTGCGCGCCCTGGCGGACAGGCTGGCCGCCGAGGCCGAGCGCATGGTCGACGAGTTGGTGGCGCGCCGCCGCTTCGACATCGCCGCCGACCTGGCCTTCGCCTTTCCCTTCAAGGTGCTGCCCGACGCCGCCGGGCTGCGGCCCGAGGGCCGGTCGCATCTGATGCCCTATTCCACGTTGAATTTCAACGCGATGGGACCGAAGAACGAGCTGTACCAGGAGGCTCGCCGCATCGTCGAGGAGAACGGCACCTTCGCCTATGTGACCGAGCAGATGCGCGAAGAGAACATCCTGCCCGACAGCTTCGGCGCCGAGATCTACGCCGCCGCCCATGCGGGCGAGATCAGCCACGAGGACGCGGGCATGTTGGTCCGCGCCTTCATCTCGGCCGGGATCGACACCACCGTCTTCGGTATCGGCCTGACCCTGCTATCGCTGATCGAACGCCCCGAGCAATGGGACATGCTGCGCGCCGATCTGTCCCTCGCCCGCCCCGCCTTCGAGGAAGGCCTGCGGTTCCGCGCGCCCAGCCCGGTGATCGGGCGGACGACCCGCGCCGCGACCGAGTTCGCCGGGGTGCATATGGGGCCCGAGGAAAAGGTGCTGATGTGGCTGTCGGCCGCCAACCGCGACCCGGCCCGCTGGGACGATCCCGACAGCTACGACATCACCCGGCGCCCGGTCGGCCACCTGGCCTTCGGCACCGGCATTCACGGCTGTGTCGGCCAGATGATGGCCCGGCTCGAGGCGGAAAGCGTGCTGACCGCCCTGGCCCGCAAGGTGCGCCGTATCCACCTGACCGGCACCCCGGAACGCATCCATATCAACTGGCTGCGCGGCTATCACTCGATCCCCGTCGAGGTAGAGCCCGCCTGACGACCATGACCAGTCTTGCCGCGCCGGAGGAGGGCGCGGCGGTCCAGCAAGGGACCATTTCAAGGGAGGAACCCAAGATGAAGATCACGATGACCCTCGCCGCCACGGCGGCCCTGTTCGCCGGCACGGCCCTGGCCGACACGCCGATCTACGGCTCCTGGCCGCCGGCCTCGGACTATCTCAACACCGACACCCTGCCCGAGGCCTTCGCCCAGATCGAGGCCGAGACCGACGGCGAGATCCAGTGGGAACTGATCGCCGGTGGCCAGCTGTCCGACGGGCGCGGCACCCTGGCGGCGGTGGACGACAACCTGATGCAGGCGGGCCTTGCGATCCCGGTCTACACGCCCGAGGCAATGCCCTCGCTGACGCTGCTGTATTCCACCGTGGTTCCCGGCGATGACCCGGTGGCCGTGGCAGGGGCCGCGGCGCAGACGATCTTCCTCGACTGCCCCGAGTGCCTGGAAGAGGCGAAGGACAACAACGTGCTGCCCCTGGGCGGCTTCGCCTCGGCCTCTTACCGGCTGATGTGCACCAAACCCGTCGCCACCATGGCCGACCTGAAGGGGATGCGCGTGCGCGCCACCGGCGGCTATGGCGAAATGGCGGCCCTGGGCGGCGCCACCCCGATGTCCGTCACCCTGACCGAGGCGGTCAGCCTGCTGCAACGTGGCGGCCTGGATTGCCTGATGGCGGCGCGGGAATGGCTGCAAACCTACGGCTACGGCGAATATGCCAAGCATGTCACCGACCTGCCGCTTGGCGTCTCGGGGCCTGCCGTCGGCTTCCTGATGAACCGCGAGACCTTCCTGGACCTCAGCCCCGAGGCCCAGGCCGCCCATCTGCGCGCCTCGGCCCTGGTCACCGCCAAGCACACGATCGGCAACTACGTCCTGCGCGACCAGCAAAGCTTCGAGGCCCAGCAGGCTGAGATGGGGGTCGAGCTGGTCCCCGCGGGCGCGGATATCACCGCCATGGTCGACGGCTTCGTCGAGACCGACCGCGCGCGGCTGATCGAGAACGGCACGCAGCTTGGTGTCAGCGATCCCGGCGCCCTGATCGACACCTACCTGGCCAATGTCGAGACCTGGCGCGGCTACTCGGCCGAGATCGGCACCGATGTCGAGGCCTTCTCCGCCAAGCTCTGGGACGAGGTCTTCTCGAAGGTCGACCCCGGGTCGCTCTGATCCCCAAGCTTGGCCGGTCGGGGCGCTGCGGCGCCCCGACCCCCCTGCCCTTCCCAGCTTCCCCGCTCCCCATCCCGTCCCCAATTCCCTGCAACCGGAGGCGTCATGACCCGCCTGAACCGAATGCTGTCGCGCGTGGCCGATGCCCTGTTCTACGTCGCGCTGCTGGCCGGTGCGCTGATGATGATCCATGTCACCGTCGACGTCGTCTCGCGCACCGTCTTCCACCACCCCCTGCCCGGCACCGGCGAGATCACCGCCACCTACTACATGATCGCCGTGGCCTTCCTGCCGCTGGCCTGGGTCACCCTGCGTGACCAGCATGTCAGCGCCGACCTGTTCACCTCGCTGATGCCCGACGGGCTGCGCAAGGGCTCGGAAATCTTCGTCGAACTGCTGACCATCGCCTATGTCGGCGCCTTCGTCTGGCAGACCTGGGTTTCCGCCATGGCCAAGACCCGCCGCGCCGAGGTCTGGGAGATCTTCGGCGGCTACCTTCCGATCTGGCCCACCCGCTGGCTGCTGCCCGTGGCGGGCGCCGCCATGGTGCTGGTGCTGCTGCTGCGCCTGGCCGAACGGCTGACCACCCCGACCCCGACCTCGCAGACGGAGACTGAATGACATGGACAGCCTGATCTTCGGCCTCGTCACCCTGGCCATCCTGCTGACCCTCATCGGCTTGCGCACCCCCATCGGTGTCGCCCTGGGCGTCGTCTCGGTCTGTGGCCTGGCCTATGTGCGCAACTGGCCCATTGCCCTGTCGATCCTGCGCGAGACGCCCTTTGCCTTCGCCGCCAGCTGGGATCTGACGGCCATCCCGATGTTCCTTCTGATGGGCGCCATTGCCAACCAGACCGGGATTTCCAGCGCCCTCTTCCGCGCCGCAAGGCTGTGGTTCTCGGCCCTGCCCGGCGGGCTGGCCGTGGCCGCCAACATGGCCAGCGCGGGCTTCGCCGCCGCCTGCGGCTCGTCCCTGGCCTCGGCCGCGGCCATGGGCCGGTTGGCCATCCCCGAGATGCTGCGCACCGGCTATGACAAGGGTCTGGCCACCGGGGTCATTGCCTCGGCAGGCACGCTGTCGGCGTTGATCCCGCCCTCGATCCTGCTGGTCCTCTACGGGGTCTTCGCCGAGGTCTCGATCTCGCGGCTGCTGATTGCGGGCATCATCCCCGGCCTGCTGACCGGCGCGGCCTATGTGGTGATGATCCTGGTGCGCTGCCGACTGAACCCGGCCCTGGCGCCCAGGCTGGACGACGCGGACCTGGCGACGCTGAAACGCGACCGCATGTCCTCGCTGAAGGAAACCTGGCCGCTTGGCGTGCTGATCCTGGGCATCATCGGCGGCCTTTACGGCGGCATCGTCACGCCGACCGAGGCAGGCGCCGTGGGCGCCGCCCTGGCCCTGGCCATCGCCCTGGTGCAGGGCCGCATGACGCCGCGCCGCTTCCTGGAGGCGCTGAAAGAGACGATGTCGGTCACCGCGCAGATCTTCTTCGTCGGCATGGGCGCGGTCATGTACACCCGCCTGCTGTCGCTGACCGGGGTCAGTTCCATGCTGGTCGACATGGTCGGGGGCTGGGCCGGGGATCCGCTGATGGTGGTGATTGCCCTGTCGATCGTCTTCCTGATCCTGGGGATGTTCCTGGACCCCTTGGGGATCATGCTGATCACCATGCCGGTCTTCCTGCCGATGATGAAGGCGCTGGACCTGGACCTGATCTGGTTCGGCATCATCGTCGTCAAGTATATCGAGATCGGCATGATCACGCCCCCCATGGGAATGAACGTCTTCGTGGTGAAATCCGTGGTCGGCAAGGAGGTGCCCATGTGGACCATCTTCCGCGGCGTGGGCTGGTTCCTGATGTGCGAGGTGGTGGTGATGACCCTGCTGATCGCCTTCCCCTCGATCACCCTCTTCCTGCCGGATCTGATGCGATGAGCGGCATCGTCATCATCGGCAGTGGCCAGGCCGGGGTCGATTGCGCCTTCGGCCTGCGCCAACAGGGATATGCGGGGCCGATCACCCTGCTGGGCGATGACCCGGAACTGCCCTACCAGCGCCCCCCCCTGTCCAAGGACGTGCTGAAATCGCGCGGCGCGGCAGGCTGGCTGCCGCTGCGGGGCGAGGCTCTCTATGCCAAGCAGGACATCGCCCTGCGGCGGGGCGTCAGGGTGCAAGAGATCCGGCGGGCCGACCGGCAGGTCCTGCTGGAGGACGGCAGCGCCCTGCCCTATGACCACCTGGTCCTGGCCACGGGCGCCCGCAATCGCCTGCCGCCCCTGCCCGGCCTGGCCGAGGCCGCGCCCCTGGCCCTGCGCAATGCGGCCGACACCCGCCGCCTGATCGCCGCCCTGCCCGACACGGGCCGCCTGGCGATCATCGGTGGCGGCTTCATCGGCCTGGAAACCGCCGCCGCCCTGCATGGCAGCGACACCCGGGTCACGCTGTTCGAGGCCGCGCCGCGCCTCATGGCCCGCTCTGTCTCGGCCGAGCTGTCGGACTGGTTCCGCCGCTTCCACGCGGCCCGGGGCACCGACATCCGGCTGAACGCGCGGATCGAGGCGGTGCGCCCGGGCCAGCTGCTGCTGGCGGGCGGAGAGGCCCAGGCCTTCGACGCCCTGCTACTGGCCGCGGGCGTGATGCCCAACGTCGAGCTGGCCGCCGCCGCGGGCCTGACCATCGGCAATGGCATCCGCACCGATGCCAGCCATGCCACCAGCGACCCGGCCATATTCGCCATCGGCGATTGCGCCGAGGCGCCCAATCCCTTTGCGCCAGCGCCGGTGCGGCTGGAATCCGTGGCCTGCGCCTCGGAACAGGCGCGCCGGGTGGCGGCGATCCTGACGGACAAGGCCCCGCCGCCTCAGGGCCCGCCCTGGTTCTGGTCCCATCAGGGCAGCGCGCGCTTGCAGATCGCGGGCCTGGCACAGCCCGGCGATGCGACCGATATCGAGGGGGATCTGGAGGATGTGTCCGACGACGCCACCCTGATCCTGCGCCGCCTGCGCGACGGACGCCTTTGCGCGGTGGAAACCGTCAATCAGGCCCGCACCCATATGCAGGCGCGCAAGACCCTGGCCGCAGAGGGCGCGCCAGAGGCCGCAGGATAGACCCCGCCGGGATCTGCGGGGGGCGCAGCAGGTGCCCCCTTCCCTCGGCAAATCAGGTAAAGCGGGTCGGCAGGTAGGGGATCGGGTCGATACGGTGGTTGCTGCCATAGACATGGCCCGCGATCATCCGCCCCGTGGTGGCGCCCATCGTCAGGCCCAGATGGCCGTGGCCAAAGGCCAGCAGCACCCGTTCCGCCCCCGGCACCGGGCCGATGACCGGCAGCGTGTCGGGCATCGCCGGGCGGAAGCCCATCCAGCGCGCCTCACCGGCACGGTTCAGCCCCGGCAGCACGGTTTCGGCATGGCGCGCCATGACCTCGACCCGCGACCAGCGCGGCGGCGCCTTCAGCCCGGCCAGTTCCACCCCGCCACCGATGCGCAGCCCCACCGACATCGGGGTCATGTAATAGCCCTTTTCCGGGATCGACACCGGGCGCGACAGGGCCACCCCCGGCGCGGGCAGGGTCACATTGTAGCCGCGTTCGGTCTCCAGCGGGATCTTCAGCCCCAGCGAACGGGTCAGCGCGGCGGAATGGGCCCCGGCGCAGACCACGGCGCGGTCGAAATCCACCGCCGCGCCATCCGGCAGGTGCAGGCGCACCCCGGCTTCGGTCGGGTGCAGCCCCGTCACCTCGTGGTGGCGCAATTCGCCGCCCCGGTCACGCACGGCCTGGGCCAGCCGCTCGACCAGGCCATGAGGGTTCAGGCAGTGGCTGAGGTTGGGCAGGTGGATCGCGTAATGCAGCAGATCGCGGTTCAGCGCCGGTTCCATGTCGTGCAGGGTCTGGCCCATCACCGGCTCGACGTCACAGGCGCCGTGTTCGGCCTTGGCCTGCCAGGCGGCGCGGTCGGCCTCGAAGGCGCGGCGGCTGGTATAGGCCAGAAGTGCACCCCGGGTGACCCGCAGATCCTCGGCCCCGATCTCGGCCAGCACCTGATCCCAGTCGCCGCGCACATGATCCATCAAGGCCGCCATGGCCAGGGTGATGTGCTTCACCCGCGCGGGCCGTCCGGCCGCCAGAAAGCGCAGCAGCCAGGGCGCGATCCGGGGCAGATAGCGCCAGCGCAGCGACAGCGGGCCGTCGGGCTGCAACAGCATCCGGGGCACCTGGCGCAGCATGTCGGGCGAGCTTTCGGGCAACACCGCATAAT
Source organism: Pseudooceanicola aquaeponti (assembly GCF_050897975.1). Classification (NCBI taxonomy): domain Bacteria; kingdom Pseudomonadati; phylum Pseudomonadota; class Alphaproteobacteria; order Rhodobacterales; family Paracoccaceae; genus Pseudooceanicola; species Pseudooceanicola aquaeponti. The sequence goes on from NZ_JBPAXY010000008.1 coordinate 239,621, forward strand.
CGGCAAAGATCCCGGCATTGCCGCGCGAGGCCCCCGCCGCCACCCCTTCGCGGTCGAAAACGGTCACCTCGGCGCCACGCGAAATCAACGCAAGGGCGGTGTTCAGGCCGATCACCCCGGCCCCGATAATGGCAATGCGCATGGAAGCTCCCCCTGGGGTTCAGATCGAACACCCGGACACCACAGTCGAGGCTACCAAAGACCAGAATGGCGCCCGAGGGAAGGGGGGGAGATCGGCAAAGGCGCCCTTACAGCGGAGGTTTTCACGCCAGGGCGCGGCGTTAAGCTCTTTTGCAGCAAAGGTTTGTCGAAAATATTTCTTTTGACCGATCAAAAGACCGATGGACGCGCAGACGCCCGGGCCGGACGGGTGGCGCCCGGCCCCGAACCGGGCCGGGGTCGGACGCCGGGGCCGTCTCGGCACCGGCGCTCCCGGGTCACATTAGCGCGGCGCGCCCGGGTCGCGGCGGGCGGCGCCTGCGGCCATGCCTGCGCCCACGCCCTGCATCAGGGCGCCCATCAGGCCGGGCATCGTCGCGCCGGGGGCGGCGCCCGGCGCGGGCGGCGCCGGGGCGGCGGGCGGATAGCCGTAGGGCAGCTTGCGGCGCGGGTGGCGCAGCGCCAGCGCCAGCACGATCAGCCCCAGCCCCAGGTAAAGCCCGCCCAGCACCAGGGCGGCGAACAGGGCATCGCGCATCTCGACCAGCACCAGCCACAGCGCCCCGGTAAAGAAGGCCAGGCCGACGGCAATCAGCACCGCGCCCGCCAGCGAGGCGCCGGCGCGCAGCGCCATCCGGCGCAGGGCGAAAGACAGGAAGCTGAGCATCCGGCGCCCCCGTCAGCGACGCGACAGGACCAGACCCAGCAGGAAGCCCACGCCCCCGGCAATCGCCATGGCCGAAGCGGGATTGTCGCGCACGGCGGTTTCGGCCTGGCCATAGGCGGCGCGGGCGCGGGCCTCGGCCTCGGCCAGCCCGGCCTCGGCGTCCCCGCGCAGCTTCTCGGCGCGCGCCTTGGCCGAGGCGCTCAGCTGTTCGCCCTGGGCCTGACCGTAGGCGCCGATGGTGCGGGTCAGCTCGGCGATGTCGGCGCGCACGGCGTCCAGCTGCGCCTGGATGGCGGCCGGATCGGCGGGATCGGTGGTCTTGCTGTTGGCGGCGGTGGTGGTTTTCGCGGTGGCCATCTGGGATCTCCTTGCGGTGACTGGCATCTATCTGTCACCGGGCCAACGCCGATCCCCCCGCAAGGGTTCCCGCGCGGCGGCGGCGCATCGCACCAAACCGGCCAAAAAACAGCCGCATTCTGGGACTAGGACAGATCCTGACCTGATTCCGAGTGCCCGTGATCGCCATGTTGACCCGACCGACCCGTCTTCGCCCCCGTGCCCCCTTCCTGCTGATGCTGGCGGCCCTGCTGGGGCTGTCCCTCGCCCCCCTGCCCGCCGCGGCGCAATGGGGCTGGGGCGGGGGCTGGGGCGGTTGGGAGCCCGAACCGGACCCTGAGCCCGAACCCGAACCTGTCGAGCCCACGGGCATCACCCATGTGATCTATCTGGTGGGCTATGGCTTCTTCCCCGACGAGGTGCACGCCCAGCTGGGTGACACGCTGATGTTCGTGAACCTGACCAACCGCAACCAGCTGATCGAGGCCAACGACGACAGCTGGGCCTCGGGGACGCTCTATTACGGCAATACCTATCCGATCCTGCTGGACCACGACACGGATTGGGATTTCACCGGCACGACCTATTACAGCTACGGCTACTACACCTACTCTTCCACCTATTCCGGCCGCGCGCTGGAGACACCGAACGACGACGAGACCGACCCGCAGGATTACCCCTATGTGGCCACCAGCCTGGCGGAGAAGTTCAACATCAACGAAGCGGTGCAGCGCATCCTGACCACCCGGCAGCATGTCTATACGGTGGATGAACAGGGCAATGTGCTGAACGGCGGCCCCGGCGGCTAAGGCCCCGTAGCGGCGCGCCCTGGCGGCAGGGCCCCAGCCGGGCCCACGCGGCTCAGATCGGCTCGGGGTCGTCCTCGACCAGCGGGGCGATCAGCTCGGGCCCGGCAGCGCGGTTGGAATTCACCCGACTCGACACGCGCCAGCCGCGCAGCACGCCCTCGGCGGCGGGGCGCATCAGGGGCGCGGCCCCATGGCCCGCCTCGCCCAGCCACAGCGGCCAGTCCCCCTCTTCGACGACCACCGGCATCCGGTGATGCACCGGCGCCATCAGCGCATTGGCCGAGGTGGTGACCAGCGCCACCGTGGCCTGCCGGTCCTCGCCCGCGCCCCAGTCCTGCCAGATCCCCGCCAGCACCAGCGGCGCGCCATCGGCGCGGCTGAAATACCAGGGCAGCTTTTGCCCCTCGGCGCGGTGCCATTCGTAAAAGCCACTGACCGGCACCAGGCAACGCCGCTGGCGGCAGGCCTCGCGAAAGGCGGGCTTTTCGGCAATCGTCTCGGCCCGGGCGTTGATCAGCAAGGGGCCATCGGTCGGGGTCTTGTACCAGCTGGGCAGAAAGCCCCAGCGCATGGCAGACAACCGGCGTGGCGCCTCGCCCGCCCCCGCGCGGACCACCGCCAGGGGCTCGGTCGGGCAGAGGTTGTAGTCGGGCCCGGCGGGCAGATCATTGTCGGGCCGCGCCGAGAACAGCCGCGCCATGGCATCCTGCGGCAGGGTATTGGCGATGCGCCCGCACATGGCGCCTACCGGCTGTAGGCCTTGCGGGCCATGGCGATACGGGCATCCATCAGCGACAGCTCTTTCAGGATCTCCTGACGCCGGGTGCGATCCCCGGTCTCGCGCAGCTCGGCGCGCAGGGCACGCAGCTGTTTGGACAGGGTGACGAACTCGGGCTCGCCGCCCGCCTCCTTCACCATGCGGTTGAGCAGGGCGTTTTCGGGGTCGTCCACCGGTGGCAGCGGCTTGCCCGCCCCGGGCAGATCATCGAAGTCGCCCTGCGCCTCGGCTTCGCTGATGCGGCTGTTGATCAGGTCGATCAGGGGGTGATCCATGGGCGCGCTCCTTTCCCCGAAGATAGGGGGGCACCCCGGGGCGCGGCAAGCCCTGCCCGGCCAGGATGTCGCAGGCCCGACCGCGAAAAGAGGCGCGAAACGGGCCGCGCGAGGCGACGGAAGGAAAGCGGGCCTGCGTATCATCCCCATTGACACCAGGACCGCGCCCCGCCCCCAAGGGCCGCCTGCGCGGGTCCGACACCAGCCCGGGAGACCCAGCCATGTCCCTATCCACCGCCGCCCTGCGCAAATGGGCCACGCCCCTGACCGCGGCCAGCTTTCTTGTCACCGCCGTCACCGGCGTTTTGCTGTTCCTGCACCAGGGCGGCGCCCTGTCGCGCGATGCCCATATCTAGATCGGCTTTGGGGTGATGGCGGTGGTGGGGCTGCACCTGTTCACCAACTGGCGCCCCTTCCGCAATTCCCTGCGCAAGCCGCTGGCGGCCACGATCCTGGCCCTGGGCGTGGTGGTGACCATGCTGACCTCGATCAACCTGACGCCGCAGTCCGGACCGCAGCTGAACCCGGCCCAGGTCTTCGGCGCCCTGTCGCGGGCCCCCGTCGCCACCCTGGCCCAGCTGGGCGGGCAAAGCCCCGAGGCCTATATGGCCGCGCTCGGCGACGCGGGCTTTGACGGCGTCACCGCCCAAAGCACCCTGACCGAGCTGACCGGCGGCGACCGGGCGCGCAACAGCCAGGCCCTGGCCCTGGCGCTGGCCACGCCTGCGGAACAGCCCTGAGGCGTACCCGAAAGGCGCGGCCCCGAGAAAATGGGTATACCCCCTAAATAGGGGCATTGTTCCAGCGACCCCAGCTGCCAGACTGACGCCGACGAACCAACAACAGGACAAGGATGTCATGACAGCCAAGCTTTTGAGCGCCGCCACTCTGGCCCTGGGTCTGGGACTGGCCGCCCCCGCGAGCGCCGACCCACTGGTCGGGTTCGGGGTCAGTTTTGCCTTCGGCGGCGGCAGCAGCGATGTGGGCCTGGGCCTGCGGGTCTTTTCCGATGACGAGGAAGACACCACCGTGGCTTCGGTCGGGATGGACTATATGTTCACCTCGCAAAGCTGGCGCGCCACCGCCGGTGTCGCCCATCTGATGGACGGCTCCTACATCGGCGCCGATGTCGGGCTGAAGCTGAACGGCGGCGGTTTCGACTTCGGCCTGTCGCTGGGCGCGGCAGATACCGAAGACGAGATCGACCGCAGCCAGATCAACGTTCCGCCCTCGCCGCCGCCCAATGGCAACCAGGATGGCTAGCCCAGAGGGGCGGCCACGCGAAACGATGCTCTGCCACGCCCGCCGGTCACCCGGCGGGCGTTTTGCCTCTCTCCGGGCCGCCGCCCCGCCCCAGGGTGTCACAATTGGAATATTGACCCAACGGCAACCTCTGTAGGAAACTGATCTCACTTTTCAATCTGAGGTCATATTTCATGAAAAATTCCCGTTTCGGCATTCCCGCCCTTCTTCTGGCCCTGGGCCTTGCCAGCTCGGCCGCCGCCGACCCCATGCTGGGCTTCGGCGTGACCTTCGCCTTCGGCGGCTCCGGCCCGCAGGTCGGCGCCGGTGTCCGCGTCTTCTCGGATGACGAGGAAGACAGCACCGTGGCGATGATCGGCATGGACTATATGTTCACCTCGCAAAGCTGGCGCGCCTCGGCCGGGGTCGCCCAGCTGATGGAGGATATCTACATCGGCGCCGAAGCCGGGGTCAGCCTGAACGGCGGCGGCTTCGACTTCGGCCTGGCCCTCGGCGGTGCGGATATTCAGGACGACCGCCCCCGCCGCATTCGTGCGGGCGGCGGCGAGAATATTCGCCCCAACTGATCGACCGGCCCAGCCGGCCCCGCGCCGGACAGCCCGACAGCAAAACGCCCGCCGGTCTACCGGCGGGCGTTCTTTCCTGTCCGAGACCCGGGCCCGCGCGACGGCGGGACCGGGCGCGCGGCGTCACTTCACGGTGATACGGCCGTCGGTATAGGGGGTGTAGGGCCCGGTTTCGGCCAGGTATTCCGCCATCACATCGGCCAGGTCGGGGCCGAAGTCATAGGCGTTCATGGCATCTTTGAACATGCCGTAGCCGTCGCCGCCGTTACGGACGTAGTTGTTGGAGACCACGCCATAGACCTTTTCCGGGTCGATCGGCTCGCCTGCCACCATCACCTCGGAGATCCGCGCGCCGGGCTCGGCGGCGGGATCGACGGTGAATGTCACGCCCGCGACCTGCGGGAAGCGGCCTGCGCCCTCTTCCATCTGGCTGGCGCCGTTTTCCAGCGCTTCGAGGAAGGTCGCGCCGGTCACCTGGAAGGTCGACAGGGTGTTCTGGAAGGGCAGAACGGTCAGCACTTCGCCCATGGTCACCTCGCCCGCGTCGATCGAGGCGCGGATACCGCCGCCGTTCTCGATGGCGATCTGGATCCCCTGGTCGGCCACCCGCTCCAGCATGGCGTCGGCGATCAGGTTGCCCATGGCGCATTCCATCGCCCGGCAGACATCGCGCGAGCCGATGATCTCTTCGGTGGTCTCGGCCACGACCATGTTGCGGATCTCGTCCAGCGGCGCGGCAGCTTCGGCGATGCGCGCCACGGTGGCGTCATCCTCGGCCACGGCGGCGTCCATGATCAGCGGCTCACCCTCGGCGGACAGCAGGGTGCCTGCGTCGTCGAAGGTCACGTTCAGCTCGCCCAGGAACTTGCCGTAGGCATAGGCCGAGACGATGGCGGTTTCGCCGATCATGGTCGGATAGGGGCCTTCGGCGTTGTCGGCGATGTTGCTGAGGTAGGTGTTCGAGTGACCGCCCACGATCACGTCCACGCCGGTGGTATTGGCGGCGACGGTCTGGTCGACGCCATAGCCCGAGTGGGACAGGACGATGATCTTGTTCACGCCCGCTTCGGTCAGCTTGTCGACCTCGCCCTGCACGGCGTCAGAGGGGTCGGTGAAGATGATGTTGTCACCGGGCGAGGCCAGCTCGTCGGTGTCCTGGGGCGTCAGGCCGATCAGGCCGATGGTCTCGCCGCCCACCTCGATGGTGGTCGATTTCATCAGCACATCGGCCAGCAGCGGCTCGCCCGAGACGTCGGCGTTGGACATCAGCACCGGGAAGTCGACCGCATCCATGAAGCCGCGCAGCACTTCGGGGCCGTCGTCGAACTCGTGGTTGCCCACGGTCATTGCGTCATAGCCGAGCTTGTTCATCATCTCGGCGGCCAGCTTGCCCTTGTAGTAGGTGTAGAACAGCGTGCCCTGGAACTGGTCGCCGCCATCCACCAGGATGGAGTTGCCGGCGCGGGCGCGGGCCTCTTCCACGGCGGTCACCAGGCGGGCGGAGCCGCCAAAGCATTTGCCCTCGGTGTTGTCCTCGGCCGAGCAGCCGGAATCGTATTTCGAAATCGGTTCGAAACGGGCGTGGAAATCGTTGGTATGAAGAATGGTCAGCGAATAATCGGCCATGGCGGTGCCGGCGCTCAGCGCCAGGGCGGCCACGCTCGTCAGAAGACGGACGGACATCGGGTAACTCCCCTTTAAGGTCAATTCTTATACCGGGATGCTGCCCCGGCGAATGCCCCCTGTCAAAGCCGATCTCTGCGTCAGGGGCGTGACAATGGCCCGGTGCAGCGCCCGATCTGACCAGACGATCAAAAGAGTCACAAAACTGTCACATAGCGCCCAACCCTGCCCCTGCGTCAGGCGCGGCGGGGTGCGCGCCCTGGCAGACCCGGGGCGCGCGCGGCAGGGGACAGGATCAGGTCGCGGGGGCCTCGGCCTCGACCAGGGCGACCATGCTTTCGGCCACGATGGGGATCAGCTTGTCGTTGAAATCATAGGCCGGATCGTGAACCATCGGCGAGGGCGCCCCCTCTTCGGACATGCCGAAGAAGACGTAGGCGCCGGGCACTTCCTGCAACATGAAGGCGAAATCCTCGCCCGCCATAATCGGCGTGGCCTCGGAATAGGTGACCGGGGCCGCGTCAGAGGACAGGGCGACGGCCACATCGGCCACCGCCGCCGTGTCGTTGACCAGCGGCGGATAGCCCCCCGACCAGTCAAAGCTCATCTCGACCCCGGCGGCATCGGCATGGCCCTGGGCGATAGAGCGGATCCCCTCTTCGAGCACCTTGCGGTCCGAGGGCACCAGGCAACGCACGGTGCCGCCGATCCAGCCATCGCCCGCGATCACGTTATGGGCCGAGCCCACATGGATCTGGGTCACCGAAACCACCGCCGAATGCAGCGGGTCGATGCGTCGTGCCACCAGCTGTTGCAGGGCCACCACCAGTTCCGACAGGGCCAGGGCGCAATCCTTGGCCATATGCGGCACGGCGGCATGGCCGCCCTTGCCGGTGAAGGTGATGCGGAACTCATCCGCCGAGGCCATGGTCGGCCCGCTGCGCGTCGCCGCCTGGCCCAGCATCATGCGCGGCTCGTTGTGGAAGCCGAAGATCCGGTCGCAGGGGAAGCGCTCGAACAGCCCCTCCTCGACCATCTTGGCACCGCCCGCCAGCCCTTCCTCGGCGGGCTGGAAGATCAGGTGGACGGTGCCCGAGAATTTGCCCTCGGCCGCCAGGGCCTCGGCGGTGGCCAGCAGGCTGACGGTGTGGCCGTCATGACCGCAGGCGTGCATCTTGCCCGCCAACTTCGAGGCGTGCGGCAGGTTGGTCTGCTCGTCCATCGGCAGGGCGTCCATGTCGGCGCGGATGCCGATGGCGGGCCCCTCGCCACGTTTCAGCGTCGCCACCATGCCGGTGCGGGCAATGCCGGTGGTCACCTCGTAGCCCGCGGCACGCAGGCGTTCCTCGATCAGGGCGGCGGTGCGGGTTTCCTCGAAGCCCAGCTCGGGATGGGCGTGGATGTCGCGGCGCAGGGCCTGAAGATCGTCGAAACGGCTGGCCAGGAAACGGGCAACGGCGGAGGGGGCGGCGGAACGGCTCATGGGTCTGTCCTTCGGGAGAATGTCCGCCAAAGGCTGCGGCAGCGCGCCGGGAAAGGCAAGGCCGCGCGGTCTGGCGACAGGGCGGTGGCCGCAGCGTCGCGGCGGCGCGGCGCAGGCGCCCTCTTTTCCGGGGCGCGTCGGTCCCTATACTGGGGCCTGTTGGGACTCAGCGAGATCGGCATCCCCGGATGCCCAGTGAATACCCCCCGGGGGGCACGCCTTGGGCGTGGCCAGGCCGGAACGGGTGCGCGCCCCGGGCAATGGGCCCGAGGCGCGCGGGGGTGCTTGCGGCGGTTGGTTGTGTGTGTGAGTGCCGTCAACCGCCGGAAGCCGCGGGTGGGCCGTGCCGGGCCCGCCCGCACTTTGCGAGAAGGGATGTGTGGAACCGTGTCCCCCCCCCGCAAATGAAATGACCCGTGCCCCGGGGCAGGCCCGGGCGGGTCGCAATCTGGGTCTGTCCTTCGTCCTTCGCTGTCGGGCGCCCTGCGGGGCGCGGATCCGCCCGGGCCCTGTGCGCCCGGGATTGCTGCTCCGACCCGGGCCCGCCCTGCCCCTTCGGGCAGAACCGGGGCACCCGGATCGGTCGAATTCTCGGGCCGGGGCGATGTGCCGCCCCGGCCGGTATCGCTTGCCTCAGGCAGCGGCCGAAGAGGCCCCCGCCAGGAAGATGAAGTTCTCGTCCATGGCCACCTCGGCCACGGTCAGCTCGCCCTCCAGCAGCAGGGTGCCATGGCCCGGGATCTCGACCAGGACGCCGCCCTCGGCGCGCTGGCTGAAGACCAGATCGGCAATCGAGGTCAGCCCCGGCACGTCCAGTTCGATCACGTCCTTGGCAGGCTGGAAGTCGGTGATCACATCGCCTTCGACCATGTCGCCTTCGGCGAAGGCGAAAGTGTCGTTGCCCGACCAGCCGGTCAGCGTGTCGGCACCTGCGCCGCCCGAGATGTAATCATCGTCCTTGCCGCCGTTCATCTCGTCGGCCCCCGCGCCGCCATACATCGTGTCGTTGCCCTGCGACCCGGCCAGGGTGTCATTGCCCTGACCGCCGTCGATCAGGTCATCGCCATGGCCGCCCTTCAGGTAGTCCTCGCCGGTCCAGCCGATCATCTCGTCATCGCCCGAGCCGCCGAACAGGCGGTCATCCTGCTGGCCACCGTTCAGGAGGTCTTCGCCCGCCCCGCCGTTCAGGATGTCGTTGCCCTGGCTGCCCGCCAGCGTGTCGTCGCCGCGGTCGCCGTCGATCGTGTCGTCGCCCTCAAAACCCTTGAGGTAATCGGCATAGCCGGTGCCCACCAGGTGATCGTCCAGCGAGACGGTGTCTTCGGGTTCGGCGACCGGCGCCTCGACCACCGGCTCTGCCGCATCGGGCGGGGTGACGCTGCCCGCGTCGGGCGCGGTCAGGTCGTCATTGCCAGCCGACCCGGCCAGGTCATCCGCCCCTGTGCCGTCCGACAGATCGACCGCCGAGCCCGGAATGGTCACCTGAAGCACCTCATAGGGTTTCAGGGTCACGGTGATGACCGAGCTGTCGTAGGCATAATCGGTCAGCTCGGCGCCGACGTCATGCTCATTGTAGTAATACTTCTCGCCGTTGATCTCGACATAATCCGCATCCACGCGGCCCTCGCCCGACACCCAGTGCCAGCCGTTCGAGGTGCTTTGGTCGATGCCGATCTTGACGCCGGTGGCGCCCTCGACATCGCCGCCGACCAGCTCGCGCAGGTCGATCTCGATCGTCTCCACCTCCAGCGAGCGGGAGGACAGGTAGACCACCGTCTCGTCCTGATCGGCATAGGCGTTGATCTCGATGCTGCCGTCATCGCCGGGAATGTCCAGCTCCAGCAGTTCCTTGCCCGGCAGGGCGGTGGACATCAGATCGAAGGTGGCGCCGTTGATCGAGCTGGTCACCCGGCCCTGATCGTCCACCTGCACCTCGCCGTCGCGGTCGCCCGCCAAATCGGTCGAGGTATTGTGCATCACCGCCCAGGCGTCGGCGTGATCCACGCCCTGTTCGATCATGTTCTCGAACTGCTCCAGCATGGTCGAGGCGGCCTTCATGCCGGTCTCGGCGGTGTTCGAGGTCTTGATGTTCCACTCGGTGATGTGAAGGTCCAGCTCCTTGTCGAAGGCGGCGTCCCAGACGTCGTAGTCCTTCTCGATGTAGTTGAACTCTTCCAGGCTGTCCTCGTAGGTGTCGTGGTCCTGGCGGTAGTAGTAGTGTTCCACCACCCCATCCAGATCCGCGCGGGCCTCTTCGTCCAGCTGGTCGATGATCGCCTGGTTGGCGCCCTCCAGCCGTTCGATCCAGGAACCGTCGGCCACGCTGGCGTGGAAGTCCGAGGCGCCCGTGGGGGTGGCCATCTGCACCACGATGTCGGGCTGGTCCTCGGCGTCGATGCCTGCGGCCTCCATCCCGTCGGCCAGAGCCTTGACGGCGATGTTCGCCTTGGCGCCGTATTCGGTCTCGCCAATCGTCGTCCAGTATTCGTTGCCGACCTCGAAGCCCGCGACCACGTCGCCGTATTGCTCCATCACCAGCTGCGAGAACATCTCGATGTCGGTGCCGAATTCCTCGTACTCCTCGACGCTCAGGTGCTGGGTCGGGATCACCAGGGTGACCTGTTTGGCGTCCGAGAAATCGCCATCGCCATTGGGATCGCGCGCCCAGTCCAGCAGGTCGGTGACCTCTTGCGACAGGGCGGCGTTGCCCTCGGCGTCGTAGTCCAGATCGACGATGTTCAGCCACTTGTCGCCCTCTTCCGAGGCAATGCCATCGCCCTTGCCGGCGGGGAAGCGGATGTGGTCGATATCGGTCGCGTCCAGCGCATCTTCGAGGTTGGCGTTCAGATCGCCGCCCACCGAGTTGATACCGAAGATCACGTTGCCGCCGAACATGGCGTCGGCGACGCTGTTGCCGGTCGCGGTGGCGCCCTCGACCACCAGCGTCTTGGTGGGCGTCGGGGTCTCGGCGCTGTCGTCCTGGGTGGCGGCGGCCAGCTCGGGCGCTGCCGCGTCCTCCTCGGCGGTCTCGTCCTCGGCGGCCAGGGTATCCGCGGCCTCGGCGCCTGCCAGGGTCTCGTCCCCGGCCTGGGCCTCCAGCGGAGCCTCCGCTTCGGGCTCGGCGGCCTGGGTTGCGGCGGCCAGCTCGGGCTCTTCCGTCGGGGCCTCGGCCACAGGGTCGTCCTCGGGCTCTGCCTCGGCGGCAACCTCTGCCTCGGGCTCAGCCGCGGGCGCCTCTGCGGCGGCGGGGGCCTCGGCCTCTTCGGCCTCCTCCTCGTCGAGATCGGCAAAGATGTTGGTGGTTTCCGGCTCGGTGATCTCGACCACCTCGCCCTCGCCGCCGGTGAAGTTGCCGACCCAGGAGGTATCGGCGGCCAGCTCGTCGGCGGTGTAATCCTCGACCACCGCGACCAGTTCATCGTCCAGGTACAGCGCCGCGCCAGAGCCGTCTTCCATGTCGACGATCGACAGGATCCGGTCCCCGGCGACAAAGTCGCTTTCCGGGATCAGCGTGCCTTCGCTGTCATACAGATAGACCTGGTCGGATTTCAGGCTGGGGTCATGGCTGGCATTGTCAAAGCCCGAGATCAGCGCGGGCGCTGCCCCTGCCAGGCCGGTGACGACATCGAACTTGACCGTGTCGTCCTCTTGCACGTCCACCGTATCGGCCGACAGTGCATCCTCCGCGCCGGCGGCCTGCTGGGCCAGCGTCGGATCAAGTGCCGCGGCTTCTCCCGTCGCGGCCTGGTTATCCGGGGAACCGGCCTGGTCGGCCGGCTCCCCTTCTTCTTGCCCTCCGTCATCGGCAGAGGCGTCATCGGGGAAGGCGAAATCGAGGATCGAGGTGCCGTCTTGTGCCGGCTCCTGGTCTTCTGCGATTTCGTCGTCTCCCTCGTCCTCTCCTTCGACACCGAGGATTTTACCCAAAGTACTGTCTTCGGCGACATAGCCCGAGGCCATCATGCCGAAGAGCGACACTAGTAACGGTTCCACACGTAAACTCCGCACTCACAACTGACACACACAAGGACAGCTTGCCGGAATTTTCGCGGTCGGGAACCGAAATACGTGCAACGACAGCTTTACGTTAAAGTTGAGTGGACACGAACGACAGGCCCGCCAAAAGCGCCTGTATACAGCACCTTAGCAGCTCAAAGCCTTGTCAAAGCTGGGAAAATCCGACTGCGTATAGCTTGCACGCAGGGCAGCAGCGACACACTTTTAGCGGGAATACAAGAATGCAAGGGCGTCCCTGCAAGAGCGTCATAGCGGATGAAACGGCTAGATTTTCACCCATAGGGCGAGTGAGAGGTCCCTGTCGGGAGCCTCTCACTGCCAAGATACACTCAATGACCATCGGGTGTGTGTGTGTGTCAGGGTGACGGAGCAAAGCTGTATCCTGACGACATACTAGTCGAAAACAGTCGGTTTTTGGTAGAAAAGATTGCCCCGGGGGCCTGTCGCGCAACGATCCGGCCCTGGCGCGGACCGCGCGCCGCCGAATCGGGGCAGATGTCACCCAAATCGGGGAAATCGGCTCGGAAACCGGGAAGATTTCCCCCTAATCCGCCAGATTGACGTGCAGGTAAGCGCAACCATCCCGTCACGGCATCAGCCAGATTTGGCCACCCCGGCGCCACAAACGCATTAGACATTGGTCGTAATACGCCTGCGAATGTTCGAAATCCGCGTTTTGCACCCTATTGCGAGGGTCGGCGCGGGCGTCGGGATTCGCGGCTGTTTCCCCCTGCCCCGCTGCAGCAAAGCCCTGGCGCCCCCGTCACGACACCACAACCTTAAGGCGATCAACCGTGGCGAAAGTAAGGCACAGCGGCCACCAGACGGCAACAATGCCCGGACGACCCCGGAACTACCCACATAATCAGAGACAATCGCAACGCGGTCGCCACATTGCCGCCTTACATTCCCTCGGGGCGCGTCGGGTCCGCAGTTCCCGGGGCCGCAATGGCCCCCGCCCCTTAGCTGCGGTCGACCACGTGATCGGCGTCGATATGGCCAAGCGCCTGTAGCAGCGACGAGGTGTTCACCACGCCGAACTTCTTCAGCAGCTTGGCGCGGTAGACCTCGACCGTGCGGTGCGAGATGTCGAGCTTCAGCGCGATCTCTTTCGAGGTCAGACCGTCTGCCAGGAAGGAAATGATCTCGCGCTCGCGCCGGGTCAGCTCGTTGTAGGGCCGGATCGAGGACAGGTCGGCAAAGGACCAGACAGCGCGGGTCAGCGGCGTGTCGGGGGTGAAGGAATGGCCCCGCACCCGGCACCAGAACAGCGTGCCGTCGCGCCGCGCCATGATCCGCTCGTCCCAGTAGACGTTCTTTTCCGCCAGGGTGCGGATGCCCCGGTCGCGGATGTTCACGAACTCTTCCCGCGAGGGGTAGAGGATGGAAAAGGTCTGGTCGCGCAGCTGGTCGCGGCCATAGCCGAACATCTCGGCGAAGGCGATGTTGCAATCGCGGATCACCCGGTCCTCGGTCACCACAAGACCGACCGGCGCGTGCAGGAAGGCGATCTCTTCGAACCGTCCGGAACGGTAGGCCTCGGTGATAAGTAGTTCCACGATATTGCTCCCGACCCCGGGCAATGGGATCTTCCTGCCGCAAGGAGATACTGAAATGGACGGGTTCGCGCAATGCGACCGTCCAGACGAACCTCAGGGAGGGAGGACCCATGAAATCAGTGTTCACACTGGTCGGCGCGCTTGCGTTCGGCCTGAGCGTCGCAGGGGCGGCACAGGCCCAGGAGCCGGTGAAGATCGCCCTGGTGCACGGCATGTCCGGCTCCAGCTTCGAGGCCTTTTCCAAGCAGTCCCAGACCGGGTTCGAGCTGGGCATCGAATATGCCACCGGCGGCACCAACGAGGTCAACGGTCATCCGATCGAGATCATCCACAAGGACACCCAGTTCAAGCCGGACGTGGCCCGCGCGGTCCTGGAAGAGGCCTATGGCGATGACGACGTGCTGCTGGCCGTCGGCGCGACCTCTTCGGGCGTGACCCTGTCGATGCTGCCCATTGCCGAGGAATACGAGAAGATCCTGATCGTGGAACCGGCCGTGGCCGACAGCCTGACCGGCCCCGACAGCAACCGCTACATCTTCAAGACCTCGCGCAACTCGTCCATGGACATGCAGGCCCAGGCGCTGGCGCTGGCGCCCGATGAAAACCTCTTCGTCGCCACCCTGGCCGAGGACTACGCCTTTGGCCGCGACGGCATCACCGCCTTCAAATCCGCGCTGGACGGCACCGGCGCCACCGTGGTGACCGAGGAATACGTGCCCCAGGGCACCACCGACTTCACCGCCTCGGCCGAACGCATGTTCAACGCCCTTAAGGATCACGAGGGCCGCAAGGTCATCATGATCTACGTCGCCGGTGGCGGCGACCCGATGGGCAAGATCAAGGCGATGCAGCCCGAGCGCTACGGCATCGAGATCTCGACCGGCGGTCACATCCTGCCTGTCCTGCCCACCTACAAGCGGGTGCCGGGCATGGAAGGCGCGATCTACTACTACTATGAGGCGCCCCAGAACGAGGTGAACGACTGGCTGGTCGCCACCCACATGGAACGCTTCGAGACCCCGCCGGACTTCTTCACCGCAGGGGGCATGGCCGCCGCCATGGCCGTGGTCAAGGCGCTGCAAACCGCCGAGGAGTGGGACACCGAGACCCTGATCGAGACCATGGAAGGCATGTCCTGGGAGACCCCCAAGGGCCCGATGATGTTCCGTCCCGAAGATCACCAGGCGCTGCAATCCATGTACCACTTCAAGATCCGCGTCGACGAGGATGTCGACTGGGCCATCCCCGAGCTGGTGCGTGAGATCAAGCCGGAAGAGATGGAGATCCCGATCGGCCGCGAGAACTGATCGCGCCGATCCCTTCCCCCGGGCCGGTCCATCCCCGGCCCGGGGATTTTCCCTTGAAAGATCGCCGCTGCGCCGCCGCCTCCGGGCCTGCGCGCGCCCCGGCTGACCCCAGGTTTCCCATGTCCCAACCCTCTCTCATCACGCAGGATCTGACGATCCGGTTCGGCGGCCATGTGGCCGTGAACGCCGTCAACTGCGCGTTCCGCCCTGGCGAGCTGACGGTCATCGTCGGCCCCAATGGCGCGGGCAAGACCACCTATTTCAACCTGATTTCCGGCCAGCTGCGCGCCACCTCGGGCCGCGTACTGAAGGACGGCACCGACCTGACGGCGATGGCCCCCTCGACGCGGGCCCGCCACGGGGTCGGCCGGGCCTTCCAGCTGACCAACCTCTTTCCCGCCCTGTCGGTGCTGGAGAATATCCGGCTGGCGGTGCAGGCCCGCTCGGGCGACGGCTGGCGCATGTTCCGCGCCGCCAGCGCCCTGACCGAGCTGACCGCCCGCGCCGAACGCTATCTTGAGGCCACCAAGTTGCAGGATGTGGCGCATCAGCCCGCCTCGGAGCTGAGCCACGGCGACCAGCGCAAGCTGGAGGTCGCCCTGCTGATGGCGATGGAGCCCGACATCTACATGTTCGACGAACCCACCGCCGGGATGAGCCTGGACCATGCCCCCGACGTGCTGGAGCTGATCGCCGAGATCAAGCACGACCAGTCCAAGACCGTGCTGCTGGTGGAACACAAGATGGATGTGGTCCGGGCGCTCGCCGACCGGATCATCGTGCTGCACAACGGCACCCTGCTGGCCGATGGCAAACCCGACGAGGTGATGTCGAGCCAGCTGGTCAAGGATGTCTACCTGGGCAAGGGGGTGGATGCCGCATGACCCTTCTGTCGCTGAAGAACATGAAGACCTCGATCGGGCAGTACCATGTGCTGCACGATGTCACCTTCGACGTGCCCGAGGGCGGCGTTTTCTGCCTGCTGGGCCGCAATGGCGCGGGCAAGTCCACGACGCTGCGATCCATCATGGGGCTGTGGTCCCCCTCGCCCGGCTCGGTCACCTTTCGGGGCACCGACATCACGGGGATGCACACCGCCGACATCTCGCGCCTGGGCATCGCCTTTGTCCCCGAGGACATGGGGATTTTCGGCGGGCTGACCGTGGAAGAGAACATGATCCTGGCCTCGGCCAACGGCAGTTTCGACAAGACCCGGCTGAAATGGATCTACGAGCTGTTCCCGGCCATCGAAAAGTTCTGGGACAAGCCTGCGGGCGCCCTTTCGGGCGGGCAGAAACAGATGCTGTCGGTGGCCCGCGCCATCATCGAGCCGCGCGAACTGATCCTGATCGACGAACCCACCAAGGGCCTTGCGCCCTCGATCGTCGACAACATGGCCGAGGCCTTCCGCGAGATCTCGGACAAGACCACCATCCTGCTGGTGGAACAGAATTTCGAATTTGCCCGCTCGCTGGGTCGCGACATGGCCGTCATCGAGGACGGCCGCGTCGCCCATACCGGCACAATGGCGGATTTCGTGGCCGACAAGGACTTGCAGGATCGCCTGCTGTCCCTGTCCGCGTGAGGAGGCCCGAGGAGAGACAATGGACAAGTTGAATGAAACCATCGACCGGCTGGGCGGGGTCTACCTGCTGCCGGTCGCCGTGGCCGCGGTCTGCTTCGTGCTGATCGGCGCGCCCTCGTCCTGGGCCACGCTGACCGTGGCGGGGCTGGCCATGGGGATGATGATCTTCCTGATGGCCTCGGGCCTATCCCTGGTCTTCGGGCTGATGGACGTGCTGAACTTCGGCCATTCGGCCTTTGTGTCGCTCGGCGCCTTCATCGCCGCCAGCGTGCTGGCCTCGCTGGGCGGCTGGCTGGGCTCGCCCTCGCTGATGCTGAACATCGCGGCCCTGGTCGCGGCCTTCGGCGCGGCGATGATCTTTGGCCTGATCGCGGGCTGGTTCTTTGAAACCGTGATCATCAAGCCGGTCTATTCCGACCACCTGCGCCAGATCCTGATCACCATGGGCGCTCTGATCGTTGTCGAGGAACTGATCCTGGCGATCTGGGGCGGCACGCCGTTCAGCGTCGGGCGCCCGGCCTTCCTGGAAGGGGCCTTCGTGATCGGCGACGTCACCATCGAGATCTACCGCTTCTTCGCCTTCGTGCTGGGGCTGATCGTCTATGCGGGCCTTTACTGGGTGCTGAACCGCACCCGCCTGGGCCTGCTGATCCGCGCGGGCGTGGAAAACCGCGAGATGGTCGAGGCCCTGGGCTTCCGCATCGACCGGCTGTTCATCGGCGTCTTCATGGCAGGCAGCGCCCTTGCCGCCCTCGGCGGCGCCATGTGGGCGGGCTATGAGACGCTGATCACGCCGCATCTGGGCGCCGATATGATGATCGTCGTCTTCATCGTCGTCATCATCGGCGGTCTGGGCAGCGTCCAGGGAACGCTTCTGGGGGCAATCATGGTCGGGCTGATGTCCAACTATGTGGGCTTTCTGGCGCCGAAACTGTCGCTGGCGTCGAACATGCTGTTGATGATGGTCATCCTGATGTGGCGGCCCAACGGCCTGAAGCCGGCGGTGAAGTGAGGCCGAGATGAAAAACCAAACCTCCCCCATCGTGAAACTGGCCGTTCTGGCCATCGCCGCGGCGCTGCTGTTCTGGCCCTTCCTGTTCCAGGACGTGCGCTCTATCCAGGTGGCGGCGCGGATCTGCGTCTTCATCGTGCTGGTGGCCAGCTATGACCTGCTGATCGGCTATACCGGCATCGTCAGCTTTGCCCATACGATGTTCTTCGGCTTCGGCAGCTATGGCGCCGCCATCGCCCTGGACCGCATGGGCCCGGGCTGGGACGCCGTAGCGCTTGGCGGTCTGGCGGGCGTGGCCGTGTCGCTGGTGGTAGCCGTAGCCGTGGGCCTGCTGTCCCTGCGGGTCAAGGCGATCTTCTTTGCCATGATCACCCTGGCCACCGCCTCGGTGGCGCTGGTGCTGGCCTCGCAGCTGTCGGGGCTGACCGGCGGCGAGGACGGGATCACCTACAAGGCCCCCGACCTCTTCAAACCGGCCACCAAGCTGCTGGTGGATGCCGACGGCAAGGTGGTCAGCCTCTTCGGCGTGCGCCTGAACGGCAAGCTGGCGGCCTATTACTTCGTCTTCGCCAGCTCTCTGGTCCTCTTCCTGGTCATGCTGCGCCTGGTCGCCGCCCCCATCGGAACCGTGCTGAAGGCGATCCGCGAGAACGAGGCCCGGGCCGAGGCCATCGGCTATCGCGTCGTAGCCTATCGCACCTTCGTCTTCTGCGTCGCCGCCGTCATCGCCTCGCTGGCGGGCACGGTCTATGCGGTCTGGCTGAAATACACCGGGCCGGAAACCGCGCTGTCCTTCGATATCATGATCGACATCCTGCTGATGGTGGTGATCGGCGGCATGGGCACCATGTGGGGCGCGGTCATTGGCGCCACCCTGCTGGTGCTGGCGCAATACTACCTGCGCGACCTGATGGGCTCTGCCGCCGAGGCCCTGGCCAATGTGCCGGTCCTGCCCGACATCCTGTCGCCGGATCGCTGGCTGCTGTGGCTGGGCATCGTCTTCATCCTGCTGGTCTACTTCTTCCCCAAGGGGATTGCAGGGACCCTTTCGGCCCGGGGGAAAAGCGCATGAGCCCCGATCCCCGCTTCAGCTTCGTCCCCGTTCTGGATCACGAATTGCATGTGACCGAATGGGGCGACCCGGCCAATCCGCCGCTGGTGATGTGGCACGGGCTGGCCCGCACGGGCCGTGACTTCGACGAGCTGGCCCGCGCCCTGTCGGACCGCTTCTTCGTGCTCTGCCCCGACACCATCGGGCGCGGCCTGTCCAGCTGGTCCACCAACCCCGAGGCGGAATATTCGGTGGAATACTACGCCGGGATCGCGGGCGACCTGCTGGACCGCTACGGCATCACCCGGGCGGCCTGGATCGGCACCTCGATGGGCGGTCTGATCGGGATGCGCATGGCCTCTGGTCCCCTGGCCGAGCGGCTGTCCTGCCTGATCATCAACGACATCGGCCCCGAAGTGCCGCAACCGGCCATCGACCGGATCCTGGCCTATGCGGGCTCGGCCCCCGAATGGCGCACGGTCTCCGAGGCCGAGGTCTGGTTCCGCCAGGCCTATATCCCCTTCGGCCCCGCCTCGGATGCCTTCTGGCGGCGCATGGCCCGGGCCTCGGTCCGACGCAAGGGCAACGGCATGTTCACCCTGCACTACGACCCGAAGATCACGGTGCAGTTCTCCGCCTCGCCCGAGGAGATGACCACCTGGGACCGCTGGGCGCGCATCGCCATTCCCGTCCATGCGATCCGGGGTGCCGATAGCGACCTCTTCCCGGCCGAGATCGCCGCGCGCATGGGCGCCGAGGGGCCGCGCGCGGGCTGCACGGTGATCGACCATTGCGGCCATGCCCCCACCCTGTCGCGCCCCCAGGACATCGCCCTGATCCGTCGGATCCTGGCCGATCTGGGCGCCTAGGCCGCCCTCCCCCACGCGGCGCCGTTGACCGGTGCCGCGTTTCGGGGCATTGCAGCCCCATGCTGATTTACAAGATCTTCCGCGCTGCCGAATGGCAGGACCTCGTGGCCGCAGGCGAGACCGCCGGCGCCCCCATCGACCTGGCCGACGGTTATATCCACTTCTCGACCGCCGAACAGGCGGCCGAGACGGCGGCGAAGCATTTCGCCGGGGTCGAGGGGCTGGTGCTGGCCGCCGTCGAGACCGACCAGCTGGGCGAGGCCCTGACATGGGAGGTGTCGCGCGGCGGCGCCCTCTTCCCCCATCTCTACCGCCCCCTGGCCCTGGCCGAGGTGACCGCCCACTGGCCCCTGCCGCTGGACAACGGCGCGCATCGCTTCCCGGAGGGGATGGCATGAGCCGCAGTTCCACCACCGGCACCGATATTCCCGGCGCCTGGGATCGCGGCGTGGAAAAGCTGGGCCTGATGGCCCTGCACCGGCTGGACCCCGAACGCGCCCATGCCCTGTCGCTTTTCGCCCTGCGCAGCGGGCTGGCGCCGCTGCCCGGCCTGGTCACCTCTGACCGGCTGCGCACCCAGGTGGCGGGGCTGCACCTGGCCAATCCCCTGGGCCTGGCCGCGGGCTATGACAAGAACGCCGAGGCCCTGGCGCCCCTGTCGCGCGCCGGTTTCGGTTTCGTCGAGGTGGGCGCGGCCACCCCCCGCCCGCAGCCCGGCAACCCGAAACCGCGCCTTTTCCGCCTGACCGAGGACCGGGGCGTGATCAACCGCTTCGGCTTCAACAACCAGGGGATGGAGGCGATCGCCGCCCGCTTGGCCGCCCGCCCCCGCGACGCGGTGATCGGGCTGAACCTGGGCGCCAACAAGGACAGCGCCGACCGCGCGGGCGATTTCGCCGCCGTGCTGGGCTGCTGCGGGGCGCATCTGGATTTCGCCACGGTCAACGTCTCGTCGCCCAACACCGAAAAGCTGCGCGACCTTCAGGGCAAGGCGGCGCTGACCGCCCTGCTGGAAGGGGTGCTGGCCACCCGCGACAGCCTCGACCGGCGCATTCCCATTTTCCTCAAGATCGCCCCCGACCTCGACGCCGAAGGGCTGGCCGACATCGCCGAAGTGGCCACGGCACTCTCACTCGACGGGGTCATCGCCACCAACACGACGCTCGCGCGTGACGGGCTGCGCGCCCCCCAGGCGCCCGAAGCGGGCGGCCTCTCCGGCGCGCCCCTCTTCGACAAATCCACCCGCGTCCTGGCGCGGCTGTCGCAGCTGACCGAAGGCCGCGTGCCGCTGATCGGAGTGGGCGGGGTCTCTTCGGCCGAAGAGGCGTATCAGAAGATCCGCGCCGGCGCCTCGGCGGTGCAGCTCTACTCGGCGCTGGTCTACGAGGGCCTGTCGCTGGTGCCGCGCATCGCCGAAGGGCTGCACGATCTGCTGGCCCGCGACGGTTTCTCCAATGTGGCCGAGGCCGTGGGCACGGGCCGAAAGGACTGGCTATGATCACGATCTGGCACAACCCCCGCTGTTCGAAATCCCGCCAGGCCCTGGCCCTGCTGGAAGAGGCTGGGGTGGAATTCACCCAACGCCGCTACCTCGACGAGCCGCCCTCCGAGGCGGAACTGCGCGCGCTGCAAACCCTGCTGGGCCTGCCCGCGCTCCAGATGATGCGGACCAAGGAGGCGCTCTTCAGGGAACTGGGCCTCGGCCCCGACACCCCCGAGGAGCAGCTGATCGCCGCCATGGCCGCCCATCCAAAGCTGATCGAACGCCCGGTGGTGATCCGCGACAACCGCGCCGTCATCGCCCGCCCGCCGGAAAAGGCGCAAGAGCTGCTCTGACCCCGCCCGCCCCGGCACACCAAACCCGAACCGGCGACCACCCCTCGTCGTCAGCCCCGCACCGCTGCCCGTTCCAGCGCCGGATAGCGCAGCCCCAGGGTCACCCCCCGGGCGACAAAGCTGATCAGGAAGGCCGCCCAAAGGCCGTGATTGCCCAGCATCGGCACCAGCGCCAGCGCCGCCAGCACATAGACGCCCAGGCTCAGCGCCATCATGTTGCGCATGTCCCGCGCCCGGGTGGCGCCGATAAAGACCCCGTCCAGCATCCAGGAGGCGAAGCCCAGCACCGGCACCGCCACCATCCAGGGCAGGAAGCGCCGCGCCGCCTCGCGCACCTCGGGCGCCGTGGTCATCAGGTCGATCACCAGTCCGCCCAACAGGGCGAAGGCCAGCGCCATCAGGACCGAGATCGCCGCCCCCCAGCCCCCCGACAGCAGCACCGAACGGCGCAGGCCCGCCCGGTCGCCCCGGCCCATGGCCTGGCCCACCAGGGCCTCGGCGGCAAAGGCGAAACCGTCCAGCGCATAGGCGGTGATCTCCAGGAATTGCAGCAGCACCTGATTGGCCGCCAGTTGCACATCGCCGAAATCCGCGCCCAGGAACATGAACGAGATGAAAATCCCCTGAAGCATCAGCGAACGCAGCAGGATGTCGCGATTGACCAGCGCCATATGGCGCAGCCGGGTGGCGTCGAAGACCCGCGCCCAGTCGCGCCAGGCGGGCACCCGGAAGGCCGCGCGGCACAGCCAGAAGCCAAGGGCCAGGCCGGAATATTCGGCAATCAGCGTCGCCAGGGCCACCCCTTCGACACCCCAGTCCAGCCCCAGCACAAAGACCAAATCCAGGGTGATGTTGATCAGGTTCATCCCGACCTGAAGGATCAGCACGCCGGTGGTCCGCTCCTGCGCGATCAGCCAACCGGTGATTCCGTAGATGGCAATGGCCGCCGGGGCCGAGAGCACGCGGATGGACATATAGGCCCGGGCCATCTCCTCGACCTCGGCGCTGGCGGGCGAGGCCTGGAAGGCCAGCCAGAACAGCGGCAGTTGCAGCGCCAGGATCGCCAGACCGGCGCCGAAGCCGAGGATCAGCGCCCGGGTCAGCAGGGCCGCGACCTCGGCCTGGTCCCCTGCCCCTGCGGCATTGGCGGTCAGCCCGGTGGTGCCCATGCGCAGAAAGCCGAAGATCCAGTAAAGCGCGGCCAGGACAATGGCGCCGATGCCCACGGCACCAATCGGCGCAGCCTCGCCCATCTGGCCGATCACCCCGGTATCCACCGCCCCCAGGATCGGCACGGTGGCATTGGACAGCACCACCGGCACGGCGATCTTCAGCACCCGGCCGTGGGTCAGGCGGCGCAGCTCTTCACCGGCGGGCAGCACCTCGGCCCCGGTCGCCGTCGTCACGCCGCGCCCTCGCCCTGGGCGCCGCCGCGCGGCGGCAGCGGCATCCGGAAATGCGCCGTGGCCTGGGCAATCGGGCGGTCGCGGTTGTCCTGCCAGGCCTCGGCCCGGACCGAGGCATAGCGCCGCCCCGACCGGGTCACCTCGGCCCGGGCATAGGCGTCGCGCGGCAGGCCCGAGCGCAGGTAATCGACGGTGATCCCGATGGTCTTTGGCAGGCGCGGCAACTGCCCGCTCGCCATCGCCTCGGGATCCAGCGCACCGCTTTCCAGCTGCGGCCAGTAATGCGCCCAGGCCAGGCCGATCACCGCCGTCACCTCCAGGAAGGCGGCGGTGGCGCCACCGTGCAGGGCGGGCAGCTCGGGATTGCCGATCAGCTTGTCGTCAAAGGGCATGATCGCGGTCAGCTCATCGCCGCGGCGGTCGAAATGCAGGCCCAGGAAGCCGATATAGGGCACCGCAGAGACCAGCGCCTGAAGGGCCGCGTCGCGGCGCTGCTTGATCACCTGCACGGGTTCGGGGGGGCGCCGGGCCGTCATGCCTGATCCTCGCGCTTGGTAAAGGTGAAGGCCCCGGCGGCGGTGGCCACCGGATTGTCCGGGTCGTCATCCAGCGCGCGGGCCCGCACGAAGGCCACCGAGCGGGTGACATGGGTGCATTCCGCCTCGGCCCGCAGGGTCTGGCCCGGCACGGCGGGGCGCATGTAGTCGATGCGCAGATCCAGCGTCGCGGTCAGCCCGGCCATCTCGGGGTGGCTCATCACCGCCGCGCCGCAGGTGGTGTCCAGCAGGGCCGAGACCGCGCCCCCCGACAGCACCCCGGTTTCCGGATCGCCGATCAGCCTTTCGTCATAGGGCATCGAGAAACTGGCCCGGCCGGGGCCGATCTCGACCACCGACAGGCCCAGGGCGCGGGCATGGGGCAGGCTGGTGATGAATTGCTGCGCGATCTGAAGCGCCGGGGTTTCGTCCATGGGATCCTCTCGTGACCGTGCGCCCGCAGGGTGGGAGGGGCGGGCCTGCGCCGACGGCGGGCCCCCGGGGCGGGTCTTGCCGCGCATCAAACCTCCGATCCGCGCCGGGGGCAAGCACCCCGCTGTTGCCCTTCGCATCCGGGCGGCATAGTTTCACAGGTAGACAGTTCACGACCGCATGGGCCCATGACCGATCAGATCTCCTCTGCCAGCGCCGCCGCCGATGCCGATGCCCGTCTCAGCTTCAAGGAGATGTGCGAGCGCTTCGAAGTGACCCCGCGCACCCTGCGGTATTACGAGTATATCGAGCTGTTGCAGCCCGACCGCGAGGGCCGCTCGCGCTTTTACACCGCGCGCGAGATCGCCCGCATGACCCTGATCATGCGCGGCCGCCGCTTCGGCTTTAGCCTCGAAGAGATCCGGCAATGGCTGGAGATGCGCGAACAGCAGGGCTCCGAGGCGCAGATGAAGACCTGGATCGAGATGGCGGACCGCCAGATGGCCGAGCTGGAAGAGCAGCGCCGCCAGATCGACGAGGCCATGGACGAGCTGCGCCAGCTTCGCGACGCCACCTCGGGCGAGCTGGACCCGCACTAGCCCCCAAACGCCCCCCGCCCCTGCCCCGAAGACCCGCCGCCCTGGCGGTGGCCCCGGCGTGTCCGGCGCGCCCAAACCGCAGGCAGATTCCCGAACGAATCGCTCGCCCGCCCGCGTGACGGCGCCGCAAAAGCCGGCGCAGGGCCCCGGGCGCCCTGGCCACACGCCCTGCGGCACCGTATTTTCAGGGGAAGGAAATTGCGCCGCCGGGCCGCGAACACGCCTGATCTTACGTCAGCCGGCAAGTGACGTGACGTATCACTTACGTCAACTTAGATCAGCGTTGTATCGAAAGAATGTGGCCTGCATTCCTTACCGAACGATAAAATTTTGAGGGGTGGAAATGACAGACACCGACGATCTGATGACGATCCGTGCCATGTGCGACGCCTTCGAGGTGACCCCGCGCACGTTGCGGTTCTATGAGGCGAAGGAGCTGCTCTTTCCGATCCGCGAAGGCCAGAAACGGCTGTTCACGCGGCGCGACCGGGCCCGGCTGAAACTGATCCTGCGCGGCAAGCGCTTCGGCTTCAGCCTGGAGGAGATCCGGCAGTTGCTCGACCTGTACGACATGGGCGACCAGCAACAGACCCAGCTGACCAAGACCCTGGAAGTGGCGCGCGAGCGTCTGCACTCCATGGAGGCCCAGAGGGATGAGCTGAACCTGGCGATCGGCGAGCTGAAAGAGCAGATGGATTGGGTGGCGAACGTGATTGCCGAGATGCAGGCAAACGACGCCGCAGAATAAACGTCCGGGATGCGCAGCACCCGGGCAGGAAAGCGAAGGGAGAGAGAACATGCCCAGCTATACCGGCCCCGTCGAGGACCTGCAGTTCGTACTGCACGAAGTCCTGAAGATCTCGGAACAGGACGTTCCGGGCTATGACGAGCTTGATGCGGATTTCACCGGCGCCATCCTTGGCGAGGCGGCAAAGATCTCGTCCGAGGTCATCGCGCCCCTTAACGCCATCGGCGACCAGCAGGGCGTGACCCTGGAAAACGGCGTCGTGCGCACCCCCGAGGGCTTCAAGGCGGCCTTTGACCAGCTGCGCGAAGGCGGCTGGACCGGGCTGGACTGCGACCCCGAATATGGCGGTCAGGGGATGCCCTACCTGATGCAGGTGGCCACCGGCGAGATGTTCTCGGCCGCCAACCAGGCGCTGATGATGTACCCCGGCCTGACCCATGGCGCCTATTCCGCCATCCATGCCCACGGCACCGCCGAGCAGAAGGCCAAGTGGCTGCCGAAGATGGTCAGCTGCGACTGGACCGGCACCATGAACCTGACCGAGCCCCATTGCGGCACCGACCTGGGCCTGATGCGCACCAAGGCCGAACCGCAAGAGGACGGCACCTACAAGATCAGCGGCCAGAAGATCTTCATCTCGGCCGGTGACCACGACATGGCCGAGAACATCGTCCACCTGGTGCTGGCCAAGATCCCCGGCGGCCCCGAGGGCATCAAGGGCGTGTCGCTGTTCATCGTGCCCAAGTTCCTGGTCGACGACGAGGGCAACCTGGGCGCCCGCAACGGCGTCTCGGTCGGCAAGGTCGAAGAGAAGATGGGCATCCACGGCAACGCCACCTGCGTGCTGAACTACGACGAGGCCGAAGGCTATCTGCTGGGCGAGGCGCACAAGGGGATGCGCGCCATGTTCACCATGATGAACGAGGCCCGTCTGGGCGTCGGGATGCAGGGCCTTTCGCAGGCCGTCGCCGCCTATCAGAACGCCGTGATCTACGCCAAGGACCGTCTTCAGGGCCGCGACGTGACCGGCACCAAGAACCCCGATGGCCCCGCTGATCCGATCATCGTGCACCCCGACGTGCGCCGGATGCTGATGGATCAGAAAAGCTTCATCGAGGGTGCCCGGGCCTTCGGCCTGTGGGGCGGCACCATGCTGGACCGCGCGCATCGCAACCAGGATGCCGAGGCCGAAGGGCTGATCTCGCTCTTGACCCCGGTGCTGAAGGGCTTCCTGACCGACGAGGGCTTCCAGGCCACCGTCCAGGCGCAGCAGGTCTATGGCGGCCATGGCTACATCGAGGAATGGGGCATGTCGCAGTTCACCCGCGACGCGCGCATCACCCAGATCTACGAAGGTGCCAACGGCGTGCAGGCGCTGGACCTGGTGGGCCGGAAACTGTCGTCCAACGGCGGCAAGCCCGCCATGGCGCTGTTCCAGATGATCAAGGACTTCTGCAAGGAAGCCGCCGCCCAGGACGAAGAGATCGCCAAGGAGTTCGTCGAGCCGCTGAAAGTGGCCTCGAAGCAGCTTCAGGAAGCGGCGATGTACTTCATGCAGTCGATGAAGACCCCGAACAACGCGCTGGCCGGGTCCTATGACTTCATGCACATGTTCGGCCATGTCTGCCTGGGCTACGTCTGGACGCAGATGGCGCTGGCTGCCAAAGCCAAGCTGGCCGCCGGGGAAGGCAATGCCGAGTTCTACCAGACCAAGCTGGTGACGGGCCGCTACTACATGGCGCGCCGGATGCCGGCCTGTGCGATGCACCTGCAACGCATCCTGTCGGGCGCCGACACGGTGATGTCGCTGGACGCCGAGGCGTTCTGATCCGGCCCGCGCGCGGCCCGAGCCGCGCGCGTCACGAAAGAAAGGCCCACTCACGGGTCCGGGCGCGCGGTCGGGGATGGCCGCGCGCCCCTCTTTTTGCCGCCTTGCGCGCCTTGCGCGACACAGCGCGGACCGATGCGATCGACAGCGGATATTGACCGCAGACAGGGCGCCGCCGCTGCGCTAGGTCTGGGACATGCCCAAACGTTTCCGCCTGACCCGCCGATTTCCCGTGGCCATGACCGAAGACGGTTACCGCCGCCTGCGCCGTTTCGCCCGCGAGGCAGGTCTGGACGAGGGCGAGGCCCTGTCCTTCCTCTTCGAGAATTTCGACAGCGTCACCCACGAGGAAAACCTGACCCACCGCCTGCGGGTCTTCAACGCCGAGCTGGAAGCGCGCAAGCGCTGACGACCTGCCGTCACGGCGCCCGCGCGCGGGTCGCCAGCGGTCAAAGCCTCCGGCGGGAGTATTTTCAGGCCCAGTGAAAAGAGCAAGGGTGCCTCTGCCCCAGCGGGCGAGAGGAAGCTCCGCCCCGGTCCGCCTCACCGGATTGGCTACCAGATATATCAGACCGAGGCGTCACCGGGCGCGTCCATCGGCTCTCCAGCCTGTAACGCCGGATCACAATGACGGGGCTTGGTTAATTGGGCGTTACCTGCTCTCCTCACTGGGCTGTAAATACTCCACGGGGGTGCGGGGGTGTGAAACCCCCGCGGCGCAACCAAAGGGACGGAGATCACCCATGACCATCAAACTCTATTGCTTCGGCGAAAGCGGCAATTCCTACAAGGCGGCCCTGCCGCTGGAGCTTTCCGGCCTCGACTGGGCGCCGGTGAAGCTCGACTTTTTCAACGGCGCGGCGCGCAGCCCGGAATATACCGAGATGAACATCATGGCCGAGGCGCCGGTGATGGTCGACGGCCCCACCCTGCTCAGCCAGTCGGGGGCCATTCAGATGTATATCTCGGACAAGTCCGGCAAGTTCGGCGGCGCGACCCGCGAAGAGACCCTTCAGGTGATGCGCTGGTGCTTCTGGGACAATCACAAGATGTCCTCGGTCTGCGGCACCCTGCGCTTCCTGATGAACTTCCTCCCCGAAGAGAAACGCCCGCGTGAGGTGATCGACTTCACCGCCGCCCGGCTGAAGGCCGCCTTCCGCACCCTGGATCAGGCCCTGGAGGGGCGCGACTGGCTGGTGGGCAAGGGGCCGACCAATGCCGATTTCTCCTGCTGCGGTTACCTATTCTACCCCGAACCCTTCACCTTCGACCGCGCCGACTGGCCCAATATCGACCGCTGGCTGTCCAACATCCAGGGCCTGCCGGGCTGGAAGCATCCCTATGACCTGATGCCGGGCCGCCCCTCTGACCGGGGGATGTGAGTCCCGCGGGGCGCGCGCGGGCGAAAGTTGACGTGGACGTGGCGGCACGTCAGCGAAACTCACGCAACGTCGCGATGGAAATGCGCGCCCCGAGACCCGACAGTATCAGGGAACGGGCGGCGGAGGAGCCTGCCCGCATTTCAAGGAAGGAGCTGAGGATCCCATGACCGAAGCCTATATCTATGATGCCGTGCGCAGTCCGCGCGGCAAGGGCCGCAAGGACGGCAGCCTGCACGAGGTGACCTCGGTCGCGCTCGGCAAGCAGATGCTGAACGCGATCAAGGAGCGGTCCGGTCTGGACGGCCACGCCGTCGAGGACGTGATCTGGGGCAATGCCACCCAGGCGTTCGAGCAGGGCGGCTGCCTGGCGCGGACCACCGTGCTGGCCTCGGACCTGGACGAACGCATCCCGGGCCTGTCGATCAACCGCTTCTGCGCCTCCGGCATGGAAGCCGTGAACTTGGCCGCCAACCAGGTGAAGGGCGGCGCAGGCGAGGCCTATATCGCCGGCGGCGTGGAATGCATGTCCCGCGTGGCCATGGGCAGCGACGGCGCCGCCGTCGCCATCGACCCCACCGTGGCGATGGAACAGTATTTCGTCCCTCAGGGCATCAGCGCCGATATCATCGCCACCGAATACGGCTTCTCGCGCGATGACGTCGACAGCTTCGCCGTGGAAAGCCAGCGCCGCGCCGGTGTGGCCTGGGAAGAGAAGCGTTTCGACAAGTCCATCATCACCATCCGCGACGTGAACGGCCTGCCGATCCTGGACCATGACGAATACATGCGCCCCGGCACCGACATGCAGACCCTGGGCGGGCTGAAACCGGCCTTCAAGGACATGGGCGAGGTGATGCCCGGCTTCGACAAAGTGGCGATGCTGAAGTATCCGCATCTGGAGGCGATCAACCACGTGCACCACGCGGGCAACAGCTCGGGCATCGTGGACGGTTCGGCCGCCATCCTGGTGGGCTCGAAGGAATTCGGCGAGAAATACGGGCTGAAGCCCCGCGCCCGCATCCGCGCCACCGCCAAGATCGGCACCGATCCGACCATCATGCTGACCGGCCCCGTGCCGGCCACTGAACGCGTGCTGAAGGCCGCGGGGATGGAGATCGGCGACATCGACCTTTTCGAGGTGAACGAGGCGTTTTCCTCGGTCGTGCTGCGCTTCATGCAGGCCTTCGACGTGGATCATTCCAAGCTGAACACCTGCGGCGGTGCCATCGCCATGGGTCACCCGCTGGGCGCATCGGGCGCCATCATCATCGGCACCCTGCTGGACGAGCTGGAACGCACCGGCAAATCCACCGGCCTGGCGACGCTTTGCGTGGCCTCGGGCATGGGCGCCGCGACCGTCATCGAACTGGTGTAAGGGAGGATCAGGAAAATGGCTGAATTCACCATGGAAAAAGGCGCCGATGGCGTCGCCGTGATCACCTGGGACGTGCCGGGCAAGTCGATGAACGTGCTGAGCATGGCTGGCGCGGGCGAACTTGACGCCGCCGTCACCGATGCGCTGGCCGATGAGGCCGTGAAGGGCATCGTCATCACCTCCGGCAAGGACACTTTCGCCGCCGGTATGGATCTGAACGTGCTCGCGGGCTTCAAGGAGCAGGGTGCCGAGGGCGTCTTCGAGGGCGTCATGTCCCTGCACCACCTGCTGCGCAAGATCGAGCGCGCGGGGATGGACCCCAAGACCCTGAAGGGCGGCAAGCCGATTGCCGCCGTGCTGCCGGGCACCGCCCTTGGCATCGGGCTGGAACTGCCGCTGTCGACGCACCGCGTCTTTGCCGCCGACAATCCCAAGGCCAAGATCGGCCTGCCGGAAATTCAGGTGGGCATCTTCCCCGGCTCGGGCGGCACCACGCGGCTGGTGCGCAAGCTGGGCGTCATGGGCGCCTCGCCCTTCCTGCTGCAAGCCAAGCTGAGCGACCCCAAGGGCGCCGTGAAGGCGGGCATCATCGACGAGGTCTCCGAGGATCCGATGGCCGCCGCCCGCGCCTGGGTGCTGGCGGCCAAGGACGCCGACATCGTGAAACCCTGGGATGCCAAGGGCTACAAGGTGCCCGGCGGCGCGCCCTATCACCCGGCGGGTTTCAACACCATGGTCGGCGCCAATGCCATGATCATGGCCAATACCTGGGGCGCCTACCCCGCGCCCAAAGCCATGCTGTCGGCGGTCTATGAAGGCCTGATGGTGCCCTTCGACACCGCGCTGAAGATCGAGGCGCGCTGGTTCACCAATGTCATCATGAACCCCAGCTCGGGGAACATGATCCGCTCGCTCTTCCTCAACAAGGAAGCGCTGGAGAAGGGCGCGAACCGCCCCGAGGCCCCGGATCAGACGGTCAAGAAGCTGGGCGTTCTGGGCGCGGGCATGATGGGCGCGGGCATCGCGCTGGTCTCGGCCCAGGCCGGGATGCAGGTGGTGCTGATCGACCAGACGCAAGAGGCCGCGGACAAGGGCAAGGCCTATACCGAGAGCTATCTCGACAAGGGCATCAAGCGCGGCAAGGTGACGGCAGAGAAGAAAGAGGCGATGCTGTCGCTGATCACTGCCACCACCGACTACGCCGCGCTGGAAGGCTGCGACCTGATCATCGAGGCGGTCTTCGAGGATCCGGGCGTCAAGGCCGAGATCACCAAGGCGGTCGAGGCGGTGATCCCCGAGGATTGCATCTTTGCCTCCAACACCTCGACCCTGCCGATCACCGGCCTGGCCAAGGCCAGCTCGCGCCCTGAGCAGTTCATCGGCATTCACTTCTTCTCGCCGGTCGAGAAGATGCTGCTGGTCGAGATCATCAAGGGCAAGGCGACGGGCGACCGCGCGGTGGCCAAGGCGCTGGACTACGTGCGCCAGATCCGCAAGACGCCGATCGTCGTCAATGACGAGCGGTTCTTCTACGCCAACCGCTGCATCATCCCCTACCTGAACGAAGGCGCGCGGATGGTCAGCGAGGGGGTCAGCCCGGTGCTGGTCGATCACGCCGCCCGCCTGCTGGGGATGCCCGTGGGCCCGCTGCAACTGATCGACGAGACCTCGATCGATCTGGGCGTGAAGATCGCCAAGGCCACCAAGGAAGCCATGGGCGATGCCTATCCGGCCGATGCGGCCGGGGTGGACGATCTGATGTTCTGGATGTTCGACATCGGCCGCAAGGGCCGCAAGTCGAACGCGGGCTTCTACGACTACGACGAGAAGGGCAAGCGCACCGGCATGTGGGCCGGTCTGGAGGAGAAATACCCCCTGGCCGAAACCCAGCCCGACCTGACCGAGGTGCAGCATCGCCTGATGTTCGCCCAGGTTCTGGAAGCGGTGCGTGCGCTGGAAGAGAACGTGCTGATGGACATCCGCGAGGGTGACGTGGGCGCCATCCTCGGCTGGGGCTTCGCCCCCTGGTCCGGCGGCCCCTTCGGCTGGCTCGACATGCTGGGCGCGGCCTATGCGGCCGAGCGCTGCGACCATCTGGAAGCCACCTATGGCCCGCGTTTCGCCTGCCCGGCGCTGCTGCGCGAGATGGCGGAGAAGAACCAGAGCTTCTACGGCCGCTTCGGCCCCGAGGCCAAGGCCGCCTGAGCGGCGCCAAAGCGCAAGTGACAGGGCCGTCCGGGAGAGATCCCGGGCGGCTTTTTTCATGCCGGCCCCCAATCGCGCGGCGCGCGCGACACGTAGAGGGGGCGGGGGGCTCTGCCCCCCGTCTCCGTGCCGGAGACTCCCCCCGGGATATTTTGGGCAATGAGAAGGGCAAGGGGGAGCCCCTCAAAGCCCCGGCGCCCCCCCGGCTGTGACGTAGGCCAACTGGGTACGCCGCCCTTGTTGGCGGACTTTGGCAGCCGGGCGGGCGCGCCGGAGCTTTGGGGTGCCATCCCCCTCTCTTCTCATTGCCCAAAATATCCCCGCTAGGGAGGCATCGGCCCGGCACGGGCCAATAGGGGCCCGCGCGCCCGGTATCGGCACGGGCCCGCGCGGGACGAGCGGAGGACTTCATGGGCGCTTTCCCAGACGCGGCTCGGGGGATAGATTGCGCTCATGATGTCGCTGATCCCCCGCCCCGCCCCCCTGCTGGCCGCCCTGGCGCTGCTGGCGCCCGCCAGCCTGGCCCGGGCGCACCCCCATGTGTTCATCTCGACCACCCTGGCGCTGGAGGTCGACGCCGCCGGGCAGCTGGCCGGGATCGAGGTCACCTGGGCCTATGACGAGATGTATTCCATGCTGCTGCTGGACGAACTGTCGCTGGATCCCGATTACGACGGCATCCTGACCGAGGCCGAGCTGGACGAGCTGGACGGCTACGATCTGAACTGGATGGAGGGCTTCGCGGGCGATCTTTACGTCACCGCCCCGGACGGGCACGACGTGCCCCTGGGCCCGCCCGAGGGGCTGGGCGTCAGCTTTGACGCCAATGTCTATGCCAGCCGTCACCGCCGTGCGCCCCTGGCACCGCTGGCCGCCGACGGCGCCGTGGTGAAGGCCTATGATCCGGGGTTCTACACCGCCTATGACCTGCAAGGGGGCGTCACCCTGACTGGCCCCGGCGCGGCACGCTGCGCCCTCGACATCATCCCGCCCGAGATCGACGACGCCTATGAGGCCCTGGCGGCCGAGCTGTCGGAACTGCCCCCCGATGCCACAGGCTATCCGCAGGTCGGCGAGACCTTCGCCGATACCATCCGCCTGACTTGCGAGGCCCCGGCATGAGCGATCCCAGCCTGTCCTCTCCGCTGCCCGCCCCCCGACTGCGGCAGATCTGGCGCCTGGCGCGCATCGCCCTGCCCGCGGGGATGCTGGCGGGCCTGCTGGCGCTGGCGGTCTATCTTTGGGGCTATGGCGGGATGCGCGCCCTGGAAGCCTGGGCCACCGAGGGGCAGCGCGATGCGCAGAACGCCATGGCGGGCACCCTGCGGGCCCTGCGCGCGGGCGAGCCGGGGGCGCTGGCCCTGCTTCTGGGGATCTGTTTCACCTACGGGGTCTTTCACGCCGCGGGGCCGGGCCATGGCAAGATCCTGATCGGCGGCTATGGCGTCTCGCAACGGGTCAGCGCGCTGCGCCTCTCGGGCCTCGCCCTGGCCTCGTCCCTGGCGCAATCGGCCAGCGCGGTGCTGCTGGTGGGCGCAGGCGTCCTTCTGTTCGGCTGGAGCCGCAGCCACATGGTGGGCCTGGCCGAAACCTGGCTGGCGCCCCTGTCCTATGCGGCCATCGGCCTGGTCGGCCTGTGGCTGGCGCTACGCGGGCTGCGCCATCTGTGGCAGGCGGTGCAGATCCGGCGCCGGGCGGTGCGGCTGGCCCGGACGCAGACCCATGACCACCACCACGACCACGGGCACCATGACCACGATCATCACACCCACGATCACGGGGCCGACGGTACCTGCGCCTGCGGCCATCGCCACGGGCCCACGGCGGAAGAGGCGGCAAAGGTCGCCTCGCTGCGCGACGCGGTGCTGCTGATCGGCACGGTGGCGATCCGGCCCTGCACCGGCGCGCTGTTCCTGCTGATCCTGACCTGGCGGATGGATATCTTCGCCTCGGGCGTGGCCGGGGCCTTCGCCATGGGGCTGGGGGTAGCCAGCGTAACCGTTGCGGTCGCGCTGGCCTCGGTATTTCTGCGCACCGGCGCGCTCGACAGGTCCACGGAGACGGGTGGTTGGGACAAAGGGCCCGCTCCGCTTCTTTCCTTGGTCGAACTGACCGCCGGCGCGCTCATCGCCGCCGCTGCCACTGGCCTTTCTCTGCACGTGTTCTGACCGGACCCTGTTTGGGGAAACGAACCGAACGGGGGACACGTCCGGTCACTCAGGGCACCCGATCGGCAGACGGGGCGAGGTTCCTGCGGGCCCGAGGGCCCACCGTATTCTTCTGTCTGACTGGGGAGTGCACCCCCGGTCGCATCGGGGGCCTGGGCCGCGCCTGGCGGCGGATCCGTCACGGATCCCGGTCGGCGGCCCCCCAGCCGAATGTCTTGCGCCCTGCCCCGGTCCGCGACCGGCGGGCGGCGCCCCCTTAGCGGGAGGCGCGCATCTCCTGTTGCCGGGCCGCGCTGCGCCCGCCCTCGGGCTGGCCGCGACGGGCCAGGGCGAAGGCCCATTTCTCTTCCAGCTCCCAGGTGATCTTTTCGATCAGATCCCGCGAGGTGTCCTGGCTGAGGATGGTGTAATCGCTGGTGGCTTCCTGGTTGCGGCTGAACAGACGGCTCAGCATGTCACCGGCCGCCGGGCAGACGCACAGCGCGCCGGAGCTGGCGAAGATCACCTGATCTTCCTCGAATTCCAGCACGAACACCTCGGGGGCGAAGATCGGACGGCGGCGTGAGATGCCGCAGACCCCGTCCAGCGCCTCGGCGCGGATCAGGACAAAGGGATCGCCCAGCTCTTCCTCGGCCATATCGCTTTCCACCAGCACACCCTGGCGCGGCAGCAGCAGCATCTCTTCGCGGTTGCCAATGGCACCGCGCGGCACATGCAGTGGCTGATAGCGCGACGGGCAGGTGCCGTTGCCATCCCACAGCGCCTTGCGCTTGATGTTCTGGACCGCCTTCAGACCGCTGTCGAAGGTCAGCACCGCATCGCCGGGCTCAAGTTCCTCGACATTGCGCCAGCCGACGGCCGTTGCAACACGAGTACCCGCGACAATGCCGGACAGGGCCGTTTCCGGACCGACCTCGGCATCGGAGCCGTGTCCCACCTCGGCCTCCGCGGATCGTCTCAGCGCGTCGCGCCGTGTTTTGATCTCAAACATTCTGTCGTTTCCCGATTGCGCATTGGCCGCTTCTGCGACCCGCTTATGTGACCCATTGCGCCCTACAACTAAGACGGGTCTTGGGACGAAATCGGGCAGGAAAGGGGCAATGCGCGAAATCGGGAAACAATTTACGGTTTTTTAACGAACTGTTTTCGAGTGACGCTCAACTGCGCCAGTTTTCGCCTGAAAAACCACCATATCCGAAGCGTTCGATATCTTCCGCGCAGAGATCCGCGATGAAATTACGATCTTCGTCGCGGTATACAAGTTGCGACTTGACATCAACGTCAACCGCATTGACGCGCGGCAGCGTCAAACGGAAGCCAAGGTGACGCCAAAGAGGATCAGAGTCTTCACAGAAGTACTCCAATCGGATGAAAACGTTACATTTCTCGCGCCCCGATGATTCGCGCAGATAGCTGCCATAGGGCGTCGATTCGATGCTGCGCACGATCAGCGGCGCGCGAATGAAGTCGCTGAAGGACAGCGCCTTCGCAAGGGCCACGGCGGGATGGGCAAAGCGTTGTCTCCGCAACCATAGATAGTAGCTGACCATCCGGTCCCAGGGATTGCGCACCAGGGTGAAGACAAAGAAATCAGCGATTTCCTCGGGCGAGGCCAGCCCCTCTATATCCGCCAGGGTAGAGTGCTTCCACAGCCGCCCGCGCGCGCTCACCTCCGCCACACGGCGCCGCCTGCGCCGCGCCTTGGGGGTGTCCCCCAGCATCACGTCGTCCTTCATCGCGCGCCCTTCCAGCGCCAGCGCCATCGAGGTGCCGCCGGTCTTGGGAATGTGGATGAAGATATAGCGGCGGCCGCGCGACAGGATCATGGGCCGAGGCTAGCGCAGCCCCGGGCGCGGGAAAAGGCGCGGCAGGGGCGCGGCCTCTGCGCAATTGCGGGTCTTCGCCGCCTCGTGCTATTGTCCGCCGAACCCGGGGGACCGGGGCCGGACCGCCGCCCGCGCAGAGGGGCGCGCCCGCCCTGCCCCCAGCAGAGCAGCCCGGACGCAGCAGGCCCATGACGGCATTGGAGAAGTATCAGCGGCTGGAGGCCGCGGCGCTGTGGCGCGAGGGCCCGGAGGGTCAGCGCCGCGACGTGATCATCTCGATCGGCGAGGCCACGATCACCATCGCCGACCGCCAGGACCGCCCCCTGACCCATTGGTCGATCTCTGCCCTGACCCGCGCCAATCCCGGCGCCCTGCCCGCGATCTACCACCCCGACGGCGACCCCGACGAGACGCTGGAACTGGCCGAGGACGAGGGCCAGATGATCGACGCGCTGGAACAGCTGCGCAGCGCCGTGGCCCGGCGGCGCCCGCAACGGGGGCGCCTGCGCCTGGGCGTTGTCGGTGGTTTCGCCGCGGGCATCCTGGCCCTTGGCCTGTTCTGGCTGCCGGGCGCGCTGCAATCCCACGCCCTTTCCGTCCTACCCCAGGTGAAACGCGACGAGATCGGCCGCCAGCTGTTTGACGAGGTGCAGACCCTGACCGGCCCGCCCTGCGCTGGCCCCGGCGGCGCCGAGGCCCTGGCCCTGCTGGCCGCGCGCATCACCCCCGAGGGCGGCACGCCCCCCGATCTTTACGTCATGCGCACCGGGCTGCATGACAGCCTGCACCTGCCGGGCAACCTGCTGCTGCTGTCGCGCAGCGTGGTCGAGGATTTCGAGGATCCCGAGATCGCCGCCGGCTATGTGGTGGCCGAATACCTGCGCGCCCGGGCCCAGGATCCCATGGCGCGGCTGCTGGACGAGGCGGGCACCGGCGCCGTGCTGCGTCTGCTGACCACCGGCGAGTTGAGCGCCGACAACCTGGGCGACCATGCCCGCTCCCTGGTCAGCGCCGAACCCCGCGCCCTGCCCACCGAGGCCCTGCTGGCGGGCTTTGCCGCCGCGGGCATCCAGACCCGGCCCTATGGCTTTGCCGTCGACATTACCGGCGAGACCACCTTGCAGCTGATCGAGGCCGACCCCTACCCCTCGGGCGCGCCGGAACCGGTGCTGCGCGACAGCGACTGGCTGCGCCTGCAAGGGATCTGCGGCGGCTAGGCCCACCGTCCCCACGCAAAAGAGAAGGACCGCGCGTTGCCGCCCGGTCCTGCATGGATTTCAACGATTTACCGCGTCCGGCGGCCCCGGGATCAGTTGCGCGGGAAGGCGTCGTCAAAGCCCGCGCGGCGCGCCGCCGACAGGGCATGAGCCATATCCGCCTCGGACCCGAAGGGGCCAAGCAGCACCACCTTGTAGCGCCCGCTGTCGACGATCCGCGCCCCATAGGCGCCGAAAGCCCGCGCGGTGCTACCCGCGTTGCCCGCCTCGGCAAAACTGCCCACCTGGACATAGCGATAGGCCGCCCCGCGCGCGACCTGGGTCTGCACCGGGCGCGGCGGCACGGCGGCGGGCGCGCGGGTCTGGGTCGAGATCACCGGCGAGACCGGCCCGGTCTGGCCGGGGCGCAGCCCGGGGAAGCGCGCGGTGACATCGCGGCCCGTCTCGACCTCGATCAGGCGACGGGGCACGGTGTTGGTCCAGATCAGCTCCATCCGGGCCTTGCCCTCGAAGGTCTGCTCGGCCCGGTAGGGGTTCAGGCGGCCATCGTCAAAGACCCGCTGATAGCCCTCGGGCACCTGCGGCGCATTGGCCCCATGGGCCAGGACGCGGTTGTCGTAGACATGCTTGGGCACGACCCGGGTGCCGGGCGCCACCTGGCCCGGCTTCACCACCTGCCCAGGCACGGGGCGCTGGTAGGACGAGGTGTGCATCTGCGGCGGGGTATAGCCACTGGGGCCGCAGCTGATCTCGTAGGGGCCGGGGCGCACATAGCGCTGGCCCACGGCCGAGAGGTTCGGACAGGCGGTGGCGCCGCTGGCCAGAGCGGCGGGGCGCACCACTTGCGGGCGCGGCGCGGGGGTGATCGCGGCGGGCAGGACGGGGCGTTGCTCGACCGCCGGGCGGGCGGCATAGCGCAGGCCGCCGGATCCTTGCGTGGCGGGGACCTGGGCGCTTTGGGTGGCGGCGCGGCGCTGTTGCGCGCTTGGCACCCGGGCCGGGGTCGGCGCGGGCGCAGCGGCCACGGAGGCGGGCGTGGCAGGGGCAGGCGCCGGGGCGGCGTTCTCGGGCACGGCGGCGGTGATCGTGGTCACGCCCGCAGCGGCGGTGGCGGTCCCGGCGGGCGCCGGACTGCCCTGGCCCGCGGCCAGGCTGGGCTGATAGCCGCAGACCACCTTGCGGTCGCGGCTGACGCGCGGCACCCAGGTGGTGGCGCCATCGACACCGGCCCGGATGTAGATGCAGCCCTCGCTGTCCACATACTGGCTGCCCTGGAACGAGGCGGGCGGGATTTCCGCCGGGCCGTCATCGCGGCGCAGCGACTGGGCCGAGCCCACCGAGGGGTCGATCAACAGGCCAAGGGCCAGACAGGCAACAGGAAGATATTTCATATGCAGCAGCGTCATCATGCCCCCCGACAGATGTTGGCCCGACTCTGCCGCAGAGCCGGGCCCGAGTAAAGCGGCCTTGGCTTATTTTGTGCCGAACATGCGGTCGCCCGCATCCCCTAGGCCCGGAACGATATAGCCCTGGTCGTTCAGCTTCTCATCCAGCGAGGCGGTGACGATCGGCACATCGGGGTGCGCCTCTTTCATCCGCGCCACGCCTTCGGGGGCGGCCAGCAGGCAGAGGAAGCGGATATTGGTGGCGCCCGCCTTCTTCAGCAGGTCGATGGCCGCGACCGAGCTGTTGCCGGTGGCCAGCATCGGATCCACGGCGATGACCAGCCGGTCTTCCAGGTTCTCGGGCACCTTGAAGTAGTATTGCACCGGTTGCAGCGTCTCTTCATCGCGGTAAAGCCCGACAAAGCCCACGCGGGCGGCGGGCACCAGCTCCAGGATCCCGTCCAGCAGGCCGTTGCCCGCCCGCAGGATCGAGATCAGCGCCAGCTTCTTGCCGTCCAGCAGGGGCGCGTCCATCTCGCACATCGGCGTGCGGATGGTCTTGGTGGTCATCTCCATCTCGCGCGTCACCTCATAGGCCAGCAGCTGCGAGATCTCGCGCAGCAGCTGACGGAACTTGGCGGTAGAGGTCTCTTCCTCGCGCATCAGGGTCAGCTTGTGCTGCACCAGCGGGTGGGTGACGATGGTCAGATGATCGGTCATGCAGAGATCTCCAGGCGTTTGGCGAGTGTGTCTTTGGTGGCCTGGTCGCAGAAAGCGGCGTCCAGGGCGGTGCGGGCGATCTGGGAAAAGACCTCTTCCTCCCAGCCGAAGGCATGATGCAATGCTTCGTATTCCTTCGCCATGGTGGTGTGGAAGAAGGGCGGGTCATCGGTGGAAACGGTGACCTTCACGCCGCGTTCACGCAGCATCTGGATAGGGTGGCGGGCGACGTCGGGATAGACCCCCAGGGTCACGTTCGAGCCCGGGCAAACCTCCAGCACCACGCCCTCTTCGGCCAGGCGGTCGACCAGCTCCAGATCCTCGATGGCGCGCACGCCGTGGCCGATGCGTGCCGGGCGCAGCGCATCCAGCGCGTCGCGCACCGACTGCGGGCCGCCCCATTCGCCCGCATGGGCGGTCAGCGCCAGCTCTGCCTCGCGGGCCATGTCGAAGCTATAGGCGAAGTCGCGCGGCTTGCCGGCCTTCTCATCCCCCGCGATGCCGAAACCCACGATCCAGTCGCCCGCCGTCTCGGCGGCGCAAAGGGCGGTTTCGCGGGCCTTGTCGGGGCCGAAATGGCGGATGCAGGTCACGATGCCCCGGGTGACGATGCCCAGATCCCGCTCGGCCGCATCGGCGGCCTCGCGGATGGCGTGCAGATATTCGCGCCAGGCGCCCAGATCGCGGCCGCCGCAGAAATCGGGCGACAGGAAGGTCTCGGTATAGATCACGCCCGAGGCGGCACTTTCCTCCAGCACGGCGGTGGTCAGCCGGGCGTAGTCCTCGGGCGATTTCAGCACCGAGGTGGCGGCCTCGTAGACGTCCAGGAAATGCCAGAAGTCGTCGTAGGCATAGTGGCCGCGCTCGTCGAAGACCTTGTCGATATTCACCTTCTTCTCGGCGGCCAGGCCGCGGATGAAGGCGGGCGGCGCCGCGCCTTCGTGGTGCAGGTGCAGTTCCAGCTTGGGCAAGGCGGCGAAATCGGCGCCCTCTTCGGCACGGCTCATATCAGGCTCCTGCCCGGCCCCTGGGCCGGGATCGACAGATGCGCGGCCAGGGTGGCGGCCACGTCGGTGAACTGGCAGGGCACGGGCGACAGGGCGCCCGCCCCCTCAAGGCCCGCGATCAGCACCGGCACGCGTTCGCGCGTGTGGTCCGATCCGGTCCAGCTGGGGTCGTTGCCATGATCGGCGGTGATCAGCAGCAGGTCGCCGGGGCGCAGCGCCGCGATCACCTGGCCGATCCGGGCATCGAACCATTCCAGCGCGCGGGCATATCCCGAAATATCGCGCCGATGTCCATAGAGGCTGTCGAATTCCACGAAATTGGCGAAGGTCAGCGACCCCTCTTCGGCCCCGGCCACCAGCCGGTCGAGCTGGTCCATCAGTTCGGCATCGCTGCCCTTTACCACGTCGTCGATCCCCGACATCGAAAAGATGTCGCCGATCTTTCCCACCGCATGGACCGGGCGGCCCGCGTCCTTGGCCCAGTTGCACAGGCCCGGGCTGGGCAGGGCAATGGCGTAGTCGTGGCGGTTGGCGGTGCGGACAAAGGCGCCCGGCTCGCCCACGAAGGGCCGGGCGATGACGCGGCCCACCTTCATCTCGTGCAGCACAGGCGCCAGATCGGCGCAGAGCTTTTGCAGCCGGTCGTTGCCGAAGCTGCCCTCATGCGCGGCGATCTGAAAGACGCTGTCGGCGGAGGTATAGCAGATGGGCCAACCCGTCCGCATGTGCTCCTCTCCCAGTTCCGCGATGATCTGGGTGCCAGAGGCATGGCAATTGCCCAGGATGCCCTCGGTGCCCGCCATGTCGCAGACCTTGGCCACCAGCGCCTCGGGGAAGGCGGGCTGCGTATCGGGGAAATAGTGCCAGTCCCAGGGCACGGGCACCCCCGCCAGCTCCCAATGCCCCGAGGGGGTATCCTTGCCGGGCGAGACCTCGGTGGCGGCGGCGTAATGCCCGGTGAGGGGCGCCTCTATGCCCGGGGCGACATCGCCCGAGGCCAGCTTCACCGCCTCGCCCAGGCCAAGGGCGGCCAGATTGGGCAGGCGCAGAGGCCCGCTGCGCCCCTCTTCGGCGCGGCCCGCGGCGCAGCTTTGGGCAATATGGGCCAGGGTATTGGCGCCGCTATCGGGGGTGGTGCCGTTGAAGAAACGGTCGGCATCCGGCGCACCGCCGATGCCGACACTGTCCATGACGACGAAAAAGGCGCGGGTCATGCGGTGATCCTTTGCAGAACCAGCGGCGCCGGGGCGGGCGCGGCGGCGCTGTCGGTAATAGTGATGGCGGCGCGCACCTGGGCCACGGCAGCCTCTGCGGCCTCGATCCGGGCGGCATGGACCCGGGCCAGCACCTGGCCCTTTTCCACCCGCTGCCCCAGGCGCAGCAGATCCGACAGGCCGACCGAAGGGTCGATCCGGTCGCTTTCCACCTGCCGCCCGCCGCCCAGGCCGACCACGGCCAGCCCCAGGGCCTCGCCCTGCATGGCGGTGATATGGCCGGGGCCTTCGGCGGTGACCTCCAGGATCACATTGGCCTCGGGCAGGAGGCGCCGCCAATCCTCGGCAAAGCGGACGGGGCCACCCATCAGGGCCACCATGCGCCCGAACCGCTCCATCGCGGCACCGTTGCTCAGCGCCTCTTCCAGCCGCGCCGCGCCCGCCTCGGGCGTCTCGGCCAGCCCGCCCTGCACCAGCAGCCCGGCGCCCAGGGCGATGGTGAGCTCGGCCAGAGGCCCGCGCTTGGCGCCCGACAGCACTTCCATGCTTTCAGCCACCTCCAGCGCATTGCCCAGGGCGGGCGCCAGCGGCTGGCTCATGTCGGTCAAAAGCGCCTCGGTCGGGCAGCCCGCCGCATTGGCGGTCGAGACCAGGGCGCGGGCCAGTTCAGCGGCGTCCTCTTGGGTTTTCATGAAGGCGCCCGCGCCGCATTTCACGTCCAGCACCAGCGCGTCCAGCCCCGCCGCCAGCTTTTTCGACAGGATCGAGGCGGTGATCAGATCCAGGCTTTCGACCGTGGCGGTGACATCGCGGATCGCGTAAAGGCGCCGGT
Source organism: Pseudooceanicola aquaeponti (assembly GCF_050897975.1). Classification (NCBI taxonomy): domain Bacteria; kingdom Pseudomonadati; phylum Pseudomonadota; class Alphaproteobacteria; order Rhodobacterales; family Paracoccaceae; genus Pseudooceanicola; species Pseudooceanicola aquaeponti. The sequence continues at coordinate 281,696 of NZ_JBPAXY010000008.1, forward strand.
CGGCGGGGGCAATGTCGGCCGAGGCCGCGACGATGGCACAGCCCGCCTCGGCGGTGACCCGGCGAAAGGCCGCCTCGGACAGCTCGGTCGACAGGCCCGGGATCGCCTCCAGCTTGTCCAGGGTGCCCCCCGTATGGCCCAGACCCCGCCCCGAGATCATCGGCACATAGGCGCCACAGGCCGCCAGCATCGGCGCCAGCACCAGCGAGACACAGTCGCCCACCCCGCCGGTGGAATGCTTGTCCAGCGCGGGCGCGGGCAGATCCCAGCTCAGCACCCGGCCCGAGTCGCGCATGGCGCGGGTCAGGGCGACGCGCCCCTCTTCGCCCAGACCGCGCAGCAGCACGGCCATGGCAAAGGCCCCCGCCTGGGCGTCGGTCACATGCCCGTTGGCCAGACCTTGGGCGAACCAGCTGATTTCCTCGGCGCGCGGCACATGGCCGTCACGCAGCGTGGCGATGATGTGACGCGCATCCATGATCAGTCTTTCATGTGGTCCTTGGTGAACTTGCCCGGCAGCAGCTCGGCCAGGGTCGTCTCAAGCTTTTCGCCCGACAGGGTGTACATGGTCACCTTGATGTCGGGTTTGCCGAATTCGGCCAGCTTCTGGCGGCAGCCGCCGCAGGGCGGCACGGGGGCGGTGGCATCGGCGATCACCGCAACCTCGGTGATCTCGGTCTCGCCGCCCGCGACCATGGCCGCCAGGGCGCCCGCCTCGGCACAGGTGCCTTCGGGGTAGGCCACGTTTTCCACGTTGCAGCCGGAATAGACGGCACCCGAGGGGGTGCGCACGGCGGCGCCGACCTTGAAACGCGAATAGGGGGCATAGGCCTTTTCATACACGGCCGTGGCCGCCGTCAGCAGATCCGTCATCATCTTCTCCGTGATTTTCATTGTCCTGAAACACCCGCGCGCGAAAAGCGGCGCAGCGGCGATTTGCGGCGCAGTCTTTCGGGGCCGCGCAGGGTTTGCAAGGGGGCACGGCTGCCCGGCCCCCGCCCCTGCCCCGCTGACCGAAACTTTCCGCATCCCCCGCCGGTTTCCGCTGCCCGGCGGACCTGTCCAAAGGCGGGGCTTTCCCCCGCGTCCAAGATAGTTTAACGCCAAACTACTTTTCGGAGAGAGAGGCACCCCATGTCCGACACCGGCCCGACCACCGACAAATCGACCTTCCGCGCCGCCGCCCTGGGCTATCACGAGAATCCCAAGCCCGGGAAACTGGAGGTGCGCGCGACGAAGCCCCTGGCCAACGGCCGCGACCTGTCGCTGGCCTATTCCCCGGGCGTGGCCGAGGCCTGCCTGGAAATCAAGGCCGATCCCCAGACCGCCTCGCGCTATACCTCGCGCGGCAACCTGGTGGCGGTGGTGTCGAACGGCTCGGCGGTGCTGGGGCTGGGCAATATCGGCGCGCTGGCCTCGAAACCGGTGATGGAAGGCAAGTCGGTGCTGTTCAAGAAGTTCGCGGGCATCGACGCCTTCGACATCGAGGTGAACGAGCCCGACCCCGAGAAGCTGGCCGATATCGTCTGCGCGCTGGAGCCGACCTTTGGCGCGATCAACCTTGAGGACATCAAGGCCCCCGATTGCTTCATCGTCGAAAAGCTGTGCCGCGAGCGGATGAACATCCCCGTCTTCCACGACGACCAGCACGGCACCGCCATTGTGGTGGGGGCGGCGGCCACCAACGCGCTACGCGTGGCGGGCAAGTCCTTCGAGGATATCAAGATCGTCTCGACGGGTGGCGGGGCGGCGGGCATCGCCTGCCTGAACATGCTGCTGAAACTGGGTGTGAAGCGCGAAAACGTCTGGCTGTGCGACATCCACGGGCTGGTCTACGAGGGCCGCGAAGAGGATATGAACCCGCAGAAGGCGGCCTTTGCCCAGCCGTCGGACAAGCGCACCCTGGACGAGGTGATCGACGGCGCGGACATGTTCCTCGGGCTCTCCGGCCCCGGCGTGCTGAAGCCCGAGCTGGTGCAGAAGATGACGGCGCGCCCGATCCTCTTTGCCCTGGCCAACCCCACCCCCGAGATCATGCCGGACGAGGCCCGCGCCGTGGCCCCCGACGCGATCATCGCCACGGGGCGCAGCGATTTTCCCAACCAGGTCAACAACGTGCTGTGCTTCCCCTTCATCTTCCGGGGCGCGCTGGACGTGGGCGCGACCGAGATCAACGATGCGATGCAGATCGCCTGCATCGAAGGGATCGCGGCCCTGGCGCGGGCCACCACCTCGGCCGAGGTCTCCGCCGCCTACCAGGGCGAGCGGCTGACCTTCGGCGCCGATTACCTGATCCCCAAACCCTTCGATCCGCGCCTGTCGGGCGTGGTCTCGGTGGCCGTGGCCAAGGCCGCGATGGAAACCGGCGTAGCGACCCGCCCGATCGAGGATATGGCCGCCTACAAGGCCAAGCTGAACTCCTCGGTGTTCAAATCCGCCCTGCTCATGCGCCCGGTCTTCGACGCCGCCAGCACCGCCGCGCGGCGCATCGTCTTTGCCGATGGGGAAGATGACCGCGTGCTGCGCGCCGCCCAGGCGATCTTGGAAGAGACCCCGGAACAGCCGATCCTGATCGGCCGCCCCGAGGTGATTTCGGCGCGCTGCGAACGCGCCGGGCTGACCATCCGCCCGGGCGAGGATTTCCACGTGGTGAACCCGGAAAACGACCCGCGGTATCGCGACTACTGGCAGACCTATCACAAGATCATGGCGCGCCGCGGCGTGACCCCGGATCTGGCCAAGGCGATTATGCGCACCAACACCACCGCCATTGGCGCGGTGATGGTCCATCGCGGCGAGGCCGACAGCCTGATCTGCGGCACCTTCGGCGAATACCGCTGGCATCTGAAGTATATCGAACAGATCCTGGGTCGCCCCGGGCGCACGCCGCACGGCGCCCTGTCGCTGATGATCATGGAAGACGGGCCGCTGTTTTTGGCCGACACCCATGTCTGGTCCGAACCCACCTCGGAAGAGATCGCCCAGGCGGTGATCGGCGCCGCCCGCCACGTCAAACGCTTCGGCCTGAAGCCGAAGATCGCGCTTTGCGGCAGGTCGCAGTTCGGCAACCAGGACACCGAGACCGCCCGCCGTCTGCGCGGCGCAATGGAGATCCTGGACGCCAAGCCCCGCGACTTCTCTTACGAAGGCGAGATGAACGTCGACACCGCCCTGGATGCCGAGCTGCGCGAACGGGTCTTCCCCGGTTCGCGCCTGGAGGGCACCGCCAATGTGCTGGTCTTCGGCCAGGCCGATGCGGCCTCGGGGGTGCGCAACATCCTGAAGATGAAGGGCGGCGCCCTGGAGGTGGGGCCCATCCTGATGGGCATGGGCAACTGCGCCCATATCGTCAGCCCCTCGATCACCGCGCGCGGGCTGCTGAACATGGCCGCCATCGCCGGGACCCCGGTGGCCCACTACGGCTAAGCGGCGGGCGGCAGCCCCCCGAATCCCTGCGCGGCAGACCGACCTTTGCCGCGCAGGATTTGCAGCCCACAGTTTGCAAAATTTGCAAAACCCCGCCGACTTTGCCGATTTCTGCATAGCGTCAGGGACTTTGCAAAAGTTTGCAGGCGCTAACATGCCGGACCTGCAAATTCTGCATACCAAGTTGACGCAGGCACCTCCTCTGCGCTTGCCCCTTCGCGAACTCCTCCCTTACCTTCGGATCATTGGGTTTAAGGAGGAGGAGGCCAATGACCTATTCCGAGGTCTATGACGCCTGGAAGGCAGATCCCGAAGCATTCTGGATGGATGCCGCACAGGGCATCGATTGGGCCACGGCGCCCAGCCAGGCCTGTTTCCCCGACGCCGGACCGGCCGGGGAATGGTTCGCCGACGGCATGGTCAACACCTGCTGGAACGCGGTCGACCGCCATGTCGAGGCGGGCCGCGGCGATCAGATCGCCATCCAGCACGAAAGCCCGATCACCCATGCCACCAAGGGCATCACCTATGCCGAGCTGCAAAAGCGCGTCGCCAGCCTGGCGGGCGCCCTGCGGATGCGCGGCGTGGAAAAGGGCGACCGGGTCATCATCTACATGCCGATGATCCCCGAGGCGCTGGAGGCCATGCTGGCCTGCGCCCGCCTGGGCGCGGTGCATTCGGTGGTCTTCGGCGGGTTCGCCGCCCATGAGCTGGCGGTGCGCATCGACGACTGCACCCCCAAGGCGATCATCGCCGCCTCCTGCGGCCTGGAACCCAACCGGGTGGTGCATTACAAGCCGCTTCTGGACGCCGCCATCGAACAGGCCGAGCACAAGCCCGAGTTCTGCGTGATCTTCCAGCGTGAACAAGAGGTTGCCAAGCTGATCGAGGGGCGAGACTTCTCCTGGCACGGCTTCCAGTACGGGGTAAAACCCGCTGACTGCGTGCCGGTCGAGGGCAACCACCCGGCCTATATCCTCTACACCTCCGGCACCACCGGCCAGCCCAAGGGCGTGGTGCGCCACACCGCCGGTCACCTGGTGGCGCTGAACTGGTCGATGAAGAACATCTACAATATCGAGGCCGGGGATCGCTTCTGGGCCGCCTCGGACGTGGGCTGGGTCGTGGGCCACAGCTATATCTGCTACGGGCCATTGCTGGCCGGAGCCACCACCGTGGTCTTCGAGGGCAAGCCCGTTGGCACCCCCCACCCCGGCGTCTTCTGGCGGATCATCCAGAACAACCGGATCAAGAGCTTCTTCACCGCCCCGACCGCCTTGCGGGCGATCCGCCGCGAGGATCCCGACGGCGAATGGATCCGCCGCTATGCCCAGCACGAGCTTCAGGCCATCTTCCTGGCGGGCGAACGGGCCGATCCGGCGACCATCGAATGGGCCGAGAAACACTTCGGCGTGCCGGTGATCGACCACTGGTGGCAAACCGAAACCGGCTGGGCCATCGCCGCCAACCCGCTGGGGATCGAGCTGCTGCCGGTGAAACCGGGCAGCCCCTCGGTGCCGATGCCGGGCTATGACGTGCAGGTGCTGGACGAGGGCGGCAATCCCATGGCCCCGGGCGAGCTGGGCGCCATCGCCATCAAGCTGCCCCTGCCGCCGGGCACCCTGCCGACGCTGTGGAATGCCGAAGAGCGCTTCAAGAAAAGCTATCTGACCACCTTCCCGGGCTATTACGAGACCGGCGATGCGGGGATGATCGACGAAGACGGCTATCTTTACATCATGGCGCGCACCGATGACGTGATCAACGTGGCCGGGCACCGCCTGTCCACCGGCGCCATGGAAGAGGTGCTGGCGAACCACCCCGACGTGGCCGAATGCGCGGTGATCGGTGCCTCGGACGCGCTGAAGGGCCAGGTGCCGGTCGGCTTCCTCTGCCTCAGCTCGGGCGTTAACCGCGACCCGGCCGAGATCGTGAAGGAATGCGTGGCCCTGGTGCGCGACCAGATCGGCCCGGTGGCGGCCTTCAAACAGGCCGTGGTGGTCGATCGCCTCCCCAAGACCCGCTCGGGCAAGATCCTGCGCGCCACCATGGTGAAGATCGCCGATGGCGAAAGCTTCAAGATGCCCGCGACGATCGACGACCCGGCCATCCTGGACGAGATCGCCGTGGCGCTGAAAACGATCGGCTTCGCCCCGGAACCGCAGGGCGCGTGACCGGCCCCAGAAGAAGGCAGGCGCGCGGCCCCAGGGGACCGCGCGCCTGCCTGCCTCCGGCGGGAGTATTTCTGGCCGACGAATAGAAAAAGAGTCAGCCCCCGGGCCCAAGGGCGCAAGGCGAGCAGCCCGCGCCCTTTCCCATTCTGAAGGCTGAAAATACTCCGGGGGGAATTGCGTCGCAGACGCAAGGGGGGCAGCGCCCCCTGCCCGCCCGCCGCAGGCGCTGGCAAAGCCGGAACGCGAAAAGGGCGGGCCCGAAGGCACCGCCCTTTCCCTCAATCCATCCAAGTAGATCAGTGCTTGGCGACGAAGTCGTCCACCTGGCGTTCGGCCTCGTCCTTGGCCAGGCCATAGCGTTCCTGGATCAGGCCCACGAGCTTCTGGCGCTCGCCATTGACCACATCCATGTCGTCATGGGTCAGCTTGCCCCATTGGGCCACGGCCTCGCCTTTCACTTGCTTCCAATTGCCTTCGATACGATCCCAGTTCATCGGGAACCTCCTTTCGGGTCATCTGCGGCAGAAGGGGGGCGCCCCTCCGTCACCAGATCAACCCAAAGGCCCCGGCCCGGGTTCCCCTCAGAGATCGCGCGCCCAAAGCTGGTCGTGCATGGGCTGCCCATAGGCGGCCTCGGCCCGCTCAGAGATCAGGGCGAAGCCGCGCGCGCGGTAAAGCGCATGGGCAGGGGTCAGCACGTCCTTGGTCTCCAGCAGGATGCGGGCGTAGCCTTGGGCCTTGGCGAAGTTCAGCACCGCATCCACCAGCATCCCGCCAACCCCTTGGCCGCGCGCGGATTTTTCCACATGCAGCAGGCGCAGCTGCGCCACATCCGGCGCCTGGGGCACCACCAGGACGGCGCCCAGGGGCCCCTGGGGCCCTTCGGCGATCCAGCCCGCGCTGCGCGGGTCGCGGGCCTCGGCGAAGTCCAGGGCGATCCGCAGCAAGGTCGCCTCCATCCCCTCGGCCCAGCCCATTTCGCCCACGTAAAGACGCGTCTGGGCGGCCACGATCCAGCCCAGGTCGCCGGGCGCCAGGGGCCGCAAGGTGACACTCACGAGAATTGCTCTCGGATCAGCCGTTCCTCCAGCCCGTGGCCGGGGTCGAAGAGAATGCGGTGTTCCACCCGGGGTTCCGAGCCGATCTCGACCGACAGCACGTTCGAGACCGAGCGGCGGCTGTCCGCATCGGCCATGATCGGGCGTTTTTCCGGCTCCAGCACGTCAAAGCGGATCAGCGCCTCTTTCGGCAGCAGCGCCCCGCGCCAGCGGCGGGGGCGGAAGGGGGCGATGGCGGTCAGCGCCAGCACGTCCGAGCCAATGGGCAGGATCGGCCCATGGGCCGAGTAGTTATAGGCGGTCGAGCCCGCGGGCGTGGCCACCAGGGCGCCGTCGCAAACCAGCTCGTCCATGCGCACCCGGCCGTCGACCGAAATCTTCAGCTTGGCCGCCTGGGGCCCCGCGCGCAGCAACGAGACCTCGTTGATCGCCAGGGCCTCCTGCACCTTGCCGTCGGCCCGGGTGGCGCGCATCAGCAGCGGGTTGATCACCTCTTCCTCGGCGCCCGACAGCCGCTCGACCAGGTCGTCTTCGGAAAATTCGTTCATCAGAAAGCCGATGGTGCCCCGGTTCATGCCATAGACCGGCGCCGCCAGGGCCTGGGTGCGGTGCAGCGTGGCCAGCATGAACCCGTCGCCGCCCAGGGCCACGATCACGTCGGCCTCGGCCTCGGGCACGGCGCCATAGCGTGCGGACAGCGCTTTGCGCGCCGCCTGGGCGGTCTGGCCCCGGCTGGCGGTAAAGGCAATCTTGATGGGCATCTGCTGTCGTCTCCCGCGCGGGGCCAGGTACACCGACCAGCGCCGGTTTCCGAAAGCCCCCATCCGGGTCCGAAACAATCACAAATGTCCCCGAGGCACCAGCCCCGGCCGCAAACCGGGCACCGACGCCGCTTTTCATGATCATCATGACGATTTGGGGCCTTCCGACCGCGCCCCATGCGCGCTAACTAGCGCAGAACCTGACCAAGGAGGACGCCCATGTCGGACACCGGCTTTTTCACCGAGGCTCTGGAGAGCCGCGACCCCGAGATCTTCGGCGCGATCACCAAGGAGCTGGGGCGCCAGCGCCATGAGATCGAGCTGATCGCATCGGAAAACATCGTCTCTCTGGCCGTGTTGCAGGCCCAGGGCTCGGTGATGACGAACAAATATGCCGAAGGCTACCCGGGCAAGCGCTATTACGGCGGCTGCCAGTTCGTCGATATCGCCGAAGAGCTGGCCATCGAACGCGCGAAAGAGCTGTTCGGCTGCAACTTCGCCAACGTGCAGCCCAACTCGGGCAGCCAGATGAACCAGGCCGTGTTCCTGGCGCTGCTGCAACCGGGCGACACCTTCATGGGCCTGGACCTGAACTCGGGCGGTCACCTGACCCACGGCTCGCCGGTGAACATGTCCGGCAAGTGGTTCAATGTCGTCTCCTACGGCGTGCGCCAGCAGGACGAGCTGCTGGACATGGACGACATCCGCGCCAAGGCGCTGGAGCATAAGCCCAAGCTGATCGTCGCCGGCGGCACTGCCTATTCCCGCGTCTGGGACTGGCAGGCCTTCCGCGAGATCGCGGATGAGGTCGGCGCCTACCTGATGGTCGACATGGCCCATATCGCGGGCCTGGTCGCGGGTGGTCAGCACCCCTCGCCCATCGGCATTGCGGATGTGGTCACCACCACCACCCACAAATCCCTGCGCGGCCCCCGTGGCGGCATGATCCTGTCGAATGACGAGGCGATCGCCAAGAAGATCAACTCGGCCGTCTTCCCCGGCCTGCAAGGCGGGCCCCTGATGCATGTCATCGCCGCCAAGGCCGTGGCCTTCGGCGAGGCGCTGCGCCCCGAGTTCAAGGACTACGCCGCCCAGGTGGTGAAAAACGCCCAGGCCATGGCGGACCAGCTGATGAAGGGCGGGATCAACATCGTCTCCGGCGGCACCGACAACCACCTGTGCCTGGCCGACCTGCGCCCCAAGGGCGTGACCGGCAAGGCCGCAGAGGCCGCCCTAGGCCGCGCCAACATCACCTGCAACAAGAACGGCGTGCCGTTTGACCCGGAAAAACCCTTTGTGACCAGCGGGATCCGTCTGGGCGCCCCGGCGGGCACCACCCGTGGTTTCAAAGAGGCCGAGTTCCGCCAGATCGCCGACTGGATCGTCGAAGTGGTCGACGGGCTGGCCGCCAATGGCGACGAGGGCAATGCCGAGGTCGAGGCCAAGGTGAAGGCCGAGGTCGAGGCGCTTTGCGTCAACTTCCCGCTCTATCCCGAGATGTAAGAGCGGCTTGCAGAGGCACTGCGCGCCTCTGCTCAGATCATCGGGGGGCGGGCCTTTGCCCGCCCCTTGCCTTGTCCGGGTTTCGGGGATAGGCCCTGCTGCATGAAGACCGTCCGGGATTACATTTTCACCGCCGAGACCGACCGGGGCGCCGTTGCCGCGATCGGCAATTTCGATGGCGTCCATCTGGGCCACCAGGCGGTGATCGACATCGCCCGCGCCGAGGCCGAGAAGCTGGGCGCGCCTCTGGGCATCATGACCTTCGAACCGCACCCGCGGCAGGTCTTTGCCCCCGACAGCCCGCCCTTCCGCCTGACCAACGCCGCCGCCCGGGCGCACCGGCTGGAAAAACTTGGCGTCGACGTGCTTTACGAGCTGAGCTTCACTCATGCCCTGGCCGCGCTGACGCCCCAGGACTTCGTCGAGAAGGTCATCGTCAACGGGCTGGGCCTGCGCCATGTGGTCGTGGGCGCCGATTTCCACTTTGGCGCCAAGCGCGCCGGGAATGTGGAGATTTTGAAAGAATTTGGCGAGGAATACGGTTTTGGCGTCTCGGTTGCGCAGCTTTTGGAAAGTGGCGAACGCGAGATTTCCTCGACCGAGATCCGCACCGCCCTGGCCGAAGGCCGCCCGCGCGACGCCGCCGCCATGCTGGGCCACTGGCACCGGATCGAGGGCACGGTCATTCGCGGCGATCAGCGCGGCCGCGACCTGGGTTTTCCCACCGCCAACATGGCGATCACCGGGCTGCACCGTCCGCGCTTCGGCATCTATGCGGCGCTGGTGGATGTGCTGACCGGGCCGCACAAGGGCAGCTATCTGTCCGCCGCCAACCTCGGGATGCGGCCGATGTTCGACGGGGCCGAGCCGAATCTGGAAAGCTTCCTGTTCGATTTCCGCGGCGATCTTTACGGCTGCGAGATTTCCGTGGGCCTGGTCGATTTTCTGCGCCCCGAGATGAAATTCGACGGAATCCAATCGCTTATCGAGCAGATGGACCGCGACTGCGCCCAGGCGCGCGAGATCCTGGCGGCGCTATGAGCGATCCGATCGACCGCTCTGGCCTGCGCGACCGCTTCTGGGAGCATGTGCCCCTGAAGAAGATGACGCAGCGCGAGTGGGAGGCGCTTTGCGACGGCTGCGGCAAATGTTGCCTGAACAAGCTTGAGGACGAGGAGACCGGCGAGGTCGCCCTGACCCGGGTCGCCTGCCGCCTCTTGGACGACGCCACCTGCCTGTGTTCGCAATACCCCATCCGGCACCAGTTCGTACCCGAATGCATCAGCCTGACCGCCCGCACCCTGGACCAGCATTTGTACTGGATGCCCCAGACCTGCGCCTACCGTCTGCTGCATGAAGGTCAGCCGCTATATGATTGGCATCCCTTGATTTCCGGCGATCCCGAAAGCGTGCATCGCGCCGGGGTTTCGGTGCGCGGCATGACCGTGCCCGAGTTCGAGGTCGATGACGACGACTGGGAAGATCACATCATAGAGGAGCCGCTCTGATGTATTTCGCATCCGACAATGCCGGGCCAGCCCACCCGTCCATCGCCGAGGCGCTGATCCGCGCCAATACCGGCTATGCCATGCCCTATGGCGCCGACGTGGCCATGGAGCGGGTGCGCGCCCGTCTGCGCGAGATCTTCGAGGCGCCCGAGGCGGCGGTTTACCTGGTGGCCACCGGCACCGCCGCCAATTCCCTGGCCCTGGCCACCCTCGCCCAGCCCTGGCAGCAGGTCTTCTGCTCGCCCGTCGCCCATATCTACGAGGATGAATGCAACGCGCCCGAGTTCTACATGGGCGCGGGCAAGCTCTTCCCCGTGGGCGAAGGCGACAAGATCGACCCCGCCGCCCTGGCCGCCGCCATGGGCGACAGCGCCGAGATCTCGGTGCACAATGCCCAGCCCGGGCCGCTGTCGATCACCCAGGTCACCGAAAAGGGCCGCATCTATACCTGCGCCGAGATCGCCGAACTGTCGGCCATCGCCGCCCGCGCCGGTCAGCCCACCCATCTGGACGGGGCGCGTTTCGCCAATGCCCTGGTGGCCCTGAATTGTTCCCCCGCCGAGATGACCTGGCGCGCCGGGGTCGACGCGGTCAGCTTCGGCGGCACCAAGAACGGCTGTGTCGGTGTCGAGGCGGTGATCTTCTTCGACCCCGCCAAGGCCCGCGAATTCGAGCTGCGCCGCAAGCGCGGCGCGCATCTCTTCTCGAAGCATCGCTATCTTTCGGCCCAGATGGAGGCCTATCTGGCCGATGATCTGTGGCTGGATCTGGCGCGGCGGTCCAACGCCCGGATGCGGATGCTGGCCGACGGTCTGCGCGCCCTCGGCGCCAGATTCCTGCAAGAGCCCCAGGCCAACCTGGCCTTCGCCTCGCTGCCCCGCCTCATGCACCGCCGCCTTCAGGCCGCGGGCGCGGTCTACTACCTCGACGGATCGGTCGAGGGCCCGGACGAGACCCCGCTTCAGGCCCGCTTCGTCTGCGACTGGTCGCTGCCCGAAGAGGAAATCACCCGCTTCCTCGAGATCGCGGCGGGCTAGGCCCCTCACCTGGTGAATTTTCTCACCAGGTTGAGACTCTGCTAGCCGCCCCACCGGACGGCAGCACCGGCCGCAGGGGATTCAGTCAGAAAGCAAAATCGCTTGCGCGGCGAAGCTCAGGCTTCGCGCGAAGAAGGCCGCGCCCGACCATTCCGCCCCAAATGTTCGGAAAGTGATATTGCTTTCCCGCTCGCACCCGCCAGCCGGGGCGCCACCCCGGGCCTTTTCAGGCCCGGGCGACGCTCTCAGCGGCCCGCGCGGGGGTCAGGTTCAGGAAGTCGCGTACCAGCGCCGCCACCGTCTCGGGCTGGGTCAGCACCCCCATGTGATCGGCCTCGGCGATCACCTCGCGCCGCGCCCCGGGGATCTCGGCCGCCAGCGCCTGGTTGATCCGCCCGACGTAAACCGGGCTGTCGGCCCCATCCATCAGCAGCACCGGAATACGCAGCGCCGCCAGCTTGCCCCCCGCCAGCATGTCGGAGGGATCACCGTAATTCGTGTCGCGGATGGCATGGATCAGATGGATCCGCGCGGCAAAGCCCGCACGCTGCGCCTCCGGCAGGGCCTCCCAGGGGCGGCCATCGCCCCAGACCGACATGAAATGCCGCGCCGCTTCCATCCGGTCGCCCGCCGCCCAGGCCTCGGCATAGCCCTGCAATTCGGCGTCGTGCTGGGCCTCCAGCCCCGGAAAGGCGCGGAAACCCGCGGTAAAGAAGACCGGCTCGTAGAGCGCCAGCGAACGCACAAGATCAGGCCGGTCCACCGCCAGGCGCAGCGCCACGGTGGCGCCGAAACTATGGGCCACCAGATCGACCGGGCCGCCCCAGTCCTCGATCACCCGCACCGCCATGTCGCGGGCCTGCTGCTGAAAGCTTTGCTCGGGATCCCAGTCGGCGCTGCGGCCATGGCCCGGCAGGTCGAAGGCGCGCATCTGCGCCAGACCGTCCAGCGCCCGGGCAACCCCGCCCCAGGCCCCGGAATGCGCCAGGGAACAGTGGATCATCAACAGCTTGGGCCCGGCCTCACCCCAGTGTCGCAGCCCGATCCCGGGCAGCTCGGCAACGCTCACAGCTTGCCCTCCAGATGGGCCGCCAGATCCGCCAGGCGGTCCTGGCCCCAGAACCGCTCGGTCCCGTCCACGATGTAGAAGGGCGAGCCGAAGACCCCCGCCGCCACCGCCTCTTCGGTGTTGCGCGCGAAGATCTCGGCCCCGGTCAGCAACCCGCTGTCGGCCAGCGCGGGGTCGAAACCCGCCGCCGTCAGGGCGGCGCGGATCACCTCATCTTCGGCAATGTTCTTCTCTTCCGCCCAGCAGGCGCGCATCAGCAGGCGCACCAGCAGGCCGGTGTCGCCCCCGCCGGCCCGGTCGGCGGCGATGATGGCATAGCAGGAGGGCGCCGGGTTGGTCGGGAAAAAGGCCGGTTCCAGCACCAGATCGAGGCCGGTCTTGGCCCTGGCCCGGCGCAGTTCCTGCATCCGGTAGTCGCGCCGCGCCTGAGGCCGTTCGCCCAGGGGCGCGCCGCCGCTTTGGGAAAAAACCGCCATCAGATCAACGGGTTTATAGCGGATCTCGGCCCCATGTTCGGCGGCGATCCGTTCCAGTTCGTCCCCGGCCAGATAGGCCCAGGGCGAAATGGTGGTGAAATAATAGTCGATGATCCGCGTCATCCTGGCGGCCCCTCCCGTGCGGCGTGGTTTGGCAAGACGTTACCGGGGTGCTAAGGCGTGTTCAACGTCACGAATCTGTCATCCCCTGCCCCTGTCGGGCCTGCTGCCTCCCGGAGACATCCTCATGCCGAATATCATCGAACCCAAGCTGATCGCGGGCAATTCGAACATGCCGCTGGCGACCGCGATCGCGCGCCGCATGTCCATGCATCGCGGCATGAACGTGGGTCTCGTGGACGCCCGCGTCGAGCGGTTCAACGACGGCGAGATATTCGTCGAGGTCTTCGAGAACGTCCGCGGCGAGGACATGTTCGTGATCCAGTCGACCTCGAACCCGGCCAACGACAACCTGATGGAACTGCTGATCATGACCGACGCGCTGCGCCGCTCTTCGGCCAGCCGCATCACCGCCGTGATCCCCTATTTCGGCTATGCCCGCCAGGACCGCCGCACCAAGGCCCGCACGCCGATCAGCGCCAAGCTGGTCGCCAACATGCTGGTCGAGGCGGGCGTCGAGCGGGTGCTGACCATGGATCTGCACGCCGCCCAGATCCAGGGTTTCTTCGACATCCCGGTCGACAACCTTTACGCCAGCCCAATCTTCGCCCTTGATATCAAAGAGAAATTCAAGGACCGCATCGACGAGATCATGGTCGTCTCGCCGGACGTCGGCGGCGTGGCCCGGGCCCGCGAACTGGCCAAGCGGATCAACGCGCCGCTGTCGATCGTCGACAAGCGCCGCGAAAAGCCGGGCGAAGTGGCCGAGATGACCGTCATCGGCGAGGTGAAGGACAAGATCTGCGTCATCGTCGACGACATGTGCGATACCGCCGGCACGCTGTGCAAGGCCGCCGAACTGCTGCTCGATTTCGGCGCCAAAGAGGTACACGCCTATATCTCGCACGGCGTCCTGTCTGGCCCGGCGGTGCAGCGGATCACCAATTCCGTGATGGAAAACCTGGTGATCACCGATTCCATCGCCGCCACCGCCCCGGTTGAGGCCTGCGAAAAGATCCGCGTCCTGCCGACCGCGCCGATGTTCGCCCAGGCGATCCTGAACATCTGGAACGGCACCTCGGTCTCCTCGCTGTTCGAGACCGGCACGCTGGAACCGATCTACGAAGGCTTCTTCCGCGGCTGACCCCGCCCAAGGCACGAGACTGCAACGGCCCGCCCCCCGGGGACGGGCCGTTTTTCGTGGCGACAACATCAGCAGGGCCAGCGCCCCACCGGGTGCGCCCACCGCCACCCACGCGCGGCGCCTCCCCCTATTTGTTGGCCCAAAATATCCCGGGGGTGAATTGAGCCGCAGGCTCAAGAGGGGGGCAGAGCCCCCCTGCCTCCGTCACGCCTTCACCGCTTCGCCGCGAAGAACCCCTTCAGCAGGCGCTCGGCCTCACTGGCCCCCACCCCCTCGACCACCTCCGGCACATGATGCGCCTGGGGGTGGGCGAAGATGCGCGGCCCCTGGGCCACCCCGCCCGACTTCGGGTCCGCCGCCCCATAGACCACCCGCGCAATGCGTGCGGCCGAGATCACGGCGGCACAGAAGGGGCAGGGCTCCAGCGTGACGTAAAGGACATGGCCCGGCAGCCGCTCGGACCCCGCCGCCGCGCAGGCCGCGCGGATCGCCAGCACCTCGGCATGGGCCGTGGGATCCGACAGCTCGCGCGTGCGGTTCCCGGCCCGGGCCACCACCTGGCCCGCCGCATCGACCAGCACCGCGCCCACGGGCACCTCGCCGCGCCGGGCAGCGGCGCGGGCCTCGTCCAGGGCCGCGTCCATATGCGAGGTAAAGGGGGGCTGTGCTGCGCTCATGCCCCTGTCTGGCGCGCGAAGAACGCTTTCGCAAGCGCCCAAGCTGCGCTAGAGCCGGGGCATGAGCCCGAAAAAACCGACCCCGCCCGGCGGCGCCCCCCGCCCCGACCGTTCCGCCAAACCCGGCCGCCCCCGGCGCCCCGGCCCGAAAGGCAGCGCCACGCCGCCCGCCGCCGCCCCGACCCCGGGCAGCGGCAGCGACCGGATTGCCAAGGTCATGGCCCGCGCGGGCCTGGCCAGCCGCCGCGATGCCGAGAAGATCGTCGAGGCAGGCCGGGTCAGCGTCAACGGCAAGGTGATCACCAGCCCGGCGCTGAACGTCACCGCCGCCGACCGGATCACCGTGGACGGCAAGCCCCTTGGCCCGGCGGAACCGCCGCGCGTCTGGCTTTATCACAAGCCCACGGGGCTGGTGACCACCGCCAAGGACGAACAGGGCCGCGAGACGGTGTTTGACGCCCTGCCCGAGGATCTGCCCCGGGTGATGAGCGTCGGCCGCCTCGACCTCAACTCCGAGGGGCTGCTGCTGTTGACCAATGACGGCGAGGTGAAACGGCGGCTGGAGCTGCCCGAGACCGGCTGGGTGCGCAAGTACCGCGTGCGGGTCAAGGGCGCGCCCAGCGATGCCACCCTGGCGCCGCTGCGCGAGGGCGTGGTGGTCGATGGCGAGCATTTCCAGCCGATGCAGGTCAGCCTGGACCGCCAGCAGGGCGCCAATGCCTGGCTGACCGTGGGCCTGCGCGAGGGTCGCAACCGCGAGATCCGCCGCGCCATGGAAAACGTGGGCCTGGTGGTGAACCGGCTGATCCGGGTCAGCTATGGCCCCTTCCAGCTGGGCACCCTGAAGGCGGGCGAGGTCGAGGAACTGCGCCCCCGCGTGCTGCGCGATCAGCTGGGGATCGAGATCGACCCCGACGCCGCGCCGCGCCCCAAACGCCAGCCGCGCAAGGGCGCCGAGGCCGCCGAGAGCGTGCCCGCCCGCGGTTTCGCGGGTCAGGGCAGCCGCGGCGGCGCAGCCAAGGGCCCGGGTCGGTCCGGCGGCAAGGGCGGTGGCGCCGCGCGCGGCCTGATCGGTCGCGCCGAGGCGCCCCGGGGCAAGACCGTCGGCAAGCCGGGCGGGCCGGGCAAGGACCGCGCCCGCGTCGGCGACGGCTCCGAGGGCGCCCGCCCGGGCGGCTTCGCCCCCGGCAAGGCACGCTCCGGCAAGCCCGGCGCAGGCAAGCCCGGTATGGGTGGCAAATCCGGCTTCGGCCCCCGCGCGGGCGCCGAGGGGGGCAAGCCTGCCGGGCGCGGCCCACGCGGCGGCAGCGGCGGTGCGGGCGGCCCTGGTGGACGCCCGGGCAACGGGAAACCGCCCCGTGGCCCGCGTGGCGGGCGGTAGCCCCTGCTGCCTGGCCAGGCGCCGGATCTGACAGTTTCATGACATTTCCCCCCGGACGGGGGATCGTGGCGCCCCGGGGGTTTTCCCCCGGGGCGTCCTTGCCTAGCGTGGCGGAACCTCGCAGGGCGGCCGCCGCGCCGGGGTGACATTCTGCGGCAGGCCCGAAGAAATGTTACATTCCGGTGTTTCACTGAGAGACCGCCCAAAGGCGGCAGAGTCGGGGCACCCCGGGCACCGGCCCGCTCCTGTGTGGCCCGACCACAGCCCCCAGGACCGGCCCCGCTGCCCGCGCCCCGCCGCTGCGGGACCGGACAAGGAGCCGGACAAGGAGGAGGAGAGCACCAGATGTCGGAGGCCATTCGCGCCGCAGCCCAGCAGACGCGCCAGCAGATCGAGGATGTCGCGGCGCTGGAACTGCCCGAACCCTCGCCCGCCGACAGCCCGCTGGCGCTGGAGGCGGTCAGCGATGCCTTCGCCGAGCAGATCCGCGCCCGCATGGCCGCGCTGGACATCGACAGTCCCCAGACCCTGGCCCGCTTCGGCAGCGCTGAGGAAGAGGCCCTGGTGCGGATCCTGCGCGAGATGCGCCGCAGCCTGACCGAGGCCGCCCCGGGCCGTCTGACAGCCCCCCTGACCGATCTGGCCACTGTGCTGGCTAGCGCCCCACCCCCTGCCCCTGGCCGGGCCGGCGGCGGCCTCTGGCGGCGGCTGCGCCCCCTCCTGACGCGACGCGCGGCCGGCGCGGCGGGCCGGGGCCGCCTGGGGCCGCGCCCGGCCGAAACGCGCCGCCAGCTGGACCGGCTGGCGGGCGACCTGCTGGTGCGCCATCGCGCCCTGCTGGCCCGGATCCGCACCCTGGACCTGCTCTATGAACAGGGCCTGGACCATTACGATGAACTGGCGCTGGTGCTGGCGGCGGGCCAGGAACGGCTGCGCCTGGCGGGCGCGGCCCGCCCCGAAGGCACCTCGCGCGCCCTTCCCCCCGCCCCAGCCTGCGCGGCGCTGGCTGCCCGGCTCGAAGCGCTCAGCCAGACCCGGCGACAGATCGCCCGCGCCCTACCGCCCGTGCGCCTGGCGCAAGAAGGGGACAAGGCCCTGCTGCGGCACCTGTCGGACCTGCTGACCCGCGCCCTGCCGCTTGGCCCCTCGGCCCCGGGCGCCCGGGCGGCGCAGCACGATCACTGCCTTTCCGCGCTGATCCAGGGCCAGGCCCTGGCCGAAGACAGCCAAGAGCGGCACAGCGCCGCCCTGGACGGGCTGAACAGCCTGATCCAGGCCCTGAGCCCGCCCCGCAGCGAGCCAGAGCGCGCATCAAACAAGGGGGCCAGCGCCCCGGAACAAGGCGCCCGCGCCCACGCCCTCTCCGAACGGGGTTGAGACCGGCCGGAGCTGCGCGCCACCCGGACAATGGCCCCCGGAACCGGCAAAAGCCCGCCCAGACGGGGGCCCTGGGGGCCCTGCACGACCTGTGGGGCGCTTCCCTGCGGCGCTGTCCTGTCGTATGGGAGAGGCAGTAAATCGTGTTCGGTGGGGACCGAAGGGCCATGAAACAAAGAGCCGCGCCGCCATTCGGCGGCTTTTCGCGCCACGTATCGCGCCCCTTCGCAGGGCGGCAGTGGGGCCTGCTGCGGGCCCTCCTCGGCGGGCGGGCGCCGACGACCACCCACCCGGCCCCGCGTCGCAGCGGTCAGCCCCGGCCCTTGATCCTGCCCCTGGCGCTCAGCCTGCCGCTCTTGCTGGCGGGCTGCGCCGATTTCACCGACCTGCTGGGCCAGAAGGGCCCGCCCCGGCAAAGCCTGCGCCCGGTGCCGCGCGCCGAAGGGCTGGCGCAGCCGCAGGTCGCCTCGGTCGAAAGCCGCCTGCTGGCGGCCCATTACGCCGAGGCCCAGACCCGCGACCTGGCCCGGGGCCTGCTGCGCATGGATGGCGGTGGCGGCGCCGATACCACCTATGACCGCGCCGATCTGGTGCGCAATTTCGAACGCATCGCCTTCTACAGCGAGCATCGCCAGGGTGACGGGCTGGAACCGGGCGACGACATGCCCGGCCAGCTGCTGCGCTGGCAGCAACCGGTGCGGATGCGGGTCGAGTTCGGCGCCTCGGTCCCCGAGGCCACCCGCGACGACGACCGGGCGGTGCTGCGCGGCTATGTCCGCCGCCTGTCCCGGGCCACTGGTCATGCGATGAGCCTGGGCACGGGCAACGGCGGCAATTTCCATGTGCTGGTGATGGGCGAGGACGACCGCGCCGAGGCGACAGAGCGGCTGCGCGCCCTGGTGCCCAACCTCTCGGCCCGCACCCTGAACACCCTGCGCACCCTGCCCCGCGACGTGCCCTGCCTGGTCATGGGCTTTGCCGGGGCGGGCAATCCGGCGACCTATGACCGCGCCGTGGCGCTGGTACGGGCCGAACTGCCCGAGCTGATGCGCCGCGCCTGTTTCCACGAGGAGATCGCCCAGGGGCTGGGCCTGCGCAACGACAGCCTGGCGGCGCGGCCCTCGATCTTCAACGATGACGGCGAATTTGCCCTGCTGACGGTGCAGGACGAGGCGATGCTGCGCATCCTCTACGATGCGCGTCTGCGCCCGGGCATGTCCCTGGACGAGGCGCATCCGATCATCGAAGAGATCGCCGCCGAGCTGATGCCCGCCCCCGAGGGCACCGAGCTGTAAGCGCCGCCCACCGGGGCCTTCCTCGGCCCTGACGGGCGTCCTCGGGGGTCAGGCCGCTGCTTCGGCCAGTAGCTCGGTGATGCGGTCGGTCAGCGCGCCGCGCCGGCCCTCGAATTCCATCCCCGTCAGCGCGGTGATCGCCGCCTCGGCCCTGCCTTGCGCGATCATCTGCTGCACCGCCCCCGCGTAGGCGTGGAAATCGTCGTGCAGGTGGCACAGCTCGGCCACATAGGGATCCTTCGGCGCCTGGCGACGCAGCGCGCTCAGGCAGCGGCCCAGGCGGCACTGGCTTTCGTCCTGGGGCCGCAGATGCGCCAGGCCGGACCGGCGCCCCCGGCGCAGGCGCAGGGCCAACTCCAGATGCAGGGTCCGCCAGCGGTCGAGCGCATCCCGCGCTGCTTCCAACTCGCGGATCAGATCGTCATTGCGTCCCATGGCGGACCTCCTCTCATCCTCACATCTGCAACCTGCTGTCATCTTTCGTGCGATCTGTTACCGCCGCCTTGAACGCCCGACGCTTTGCCGCGCCCTGCCGCCCTCGCGCGGCCGGGCCGGATCGGCTAGAAGGCGGAAAACGAAGGAGACAGCCGATGCGGGCGCTGGTGCAACGGGTAAGCAAAGCCAGGGTGGATATCGACGGCCAGACCGTCGGACGTTGCGGGCGAGGTCTAATGATCCTGGTCTGCGCCATGCAGGGCGACAGCGAGGCCCAGGCGGAAAAGCTGGCGGCCAAGGCGGCCAAGCTGCGGATCTTCGAGGATGAGGCGGGCAAGATGAACCGCTCGGCGCTGGACATCGGCGGCGCGGCGCTGGTGGTCAGCCAGTTCACCCTGGCCGCCGACACCCGCAGCGGCAACCGCCCCGGCTTCAGCACCGCCGCCGCCCCAGAGGAGGGCCGCCGCCTTTACGAGCATTTCGCCGCGCGCCTGGCCGCCGAAGGGCTGCCGGTCGAAACCGGTCGCTTCGGCGCCGACATGCAGGTCAGCCTGACCAATGACGGGCCGATCACCATCTGGCTGGAGGTGTAATATCGCCCTGACGGGCGATGCCTCCGGCGGGGATATTTCTGGCATTGAGAAACACAAGGGAGTGGCGCCCGAAAGGGTCGACCGCCCCCAGGCTGCCACGTAGGCCAACAGGGCGCAGCGCGCCCGTTGGCGGAGTTTGCAGCCGGGGAAAGGCCTGGGCTTTGCCGTGCCCCGCCCCTTGTGCTTCTCATTGCCAGAAACATCCCGGGAGGAATTGAGCCCGCGAGGGCTCAAGGGGGGCAGAGCCCCACTCCTTCTACGTGTCGCCAGAGGTGACGCGGGCGGCTCAGACCGAGACCTCGGCCATCAGCGCCTCCTTGGTCAGCTCGGTCTTGCTGCCCGAGGCGGTGACCGCGCCGCGCCGCAGGACGTAGAACTTGTCGGCCAGCCCATAGGCAAATTCGAAATACTGCTCGACCAGAACGATGGCCATGTCGCCGCGATCGCGCAGGTATTCGATCACCCGGCCGATCTGCTGGATGATATTGGGCTGGATGCCCTCGGTCGGCTCGTCCAGCAGCAGCAGCTTGGGCTTGGTCAGCATGGCCCGCGCGATGGCCAGCTGTTGCTGTTGCCCCCCCGACAGGTCGCCGCCGCGCCGGTTCAGGAACTCTTTCAGGATCGGGAACAGCTCGTAGATCTCGTCGGGGATGAAATGTTCGGAGCGCGGCAGGCAGGCATAGGCCGTTTCCATGTTCTCTTGCACGGTCAGCAGCGGGAAGATCATCCGCCCCTGGGGCACATAGCCGATGCCCTTCTGGGCCAGCATATGCGCCGGCAACCGTCCCAGGTCCTCGCCATCCAGCGCCATGGACCCGCCAGAGCGCGGGTGCGTGCCCGAGATCGCCTTCAGAAGCGAGGTCTTGCCCACCCCATTGGTGCCCATGATACAGGTCACCTCGCCCTGCGCCGCCGCCAGGTCGATCCCGTTCAGGATCTGGCTTTGCCCGTAATGAAGGGTCAGGTCTTTCACATCCAGCATCGTCTCAGCGCCCCAGGTAGACTTCGATGACCCGCGGGTCGGCGGTGACATGGTCAAGCGAGCCTTCGGCCAGCACCGAGCCCTCGTGCAGCACCGTCACCTTGCAGTTCAGCCGCCGCACGAATTCCATGTCGTGTTCCACCACCACCACGGCACGGGTCTTGGCCAGGTTGACCAGCAGGTCGGTGGTATGTTCGCGTTCGGCCAGGGTCATCCCTGCCGCCGGTTCATCGACCAGCATCAGCCGCGGTTGCTGGGCCAGCAGCATCCCGATCTCCAGCCATTGCTTCTGGCCGTGGGACAGCTCTCCGCTGGTGCGGGTCAGCTGGTCGGCCAGGCCCACCTCTTCGGCCAGCTCCCCCACCCGGGCGCGGTCGGCCTTGGTGGGGCGGTAGAAAAGGCAGGCGAAGGCGCCGCGCGGGTTCTTCAGGGCCATAAGCAGGTTGTCGAAGACCGACTGATCCTCGAAGACCGTCGGGCGCTGGAACTTGCGTCCCAGCCCGGCCTGGGCGATCTTCGATTCCCGCATCTTCAGCAGGTTGCGCGACAGCTCGCCCCACAGGACCTTGCCCTCGTCCGGTTTGGTCTTGCCGGTGACGATATCCATGAAGGTGGTCTTGCCCGCCCCGTTGGGGCCGATGATGGCGCGCAGCTCGCATTCGCCGATCGAGAAGGACAGGTTACGGATGGCCTTGTAGCCATCGAAGGTGACAGAGATGCCCGAGACCTCTAGCAGCGCGCTCATTTCCGGCCCTCCTCTTCCCGCAAACTGCCCTTGTCGGGGCCGTAGTCGGAGCCGTGGCGGTCAGGCGCCACCCGGGCGGTGACCAGATCGACCAGCCCGCCGATGCCCTTCGGCGCGAAAAGCGTGACCAGTACGAAGCTCAGCCCCAGCAGGACCAGCCACCAGTCCACCCAGTCGATGGTGTAAAACCCCAGCGGGACCGAGGGCACCAGCCCGCCGGTGAACCAGGTCGAGACCAGGCTGACCAGCGCCGCGCCGATCACCGCGCCGTAAAGCCGCCCGCGCCCGCCGATGGCCACCCAGACCGCCAGGTAGATCGAGGCAATGGGGGCGACTTCGCCCGGGTTGATGATGCCCGCCTGCGGATAGTAGAGGGCGCCCGCCACGGCGGCGATGATGGCCGTGAAGGTGAAGATGAAAAGCTTGTAGCCCTCGACCGAATAGCCGAGGAACCGCACCCGCGCCTCGTCGTCGCGGATGCCGCGCACCACGGAGCCGAACTTGCCCGAGACCACCCAGGCGCAGAGCACATAGCCCAGGCCCAGGGCCAGGGCCGAGGCCCAGAGGAACCACAGCGAGACCCAGTCCTGCGAGGCCTCGACGCCGGGCAGGTTTTGCAGCCCCGACAGGCCGTTGTTGCCGCGCAGCCCGCTTTCGTTCTGGAAGAGGTAGAGGGACAGGGCCAGGGTCATGGCCTGGGTCAGGATCGACAGGTAAACCCCGGTGACGCGGCTTCGGAAGGCCAGCCAGCCGAAGATCAGCGCCAGCAGCCCCGGCACCAGCACCACCAGCGCCAGTTGCAGCGGCAGCGAATGCGCAAAGGCCCAGATTGCCGGGAAGTCCGAGCTGCCGACGACGCCGAAGATCTGGGTGCCGATGGCATCGCGCACCTCATCCGGTGTGGGCGGGATGGCGGCATTGGCCAGGCTTTCGGCCACGATGATCTCGGTCCGGGCATACATCAGCCACATGCCGATCATGTAGCCCCCCAGCCCGAAGAAGGCGAAATGGCCGAGGCTGAGGATGCCGCAATAGCCCCAGACCAGATCCATGGCGATGGCCACGAGGCACAGGCAGAGGGTGCGGCCCAGGGTCTTGATGAAGGAGGTCGAGATCAGCTCGGCCCCGAAGGCATGCGACATCAGCGTCACCGCCAGGGTGAAGAGCGCCAGCAGCGCCAGGAAGATCAGGATCGAGGGGTTGCGGGCGACAAAGCTTTGTCTCATGCCGTCTCTCCCTTGGGGGCGGGGGTGGGGGGGGGGGGGGGGGGGGGGGGGGGGGGGGGGGGCGGCCCCCCCCGGGGCCGCTGGCCCCTCCCCCCAGGATATTTTCAGCCAGCAAATGAGAGGGCCAGGGGGCGAAGATCAGGCCGGCCAGCGGGGTGGTCATCGGGATCATCGGGCGCCCTCCTCATCGGTGTCCGGGCGGCCACCGTCGATGACGGGCAGCGGCGGGCGGTCGAGATTGGCGGGGGGAAGCTGGTAGAACATGGGGCTCAATCTCCGGCGGCGCGGCCCTTGAGGGCGATGATGCCGCGGGGGCGGAACTGGATGAAGATGATGATGAAGACGATCATGTAGGTCTGGGCCGCCAGGGTGTTGGAGGGGTAGACCCATTCGATGCCCTTTTGCAGCGCACCGATCATGCCCGCGCCCAGGAGCGTCCCCCAGATATTGCCGACACCGCCCACGACCACGGTCATGAAGCTTTGCACGATGTACTGCTGGCCGATCTCCGAGGTGACCTGGGCGTAAAGGCCGATGGCCACGCCCGCGATGCCCGCGATGCCGGACCCCAGGCCGAAGGTCAGCATGTTCACCCGGTCGGGGTTGATTCCCATCGAGGCGGCCATCTTGGGGTTCTGGGTCACGGCGCGGGTTTCCAGCCCGAGGCGCGTCTTCTTCATCATGAAGAGGAAGAGGCCGAGGAAGATCAGCGCCAGCACGAAGATGGCGATGCGGATATAGCTGATGCCGACGATGTCGTTCAGGATCCACGACCCGTTCAGCCAGTCGGGCGAGGTCAGGGGCCGCGCCTGGGTGCCGAAGATGTTCTTGGCCAGCTGTTGCAGCGCGATGGAGACGCCGAAGGTGGCCAGCAGGGTCTCCAGAGGGCGGGAATAGAGCCAGCGGATCACCAGCCGTTCCATGGCGACACCGGCGGCAAAGGTCACCGCAAAGGCCGTTGGGATCGCGACCAGGATCGACACCGTATAGTCGGGGATCACCTGTTGCAGCACATAGCCGGTGTAGGCGCCCATCATGATGAACTCGCCATGGGCCATGTTGATCACCCCCATGACGCCAAAGGTGATGGCCAGGCCAATGGCCGCCAGGAAGTAGATCGACCCCAGCGACAGCGCATCCAGCGCCAGATCCAGCACCTGGTTCAGCGCCACCCGGCGCGAGATCGAGTTGAGCGCGGCATTGGCGGCCTCGGTCACATCGGGGTCGGCTTCGGCGTAGGTCTCGAAGAAGACATGGGCGGCCAGGGCGGCGTCGATATCGGCCTCGGTGGCGGCGGGCTCGACCGTGCCTGCGGCCACCAGCCCGTCGAAGGCGCGGTCGCGGGCGCCGGGGTCAGCGAGATCTGCCAGGGGCACGCCACCGACGGCGCCCGCGTCGATATGCTGGGCCAGGGTGGCGCGCAGATCGCCTGCCGAGACCAGAGGCGGCGCCAGCCCTGCGTCGACCAGCAGCTGATAGGCCTCGGTGCGGGGCAGCGCGTCAGAGCCCGGGCGCAGTTGGCGGGCGATGTTGCGGCCCTCAGGCAGCGTGGCGGCGGCGGCGCGGGTGGTGGCCACCAGCGGGTTCAGCGTGGCGCGCACCGCCACGTCCAGATTGCCCGCCAGGCTTTCGATGGCGGCGATACGCGCGTCCTTGTCCTCGGCATAGCGGATGGTCAGCAGGGTCAGCAGCTGCGCCTTGCGGGCGCGCAGGGCGGGATCTGTCTCGCCCTCGATCGAGGCGGCCAGCGGCGCCAGGTGGCCCGCCTCGCCGTTGCGGTCGATACTGTCCAGCGCCTCGGCGCGGATCGCGGGGTCGGGATCTTCCAGCTGGAAGCGGACCAGGGCGGCGCCGATCAGGGCGCGGATGCCGGAATTGGGGCGCAGATCCTCGTAGCCCTCGTCGTCGTCGAGGGTCATCACCTCGGCCCCGGTGTCGAGATCGTAAAGGTGATAGATGCGGTCGTCGTCGCGGGTGACGCGGAAAAAGGTCATGTCCGCCTCGCGCACCCAGATCTCGCGCTCGGCCCAGGCGACCAGGAAATCGGGGGCCTGGGGCAGGCCGGATCCGGCCACGGCGTCGATGGCGGGCTGGATGGTGCGGCGCGAGCTTTCAAGGAAGACCTCGGCCTGGGCCTGAAGCACCGGCTGAAGCGAGGCTTCGGCGGTGGCCTCGGGCGCGCTTTGGGCCCGGGCGGCGGGCGGCGGAGGCAGCAGAAGGACGGCGAGCCCGATCAGCAGGGTCGCAAGGGCCGGGAAGAGGCGTCTGGGCATTGGGATCCTGCGGGCGGCGAAAGGCGGCAAGGGCGGCGAGAGGGGGGCGGCGGGCGGGGCAGCAGGGAGGAGGATGCCGACCCGCCCGGGCCAGACCGGGCGGCGCGAGGCCGCCCGGATCGTTCGCAGGTGTCAGATCAGTAGTTGGACTGTTTCTGCACGCAGCTTTCGGTCTCGGTGTTGTACATGCCGCAGTCCAGACCCGGCCAGTCGGACTTCAGCACCGCGGATTCCGGCAGGAAGTCGGTCCAGGCGTCGCCCGGCACCGGATCGGTTTCCGAGATGATGTCGAACTGGCCATCTTCCAAGATCTCGCCGATCAGCACCGGCTTGGTCAGGTGGTGGTTCGGCAGCATCTCGGCGGTGCCCCCCGTAAGGTTCGGGAAGGTCTGGCCGACCATCGCCTCGATCACGGTATCCACGTCGGTGGTGCCCGATTCCTCGACCGCGTTCACCCACATGTTGAAGCCGATGTAATGGGCCTCCATCGGGTCGTTGGTCACGCGCTCTTCGCCGGCGAACTCTTTCCAGGCGGCGATGAACTCTTCGTTCTCGGGGGTATCGGCGGACTGGAAGTAGTTCCAGGCGGCCAGGTGGCCCACCAGGTTGGAGGTATCCAGGCCCGACAGTTCCTCTTCGCCGACCGAGAAGGCGACCACGGGGATGTCCTCGGCAGAGATGCCCTGGGCGGCCAGTTCCTTGTAGAAGCCGATGTTGGCGTCGCCGTTGATGGTCGAGATCACGCCGACCTTCTTGCCGTCGGCGCCAAGGGCCACCACGTCAGAGACGATCTTGGACCAGTCGGAATGGCCGAAGGGAGTGTAGTTGACGAAGATGTCTTCCTCGGCGATGCCCTTGTCCTTCAGATAGCTTTCCAGGATGTTGTTGGTGGTGCGGGGATAGACATAGTCGGTGCCCAGCAGGGCGAATTTCTCGACCCCCAGTTCATCCAGGAAGTAATCGGTGGCCGGGATCGCCTGCTGGTTCGGCGCGGCGCCGGTGTAGAACACGTTGTAGGAGCTCTCCTCGCCCTCGTACTGCACCGGGTAGAACAGCAGGCCGTTCAACTCTTCGATCACCGGCAGGACGGATTTGCGGCTGACCGAGGTCCAGCAGCCGAACATCACGTCCACTTCGGAGACGGTCAGCAGCTCGCGCGCCTTTTCGGCGAAGAGCGGCCAGTCGGAGGCGGGGTCGACAACCACGGCTTCCAGCTGACGGCCCATGACGCCGCCCTTGGCGTTCTGCTGCTCGATGAGCATCAGCATGGTGTCCTTCAGCGTGGTTTCCGAGATCGCCATGGTGCCGGAAAGCGAATGCAGGATGCCGACCTTGATCGTGTCGTCCTGCGCATAGGCCGCGCCGGACAGCAGCGCGGTGGCTGCGGTGGCGCTCAGCATCATTTTCTTGAAATGCGACATAGGATGGATTTCCCCTTCGTGGCGCCGCATCGGGCACAGGGGGACCGTCGCGGTTGGAACCGCGGGCGAACCGTCCTATATCTCCCCGAGCGACTTTATCAAAAGTTGCTTCTCGTGCGGTGGTGACCGAACCGCCAGATTGGATGCCACCGCACATTTTGTTTTCGACGCCGTCTTGCGCGGCGCGCTATGATGAACGCCGGTTCGGCAAAGTTTTCCTACATTCACAGCCAAGAGGCCGGGCAAAAGCCGGGGCGACCCCGGAATTTGCCCAATCTGAAGGCAGATTTGACAACACATGCCCGCCATTTGTGCGAAAATCGGCATCTTCGGCCTGCGCTTTGTGACGTGCCCGTGACGGCCCCACCCGGGCGGACCGGCCCGGACGGGGCGACTCGAGGCGGCCTTTTGACGATTTCCTAACCCCTCGCGGGCCAGGCTGCGCGGGCGCGACGCCTGGATCGACACGCCGCGGAGGGGCGAGAATGGACAAGCTGGTACTGGACCGACAGATCAAGGATGCGGTGGCCGCCCATGGCGCCTGGAAAAGCAAGCTGAACCAGGCGGTGCAGACGGGCGTCCTGCCGAAGCCCGCGCGCGACATCGCGGTCGACGATCAATGCGCCTTCGGCAAGTGGCTGCACGGGCTGCGCGGCGACAGCACGGTCAGCGGCAGCGCCGAATATGGCGCCGTGGTCCGCGCCCATGCGGCCTTTCACCAGCTCGCCGGGGCGATTGCCGCCAAGGTCGAAACCGGCGCCCGCGACGCCGCCGAGGATGAACTGTCGGGGCCGCGTTTCGCGCAAAGCTCGGCCGAGCTGGAGCGCGCGATGAACCGCTGGCGGTTGAGCATCTAGGGCCAAAGGCGCGCCCTGCCCCGGTACTCACGCGGGGCCATGGTGCGGCAGCGGCAATCGGAAGACGCGCGGGTCAGGGCGGCAAACGTACGGGCTCAGCCCGTCGGGCCGGTCACCGTGTCGGGCGCGGGCGCGCTGGCGCTGTCGTCGAAGCGAAACTCGGGCAGGGCCGCGAAGGCCTCGCGCAGGGCCACACCCCAGCCCGAGGAGATTTCCTGGTAATAGGGGTCGTCCTGCTCGATCCGTCCGGTCTTGCCCAGGCGCAGGCTGCCGGTCTCGTAGACGTGGTAATCCAGCGGCAGGGCCACCGACAGGTTGGCCTTGATGGTGCTGTCGAAGCTGACCAGGATCAGCTTCATCGCCTCCTCAAAGGACATCCCCGCCTCGTAGGCGCGCACCAGGATCGGGCGGCCGTACTTGGTTTCGCCGATCTGGAAGAAGGGCGTGTCCGCCGAGGCCTCGATGAAGTTGCCCTCGGGATAGATCAGGTAGATCCGCGGCTCGCCCCCGGCGATCTGCCCACCCAGCAGGATGGTGGCGGAAAAGGTCGAGCTGGCCTTCTGCCCGTTGTCGTCATGCTGGGCGATCACCTCGCGCAGGGTCTGGCCGATCAGCCCGGCGACCTGGAACATGGTGGGCAGTTGCAGAATGTCGGGGCTGCGTTCATCGGGGCTTTTGGAACGTTCCTGCAACAGGCTGACCACCGCCTGGGTGGTGGCCAGGTTGCCCGCCGTCATCAAGGTGATGCAGCGTTCGCCCGGCACCTCGAAATGGACCATCTTGCGAAAGGTCGAGATATTGTCGACGCCGGAATTGGTCCGCGTGTCCGACATGAACAGCAGGCCACGATCCAGTTGCAGGGCCACGCAATAGGTCATCTGGCGTCAAAGCTCCGATTGCTTGCCCGCGAACGAGTCGGGCCGGGCCACTCTATTGCTGAACCTGCAAGGAAACGCAAAGCTCTTCACTGGCATCGCCCTGCCGCAGCCCGTGCACCGGCGCCGCCTCGGCATAATCGCGGCCCACGGCAACACGCACGTAACGGTCATCGGGGCAGATCGCGTTGGAGACGTCGAAGCCGACCCAGCCCAGCCCCTCCAGCCAGACCTCGGCCCAGCCATGGGCGGCCTCCTGGTCGATCCGGTCCGACAGCAGCAGATAGCCCGAGACATAACGCGCGGGCAGGCCCAGATGGCGCGCCGCGGCGATCAGGATCTGCGCATGGTCCTGGCACACCCCCTGCCCCGCCTCGGCCGCCTCTTCGGCAGAGGTCGCCGCATGGGTGGTCCCCTTGGCATAGCTGACCGCCTCGGCCACCCGGGCCGACAGGTCATGCACCCCCGACAGTGGATTCGCGGCCAGGGTATCCTTGGCCCCTGCTGCCAGCTTGCGGATCACCGGGCCCGCCGTGGTGGCACGGGTCGCCTGGCGGTACAGCCACAGCGGTGCCAGCCCACAGCCGGGTCCCACCACGCCGGTCCGATCCTCGGTCTCGATCTCGCCGGTGCAATGGATCGAGACGCTTTGCCCGCCCTCGTCCATCTGCACCATCTCGACCGCGTTGCGGAAATGGTCCTCATAGGCGACCTGACGGGTCGCGCCGTCATAACGGGTTTCCCAGGACAGGACGGATTGCCCCGCCCCGCTGCGCGGGATCAGCCGCAGCTGCAACAGCGCGTAGTCGACCGGGCGGTCGTAGGAATAGGTGGTGGTGTGGGAAATCTTCAGCCGCATGTCGTCACCCGTAGAACCTGAAATCTTCCTGGATCTGGCTGGCCAGACGCCCGGTGTCGTTGATCGCCACCTTCAGGAATTCGTGCAGCCCGTCGTCGATCACCCCGTCGATGTCGCGCCCCGACAGCCGCGCATGGGTCTGCGTCGCCAGGCGCAGGCAGGGCAGTTCGGGCTGATCGGGCCCGTTGAGGTAGTTCAGGTTGCCCACGATCTTGGAATAGCAGAAGGCCAGAGACCGCGGCATCCGCCGGTCGAGGATCAGGAAATCGGCGATGGTCTTGGGACTGACCTCGCCCTCGTTCACCCAGCGATAGCTGCGGAAGGCCGAGACCGAGCGCAGGATGGTTTCCCACTGGATATTGTCCATGCGCGAGCCGACATAGGCCGCCGAGGGCAGCAGGACGTAGTATTTCACATCCAGGATCCGCGCCGTGTTGTCGGCCCGTTCCACGAAGGTGCCCAGGCGGCAGAAATCGAAGATGTCGTTGCGCAGCATGGTGCCATGCAACGCGCCCCGCACCAGCGACGAATGCTGCCGGATCGTGGTCAGCACCTCGGCCAGGTTCTTGACCGATACCGGGCGCTTCAGATCCTCTTTCAGGACCATCCAGGCTTCGTTCACCGCCTCCCAGACCTCGGTCGACAGCGCCGTGCGCACCATCCGCCCGTTCGAGCGCGCGGCCTCGATGCACGACATCACCGAAGAGGGGTTGTCGCGGTCGCGCAGCAGGAAGTTGGTCACGTTGGCCTGGTCGAATTCATCGTATTTCTTGACGAATTCGTCCCGCGCACCGGCGGTGATCACGATGCTTTCCCATTCGCTTTCGGCATTGTCCTGCACGGTCAGCGCCATGCGGAACCCGGTTTCGAGAAGCCGCGCGGTATTCTCGCTGCGTTCAAGATAGCGGAACATCCAGAAAAGTCCGCCTGCGGTCCGTCCCAGCATCGTCATCAGTCCCCCAGAACCCAGGTATCTTTGGTGCCGCCGCCCTGGCTGGAATTCACCACCAGAGAGCCTTCCTTCAGCGCCACGCGGGTCAGCCCGCCGGGCGTGATATGCACCCGTCCGGGCGCGCAAAGGACGTAGGGCCGCAGGTCCACATGGCGCGGCGCCAACCCCTTCTTGGTCATGATCGGCACGGTCGACAGGGCCAGCGTCGGCTGGGCCACGTAGTTGCCCGGCTTGGCGCGCAGCTTGGCGCCGAAGTCGGCCAGTTCCTTCTTCGAGGCCGCAGGCCCGACCAGCATCCCGTAACCGCCTGAGCCGTGCACCTCTTTCACCACCAGATCGGCGAGGTTATCCAGCACGTATTTCAGGCTGTCGGGTTCCGAGCAGCGCCAGGTGGGCACGTTCTTCAGGATCGCCTTTTCGCCGGTGTAGAATTCGACGATATCGGGCATGTAGCTGTAAAGCGCCTTGTCGTCGGCAATGCCGGTGCCCGGCGCATTGGCGATGGTGATATTGCCCGCGCGGTAGACATCCATGATGCCCGGCACACCCAGCAGGCTGTCGGGGTTGAAGGACAGCGGATCCAGGAAGTCGTCGTCAACGCGACGATAGATCACGTCGATGGGTTTGTAGCCCATGGTGGTGCGCATCTGCACCTTGCCGTCCACCACCCGCAGATCGCTGGCCTCGACCAGCTCGGCGCCCATCTGGTCGGCCAGGAAGCTGTGCTCGAAATAGGCCGAGTTGTGGATCCCCGGCGTCAGCACGGCCACACGCGGCTTGCTGCCATCGAACCCCGGCGGGGCGCATTCCGACAGCGACCGGCGCAGCTCGGCCGGATAGGACGAGACCGGGCGCACCTTCATCTTGGTGAACAGCTCGGGGAACATCTGCAACATCGTCTCGCGGTTCTCCAGCATGTAGGAGACGCCAGAGGGCGTGCGGGCGTTGTCTTCCAGCACATAGAACTCATCCTCGCCGGTGCGCACCAGGTCGGTGCCGACGATATGGGTATAGACGCCGCCCGGGGGCGTCATGCCGATCATCTGCGGCAGGAAGGCCTCGTTGCGGGCGATGATCTCTTCCGGCAGGCGGCCGGATTTGATGATTTCCTGGCGGTGATAGATGTCGGCCAGGAAGGCGTTCAGGGCGCGGACCCGCTGTTCGATGCCCTTTTCCAGCAGGCGCCATTCGCGCGCCGCGATGATCCGGGGCACGATGTCGAAGGGAATCAGGCGCTCTTGCGCCTCTTTCTGCCCATAGACGTTGAAGGTGATGCCAATGCGCCTGAAGAAGGTCTCCGCCTCGGCGGATTTCTTCAGCAGGACCTTCGGGTCCTCGCCGGAAAACCAGCTGGCATAGTCGGCATAGGGGACCCGCGCATCGCCGGCGCCGGTCAGCATCTCGTCAAAGAACCGATTGTCGGTCATGGTCTCCCTCAGCCCTTATTGTCCCAGTCTCGGCGCCCTTTTGTTGCGCCCGGATGCGGCGGGCGGGCCAGCCTGCCTGCATCCGTCCCGCGCCGGGCCCACGCCATGGGCGGCGCCCGGACCCCGATCCTCGCAGAGCCCCGAAGGGGAAGCGAGGGGCGGATGACCACAGCCCACGGCAGAGACGGTGAGAAACCGGGCTGTTGCCCAATTCGCGGGCGCTCGGCCCCGGTCCGGTTCTCTCCGGCCCTGGTGGCCCCTGGCGCACTGTCCTTCTCCCCAGTTCTGTCCGCAAGGATACGGTCCCCCCAAGGAGGCGCATTTTGGCGTCAAAGGTCAAGGGTTTGGGCCACGGCCTGTGCGGGACGGGGCGGATCTGTCTGCGCGAGGCGGCGGCGCAAGCGGTGCCAGAGCCCCCCCCCCGGCGATGTCGCGTCCCGCCCCTGGCGGGGCGCGGACAGGCTGGCCCCGGGCCACGGGCTCGCACAAGCTGATCCCGACCGCCCGAGCAAAGAGCCCCGCATGACCGAAGCGCCCCTGCCGCACCAGCCCCTGACCCTCGATCCCACCCGCGCCCTGCTGGTGCCGATCGACATGCAGGAGGAACACCGCGCCGATCCACGCTATCTGGTGGCGGGTTACGCCCAGGTCCTGCGCAATGCCGCCCGGCTGCTGGCCGCTGCCCGAGCCCATGGGACGGGCGTGTTGCACGCGGGCTATCTGCGCGATTTCGCCCGCGTCCCGCCCCGCCCCTTCGAGCCGGTGATGCCCTGCGGCAGCCCGGCCTTTTCCGCCCCGGGCTCGGCCCTGACCGATTTCTGCGCCGAAGTGGCCCCGCTGCCCGACGAGCCGGTGGTGCTGAAGAACGACCTGTCGTGTTTCACCGACGAAGGCTTCCGCGAGGCCGTGACCGGGGCGGCGCCCGACTGGCTGGTGATCTGCGGCGTCTGGACCGAGGCCTGCGTGGCCGCCACCTGCCGCGACGCGGTGGCGGCGGGATACCGGGTGCTGCTGGCCAAGGACGCCTGCGGATCGGGCAGCCGCCACATGCATGAGACCGGCATCATCAACCTGGCCAACCGCCTTTACGGCGGGGCGGTCTGCGACAGCGCCACCGCCTGCCGCCTGCTGGCGGGCGAGACGGCGCCGGTCTGGCGGTTGCAGGGCGCCGCGCCGCTGCGCTTTGACGGCCATAGGATCACCGAGGTCTACGACGCGCTTTAGCCCGCGCCCGGCCCGGAAAACCTTTGCGCCCTCGGCGGCCCTCCGCCTATCCTGAGCCCGCGCCGGAGCGATAGGCCCGGCAAGCAACGGATTTTGACGCAGCGATAGCCGGGGGATTTCAGGCGATGGATTGGGCAAGGCGGCTGCTGCCGCAGATCGCGCTGGTGCTGATCGTCGGCGTCGTGCTTCTGGCGGTGAACCCCACGGGCGACCTGGATGCCATCGGGGCGGTCTATGCGGGGCTGGTGGCCTATGCCTCCATGGCGCTGAACCTTCTGCTGGGAGCGCGGCTGCGCCCGGTGGAACGCGCCTTCGGCGGCATGGACAAAATGTTCCTGCAACACCGGCAGTTCGGCTATCTGGCGCTGATCGCCGCCGTGCTGCACTGGATCGGCCCGCCCGAGTTCTCGGGGCGCCTCTACCCCTGCGACGACAGCTGCAAGGCGGCGATCGAGGGGGGCGAGCTGGCCTTCAACTGGCTCATCGTGCTGGGGCTGGTCAGCGCCCTGCGGCGGATGAAACTGCGCGGCTACACCCTGCCCTATCACTGGTGGAAGCGGACCCATTACCTGATGCTGCTGCCCTTCGGCGCGGCCACCTTCCACTTGGCCTTCAACATGAAGATGCCGGTGACCTACCAGACCCTGGCCGAGGGCTTCGCCGCCCTGGGGGCGATCTGCGCCCTGCTGTGGATCGCCAGCTTTGCCGCCCGGATGATCGGCGCGCGCAAATACGAGGTGGTCGAGGTCACCCGCCAGGGCGATGTGACCGGCATCCGCGCCCGTCCCCTGGGCCGGGGGTTGCGGCATCGCGCGGGCCAGTTCGCCTATATCCGCGCCAATCGCGCCGGCCTGCGCGAGGCACACCCGTTCTCGATCTCGGGCGGCGAGGGGCAGAACGGCGAATTGCAGTTCAACATCAAGGCCCTGGGCGATTTCACCGCGCACCTGCCCACGCTGCAACCGGGCGACCGGCTGACCGTGGAAGGGCCCTATGGCCATTTCCGCTATCCCACCCGCGAGGGGCGCCAGCTGTGGATCGCCGCCGGGATCGGGGTCACCCCCTTCCTCAGCTTCGTGCGTTCCCTGCCCGAGGATCTGCCCTGCGCGGTCGAGATGGTCTATCTGGTGCGCACCCGCGACGAGGCCCTGGCGCTGGACGAGCTGGAGGCGGCAGCAGAGCGGGTGCCCAACTTCTCTTTCACCCTGCATCCCTCGAAGGAAAAGGGCCGCTGGAGCGCGCCGGAAGAGACGCCGCCGGACCTGCGCGCGGTCCTCTTCTGTGGCCCGCCCATGGTGCGCGACGCGCTGCGCAAACGCTTTGGCCGCAAGCTGCATTTCGAATATTTCGAGTTCTGATCCGGGCGTGCCCCGGGCGGCACGCCCCGCCCCCGCATCGAGCGGGGCCGGGCCGTGGGGTCAGGCGCCGCCTGCCCCCGGCGCCCCTACCACAGCGGGGCGATATCGAGATAGCCCATCAACACATCGACCATGCGCTGCTGCGCCTCTCCGGCGCCGAACTGGGCCTCGATGTTGTAATACTCGCCCAGCCCGTTCATCTTGGTAAAGAACGAGAAGGAACAATCGTTCCGTTCGGGCCGGACGTGTTCATAGATCACGTTGACCCCCTGGGCATGGAAGGCCGCCGTGGCCTTGCGCGAGGCCGCGCTTTGCTCGAAGGGGCGGGTGTCGGCCAGCAGGATGGCGTTATCCTCGTCCGACAGGGCGCCCTGGGGCGCGGGCGTCATCATCCCCGTCATAGAGGCCGAACTACGCCGGGCCGAGATATGGCCGCGCCCGCCCGCGCCGGAATAGCCCTCGTCGTTATTGTGCAGGGTCAGCACCGGGTAGCGGTCGGAAAAGAAGCTGGTGATCGCCTTGGTAAAGCCCGGCGTCGGCTTGGCCGAGATGTCGCGGCAGGTCGCGGCCTCTGACGCGGTCAGGGAAAAGTTGCGGTTCGGATCCTGGCCCTGGAACACCCGGTTCTCGCCCGCCTCGACCGCCACCATCGCCCCGCCGTAGCGGCGCACGGCGTAAAGGGCGCTGTCGAAGGCGGCGTTCTCGTTGTCGTGCAGCACCGCCCAGACCGGCCCGCGCCGGGTCGAGAGGTTGCGCACCACGGTCAGTTGCCAATTGCGGCCATGTTCGGAAAAGCTGTGCCGCGACAGGCAGAGATCGCCGTCTTCGGCGAACTGGGCGGCGTTGCGGCGCACGTCCGGGTCGGGGAAATCCGCCGCCGCCAGGCAGGGCGCGTCGGGGGCGCTGAACCAGGCGGCGGGGGTGGCGGCCAGGCCCTGGGGCCGGGCGCGCGGGCGCAGGGGCGTCACGGCGGCCACGGCCTCGGCGGCGCTCAGGCCCTCGGGCGCCGGGCTCGCGGCCTGCTCTGCGGCCAGGGCTGCCGCCACCGCGCCGTCGCGCCCCGCCTCGGTGGTGGTGGACAGCATCCCCATCACCGAGCGGGCGATCATCCGGCTTTCGGGATCGGGCTGCGCGCCCAGGGGCGCCGGGGTGCTGTCGGCAACCCGGGGCGCCGGCGCGCCGGCGGGGGCTACGGGGGTCTCAGGGGCCTCGGGGGCCGCGCCCCCTGCCCCCGCGCTGCCCGAGGGCGGGCGCAGGCTGCGCGCGGGCGCCAGGCCGCCGCCCTCTTGCGGCACCAGCGAGGCCAGGGGGGCGGTGGCCACCGGCGCAGGCGCCGCCCCTTCCGCCGCCTGGGCGCGCGCGCTGCCCAGTTGCGGCCCGGCCCAGACCGCCGACAGCGGCAGGATCACCCCGCAGGCGATCAGACCCGGAGAGAGGAACTTGGCCAGGGCGGTGCGCAGAATGCTCATTCGTATCTCACTTCACTTCTGTCGAGCGGGGCGTCTGTCGAGTGGGCCGGGAGCCCAGGCCTCAATAGCCGTTCAGGCGGAAATAACCATTGCCGCAATAGCCCGAATACATCGCCGCATTGGCCACATTGCCCTGGATCCAGAAGTCTGTCTTCGACCGGGGCGACAGCCCGTTGCGATCCAGCGAGATATTGCCGCCAAGGTCGATCTGGCCGGTGAAGGTCCGCCCGTCCGACCAGAAGGTAACGGTGCCGTTGTCGACCTGGGCGGTGAAATCGTAGCGGTTCTTGCATTCCACGCTGGGGCTGCGGCGGCCATTGTCGGTATAGCCGCGCTGACCGGCATAGCTGCCGTTGCGCCCGTCCCAGGGGTCGCTGGGCTGGCGGAACTGATCCAGGCCGCCCCCGCCGCTGGCCGGGCGGGCCAGGGCCGCCAGGTCGGTTTGCAGGGCCTCGCGGTGTTCCTCGACCTCGGGGCGGCGGAAATCGTCGCGGCTGGCGCGGGTCAGCCAGCTGTCGGTGCAGGCCACGCCCTTTTCCAGCCTGGCGGCCTCGCTGAGCGAGCCTTCGGCCTGTTGCAGGCAGGAAATCAGCTCGGCCCAGAGGCTTTCGGCATCCGGCGCCGTGCCGCCGCCCGCGCCGATCCGTTCCAGCGCCCCCTGGGCGCGCATGTTGCCGCGTTCCTGGGCGCGGGTGTACCAGACCTGCGCCTGCTCCAGGTTCTGGCCGCCATGCACCCCGGTCTCCCAGGCCTCGCCGATCTGATAGGCCAGGTTGCCGTCCTGAAAGCGGAAGAACAGGATCTCGTAGACATCCGAGGGCGAGAGCTTGCCCGGCTGGCCTTCGGGGAACTGGCGCAGATGGGCCAGCACCTGGCGCGCCTCGCTGGCGCGGTTGATCAGCAGGGAATAGGCATCCATCGCCGCCGAGGGGTTGCCCATCTCGTTTTGCAACTCGATCACCCGGAACAGCGCCCGGCGCTGATCCTCGGCCGAGATGGTCGAGGAATTGGCGGCCCGTTCGTACCAGAACAGCGCCTCGTTCAGGTCGCGTTGCGGCAGCGGGATCTCGGGCGAGGACAGCACGTCGCCCAGTTTCAGCGCCGCGCGGGGCACGGTGCCGGCGGCGAACTTCAGCGCGTCGAGGCCGCGCGCCTGTTCGCCCTGCTCCAGCAGGATCAGGGCGCGGCTGAAGGAAATCGCCCGGCCATCCACCGTATCGGCGGTGGCGGCAATGGCGCAGCTTTGGTCGGCCTCGGCCAGGGTCGCGGCATCGACGGTGGAAAAGACCGAACCCAACCGCGCGGCGGTGGTTTCGCAGCGCACCACATGGGCATTGATCTCGTCCCGGCTCATCTGGCGGCAGGCCTCGGCTTCGGCGGCGCGGGCGGCCTCGGTATGGGCGCTGCCCTCGTGGAAGGTCAGATAGGCGCGGTAGGCGGCGCAGGTGTTCTCGGCCTTGGTCTCTTCCCAGGCCAGCGTGGCGATGCGGGCGTTGATCGCCTCGCGCAGGTCGTCGCATTGGATATAGCGGTCGCGCTCGGCCCGGGCCTGCTCGATGGTGGCGATGGCGTCGATATTGCCGCGAATGGGCGCCGAGGTGCAGACCGCGTCCAGCGCGCCGGGCGCGATCGGCGCGGGCACGCCGCCCGGCCCGGTACAGCCCGGGGCGCCGTTGATATTGGCCACCGCCAGGCAGAATTCGTTACGTTCCGAGCGCGAGTAATCGAGGCCGTTTTCCATCACCGGATTCTGGGAATGCGAGCCGCCCGGCTTGTTGCGGGCCATGCGGGCGACGCTGGATTGCAGCTCTCGGTGCAGGTCCGACAGACGGATCGTGGGGTTGCGCGACAGCTGGGTGACCAGCACCCGGGTATAGACCGACAGGCGCACGTCATCGTCGGTGGACAGGGCCGCCAGCGAGGTCTCGCCGTTGCGGGCGGAATAGAAGATCGCGGTGCCCTCGACCTTGGCCGGCACAAACCCCTGTTCCTGGCCCACGGCCTTGGTCGGATCGGCAGAGGCCAGGGGCGAGTTGCGGCAGGCGTCGTAGAAGACCACCACCCCCTTGGGCCCCGCCGCCTTCACCACCCCCAGGATGTCGCGGTTGAAATTCACCGCGCGGCGCTTGAAGAAGGCCTCGCGGGTGGCGCGTTCGGCCCCCGGCGCGCTGGCGGTCATGTTGACCGGCACGATGTAGTTCGAAGGGTCGCCCTCAAAGGTGATGCCGTGGCCGGAATAGTAGATGACCACCGTAGCGTCGCCATCCAGCTTTTCGGCGAAGAAATAGACCTGATCCTCGATCTCTTGCTTGGTGCCGTCGCCGACCAGCATGATGTTCTCTTCCGGGTAGCCCATGTCGATGAACAGCTTCTGCATCGCCTTGGCGTCCAGCTCGGTCACCGCCAGGTCGCTGATGGCGTCGTCGTCGTAGTTCGAGTTGTAGAGGATCAGCGCGTAGTTGTCGGCGCTGGCCTCGCGGGTGACGGGGCCGGTGACGCGCACCTCGGAGAAGTTCTTGAAGGCCACGTCCTGGGCCATTGCGGCAGGCGCGGGCAGCAGCAGCGCGGCAAGGGCAAGGACAGGCAGCAGCAGAAGGCGGCGGGTGGCAGGCAGCGGGGTCATCCGTCTTTCTCCATGGTCGTCTTGGCCCCGGGCAGGATCCGGGGGCGGGTCGTCATCGCGACGGCGGCAGGGGCGCCGCCGGTCGAACCGGTGGCGCCCCGATGGCAGGTCTGGGATCCGCCCCGCCTCACGGCAGGCAGGATCCGTTGGCATCCAGCGCCGCGCGATCCTCGGCGATGGTGAAGCGCAGGACCGAGGTGATCGGCACCCGGCTGGCCGCCAGCGGATCGGGCTGGCCGCCCTGGGCGGGCGCTAGGGTCTGCTGGGTAACGGTGCTGACCACCTCGGAAAAGTTCTTGGTCTGGGCCGGGCCGGTGCGCTGATACTCTTCCAGCGTTGCCATCAGGTCGGTGCCCAGCTGGTCATAGCTGGTCAGGCCCGGATAGCAGTTCACCGCGATATCAACCCCGGTGGAGGGCGTATGCGATTGCAGCTCGCGCCCGGGCTGGGGCACCTGGCGCACCTCGCCCGGCATCAGGACCGGGTTGCCGATGGCCGCCGGGCTGAGGCGGAAGAAGCTGCCGACCGAGGTGTCGGGATAGATCACGTCCAGCAGGCAGGCCTGATCGGTCTGGACGGTAAAACTGACCCCCTCGCAGACCTTCAGGTGCTGGTTCGCCACGTTGATGGTCAGCCCGGGGCGACCCGCCTTCACTGCGCCGGGGGCGCTGGTGACGGTCTGGCGGTCCTGCGCCACGGGTTTGGGCGCGGGCGGCGGCGCGGGCACATGGGCCGCTGCCGGGGTGGCCTGGGGCGTGACCCCATGGCCCGGCACGTAAGAGGCCAGATGCTGCTGGATCGCCTGGGCGCCAACGCCCGGATGGCCGCGCGGCGTGGTCAGGTAAAGGCCCGCCGCCACCTGTTGCCAGGCCAGTTCCACGTCCAGCCGCTCCACCTCGCCCCGGGTGTCGATCTCGGCCAGCCAGCCCGAGACCCGGGCGAAGGCCTCGCTATGGCGTGGCAGGGTCAGGATGCGCGCCTGGAAGTCCTCCCAGGTCAGGCCGAACTGCGCCGCCAGCAGATCGCGGTCCAGGTTCTCGGCATAGACGCTGGCGGTATGGGTCACGGGTTCCGGGTGGAAACGGCCCGGCCCTTCCATGATGGTCATCTCGGCGCCCGCCCGCGACAGGGCTGTCAGATAGCGGTCGGT
This sequence comes from Pseudooceanicola aquaeponti, assembly GCF_050897975.1. Classification (NCBI taxonomy): domain Bacteria; kingdom Pseudomonadati; phylum Pseudomonadota; class Alphaproteobacteria; order Rhodobacterales; family Paracoccaceae; genus Pseudooceanicola; species Pseudooceanicola aquaeponti. The sequence continues at coordinate 321,171 of NZ_JBPAXY010000008.1, forward strand.
ATCCTCGGCATAGGCCGCCTCCAGCACATCATCCTCGGGGTGCAGCCGCTGCACCGCCATCAGCGTCAGCGCATCGGCGCCGGTCGCCTCGACCGCCTCGCGCAGGTTGTCGTAGGCCTCGATCGGGCCGCGCGTATGGCAGACCATGCAGGCCTTGCCGTTGGAAATCGTGGTGCCGTAGATCGGGCTGGGATCCTTCAGGAAGACCACCCCCGTGGGCCCCTTGTCGAGGTAACCGCCCGCCGGATCGGTCAGGTAATAGCCCTGCATCCCGTTGGGCAGCGAGAACAGCATCTCGCCCCCGTCTTCCTCGAAATGGGGCGAGTTGGGGAAGGCCGCCGCCGGTCCCAGGGGCGTTTCCTTCAGCCGCCGCGACGGGTCGACGCCACGGTCGAAATCGTAGGAGGTCCAGTAGTAGCCGCCCGCGGGCTGCTCCAGCCGTTCGATCAGGCGGTTGTTCTGGCTGACCGCCGAGGCCCCTTCCAGAAAGCCCGCGCGCATCACGTCGAAATTGCGGATGTCGGCGGTGCGGTCGATGCGCAGCCGGGTGGCCTCCAGCGTGGCGACGTCATCGGGCAGGCCCAGCATGAACTTGTAGGTGAAGGGCAGCCCGGCGTTGGACACGAACCAGTCGCCGCGCATGACGGGCACCTGGGTGCCGGTGATCGCGCTGAGCTGGCGCAGGTTCGGGTCGGCGTTCATCCCCTGCGGGTCCAGCCCGTAGGGATAGGGCCGCGCGGTGGCGATGCCGGGGATCTGGCCCGCGACCAGCACCTCCCACTGGAAGGGGGTCCAGCCGTAGTCGCGGATGTCGGCGACAAAGATCGTCGCCCCCTCGGCGATCGGGGCCACCTGGGTGATGCGCGGCTCCCACGACAGCGAGTTCACCATCTTGTTCAGCGCCGCCACATAGCCCGACAGGTGCTGCATCCGGAAATCATCCATCGGCTGGCAGGGCAGCTGGCCGTTTTCCAGATGGGCGAAAGAGAAGTAACGCAGGAAGGGTCGGTCGAGCTCGTCCTGGGCGATCAGATGTTGCTGCACGGCGGCAAATTCCGAGGCAAAGCCCGCAGGGCTGCGCGAGGCATCGCGCGGCGGGGTCTTCACCTCGGCGGTCAGCAGCTCGGCGTTCACCGCCAGGCTTTCGATCCACTCGGCGATCAGGGCGCGGTCGGCATCGCTGGCCGCCTGGCTTGTGGGCATCCGGTTCAGCGACTTGTAAAGGGCCGAGGCACCCGGGTCGCCCGGCACCACCAGCGAACTGTCGGCGGCGGTTTTCGCGGCCGAGACCAGCGTGGCCTGGGCGGCGGCGGATCCGCCACGGGCGTGGCAGGCCTTGCAGTCGGAATTGAAATAGGCGTCGACCTTGGCCGTCAGGTCCGGCGCGGCGGTCTGCACCAGCGGCGTGGGCGCGGCGCATTCCATCTCGATCACCGGCTTGGGCAGGTCCTGCATATCCGCCAGGTACTGGAAGATCGCCTGCCGGTCGGCCTCGGGCGCCTGGCCCAGCTGGCCCGCAACCCGCGCCATCGACCCCTTGACCGGCGTCGTCAGGTCCAGGCCCATCCCCTGCCCCAGCACGTGATCCACGAAATCCTCGGGCGCCAGGCCCGAGACGGCGCCCCGGGTGATGTCGCCCGCCACTTCGCCCAGCACGGAAATCCCGCCGGTCAGCGCCTGGTCGCCTTGCAGGATAAAGGCCGAGTTGCGCGGCGTGTGGCAGCTGCCGCAGGCGGCGACGTTTTCCACCACATATTGCCCCCAGGCCAGGGGGTCGACCTCGCTGTCGCCCGCGCCGTCATAGCTCGCGGGCTCGAAGGAATAGCGCCAGGGATTCGAGCGTTTCAGCCGGTAGCGCAGGGTCAGTTCGTGATCCTCGCTGGGCCGGTCGGACTTCGGCGCCTCAGCCTTCAGGTATTCGAAAAGGTCGACGACATGCTCGGGCTTCATCCCCGAATAGAACTCATACGGGAACAGCGGCGTGTACTCGCCCCCATCGGGCGACAGGCCATACAGCATGGCGTTGAGGAAATCGGCGCGGGACCAGTCGCCGATCCCCGCCGCGCTGCCGGTGATGTTGGGCACCGAGATCAGGCCGTAATTCGGGCTGTCGATCTTCATTCCCCCCGCCAGCAGCGGGGCCGCCGGATCCAGCACCGCCGCCGGATCCTGGTGGCAGGAGGCGCAGCCGCCCAGCTGGAACAGGCGTTCGCCGCGCGCCCGGTCGGGCTGGTAGCTGTCGAAGGCGCCCGCCGCGAAGGGTTCGGCCTGGGCCAAGGTGGGCGCCAACATCGGAGCCAGCCCGCATAGGACAGTGGCGGCAATGGCCCGCAGGGGCCGGGCGGAGAATTTGGCTTTTGGCATAATCGCACCGGTCAGAATCTGCACTTTCGGGTAGAATAGGCGAAAAAGCGCCATCCCTGAGAGAAGTTTTGCCGAGCTGACAGCTTTTGTCACCCGCCGCGTCAGGGATCACGCCGGTCAAGTCAGGATGTCCTGCCCCGGGCTGCGCATTTGTGCGGCCCCCCGAGCGCGGCGATACAGCCCTTGGTTGCGGATCCGGCCCGGCCCGATACCTCCAGATGGTGCGCGGATCAGAGGCGACTGATGACGCAAACGATACGGGATCGCAGGGACGGGGTTTTCCGCTGGATCGGGGCTGTCGGGACGCGGGAATGCTGGTCATTTACCTTTCGTCGAACTAGCTTGATGGGCGACGCTCTCTGATTGGCTGTCCCGCATTGCTGCCGCCTGCGGGACGCGGGTTTCTGCCCCCCGTTCGCCTGGAAAGCCTCGCTGACGACGACCTGGCCCGATGGGCCTACAGGAAAGGCCCCGCGCCCGATGACGCCTCGCTGCCCCGATGACGCCCCCGCCCTGTCCGCCCGCCCTCGCCGGGCTGCCCGCGCCACCCTGCGTGCCACGCTTTGGGCCACCACGCTTGGCGCCGCGATCCTGGCCCTGCCCCTGCCCGGCGCGCTGTCGGCCGCCGAGGTCTCGGTCAGCGTCGCGGGGGACGAGGATCTGGAAGGGCGGATGCGCGGCGCCTCGCTGGCGGTCTCGGCCCAGGACGAGGGCACGACCGATGCCCAGGAACTGATCGCGGCGGCCCAGGCCGATTACCGGCGCCTGCTGGCCGCGCTTTACGAAGACGGCTATTTCTCCGGCGCGATCTCGATCCGCATCGACGGGCGCGAGGCCTCGACCCTGTCGGTGCTGGACCGCAACGCGCAGGTCAACCGGATCGACATCGCCGTCACTCCCGGCCCCCGTTTCACCTTCGGCACCACCTCGGTGGCCCCCCTGCCCGAGGGCGTCAGCCCGCCCGAGGGTTTCGCCACGGGCGACCCGGCGGGCACCGTGGTCATGCGCCAGGCCGCCCAGGCGGGCCGCAATGCCTGGGCCGAGCGTGGCCATGCCAAGGCCGCCATCACCGATCAGCGGATCGTGGCCAACCACGCCGAGCGCCGCGTCGATGCCGCCTTCACCCTGGACCCCGGCCCGCGTCTGACCTTCGGCCCGACCCGCCTGTCGGAAACCTCGCAACTGAGCCGCGTGCGCCCCGAGCGGATCCGCGCCATCGCCGGGATCCCCGAGGGCGAGGTCTATGCCCCTTCGGAAATCGCCCGCGCCGAGACCCGGCTGCGCACCGCAGGCGCCTTTGCCAGCGCCGTGGTGACCGAGGCCGAAGAGATCGGGCCCAACAACACCCTGCCCATGACGTTGGAGGTCGAGGACGCCAAGCCCCGCCGCCTGGGCGCGGGGGTGGAATATTCCTCGGTCGACGGTCTGACCCTGTCGGGCTACTGGCTGCACCGCAATATCACCGGCGCCGCCGACCGGCTGCGTTTTGACGCCGAGGTGGCGGGCATCGGTGGTGAAACCGGCGGCATCGACTATGCCCTGGGCGCCACCTATACCTTCCCCGCCTTCCTCAGCCCCGACCGCAGCCTGATCTTCGGCCTCGACCTGGCGCGCGAGGATGAGCCGAACTACATCTCGACCTTCGCCGAGGCCTCGGTGGGCGTCGATCGCTACCTGACCGAGACCCTGTCGGCCAACTACGAGCTGGGCTTCCGCATCTCGGAAACCGAAGATGCGAACGGCACCCGCGATTTTACCCATCTGCTGCTGACCGGCGGGCTGACCTGGGACAATCGCGACAGCGCCACCAACCCCACAGACGGCGCCTATGCCGAGGTAACGGCAATGCCCTTCCTAGGGCTGTCGGACACCGAAAGCGGCGTGCTGGGCACTGCCGACCTGCGCGGCTATCGCGGCTTTTCTGATGGCCGCTTCGTGCTGGCGGCCCGCGTCCAGATGGGCGTGGTGGCCGGCCCCGAGATCGACGAGGTGCCCGCCGACTGGCTGTTCTGGTCGGGCGGCGGCGACACGGTGCGCGGCCAGGGCTACCAGTCCCTGGGCGTCGGCTCTGGCGACACCGCCACCGGCGGGCGCGGCTTTGCCGCCGTCTCGACCGAACTGCGGGCGCGCATCGGCGAAAGCTGGGGCGCGGCGGCCTTCGTCGATTATGGCTATGTCTCGGCCGATCCCGATTTCTCGGGCGGCGAATGGCACGGCGGCGCCGGGGTCGGCGTGCGCTACTACACCTCCATCGGGCCGATCCGCGCCGACCTGGCCGTGCCGGTCACCGGCGCGACGGATTCGGTCTCGGTCTATGTCGGAATTGGACAGAGCTTCTGATGCGTTTTTCCCGCTCCCTCGCGCTGGCCACCTGCGCCACCCTCGCCCTGACGCCCGCCGCCGCCCAGCAGACCCCTTCGGCCGAGGACGACGGCGAGGGCTTCCTGACCCGCACCCTGCAAAACGCCCTGTCGTCGGACGGGATGGTTGTGGACATCACCGGGTTTGAGGGCGCCCTGTCGTCGCAGGCGACGATGCAGCGCCTGACCATCGCCGATGAGAACGGGATCTGGCTGGACCTGGAAGGCGCCACGCTGGACTGGAACCGCGGCGCCCTGCTGCGCGGGCGGCTGGACGTGAACACCCTGCGCGCCGACAGTATCACCCTGACCCGCCTGCCCGAAAGCGAGCCCGCCGCGCCCTCGCCCGAGGCCTCGGGCTTTGCCATTCCCGACCTGCCCGTGGCGATTGCCATCGGCGAACTGGCCATCGACCGTTTCGCCATGGGCGAGGCGGTGGTGGGCCAGGCGGCCGAACTGTCGCTGAACGGTGCCGCCAGCCTGGCTTCGGGCGCCCTGGCCACCGATCTGGCGATCAACCGGCTGGACCGGCCCGGCCAGATCGCCATCGCCGCCGATTACGCCCCCGAAAACGAACGGCTGGCCGTGGACATCCGCGCCAATGAACCCCAGGGGGGCCTTGTTGCCTCGCTGATGAACCTGCCCGGCACGCCCTCGGTGGATCTGACCGTGGCAGGCACCGGCCCGCTGGACGATTACACCGCCGACCTGCTGCTGTTGACCGATGGCGAAGAACGGCTGACCGGCCAGGTGGCCCTGCGCGGCCGCGACGATGGCGGGCGCGAGTTCACCGCCGATCTGGGCGGCGACCTGACCGCCCTGCTGGCGCCCGACTATCGCGACTTCCTGGGCACCGACATCGGCCTGACCGCCACCGGCACCGCCGGCGCCGATGGCGCGCTGGATCTGCAACTCTTCCGCCTGCGCTCGGCCTCGGTGAACCTGGAAGGGCGGCTGGCCCTGGATGCCGAGGGCAGCCCGCAAAGCTTTGACCTGCAAGGGCTGCTGGCCGCCCCCGATGGCGCCGAGCGGCTGGATCTGCCCATGGGCGAGGGTCTGTCTCTGGCCTCGGGTCGGCTGTCGGCCAGCTTCGACCGCGACAGTTCCAACCAGATGGAGGCACGGCTCGAGGCCGAGGCGGCCCGCGCCACCGGCTTTTCCGCCGAGGCGCTGAGCCTGACCCTGTCGGGGCCGCTGCGCCAGGGGCGCGCCAGCGACCTGGCCCTGGCGCTGGACGCTTCGGGCCTCTCGGCAGAGGACGCCGCCGTGGCCCAGGCCCTGGGCGACCGCATCACCGGCGCCGCCGACATCACCTTCGGCGACGGGCCGGTCAGCATCGAAAACCTGGTGGTCGAAGGCCCCGCCCTGCGCCTGACCGGCGCGGCGCGCTATGACGGCACCACCGAGGCGGGTGAACAGGCAGGCCTGACGGTCGAGGCGGGCGCCCAGGTCGCGGACCTGGCGGCCTTCGCCTCTCTCTCGGGGCTGGACCTGGCGGGCCAGGCCGACCTGACTGTCAACGCCCAGATGCAGTTGCCCGCGGGCACCGGGCGGATCACGGCAGAAGGCACGGGCCGGAACCTGGCCACCGGCATTCCCCAGGCCGACGCCCTGCTGGCCTCACCCGCCACCTTGGCGCTGGACCTGACCCGCGACGAGACCGGCATCACCCTGTCGGACCTGGCGATCGGCACCGACGAGATGTCCCTGACCGGCGAAGGCCGCCTGGCCTCGGACGACGGCCAGATCACCTATGAGCTGGCCCTGGCCGATGCCAACCTGCTGACCGGGGTGGCGGGCGATCCCGCCCCCTTCACCGTTGCGGGGGCGGTCAGCCAGACGGCGCAGGCGATGACCCTGACCGCCCAGGGCGGCGGCGACCGCCTGGCCCTTGGCATCGACGCCCTGGACGATCTTCTGGCCTCTGGCCTGACGCTGGATGCGCTGGTCACCCTGCCGGGCGAGGGCGCGCCGCGCATCGACCGCGCCCGGATCGAAAACGACGCCCTGCGCCTGACCGCCTCGGGGCCGCTGGCCGGGACCGACAGCGATATGGCGCTGGACTTCGGCGCCTGGCTGGCCAATTCCGCCACCTTCACCGGCGGCCAGGCGGGTCCGCTGGAACTGACGGGCCGCCTGACCAGCGCAGGCGAAGAACTGCGCGCCACTCTGTCGGGCGGCGGCGAGCGCATCGGGACCGGGATCGCGGCGGTGGACAACCTGCTGACCGGCCCCACACGACTGGACGCGGATGTGACCCTGGCAGGCGAGCGGATCACCGTCACCCGCGCCCAGCTGGACGCCGGCGGGCTGGACCTGACGGCCCAGGGCACCGTCGCGGGCGCCGACACCGGCCTTGACGTGGCGCTGCGCCTGCCCAATTCCGCCGCCCCCCTTGGCGCCTCTGCCGGTCCGCTGGAGCTGACCGCCCGGGTCACCGGCGCGGCCAGTGGCGCCTACCGGATCGAGGCGCAGGGCGCGGGCCGCGATATCGGCATCGGCAACCCGCAGCTCGACGCCCTCTTTGCGGGCGACACCACCCTGTCGGCCCTGGTCACGCTGACGCCTGCGGGCGTGGTGCAGATCGAAACGGCCCAGGTCGCCTCCACCGCGCTGGACGCCTCGGCCTCGGGCCAGGTGGCGGGCAGCGAGATCACCCTGGAGTTCTCTGCCGGGCTCGACAACGTGGCACGGCTGGCCGAGGGCTTTGCCGGGCCGCTGACCGTCACTGGCCGCGTGGCGCCGGGCGCCGAGGGCGCCTTGCAGGTCAATGCCCAGGCCTCGGGTCCCGCAGGCTCGGCCGCCACGCTTGCGGGCCTGGTGGCCCGCCCCGATGGCAGCGTCGACATCACCCTGACCGGCTCGGCCCCGCTGGGGCTGGCAAATCCCTTCCTCGCGCCGCGCTCGGTCTCGGGCCTGGCACGGTTCGACCTTGCGGTGACGGGCCAGCCAGCGCTGTCCTCTGTCTCGGGGCAGATCACCCTGTCCGACGGTCGGCTGATCGCCCCCAGCCTCAGCCAGGTGATCGAGGGGATCGGCGGCACGGTGCAACTGGCGGGCGGTCAGGCGCGGCTTGACCTGTCGGCGCGTCCCGCCGAGGGCGGGCGGCTGACTGTGGCGGGCCCCCTGGCCCTGTCGGCGCCCTATACTGCAGGCCTCGACATCGGCATCGACGGGGTGGTCTTCACCCAGGCGGGGCTGCTGACCACGGTGCTGAACGGTGCGCTGGACGTCTCGGGCCCGCTGACCGGCAACGGGTCGATCTCGGGCCGCATCGGCCTGACGGACACCGAGGTGCGCGTGCCCTCGGGCGGCTTCGGCGGCCAGGAAGCGATCCCCGAGATGACCCATGTGGCCGAACCGGCGGCCAGCCAGGTGACCCGCGCCCGCGCCGGGCTGACGGGCGAGAACGACGGCGCCTCTGTGGTGACGTCGGGCGGCGGTGCCTCGGGGGGGCTGGGCCTCGACATCCGGGTGGTGACCGATACCTCGGTCTTCATCCGGGGCCGTGGTCTGGATGCGGAACTGCGCGGCGATCTGACCGTGGCGGGCACCACCGCCGACCCGCGCCCGGTGGGCCAGTTCGATCTGGTGCGCGGCCGCCTGGCGATCCTGACCAAACGGCTGGACCTGTCCGAAGGCCAGCTGCGCCTGGCGGGCGGCTTCGAACCGATCCTGCATTTCGTCGCCAGCTCGCAATCGGGCAGCTACATCTACCAGATCGGCATCGACGGCACCGCCTCGGAACCCGAGATCACCTTCTCCTCCAACCCCGGCCTGCCCGAGGACGAGATCCTGTCGCGGCTCTTCTTCGACCGCCCCCTGTCAGAGCTTTCGGCGGTGCAGGCGGCCCAGCTGGCGGCGGCGGTGGCCACCCTGACCGGCCAAGGCGGCGGCGGCACCCTGAACCGGCTGCGCGAAAGCACCGGGCTGGACAATCTCGACGTGGCCACCGACGCCGACGGCTCGGCCTCGGTCACGGCGGGCAAGTACCTCAGCGAGAACATCTATACCGAGACCGAGGTGACCGCCGAGGGCCAGACCTCGCTGTCGATCAACCTCGACCTGACGGACAATATCCGTGCCAAGGGCTCTTTCGACACCACCGGCGATACCGGGCTGGGGGTCTTCTTCGAGAAGGATTACTGAGGCGTCGCGCAGGGCCCCGAGGGGGCAAAGGGGGCGCTGCCCCCGTCCGCCTACGGCGAACTCCCCCGGAGTATTTCCGGCAATCGGATAAAAGCGGGGCCCGCCTGCCCCCGGCGCGCCCTGCCCCGGGCGGCGCGCCGTCCCCCCTCTTCTCGTTTGCCAAAAATATCCCGGGGGGGAATTGAGCCCGGCACGGGCTCAAGGGGGGCAGAGCCCCTCCTTTACGTGTCGCGCTGCGCGCGACGGCGCATAGCCCCTTTCCTCAGCCCTCGCCCGCGATCTGGTCGTAAAGGTGCCAGGTGGCGTGCCCCAGAAGCGGCAGCACCAGGAAAAGACCCAGGAACCCGGGCACAAGCGCCAGAAAGGTCACCACGGCGATGAACCCCGCCCAGGTCAGCATCGGGCCGGGACTGGCGGTGACCGTGGCAAAGCTGGTGATCATCGCGGTGACGAAATCCACCTCGCGGTCCAGCAGCAGCGGCAGGGCGATCACCGTGATCATGTAAAGCAGCAGGGCGAAGCCCGCCCCGACGACCGAGCCGAAGCCCAGCATCATCAGACCTTCGGGGGCCAGGAAAACCTCCATCGAGCTGGAGACATTGGTCATCACCGACAGGCCCAGGAACAGGGCAAAGATCATGTGGCCCAGGAAGAACCAGAACAGCAGCAGGAAGATGATGATGGCGCAGATCGAGGGCAGCTGGCGGCGCGACTGGCGCAGCACCACCGTCAGGATCGCCCGCCGGTCCAGCGGCTGGCCCCGTTCCAGGCGCCGCGACACCTCGTAAAGGCCCACGGCCGCGAAGGGCCCGGCCAGGGGAAAGGACAGCGCCGCGAAGATCAGCCAGTAGCTTTGGCCGGTGGCCAGGGTCACCCAGGCCAGGGCCCAGCCGATCACCACATAGACCCCGGCGAAGAACAGCCCCCAAAGGGGCGCGCGGCGCAGGTCCGCCCAGCCCCGGCGCAGCGCCTCGCGCAGCATCTCCGGGCGCACCGGGCGCAGCTGCGGCACCCCCTCGCGGGGCGCCTCCTCGATCATGGTCTCCATCCCGCTCTCCTCCCTCTGCGGCCCCTTGGTCTGCGCCACGACCCTCCCCGGTCGCCTCCCCGGCGCGGGATCAGGATGCAGCGGGCGGGCCCCGGCGATCAAGCGCTTCCTCGCCCCTGGCTGCCCCCTCTTGCCCGGAGGCCGCGCGCGCCCTAGGCTCTGCGGCGCGCCTTCCGCAGATTTCAGCAGGTATTTTCATGACCCATTTGTCCCCTTTCCGCCGCCTCGGCCTGGCCCTTGCCGGATGCCTTGCCCTGGCCAGCCCGCTGGCCGCCGCCCCCTGTGGCGATACCTCGGCAGGTTTCGCCACCTGGAAGGCCGCCTTTGCCGAAGAGGCCCGCGCGGCGGGTATCGGCGCGGCGGGCCTGGCCGCCCTGGCGGCCACGCAGTATTCCCACGGCACCATCGGCGCCGACCGCAAGCAGACCGGCGTGCGCTACAGCTTCGAGGATTTCAAACGCATTCGCGGCGTCGACTACATCGCCACCCTGGGGGCCAAGCGCCGCGCCCGCGATGCCACCTTCTACGACTGGCTCGAGGCCACCTATGGCGTGCCCGCCGGGATCGTCATCGCCATTCACGGCATGGAAAGCGGCTTTGGCCAATTCTTCGGCAAATACCCGGTGATCTCGTCCAATGCGACGGTGGCCTATGACTGCCGCCGGTCGGAATTCTTTACCGCCCATCTTCTGGCGGCGCTGGAAATGGTCGATCGCGGCTGGCTGCCCGCCAATGCTATTGGCGCCGCCCATGGCGAAATCGGCCATACGCAATTCCTGGCGGGCAATGTGTTGAAATACGGCGCGGACGGCAATGGCGACGGGCGGATCAATCTTTACGATGCCCCCGATGCCCTGGCCTCGACGGCCAATTACCTGAAAGGACATGGCTGGAAACCCGGCCAGCCCTATGGCGAAGGCACGGCGAATTTCCGGGTGCTGAACGACTGGAACGCGGCGACGGTCTATCAACAGGCCATCGCCTATGCCGCCGCACGGATCGACGGCTAGAGGGCCTGGGCGCGCCGGTCCCGCCTGCTGCGGCGAGCCCGGCGATCAGCCGTGGGCCAGCACCTGGCTCAGCCGGTCCTCGGTCTCGGCCAGGATCTCTTCGGCCTCGCCCATGTCGTGATGGGCCGCATAGGCCCGCAGATCCGCGACCACGTCCAGCATCCAGCGCGATCCGCTGACGCTGCCCTTGGGAAAGGACCGGGTCCAACCCGTCGGCGCCCCTGACCCGAAGGGCCCCCTGATCAATACCTTTTGTGTCATTGCCCCACCTTTCTGGTAACCCTCGGGCGACGACGGTCCCGAAACAGACCGACCGCACCCGCACACAAGCAAACAAGCGAACATTCACATGCGCCGCCCCGGGCACGGGGTCCCGCAGCGCATCGGGCCTCTTGGCGTGGCGGTGTCGCAAAATCAAACGAATTTCACCGCACACAGGCAAAGACTAGCCGATGCGACGGTTTCCTGCGTGCGACGAATGCGCCGAGAACGAAAAAGTGAGGGTTTCGGGCCGTTGAGACAGATAATTTCTGGATTGGCGCCGGAATTTGATCAGACCCGAATGGTCAATTTCCGGTCAATCCCAATGCATGGAATTGAGATTCGCAACTGTTACCGCCAGGTCAGCGGAATGGAACGGCGCCCCCTTCCCGGCCCAATTCGGTGCCAAGGGGCGCCCGGCCGTTACTCGCCCGCAGCCTCGGCGCGGCTCTTGCCCGCGACGTTCTGCGCCAGGGTGGCGGCCATGAACCCGTCCAGCGCGCCATCCAGCACCCCCGAGGTGTCCGAGGTCTCGTGGTTGGTGCGCAGGTCCTTGACCATCTGGTAGGGCTGCAAGACGTAGGACCGGATCTGGTTGCCCCAGCCCGCGCTGCCCTTGTTCTCATGCGCCTCGTTGATCGCCGCGTTCCGGCGGTCCAGCTCCAGCTGGTAGAGGCGCGATTTCAGCGCCTTCATGGCGATGTCGCGGTTCTGGTGCTGCGACTTCTCGGAAGAGGTCACGACAATGCCGGTCGGGTGGTGGGTGATCCGCACCGCCGAGTCGGTGGTGTTGACGTGCTGACCACCCGCGCCGGACGAACGGTAGGTGTCGATACGGATATCGGCGGGGTTCACCTCGATGTCGATATTGTCGTCGACCACCGGATAGACCCAGACAGAGGCGAAACTGGTCTCGCGGGTGCCCTTGCCGAAGGGCGAGATGCGCACCAGCCGGTGCACGCCGCTTTCCGACTTCAGCCAGCCATAGGCGTTATGGCCGGAAATCTTGTAGGCGCAGGATTTGATCCCCGCCTCGGCGCCCGCTTCCTCGGATTGCAGCTCTACCTTGTAGCCGCGCTTCTCGGCCCAGCGGACATACATCCGTTGCAGCATCGAGGCCCAGTCGCAGGCCTCGGTGCCGCCGGCGCCGGCGTTGATCTCCAGGAAGGTGTCATTGGCGTCGGCCTCGCCGTTCAGCAGCGCTTCCAGCTCCTTCTCGGCGGCACGCGCCTTCAGCGCGCGCAACGCCTCCTCGGCCTCGGCGACGACCTCGTCATCCTCTTCCATCTCACCCAGCTCGATCAGCTCGACATTGTCGCGCAGCTCCTGTTGCAGGGCGTTATGGGTGTCGATGGCATCTACCAGCGCCTGGCGGTCCTTCATCAGGGCCTGGGCCTTGGCCGGATCGTCCCAGAGGTTGGGATCCTCGACCCGGGCATTGAACTCTTCCAGCCGGTGCTGGGCCGTCTCCCAATCCACCCGCTGGCGCAGCAGCTCCAGGGATTTCTCGATCTCGGTAACGGTGTTCTGTGCCTCGGCGCGCATCGTGGTTCCTTACTGGCAGGTCTGAGCCCGGGGTTTATCCCATGCCCCGTGCCGGAACAAGGGCGCCCGCAGCCCCGCCCGCGCCCATCAGGCCGCCCCCATGACGAGACAGAGACGCCTCACCTCAGGGGCCCGGACGCCACGCCCGCCGCCACGCGCCCCGCCCCCTCTTCTCATTGCCAAAAATATCCCGGGGGGAATTGAGCCCGCGAGGGCTCAAGGGGGGCAGAGCCCCCGCCCCCTCTCCATGTCACGTTCAGCCCCGCCAAAGGCTCAGTACAGCCCGCCCGAGGACAGCGTGCCGAAGCCCGCGTTCGGCCCCACCGTGGCGGTTTCCCCGGTCGAGGTGGTCACCTGGCGCTGCGCCTGGGTCTGGGCCTCTGCGGCGCCATCAAACAGCGGCAGGTCCGAGCCCATGGCGAAGCCACCATCGTAGAAGATGCCGAAGATCGGCTCTTCGCCGTCGCGGAAATACTCGGCCACCACATTGGCGCCGGAGGCCTCCTGCGGCAGGCGCGCGCCGGTGTAGCGGTCGATCTTGATGAAATGGCCGCCCTCGGGAAGATTGAACGGGCCCCCGCCGAACTTCTTCACCGCCTCGGTCATGAACTCCTGGAACACCGGACCGCAGAGCGTGCCGCCATAGCCGCGCCCGCCCAGCATCGGCCGGGGGGTGTCATAGCCGATATAGCAGCCCGCCACGATGTTCGAGGTGAAGCCGACGAACCAGGCGTCGCGGGCGTCGTTCGAGGTGCCGGTCTTGCCCGCCGTGGGCACCGGCAGGTTGACCACGCTCGAGGCCGTGCCGCGCTGCACCACGCCCTGCATCATCGAGGTCAGCTGATAGGCGGTGATCGCGTCCATCACCCGTTGCCGGTTGGGCAGGATGCGCGGGCTCTGGCTGGGCGGCAGGGCCAGATCTTCGCATTCCACGCAGATCCGCTGGTCGTGGCGATAGATCGTCTTGCCGTAGCGGTCCTGCACCCGGTCCACCAGGGTGGGTTCCACCCGCTCGCCGCCGTTGGCGAACATCGCATAGGCCGCGACCATGCGGTACAGCGTCGTCTCTTCCGCCCCCAGCGAGTTGGCCAGATAGGGCCCCATCTCGTCATAGACGCCGAAGCGTTCGGCATATTGCGCCACCGTGTCCATGCCCACCTCGCGCGCCAGGCGGATGGTCATCAGGTTCCGCGACATCTCGATACCGGTGCGCAGGGGCGTCGGCCCGTAGAACTTGTTGGACGAGTTCTTGGGCCGCCAGATCCCCTCGCCGGTGTCGATCTCGATCGGCGCGTCGATGACGATCGTGGCGGGGGTATAGCCGCTGTCCAGCGCCGAGGCATAGACGAAGGGCTTGAAGCTGGAGCCGGGCTGGCGCCGCGCCTGGGTGGCACGGTTGAAGACCGAATCCTGATAGCTGAAGCCGCCCTGCATGGCGATCACCCGGCCGTTGTTCACGTCCATCGCCATGAAGCCGCCCTGCACCTCGGGCACCTGGCGCAGGGACCAGTGATCGAAGGCGCCAGAACTGGCCTTGGCCTCGCGCACCAGCACCACGTCGCCGACCTCGAAATTGTCGAAGAAATCGCCCTTCAGCCACTGGATGTCGCTGCGCGGCACGTCCGCGCCGCGTGGGTCGTCCAGCGCCACATCCTCGATCCCCAGGGTCAGGCTTTGCGCCGCAACCTCGCGCACGACCGCCGGGATCCATGGACCGCCCAGGTCGATGTCGCGCGGCACCTCGGCCTCGGCCAGGGCGGCGCGCCAGGCCTCTTCGCTGCCCAGCTGATCGGCGGCGATCACCGCCTCGGTGCCCCGCCAGACGCCCAGGGTGCGGTCGAACTCTTCCAGCTTGTGGCGCAGGGCGCGGGCCGCCACCTCCTGCATCTCGGGATCGACCGTGGCGCGCACGGTGAAACCGCCCGAGAAGAATTCCTCTTCGCCGAAGTCCTGCGACAGCTGGCGGCGGATCTCGTCGGTGAAATAATCACGCGGCGGCAGCTGTTTGCGGAAGGGTTCGAAATCGCCCCCCTGGACCGACTGGATCGGGGTGGCCATCGCCTCTTCATAGGCGGCCTGGTCAATATAGCCGTTCTGCACCATCTCGCCCAACACGTAGTCGCGGCGTTCGTGCAGGCGCGCCTCGCGGCGCACCGGGTGGTAATCGCTGGGCGCCTTGGGCATCGAGGCCAGCATCGCCGCCTCGGCCGGGGTCAGATCGGCCAGGGACTTGTTGAAATAGGTCCGCGCGGCGGCGGTCACCCCGTAAGAGTTCTGGCCCAGGAAGATCTCGTTCAGGTAGATCCCCAGGATCTCGTCCTTGGGCAGGCTTTCCACCAGGCGCGAGGCCAGGATCACCTCTTTCACCTTGCGCTCGATCTTGCGGTCACCGCTGAGGAACATGTTCTTGGCGACCTGCTGCGGGATGGTCGAGGCCCCGCGCACCGATTGCCCGCCCGAGCGGACGGCCTCGACCACCGCGGCGGCGATGGCGCGGATGTCATAGCCCGCGTGGGTGTAAAAATTCTTGTCCTCGGCCGAGATGAAAGCGAATTTCACCAGGTCCGGGATCTCGTCCGTGGGGGTGTAAAGGCGCCGTTCGCGGGCGAATTCGTCGATCAGCTGGCCCTCGCCGGAATAGATCCGGCTGATGGATTTCGGCTGATAGCGCGCCAGGGCCTCATGGCTGGGCAGATCCCGGCCATAGACCCAGAAGATCGCGCCCACCGACAGGGCCACCATCGCGATACCGGCGGTCACCAGGGTGAAAATACCGCCGAAGAAGGAAAGTACGAATCTGATCACGCGCCCGGGCCTCTCTGATTAGGCCCGACCATATAGACCCGGGGCCCGCAGCGGTCAAAACACATCCCTGCAAGGGCCCGGCACCGGCGGCGGGGCGCCTTTGCCTTGCCAGGCGGGGCGGTGGCCCGGCCCGCGCCCCGGCGAAACAGCGCCCCGGGGGCGCCGCCCTTACTTCAGGCGCAGCGGCGCCAGGGTGTCATCGGCGATCTTCCAGGCCAGGATGCCGTCGCGCACGGCGGCGGCCAGGCGGGCGCGGAAGGCGGGATCGGTCAGGTTCTCGCGGTCGCGCTGCGACGAGATGAAGCCCGTTTCGACCAGCACCGAGGGCACATCGGGCGCCTTCAGCACCGAATAGCCCGCCGAGCGGCGCGGCCGGGTGTTCAGCGGCAGCCCCTCGACCCGCAGGGCACCGACGATGGCATCGGCCAATTGCTCGCTGCGCGGCTGCGTCTCGGCCCGGGCCAGGTCCATCAGCACCCCCGCCACCTGGTCGTCGCTGTCGCTGAGGTCGATACCCGCCAGCAGGTCGGCACGGTCATGGCGTTCCGCCAGCAGGCGGCTGGCCTCGTCGCTGGCCGAGCGCGCCAGGGTATGCACCGTGGTCCCAAGCGCCCGCCCCGAGGGCAGCGCATCGGCATGAAGCGAGACGAACAGATCGGCCTCCAGCGCGTGGGCCATGGCCACCCGCCCCTCGAGGCTGACGAAAGTGTCGCTGTCGCGGGTCAGATAGACCTCGGCCCCGGCGCGGCGCAGCGCCTCGCGCAGTTCCCGGGCGAAGGTCAGCATCAGGTCGGCCTCGACCACGCCCTCGCGCTCGGCGCCCGGGTCGATGCCGCCATGGCCCGGGTCCAACAGGATGCGCAGCGGCCCGTCGGGGGCGCGCGGCGGCGCCTCTGGCATCAGCACCGGGCCGGTCTCGACGCCCCAGCCCGGCGTTTCCGGCAGGCCTGACAGCAGGGCGAAGGCCTGGGGCGTCACCGGGCGAAAGCGCGCCGTCAGCCGGGCGCGGCCACTGTCGGGGGTGATGCGCATCTCGGCCTCTTCCAGGGCCAGGGGCGCGGTCAGGTCGATCACCATGCGCGACCAGCCGGGGCGGAACTGGCCCATGCGCAGCCCCGAGGCGAGGTCGGAATTCAGCAGCACCTTGGGGTCCACCCCGCGCCAGTCCACCTCGCGGAAGTCCAGCACGATGCGGCGCGGATCCTCCAGGGTGAAGATGCGGTAGGGTACGCCCTGGCTCAGCTCCAGGCGCAGATCCAGCGTGCCGCGCCGGTCGCGGATTTCGCTTTGGCCGGGCAGCAGGGTGGCGCGGCCGGTGAAGTCCTGCGCACGGACGGCGGGGCCCGGAATCACCATGGCGGCCAGGAACAACGCGGTCAGCGCGGCACGGATCCGCCCCTGCCACAGGGGGATCCGGCGCGGGGCGCCCGCGCCCTGTGTTGTCGTTGTCATGCACCCACCTCGTCTGCTCGGCCCCCAGTCTAGCCGATCGCGGCGGCGGATCGAAGCCCCGGCGCGCAAGCGAGGGGCGGCGCAAGCAAGGGGGCGCTGCCCCCCCCCCGGCCGCGCGTCCCGCGCGCGTCCCCCCGGAGTATTTCCGGCTGTCGGATGAAAGGGGTGCCTTTGCGCGGTCCAGGCATTGCCCTGCCCGCCCCCCTGCCCGGATTGACAAGCGGGGGCGGAGTTGCAAGCTGTGCCCTTTCCCTCGCCCGCGCCCCGGAGCCTGCCTGATGACCGCCGCCGACACCGACGCCCTGCCCGCCCTTCTGCCCCTCGGGCTGGACGGGATCCTGGTGCGTTTCGGCACGACCTTCAGCGCGGCGGCCAACCGCGCCGCCCAGGCCTTCGCCGCCGAGGCGGGCGCGCTGGAGGGTCTGAGCGAGGTGGTCCCCGCCCCGGCCTCGGTCCTGCTGCGCTATGACCCGCTGGCGGTCGAAGGCGCGCGGATCCTCGAAGACGCCCGGGCGCTCTTGGCCGCGCGCGACTGGCTGGCGCTGGCCGAGGCGCCGCCCGCGCGGCGCTGGCATCTGCCGGTCAGCGTCGAGGCGGCGGATGCCCCCGACCTGCCCGAGATCGCCGCCGAAAGCGGCCAGAGCGAGGATCAGGTGATCGCGGCCTTGCAGGCGGCGCGGCCCCGGGTGCTGGCCATCGGCTTTGCCCCCGGCCAGCCCTATCTGGGCCTCCTGCCCCCCGCCTTCGACCTGCCGCGCCGGGCCGAGCTGCGCCGCGTGCCCGCGGGCGCGCTGACCCTGGCGATCCGGCAACTGGTGCTTTTCGCCAATGCCTCGCCGACCGGCTGGATGCAGTGTGGCCGCTGCGCCTTCCGCCCCTTCCAGCCCGAGGCGCCCGAGCCGATGCCGCTGCGGGCGGGCGACGAGATCCGCTTTCACATCGCCCCGGCGGCCGAGCTGGCGGGGCTGGACCCGATGGGCGGCGCCCGGCTGGAGGTGCTGCAATGAGCGCCCCCGCCGCCCAACTGATCCTGCGCGCCCCCGGCCCCGCCCTGACGGTGCAGGACCTGGGCCGCCCGGGCTATGGCGCGCAGGGCCTGTCGCGGGGCGGCGCCTTCGACCCCCTGGCCCTGTGGGAGGCCGCGGCCCTGCTGGGCCTGCCCGCCCCGGTGGCGGCGGTCGAAATGCCGGGCCTGGGCGCCCGGTTCGAGGTGACGGCCCCCCTGCGCCTGGCCCTGACCGGGGCGCCGATGCAGGCCGAGCTGGACGGGCGCCCCCTGGCCTGGCACGCGGCCCATCCGGTCCGCCCGGGCGAGGTGCTGCGCATCGGCGGGGCGACCGGCGGCGCCGTGGGCTATCTGACCCCGGCAGGCGGGCTGGAGACACCCGCCCTGCTGGGCAGCCGCGCCACCCATCTGGCCGCCGGGATCGGCGCGCCCCTGGACGACGGCGCGCGCCTGCCGGTCGGCCCCGACCCTGATCCCGCCCGCCCCGCCTGCACCCTGCGCCCCGCGCCACGTTTCGGCGGCGGCACCCTGCGCCTGCTGCCCGGACCGCAGACCGACCAGTTCGGCCCGGAGCGGCTGGAGGCCTTCTGCGCCGCCCGGTTCGCCCGTGGCCCGCGCAGCAACCGCCAGGCGCTGCAACTGCTGGACCGGTCGCAGGGCGCGGGCCCGCCCCTCTGGCATCTGGCCGCCGGGGCCATGGCCTCGGAGCCGATCCAGGCGGGGGATGTGCAGATCACCGGCGACGGCACGCCCTATGTGCTGGGCCCCGAGTGCCAGACCATCGGCGGCTATCCCCGCATCGGATCCCTGCACCCCGAGGATCTGCCGCGTCTGATGCAGGCCGGGCCGGGGGATCTGGTGCAGTTCACCCTGTGCCCCGACGCCGCCCAGGCCGCCCGCGTCCTGGTGGCGCCCGACACCCTGTTGCAGCGCCTGCGCCAGGGAGTGACCCCGCTGCTGCGCGACCCGGCGAAGATGACCGACCTGCTGTCCTATCAGCTGATCTCGGGCGTCACGGCAGGTGACGATCTGGACCGGTGAGAGACCGTAACACCCCCGATTTGAGATAAATTTCGCCGAATTCCCCGCGGGTGCGGCGGAACCTGCGGTGGCGTACCGCGTTTGAATCCCCGAGACGGCCGAGAGGCCATTAAGCGGCACAGAAACGGAGGTGCGCCATGATCTGGCCCATTACGTTCTTCGCTGTCGCGTTCATCGCCGGAGTCTTCGGATATGCGGGGATCGCGGCAGCCTCTGCGGGGATCGCGCAGATCCTGTTCCTGCTCTTTGCGGGGCTCGGGATCCTGTCGCTCCTGCTGCATGTAACGGAGGCTCGGCACCGGGACGAGTTCGACGACAACTCGCGCTGGTACTGAGCCCCAGGCAGAGCAAGAAACGTCAACAATGAAAAGACCCCGCCGGAGTCACAACCGACGGGGTCTTTCTTTGCAACGGCGCTGTGCGGCGCCCTCAGGTCTTCAGCGTCTCGGTCGAGGCAAAGAACATCGCCTGGCTGACCGCCGAGCGCACCTGATCCTCGCGATAGGGCTTGGAGATCAGGAAGGCCGGTTCCGGGCGGTCGCCGGTCAGCAGCCGTTCGGGGAAGGCGGTGATGAAGATCACCGGACGTTCGCCCAGCTCGCCCAGGATCTCGTTCACCGCGTCGATGCCGCTGGAATTGTCGGCCAGCTGGATGTCGGCCATGATCAGGTCCGGGGTTTCGGATTTGGCCAGGGCCACGGCCTCGGTATGGGTGCGGGCGACGCCGGTGATCTTGTGGCCCATCTCGGCCACCAGGGCCTCCAGGTCCATGGCGATGATCGCCTCGTCCTCGATGATCAGCACCCGGCCCGAGACCGCATCGGCCATCTCCTGGCGGGCGGTGTCGAGAAGGGTCTCGACCTCGGCCTCGTCGGTGCCCATGACGGCGGCCACTTCGGAGACGTTGAAATCTTCGATGGTGTGCAACAGCAGCGCCTCGCGGGTGTTCGGGCTGAGCTTGGCCATATGCCGCTGCGCCTGCGCCTCAAGCCCCGCGGCCTCGACGGCGACGGGGGCCCCGGAACTGGCCCAGATGGTATGGAAAACCTTGAAAAGGGCGACCTTCTCGCCGATGCCCCCTTCAAAGACCGAACGGTCCTGAAGGATCGCCTCTAGCGTGGCGGCGGCATAGGCGTCACCGCTGGACTGTGCCCCGGTCAGCGCCCGCGCGTAGCGGCGCAGGAAGGGCAGGTGCGCACCGATCAGGCTTGCGAGATCACCGGTAGACGATGCGTTGCCGGAAGAGACTGACATTTTATCCCCTTTTTTGCATTTTTCAGGAACCTAACTCCGGATCACACGTTGGGTTCCGCCAGCGATGAGAATTTCTCGGACTATCGAAAGGGGAACATGACATTGGGCCAGACAAAATCAAGCGCAGTCGGCGGGATCGACGATAACCTGCGTCGCGTGTTCCAGACCACTCTGGACGAGGACGTTCCCGACCGGTTCAAGGATCTGCTGAAGCAACTTCAGGAGCAGGATAGCCACGCCTCCGCCCCCGATCAGCAGGAGCATGGAGAATGAGCGTCTCTGCGACCCCTGCCAAGGGCAGCGCCGCGACCGAGGCCAGCGGCCTGTCGGGCCCCAATCCGCGCGACGAACTTGTCGATCACCTGCCGGCGCTGCGGGCCTTCGCCCTGGGTCTGACCCGGAACTCGGCCACCGCCGACGACCTGGTTCAGGACGCCATCGTCAAGGCCTGGACCAATATCGAGAAGTTCCAGGCCGGGACCAACCTGCGCGCCTGGCTCTTCACCATCCTGCGCAACACCTATTACTCGTCCCTGCGCAAGACCCGCCGCGAAGTGGCCGATGTGGACGGCGTCTTTGCCGAAAGCCTGTCCGAGAAGCCTGCCCATGACGGCCGTCTGGCCCTGGCCGATTTCCGCACCGCCTTCAACCAGCTGCCCGATGAACAGCGCGAGGCGCTGGTCCTGGTGGGCGCGCTTGGCGCCTCTTACGAGGAAGCGGCGGAAAGCTGTGGCGTGGCCGTCGGCACCATCAAGAGCCGCGCCAACCGTGGCCGGGCCAAGCTGGCGGAACTGATGCAGTTGAACGATGACGAAGCGCTGGAGCTGACGGACCCCGCCACCATGGCCGTGGTCACCTCAAAGCCGATGACCGCGCGTTGACCGGCGGGAGACCCAATGCCGCATAGTGCGAATACCCCCTGGTTCCGGTCCCTGTCGGTCCGGATCGCAGGGGTCCTGTCCCTGGCGCTGATCCCCATCGGCTCCATCGCGATCTATCAGACCAATCAGGTGTCCTCGCAGGCCGAGGAAGTCACCCGCCTGTCCCTGCTGGCCCTGACCCAGCAGGGGGTCGAACAGGAACGCGCGGTGCTGCAACAGGCCTTCGGCGCCACGGCCGCCCTGGCGCGCATGGTGCAAACCCAGGGCGGCGACGCGCCGGGCTGTCGCCAGGTGATGGAAGAGTTCAACGCGGCCATGCCCGACTTCAGCGTCGCCGCCTTCGTGCCGGTGGACGGTCAGGTCAGCTGTTCGTCGCGGGGCGTCGGTCAGGACGTTTCGGAAGATGCCGCGCACCTTGAACTGATCCGCGAACGCCGCCCGCGCGTGATGGTCGCCCATGAGGCGGCAATCAGCGGCACCTCGGTGCTGGTGGTCTCGCATCCGGTCATGGTCCAGGGCGACTACGTGGGCTACACTGCCATTTCGGTCCCCCATGCCAATCTGAACCTGGCGCAGGAACCCAGCTTCGGCGCCGCCCCCGATTACCTGATAACCTTCAACGCCCTGGGCGAGGTACTGACCAGCAATGCCGAAAAGGGCGGGCCAGGCGGCGATCTGACCCAGGAGCTGCTGCCGATCCGCTCGACCCCGGAAGACATGGCGCGGCTGGCACCGATGGTCTTTTCCGGCCAAAGCCGCCTGGGCGACGACCGCCTTTACGTCATCGTGCCCATCGTCGAGGACGAGGTTTTCGCCCTGGGCATCTGGCCCTCTGTCGACGACATGAGCGACCGCGTCCAGGTGCCGGTGATCCTGTTCCCGCTGCTGATGTGGATCGCCTCGGCCGTGGTCGGGCTGGTGGCCATCGACCGCATGGCGGGCCGCCACATCCGCCAGCTGTCGCGCCGGATGCGCCGCTTTGAACGGGTGCGCACCTTCGAGGGCGCGCGCTCGATGCGCTATGCCGCCGATGAGCTGAAGAACATGGAAGAGGATTTCATCCTCATGGCCGAGACGATCCTGCACGACCAGGCCGAGCTGGAAAACGCCGTGCGCCAACGCAATGTGCTGCTGAAGGAAGTGCACCACCGGGTGAAGAACAATCTTCAGCTGATCAGCTCGATCATGAACATGAACATCCGCCGCGCCCATTCGCCGGAAACCAAGGCCATCCTGGCGCGGCTTCAGGACCGGGTGCTGGCCATGGCCTCGATCCACCGCAACCTGCACCAGGTGGAAAGCCAGGGCCAGGTCAACGTCGGCAAGCTGGTGCACGAGGTGGCCAACCAGACCTTGCAGGCCTCCTCTTCGGGGGGGCATCACATCCGGGTCAAATATGACGTCGAGGACGTGATCCTGTACCCCGACCAGGCTGTGCCGCTGTCGCTGCTGGCCTCGGAACTGATGGCCAACGGGGTGAAATACACCGGCAGCGATGCGGGCACCCCCTGGATGACCCTGTCGCTGGTGCAGGAGGGCACGCGCGCGCGCCTCAGCGTGGCCAATTCCAAGGGGCGCGGCCACCACATGATCGAGGATGTCGAAAGCACCGGGCTGGGCAACCAGCTGATCCGCGCCTTCGCCACCCAGCTGGGCAGCCAGATCGAGATCGAGGACGGCGAACACGAGTACCGCGCCACGATCAGTTTCGAGGTCGCCAGCTTCCAGCCCGAACCGCTGGATTACTGACCCCGGCCCGGGCGCCGCCAGGCCGCGCCCGGCGCCCCCCCTGCCGCGAAAGGACCCGCCGCCATGTCGCCCCGCCCCAACGCCGCCGCCCTGCCCCGGCCCGAGGATGACGCGGGCCAGCCCCGTCTGCTGGGGGTCGAGGTCGAGTTCGGCGGCCTGACCGAGGGCCGCGCCGCCCGGATCCTGGCCGAGGTCACGGGCGGGCAGCTGTCCGAGACGGCGGGCGACTACACGGTCAGCGGCACCCCCTTCGGCGATTGCAAGATCTACATGGACACCACCCTGCGCGACCGGGGCCAAAGCGCCCTGGGCCGCGCCGCGCTGGATCTGGCGCGCAACGTGGTGCCGGTGGAACTGGTCACCGCCCCCTTCGACCCCGCCCGGCTGGGCGATCTGGACGCGGTGCTGGCCCGGTTCCGCGCCGCCGGGGCCAGCGGCACCGACGAGGGGATCCTGCTGGGCTTTGGCTTGCATCTGAACGTGCAGATCGCCGCCGCCACGGCGGATCACCTGTGGTCGGTGCTGACCGCCTTCGCCCTGGCCGAACCGCTGCTGCGCGACGCCTACAGCCTGGACCTGTCGCGCCGCGCCCTGCCCTTCGTCGACCCCTATCCGCAACGGCTGCTGGACGTGCTGGCCCAGGGCTGCCCGGACCGGCTGGAGGCGCTGGTGCAAAGCTATCTGGGCGTCACCCATTCGCGGAACCACGCCCTCGACATGCTGCCGATCTTCGCCCACCTGTGCCCCGATCTGACCCGCGACGCCCTGGCGCGTGGCGCGGGCGGCACGGTCTCGGCGCGGCCCGCCTATCACTACCGGATGCCCGATTGCCGCATCGACGATCCGGGCTGGAGCCTGTCGGGCGAATGGGCCCTGTGGTGCGCCATCGAACGCCTGGCCGAGGACCGGCCCACGCTCGACCGCCTTTCCGCCCGCTGGCGCGAGATGCGCGCCGATCCGGTGGGCCGGGTGCGCCTGCAACTGAACGGCTGGGTCGAGGCCTCGGAAGAGATCCTGACCCCGGCGGGGCATGGCGACCTGCGCAGGCTGGCCGAGGGCCTGCGCGGATGATCCTGCGCCGCCGCGATAGCGACGGGGACCGCGCCGCGCGCCCCCGGATCGGGGTCACCGTCTCGGCCCGCTCGGCCTGGCGCATCTTCCCGCTGATCCGCCTACAGGTGGCCCTGGCGGGGGGGCGCGCCCTGCGCTGGATCACCGAGGCCGAGGTGGACCTGGCCGCGGTGGACGGGGTGGTGATCGGCGGCGGCGACGACATCGCGCCGATGCTTTACGGTGGCGAGCTGCGCGCGGGCGTCACCCTGGACCCGGCCCGCGACCGGATGGAAGCGCGGGTGATCGAGGCGGCGCGCGGTCAGGGCCTGCCAGTGCTGGGCATCTGCCGGGGCGCGCAGATGCTGAACGTGGTGCTGGGCGGCACGCTGCACCAGGATGCCTTCGCGGTCTATGACGCCTCGCGCCGCTATCGCACCATCCTGCCGCGCCGCCGGGTCGAGGTGCTGCCCCAAACCCGGCTGGCGGATCTGGCGGGCACCCAGCCGATGAGGGTCAACGCCCTGCACAGCCAGGCGGTGGACCAGCTGGGCCAGGGCCTGCGCCTGTCGGCGCGGGACGAAGGCGGGATGCCCCAGGCGCTGGAAAGCCTGGCCGATCCCTTTGCCATCGGCGTGCAATGGCACCCCGAACACCTGGTCTATGCGCATCGCCAGCGCCGCCTGTTCCGCGCCCTGGTCTCGGCCGCGGGCGCCCGTTTTCAGGGCGATTGCCAGACCGAAGCCGTGGACCGGATGCCCCCGG
Source organism: Pseudooceanicola aquaeponti (assembly GCF_050897975.1). Taxonomy (NCBI): domain Bacteria; kingdom Pseudomonadati; phylum Pseudomonadota; class Alphaproteobacteria; order Rhodobacterales; family Paracoccaceae; genus Pseudooceanicola; species Pseudooceanicola aquaeponti. Next base: position 345,911 of record NZ_JBPAXY010000008.1, read on the forward strand.
TCGACGCCTCTGAAACTTTTTTCGCCCGCGACTGACTTTTTGCGGGAACTTCCTCGGTGCTGGGACCGTTGAGTTCCTGTCCGATGCCCCCGTCCCGTACAAGACCGCGCATCGGTTTTAGGGATCGTGTAACCCTCGTCGCGATCCCTGGGCACCGGGGGCATGTCCCCCGCCTCCGGTGCTTCCCTTCCTTTCCCCGGATCCGCCCGCCTTGGGATTTGGCCCGTCACCCCTTGGCGAACAGCCCGCCGTGGGTCTCGCGCAGGAGGTTCTTCTGCACCTTGCCCATGGTGTTGCGCGGCAGTTCCGGCACCAGGACATAGTGGCGGGGATGCTTGAACCGGGCCAGGGCGTCACCGACCGCCGCCTCGATCTGCGCCAGGTCGAGCGTGGCGCCCTTTTCCGGCACCAGAACCGCCACCACCGCCTCGCCCAGGTCGGGATGGGGCACGCCGATCACCGCGCTTTCCAGAACGCCGGGCTGGTCGTCCAGTACCAGTTCGATTTCCTTCGGATAGATGTTGTAGCCGCCCGCGATGATCAGATCCTTGGCGCGGCCAACGATGGTGACATAGCCGTCTGCGGCCTGCTGCCCCAGATCGCCGGTGATGAAGAACCCATCGGCGCGCAGCTCTGCCGCCGTCTTCTCGGGCATCTGCCAATAGCCCTTGAAGACGTTGGGGCCGCGCACCTCGATCACCCCCACCTCACCGCGCGGCAATTCGGCGCCGGTCTCGGGGTCGGTCACCTTCAGCTCGACCCCCGGCAGGGGCAGGCCCACGGTGCCCGCCCGCCGCTCGCCCTCGTAGGGGTTCGAGGTGTTCATGTTGGTCTCGGTCATGCCATAGCGTTCCAGGATGCGGTGGCCGGTGCGCCCCTCGAACTGCACATGGGTGTCGGCCAGCAGGGGCGCCGAGCCCGAGATGAAAAGCCGCATGTGCCCGGTCAGTTCGGGGGTGAAGCGGGCATCGTCCAGCAGCCGGGTGTAGAAGGTCGGCACCCCCATCATCGAGGTCGCCTGCGGCAGGGCCGCGATCACCTGATCGAGGTCGAACTTTGGCAGCAGGATCATCGCGCCCCCCGCCGCCAGGATCACGTTGGTCGCCACGAACAGGCCGTGGGTATGGAAGATCGGCAGGGCGTGCAGCAGCACGTCCTGGTCGGTAAAGCGCCACAGCTCGACCAGGGTCTGGGCGTTGGACAGCAGGTTGGCCTGGGTCAGCATGGCGCCCTTCGACCGCCCCGTGGTGCCCGAAGTGTAAAGGAAGGCCGCCAGGTCGTCGGCCTCGCGATCGACGGTGGCAAAGGTCGCGGGCATGGTCCCGGCGATCTCGTTCAGCGAGCCCAGACCGTCGCCGCCCAGGGTTTCGCAGCGCGCGCCGAACCCTGCCGCCATCGCCGCCAGCTCGACCTCGCGGGCCGGGTCGCAGACCAGCAGCCGGGCGCCCGAGTTCTCGACGAAATAGGCCAGTTCGGCGGGGGTATAGGCGGTGTTCAGCGGCAGGGCGATCACCCCCGCCTGGATCGCCCCGGCATAAAGCGCCAGCGCCTTGGCCGATTTCTCGACCTGGATGGCCACCCGGTCGCCCGGCCCCAGCCCGCAGGTGGTCAGCGCATGGGCAAAGCGCGCGGCAATGTCGAGAAAGCCGTCATAGCTGAGGGTGTCCTCTCCGGGCAGGTAGAGGAAGGGGCGACCGCTGCCGCGATGCGCCCCGAACAGGGTGTCGTAAAGGGGGTTTGCCATGGCCGTCTCCTTCGGTGCTGCGCAGATCGCGCGCGCCGCCGGAACGGGATCGGGGGCCAGGCCCCGACGGTCAGCCCCGCCGGGTGCTGCGCCGGGCGCGGCCCAGGGCCCGGTTATAGGCCGTGGGCGCCACCCCGAACCGCGTCTTGAAGCAGCGCGAGAAATGTCCGACCGAAGCGTAACCGCAGGCGGTCGCCACGTCGATCAGTTCCAGATCGGTCGAGCTGAGCAGCATCCGCCCGTGATCCAAGCGCAACCCGCGATAGAACTCGCCCGGGGTCTTGCCGAAGACCGACATGAACAGCCGCTCGATATGGCGCCGCGAATAGCCCGAGGTCAGGGCCAGCTCTTCCATGGTCAGCGGATCTTCGAGGTGCGATTTCATCAGCTCGACCATGGACAGAAGGCCCGGATGGCGGGTGCGGATCAGCACCGAGGTCGAGCTGCGCTGTTCTTCCTCGCGACCGACGCGGACCTTGCGCAGGCACATTTCAGAGACCATGGCGGCGAATTCCTCGCCATGGTCGCGGCCGATCAGTTCCAGCATCATGTCGATGGCGGCCGAGCCGCCGCCGCAGGTCATCAGGCGGCCGTCGATCTCGTACTTGGTTTCCTTCGGCACCAGGTCGGGGAAATGGGTGCGGAAGGCGGGCAGGTTCTCCCAATGCAGGGTAAAGGCGCGGTCCGACAGCAGCCCGGCGCGGGCCAGGGCCACGGCGCCGGTGCAGATGCCGCCCACCATGCCGCCGAAACGGTGATGGCGCTGCACCGCGCCCACCACCGCGGGCACCATCGCCTCGGAGGCCGGGTTGCCCGAGCAGACAAACAGGTTGGTGTCACGCGACAGCCGGTCGATCGCCCCCTCGACCCCGATCGGGATGCCCGAGGAGGAGGTCACCGCCTGCCCGTCCACCGACAGCACCCGCCACTGATAGAGGGCATGTTGCGACAGCTGGTTGGCGATCCGCAGCGCCTCGACCGCCGCCGAGAAGGCCAGCAGGGTGAAGCCCGGCACCAGCAGGAAGGCGAAGACGCGCGGCTTGTCGGGGGCTGGCAGCGGGAAGAAGGCGTCGCCCTGGGGCACCACGGGGGCGGCGGTGGTGAAACGGTCCTTGAACGAGTTTTCCATCAGGCAGGCCTCCGGCAGGGATCAGGGGACGTCAGGGCGTGCGGCACGGGGGGCGGGGGAGTCGGGGGGCGGGCCGCCATTTGGGCGGTTTGCGGCCTCGGCCCGCGTATCGTCAAGAGCGAAGCGCCCCCTGCCCCCCGTTTCGCGCCCCGCCGCCCAGCAGAGAGGCAGCAAAACGCCGCCTGGCACCCTCAAAGCTTGTCCTACAGCCCCTGGCGGATCCAGGCGGCGGCCTTTTCGGCGATCATCAGGGTGGGCGCATTGGTGTTGCCGCTGGTGATCTCGGGCATGACCGAGGCATCGGCCACCCGCAGCCCGGCGACGCCCTTCAGCCGCAGATGCGGGTCCAGGGGCGCGGCGCTGTCCTCGGCGGCGCCCATGCGCACGGTGCCCACGGGGTGGAAGATCGTGCTGGCGATGTCGCCCGCCAGCCGCGCCAGGTCCTCGTCGCTTTGGTACTTGGGGCCGGGCTTGTATTCCTCGGGGGCGTAGCGGGCCATGGCGGGCTGGGCCATGATGCCGCGCACCTGGCGCAGGCTGGCGGCGGCGATGCGGCGGTCCTCGTCGGTGGACAGGTAGTTGGGCGCGATCTTCGGCGCCGCCCGCGGGTCAGCCGAGGCGATGCGCACATGGCCGCGCGAGGTGGGGTTCAGGTTGCAGACCGAGACGGTGATGGCCGGGAAGGGATGCAGGGGCTGGCCGAAGGCCTCCAGGCTCAGCGGTTGGATATGGTATTGCAGGTTGGGATGGGGCCGGTCGGGGTCCGAGCGGGTGAAGGCGCCCAGCTGGCTCGGCGACATGCTCATGGGGCCCGAGCGGCGCAGGGCATATTCCAGCCCGATCTTCGCCTTGCCCCACAGGCTGGCGGTCAGGGCGTTCAGGGTCTTGGTCCCCGCAACCTTGAAGACCGCGCGGATCTGCAAGTGGTCTTGCAGGTTCTCGCCCACCCCGGGGATGTCCTGCACCACCTCGATCCCGGTCTCGCGCAGCAGACCCGCGGGGCCCAGCCCCGACAGCTGCAACAGGGCCGGCGTGTTCACCGCGCCCGCCGACAGCACCACCTCGCGCAGGGCGCGGGCGGTGACCTGCTGCCCGGCGCGGCGTACCACCACCCCGTCACAACGCAGCGCGCCCTCGGGCGCGAAGGTCAGCCGCTCGGCCTGGGCCTCGGTCCAGATGGTCAGGTTCGGGCGGTGTCTGGCGGGGCGCAGAAAGGCCTTCGAGCTGTTCCAGCGCCAGCCCGCGCGCTGGTTCACGTCGAAATAGCCCACCCCCGCATTGTCGCCGGTGTTGAAATCCTCGGTGGGCTCGATGCCCGCCTCGGTGGCGGCCTCGGCGAAACTGTCCAGCACGTCCCAGCGCAGGCGCTGTTTCTCGACCCGCCATTCGCCGCCCGACCCGTGCAGGTCGGAAAAGCGGCTGTTGTCGCCAGTCACCGGATCGGCGCCGCCGTCCAGCCGATAGTGATCCTCGTGGCGCTTGAAATCCTCCAGCGCGCAATCCCAGGCCCATTCCCCCTCGCCGGTGATCCGGGCCCAGTTGTCGTAATCCCGCGCCTGGCCGCGCATGTAGATCATGCCGTTGATCGAGGAACAGCCACCCAGGGTTTTTCCCCGTGGGTACAGCAGGCTGCGCCCGTTCAGCCCCGGCGCCCCTTCGGTGGAGTAAAGCCAGTCGGTCCGCGGATTGCCGATGCAGTAAAGATAGCCCACGGGGATGTGGATCCAGTGGTAGCTGTCGCGCGGCCCGGCCTCCAGCAGCAGGACCCGGGTGCCCGGATCGGCGCTCAGCCGGTTGGCCAGCAGGCAGCCCGCCGTGCCCGCGCCCACGATGATATAGTCGAAGCTTTCCGCCTGCGACATGGCCCCCTCCCTGCCCGTCTCTTGCCGCCCAGTGCTACAGGGGCGGGGCCGCATTTCCAACGGAAATGACGCCGCAGCGCCCCGCGCGCCGCAGGTATGGACCCCATTCATGAGGTCCGCTCATCGCTCCTATCGCGGGGCCCGGCCTAGCGGATCGCCTCTGGCGCCCTACTCTATACCCTGATGATCCAGACGTCGGCCGGCCTGCCCCTCGTGCCCCTTCCCCCGGGCCACCCTGCCGCCGACGCGCCACATAGGACCTGCAAGGAGGCCCCCATGAAGCTGACAGTCAACGGCACCGAACATGACGTGGATGTAGAGCCCGATACCCCGCTGCTGTGGGTGATCCGCGAGGAACTGGGCCTTCTGGGCACAAAATACGGCTGCGGCGTGGCCCAATGCGGCGCCTGCACCGTGCTGGTGGACGGCTATGCCACCCGGTCCTGCGTGACCCCTGCCGACAGTGTCGAAGGCGCCGAGATCCGCACCATCGAGACGGTCGAGGAAACCGAGACTGGCCGCCGCGTGGTCGAGGCCTGGGTCGAGAACCAGGTGCCCCAGTGCGGCTATTGCCAGTCGGGCCAGGTTCTGGCCGCCACGGCCCTGCTGACCGAGACGCCCAACCCCACCGATGACGACATCGACGCGGCCATGACCAACCTCTGCCGCTGCGGGACCTACAACAAGATCCGTGCCGCCGTGCACAGCGCGTCGGAGGGCTGATCCATGGGTATTCTCGACAAGATCCTGACCGCCTCCGCCCCCGTCAACGTCTCGCGCCGGGGCTTCCTGGCAGGCTCGGGCGCGCTGGTGCTGGCCACCTCCCTGCCGCTGCGTGCCTCGAAGGCGCAGGAGGCGGGCGCCGCGGCAGAACCCGCCGCCGTGCAGGCCTTCCTTGAGCTGCGCCCCGATGGCACCGCCTTCCTGCGCAGCCCCTTCATCGAGGGCGGCCAGGGCATCTATTCCGCCATGGCCCAGATCGTGGGCGAGGAATTGGACCTCGACCCGATGGCCTTTGCCGTCGAGATCGCCCCGCCGGGCGGCCCCTTCGGCATCATGGGCGGCTATCGCCTGACCGGCGGATCCATGTCGACCCGCACCGCCTATCCGGTGATGCGTCAGCTGGGCGCCTCGGCCCGCGCCATGCTGGTGCAGGCCGCCGCCACCCAGTGGGATCTGGACCCGGCCACGCTCATCACCGAACCGGGCGCCGTGGTCGACCCGGCCTCGGGCAACCGGCTGAGCTATGGCGATCTGGCCGAGGCGGCCATGGACCTGCCGGTGCCCGCCGAAGTGGCGCTGAAGGACGAGGCCGATTTCCGCTGGCTGAAGACCGGGATGCCGCGCCTTGACGTGCGTGACAAATCCACCGGCCAGGCCCGCTATGCCCTGGATGTCGAGGTGGACGGCATGTTGCTGGCCGCCGTCCAGCACGCCCCGCGCCTGGGCCTGACACCGCAGGCGATCCCCAACCAGGCCGAGGTCGAGGCGATGCGCGGCGTGCATTCGGTGCACCTGCTGGACGGCGCCGTGGCCGTGGTGGCCGAGAAGTTCTGGCAGGCCCGCCGCGCGGTCGAGGCCGCCCAGATCACCTGGACCGAGGGCGAGGCGCGCTGGCCGATGCCCGCCGAATTCTCCTCTGCCGGGTTCCGCGACACCCTGGCGGGCTTCGATGGCGACTTCACCCCGGTCGAGACCGAAGGCGACGCCCTGGCCGCGCTGGAGGGGGCCGAGACGGTGGTCGAGGCAACCTATGACGCGCCCTTCGTCGTCCATGGCCAGCTCGAACCGCCCTCGGCCACCGCGCGGTTCAACGCTGATGGCACGCTGGATCTGTGGCTGCCGAACCAGGCCCCCGAACAGTTCCAGGGCGCCGCGGCCGAGGCCGCCGGGATCGAGCCGGGCCAGGTGACCATCCACAGCCAGATGCTGGGCGGGTTCTTCGGCCGTCACTTCCTGTACCCGACCGCCAACCCCTTCCCCCAGGCCATCGCCCTGGCCCGCGCCGTGGGCCGCCCGGTGAAGCTGATCTGGACCCGCGAAGAGGATTTCCTGCGCGACGCCCCGCGCCCCCTGGGCCTGGCACGGTTCCGTGGCGCCATGGGCCCCGACGGCCCCGTGGCGCTGAGCGCCGAGGTGGTGGGCGAAGGCCCCACGGGACGTTGGTACAACGCGCCCGCAGGCAGCGATGCCTCGGCCACCGAGGGGATCTCGGGCAAGAGCTATGCCATCGCCAACCGCCGGATCGGCCAGGTCTACATGCCCAACCCGGCGGTAATCGGCTATTGGCGGTCGGTCGGCCATTCGATGCATGACTTCATGTATGAAAGCTTCCTCGACGAGATGGCCGAGGCGGGCGGGCTGGATCCCTACGAGATGCGCCTGTCGCTTCTGTCGGGCAACGACCGGCTGACCACCCTGCTGACCCGCACCGCCGATCTGGCGGGCGGCTGGCGCCCAGGTCCCTATGAGGCCGAGGACGGCACGATGCGGGCGCGCGGGGTCGCCATGGCCTCGCCCTTCGGCTCGGAGGCGGCGGCAATGGCCGAGGTCTCGCTCGACCGGGGCGCGGTGCGGGTGCACAACATCTGGACGGCGATCGACCCGGGCCAGATCGTCAACCCGGCGGTGATCGAGGCGCAGGTGCAATCGGCCGTGGCCCTGGGCCTGTCGGAAACCCTGGTCGAAGAGCTGGTCTATGAAAACGGCGAGCCCACTGCGCGCAATTTCGACAGCTACGAGATCCTGCGCCCCGAGATGATGCCCCAGATGCATGTGGCGGTGATCGAAAGCGGCGCCCAGATGGGCGGCGTGGGCGAACCGGGCCTGCCCGCCGTTCCCCCCGCCGTGGTCAATGCCGTGGCCCGGCTGACCGGCCAGCGGGTGCGCAGCCTGCCCCTGTCGAAACACGATTTCGGCTAGACCGATCTGTCACTGACCGGCGCGCCCGCCGCGCCGGTCCCCCAAGCGCGGCCCCTGGCGCCTTGCCAGACAGACACCGCACGGCCTTTCGGGCCACGCCCGCCCCTGCCCCGCCGCCCCGCGCCCGGCCCGCACAATGGCGAAACCAGCGAGGCCGCGCGCGCCGATGGCAGAACCTCTTGCGCTCTACCCTTCAGTCGTCTAAACGCCTGAAACACACCACGGATGGCGAGTTGGCGGAGTGGTGACGCAGCGGATTGCAAATCCGTGTACACCGGTTCGATTCCGGTACTCGCCTCCACCTTATTTTCAACGACATTAGTGCCGAATTCGCTGCCGGGACGGGCTGAAAAACGGCCCGGTTTACAGGCCGGTTTACAGTTTCGTAGGATTTCGCCTCTGCGCGTGACACGTTGCGAGGCCGTGGCTAAGGTCCTGAAATGGCAGATGGTCCTTGGACAGACGAAGAGAACGACCTGATCGTGGCGGATTACTTCGCCATGCTCGCGGATGATCTCTGTGGCCGCAAATATGTGAAAGCGGCGCACAACCGGGCGCTGCAAGATCGCATCGGTCGTTCAAAGGGTTCCATCGAATTCAAGCACGCAAACATCTCGGCCCTGATGCCCGCGTTTGGTCAGCCAATCATCAAGGGCTACCTGCCGCGCTTCAACGTGCAGATGGCGCTGGCCGAGGCCGTCGACCGCTGGCTCGAAGCCAATCCGGAATGGATCGAAAGGCTACCCAAGGCGGCCCCTTCCGGGATGGCCTATCAAAACCCTCGCCTCTTCGTCGACACGCCACCGACAATGCGCAACACCCCTCCCCCGGAGGAGGCGGAGCAGATGCGCACCATTGCTCGGCATTTCAATGTCGCGGCCCAGCAAGAGCGAAATCGCGCCCTCGGACGATTGGGGGAAGAACGCGCCCTCGCCCACGAACGTGCGACGCTCAGAGATGCCGGTCGAGATGATCTGGCGCGGAAGGTGATTTGGGTCAGCGAGGATATCGGCGACGGCGCGGGCTACGACATCTCAAGCTACGCTCCCGATGGCACCCCGCGCCTGCTGGAAGTGAAGACGACAAATGGCTGGGATCGGACGCCCTTCCATATCTCGCAGAACGAATTGCGCGTCGCCGAGGCGAACCGCGACACCTGGCATCTCTTCAGGATCTACAACAACGCGCGAGGGCCGAGAGCTTTCGAGCTCCGGCCCCCGCTGGATCACCATGTGACATTGACGCCCACGAGTTTTCAGGCGCGCTTCGATTAGAACTCGTGGCCGTCCTGACGCGCCCGCGTGCGCGCAACCATCAGCTTGCGCAGAACCTCGTCGGATGTGTCAGGACTGACCGCCGCGTATTTCTCGATCATGTTGCCTGCGTGGCGCAGGCCCCACCCCATGGTCGCGGCAATCTCGTCCAAGGTGCAACCAGCGCGCAGCAGCTCCGTCGCCGCAGTGCCGCGCATATCGTAAAGGCGCAGCTCATCGCGCACGTGAATACGCCGCGCATCCTTCTTCGCCATGGCATTCGCCCGCGCCTTCACGTCGGAAACAATCTGTGAGGCACGCACCGCCTGCAACTTCCGACCACTCAGCGAAACAATGAGATACTTCTGATCAGCCGGTGTCGTATCGATGATCGACGCAAACGCTGGCGTCACGGGAATGCTGGTTGGCTTGGCCGACTTGGTGCGCCGGAAGTATAGCCGCCGACCCATCGGCGTTTTCTGAACATGGCTGCGCGTCAGAATGCCAATGTCCTGTGGTGTCAGCCCACCTTCGGACGCCGCGATGATAATACGGCGCTCCCGCTCATCGGCCACGGCAAGCATCGCATTCAGTTCTTCAGGCAGCCAGATGATGTCCGAGCGATCAGAGCCATAAAGCCGCTTGACCCTATGGTGATGATGCACCGCAATTGCACCCTCCTCTTCCTTCGCCCAGTTCAGGAGGCGCGTAACGACTGTCGTGGCATAGTCGTATTGCTTGGGCGAATGCGCCCACTGGTTCTTCCACTCGCGGATTTCGCCGATGGACTCAGGCTCTTCGAACATCTTGATCGGGTCGGCGCCGAATTCGGCATCGAAGGAGTCGAGATACTTGTTGTAGTCGGACCGCGTCCGTGGGGCGAGTTTCTGGAAATGAGCCGACCGACGATATTGGTCGAGGACTGACGTGGTCAAAGACCGCTTCGGGCCCACGCTGCGCTTTTCCGCACCTCTCAGAACATCCGCATAGGCGAAGGCATATTCATCGGACCCCGGCCCGAAGGACATCGAGCTGTCCCAGAATTTCGGTCCGCCACGGAAGGCATAGTGATACACGCGCGCATTCCCATCCGCGAGTTCCTTGGTCACACGATGCACGCCTTTGAACTCATGCTCCCGCACGGCGCGCCCTCCGCTGCTCAGTCAGGCTTGCGGCCTCTTCCACTTTCGGGGGCGGCGACATGATGCCCTGCGCGATATCGAGCGCATGACGCACCTGCTTTGGATCGTAGACGTTTTGACGCCCGGGCACCGGCTTGATGCCGATCTGCCGGCACCAGGTCTGGAACCGCCCGGTCGTTCCCGAAAAGCGGACGGCCTGCGCGAGTTCTTCGCCAGAGATCATGTTGAGGCCGAACTCTTCGAGTGCAGCCGCGCCAGCAGTTATTGGAGTGGAGACAGTGGCCATTGTTCGTGCTCTTCCTGGCTTCGGTTTCAGTGCTGGCGGGGAAATGGAGACAGACCAAGGGCCCCCGGAGGAAATGCCTCAAGGGGTTTGCCTGCTCTGTTGGGAAGTGCGGGCGCGCTGGCTGGACAGCAGAAAGGGAGTGAGACCAGCGCGCCCTGACGGCGGGTGAGTCAAACCCGCCGATCTCGGTGTCAGCTCTGCCTGATGCGATAGCGGGTGATCTCAAAGTCAGCCGCGAGCAGATCGGTAACGCGATAGGATCCCTCCAACGCATTGCGCAGGTGACGCATCGTGCGATCGATCACACCCGGGGCTGCTTCGGGATCAAGTTTTGCCAACTCGCGCAAGGCAGATTGCGCAGCATGCCGGAAGTCCTCGGACAAAAGCCGATGCTTCTCGACCAGCTTGGTGAAATCGTCGGCCCATCGCTGGATCGGCTTGAAACTGTCGTAGGGAAGCAAAGCAATGGCTTCGAGTGCATTGCGGACCTGCTGGGTAGCGTCCGCGTGGATGTCCTCCATCCGTGCGAAATCAGCTTGGATTTTCTGGTCGTGGAAAAGCACCATCCGGTGCGTGTTGGCGGTCAGGTAAGTCGTGGGTGCTGGGAACATCTGTTTTCCTTTGATTGCCTGGGAACCGGTGCGGGACCGGCCCTCACAGGAGGGGCCGGTCACTCAGCCGGTCGTCAGGCTGCTGCTTTGCGAGCCTTGAGAGTCTTTCGCCGAGCCCGATATTCGACCGTCACCGGCTTTCGGCCGCACTCCGAACGGCGTTCAGCAGCGATGTCATGTTCTGCGTGCAGGCGTGCGCGCACCCGCTGCATCCGCTCGAGCCGATTGCCGGTAAGGCGACCGACGACCGGAGACCCCGCGCCGCCGACATTGAAACCAGAGTGCTTGGGACTCACCGAAAGCAACCGTGCACCGACAAGCCGGGTTGCGCGGTTCAGACCGGCGGCTCGCAGGTCCGCGACATGGGTTATCGCGATCTCGTAGCCACGATTGGCTGGGGTGGACGCTGAGGTGCCGTAAGCGAGCACGATCCGCCGCTCACCGCCGTCGCCGTCGACCTCCAGCACAAGGCAGGGCCGCACCTTCGGCTTGTCGCCTTCACCGGCAAGCCGGATCGGGAACTTGAACAACACGATATCGCCGCGTTGCACGGTTTTGGCCCAATCGGCGGTCTCTTCGGTGGTGTCTGGGGTATTCTGATCGAGCATCAATCTCTCCTGTTGTGGATGATCGACGCGTTCCGAACCTCTCTCTCTCGGAGGCTGGCCCGGGCTGCGCGTCACGAAGACGCGCGCAGCCCGGACCGGCCCTCCTTCAGGCCTGGGAAGGCCGGAAGGGGTGGCAAACGCCCTTCCGGTCCCGCTTGAGGCGGCCTTGGGAGCAGGGAACGGCGAGTGTCCCTGCCCGGGTGGGTCCAGGGCGGATGGAATGCCGCCCTGGTCGAGCCGACGGCTGCCAGCGGGTGGTGGGAGAGTGGCGAGCGACTCCTGCCGAGCAGGGGTGCAGGGGAGTGCGGAACGACGCCCTGCCCCGGCCGGAGGCCTTTGGAGAGCTCGAGAGGGCAACACGCCTTTCGAGCGGCGCGTCAGCGACGCCGGGGTCCGGGGGCGACAGCCCCCGGCGAACGCAAAGTGACAAGGAGGGCCCACGGCCCGGAGCGTCACTTTCCTAGTGAGTAGATGGCCAACACTTTGTCGTCCCCGCGATTTCCGAACGGATTCGAACGAACCGATTTCCCGGCTGCCTCAAAAGGAGACAGCCCGTGCCCGCCGATGCCGCCAAGACCCATCCGGTCGTTCTACGCTTCCAGTCGATGTTCCCGCATCAGCTGGACCGATATGTCCTGCACGAAGACCGCAAGGGCCGTGGATCGAAACATTGCGACCCTGACATGCGCAACGCCAATCGCCTAAACCTGATCGGCGACGACACTTGGCGAACACGGCTCACGCTCGAGCTTGAGACCGCTGCCGACGAGAACTTCGCGGAAGAGATCGACGCGCTCAAGGCTTTGAACCGCCAAAAGGACTACCTCGCACGCGGGCGCGCTGGCCGTCAGGACCCTTGGCGGGCGTCCAAGGGTGGTCCCCTGCGCGAAGTCATCCTGACGGCGAATGCCGAGTGGTTCGATGGCACGACGAACGACTTCGGCGAGGTCGACATGATCGAGCAGGCCAGGCGCGCGGATGATTTTGTCGACTGCGGCATCCGATGGCTCAAAAGTCGCTTCGGCGATGCGGTGATCACTGCGCGCGCCGACTTTGACGAGACGGCTCCCCATATCCACGCAATCATTGCGCCTTGGGCGGAGAAGACCAGCAAGCGCCGCGGACGGCAGCGCCTGCTGGTGCCGAACTCCATGCCCCTGCTTGCGAGCTACGAACAGGCACAGGACGACGTGGGCGCCTTCTTCGGCGAGATCGGCCTGACCCGCGGCCAGCCGCTCGCCAAGGAGCGCCGGGAGGCAGAAGCCGCGGGCGAGAAGAAGCCCAAGCCGCCACAGCATACGCCGCCCCATATCTGGCGGCAGCAAGAGGCTTCGCGGCTTGAGGCCGAGAAAGCCGCGCTTGCCGAAAAGAAGAGGCAACATGAAGAGAAGGAGGTGACGCTCTCCGAGGCAATCGAAGAGCATGATCAGCGGGACGCGGCCCTGTCATGCCGCTCTGAGGCTATGGAGAAGCGAGAACTGGACATGGCGAATGCTGAGACACTGCTCGATATCGCAGGCACGGGTAAGGCACTCCCGCCGCCCGTCGGAGACGAACCAGACCGGATACGCCGCCTGCGGAAGAGGACCACCCGCGCCTTCGAGGAAACGAAGAAGAAGGCTTTGCGAGACGCAGACCACATGATCGCAGAGCGCATAGAGCAGGCAAAAAGCTTGGCCGTAGCCGCCGCTACTTTCCGCGCCGCTCTGATCGAAGCCATTCCCGAAGGGCTCCGGAAAGGCATTCTGCGGCGCGTAGACCCTGCTGCCGCTGAACTCAGGGAAGAAGAGAAGCGCGTGACGGTCGTCGAGGCGCGCCGCGACCGAAAGACCGAAGATCCAAAATACTGAGACCCGACAAACCCCTTGAGAAAGAAAGGCCGCACGCCTTTCTTCCTGCTCATCTCCTCCTTGGTTCGCAAGGCATAGGAGAAGCCATGAAAGACCTGGATAAACTGAAAGAGCGCCGCCTGAAAGCGCGGCAACGTGCCGACAAGGTCGACACGGAATACACCCTCGAGAAGGCCAAGCAAGATGACCTTGCGCGGCTTGAGATCGGGCACAAGACCCTCGACATCATCGAGGCTCTGCCCGCTGAAGTGCGCGACGGATATGTCGAGACGATCGCGCCAACGTTGAGCAAGATTGCCATCGCCAAGCTCGTATCACTCGGGCATCTGGAACAGCAGAAGGCCGACAATATCCTCCGCGAGCGAGAAGAAACCCGGAAGATGAAGAAGACATCGAGGACTAAAGCAGTCCTCCCCAAAGTCGCGTCGGAAGACGACACCTCGGGCAACTAGGTCATGTTGACAAATGGCGGATCCAGAGACGGATCGACGTGATGTCAATGAAGCCGAGGAAGCTTTCCGCCGTCTTGTCGTAGCGGGTCGCGACACGCCTGGCGTTCTTGAGCTTGT
>NZ_JBPAXY010000009.1:0-83766 GCF_050897975.1 Pseudooceanicola aquaeponti
CTGGCCCGCATCGGCGATCACAAGATCAACCGCCTCGACGAGCTGTTGCCGTGGAACTGGGCGCCGATCGCTCAGGAGGCCAAGGCCGTCGCCTGATCTGCGGTCCTTACCGGCCGGTTACATCGAAACCGAGACACCGTCCAAAAATTTAGGTTAAGAACTGCGAATGGCTTGAACGCTCTCGCAGAGCATCCAAACCCCTACTCACATAAGGTTGCAGCACGCCCAAGGCCTAGCACAAGACTATTCCGAACTCTCTCAGAGCTTCCCCAAAACCATACATCTCAGCGGAAGTAGCCCAACGGAATCACCCGAGCCTAAAAGGCCCGGCTATCGCAGATGAAGCTAAAGAGACCTTCAGGATCCAAGGTTACTTCTGGTCGGTGGGACGCGGACACCGCTCAAAGCAGCTTTTTCCTCATCATCTTCGAGGTTTCGAATCATTACAGCAAGGGCCTTGCGCAATGTTTTCTCTTCGGCACCACTCAGGCCTCTGATGGCGGCGTTATTCACTTCGTGTGCCAAAGGCTCCAGGAGCTCCCGCAACTCCCAACCTTTTTCCGTGAGGAAAGCATGCTGACGACGACGGTTCCCAGCCACATTGCGGCGTTCAATATATCCAAGCTCTTCCATTCGGCTGAGTGCAGTATGCGCAGTAGGCTCTGTCAGATGTGCTCTTTCGCTTAACTCTCGTTGCGACAAACCATCTTCCTGCCAAAGGATTCGAAGGAATATCCACTGCCCGAAAGTCACATTTTGCGTCTGTAACCGCAGCTGCAACGCACGGTTAAACCCTCTTGCCGCAAGACGTACCAAGCGAGCAATGCGCTCGTTATATTGGGTCAAACCGTCGTCTTTCAACGCGGAATCAGATTTTTCGTTCATGTATGCTCAGACCACAAACATCTATTGCCCAAAATCAGTTCTGGGCTTCTACAGGTCCGAGACTATCCCTGTCATCTTACGAAGATGCAAGCCTCAACAATGTCACTACTTTTACAGCTAGTGACATGCGGTGCGCGCAAACCGACGTAAATCTTGCAGCAAACCCTGCTTACAACTTTTCGATTTTTTCTCTCCATATTTTTCGATTTGGGGGTTTCTGCGCGCTTGATGCGTGTTGCGTTTTCGACGAAGATGTCGGGCAAGACGGTGTAGAGCTCAATGGTGTGTCCCGGGATATGCGGGGGGAGGATCACCCGGTCGAAGCCGCGCAGCGGGCGGGCAGCGGTTCGGTTTCCGTCACGCCTAGCCTAGCACCGGCTAGGTGTCCTGCTGTCATCACCCGCACCCGCGCATCCTCATCAATGAAACCCCGCGCGAGGTGTTGATTAACACCGCATCCGGCTTCATCATGCGCAGTTCGGCCTCGCAGATCATTCCTCGTGTCAGCGCGTTCAACGGCACATGGAGGCTCACCAACATCACACATGGCCAGAAGCTCAGCGCGTTTCACCAGCCCCACGCCCGTAGGTGCGGTGTCCGGTATCAGGAACGGATCGTGCACCAGTATCTGTGCCGGATCTGTGCCGGCTCGAACGCCAACTGTCGCTCGATCACCCGGTCCTATCCGCCCCGAATCGATCAATCCGATCGCCCGGCCTCGCACCATCCGCGCAAATATCTGTTGCGGTCGGCCCGCATTCTCGCGCAGCAGGCGCTCGGATTCATGCAGCCGGTACAGCAGCACCAGCATCAGCATCCCTATCGCTTCGGGCATCCCCAAAAAGTTCTCGGGCGTTACACCATTCGTCACGATCAGACCGCGCGCGGCACAGGCCTCCCAGATCTCCCGCACCCACCCCGATCGTTGGAAGTACTAGCGCCCGCAGCCGTGGCGAGGCGTCCAGATCCGCGTCGCTCAGCCCCGACCGCGAACTGACCACGATGATAGCAACGTCCGACAGCAGCGCCTGCCGCTGTTCCTCCGTCAGCCGCAGCGGAACACCTAGGGTGATCTGGGGGCCGCGAACGACCTCCCAGCCTTCGGTCCGCAGACGATCCGAACCCTCGAAGTCCAGTGGGTGACGGAAGTGCCACGCCTCGCCCGCCCAGCCCAACGGCAAACACACAAAGCTGGCACAGACACCTTCCAGACCTTCGCCAAGCGCCCCGGCCTGCGTCATGATATCAAGCTCAACCTCTGCATCGGGGGCGTTCAGCGCAGGTTTGATCGGTAAATCACCGGGCATCTCGCCCGCCCCTACACCCAGAGCATCGGCAATCGCATGCATCGCAACATCCGGACCGCAGGCAGCGCTTGATGCTCCATCCCCCAGCCATTGTGCAGCTGATAATCCAGCGACGCCTGGATCACCTGCGCCTTCACATCGCCCGCCAGTTTCAGCGTGCCCGCGACATCCAGCCAGTCCAGGCTCAGGATCACATCCGCCTCGCGCAGCACCGCGCCCGCCGCATCGTCAATGAAGAAGGCCGGTTTGCCGCGATGCTGCGGGTGATCCGTCGGGAAGGACGCCCCGTTCCGGATATCCGTCAGAACCTTCGCCCCAGCGCCTTGGCGTTCTTCGGCAGATCTGCCGCCCGCGCCACTCCTTCGGCCGAGGGTGCCGCCGGAGGCGACGGCTGGTAACGCGCAAAATCTGGCAACTCCGGTGCCTTCTCGTGCTGCTTTTCCTGGATCGACACGTCGAAGTTCACATAGGTCGGGCCTTTCGGTTCGCTCCACGCGATTACATCCGCACGCAACATCGATTCCAGCGCCGCATCAACCGGCCCCGTCGCCCCATAAATCAGAACCGGCACACGGTCGCAGCACACGTTGAAGATCGCCATCGTACCATGCATCAGACCCACGTTGCTGTGCAGGATCACCGCCAATGGCTCCCCCGCCACCTTCGCATAGCCATGCGCAATCGCAACCGCATGCTCTTCGTGCAGACACAACAGCATCTGCGGATCTTCATTGCCAAGGTGGTTCACAAGGCTGTCGTGCAAACCCCGAAAGCTCGACCCCGGGTTCAGTGCAACATACTTCACTCACCCCCAAACCTCGCAATATATCCGCAAATACATCGCTACCCCACACCCCCAAACTATCCGACGATACTGGGCGCTCAACCTGATACAGCCTGTGGTCTGTCATGTGTCTTGACCTTTCCTTATGAAGTGTTGATGCAACAGCGCCCCATTTTGAAAGGCGTACGCAATAGGTATCCATTGCCCGCCGAAAGGGCGGGCATTTTGCATTTCAGACGGTCTGGAGCGGCTCAGAGGATCAGAAATCCAAACCGAAATCGACGGTTCCCGCCGAATGGGTCAAAGCACCGGAGGAAATATAATCCACATTTGCCGATGCGATTTCGCGCAAACGGCCAAGGGTCACATTCCCGCTGGCTTCGGTCTTCGCCCGCCCGTCAATGCGCTTTACAGCTTCGGCCATGTCTTCGGTCGACATATTGTCGAACATGATGACATCTGCGCCCCCGGTCTGAAGCACCTCGTCCAACTGATGCAAACCGTCGATCTCGATCTCTACCACGACCATGTGACCCACATTTCGTTGAACGGCTTCCAGCACCTGTTTGATGCCACCAGCCGCTGCGATATGGTTGTCCTTGATCAGGATCGCATCGGACAGGGAAAACCGATGATTGTGGCCGCCGCCATGCAAAATGGCGAGCTTTTCGACAAGTTTCAGCCCCGGTGTGGTTTTGCGTGTACAGGTGATACGTGTCTTGGTACCCGCAAGCTCCTGAACATAGGACGCTGTCAAGGTTGCCGTCCCAGACAACCGTCCGGCAAAGTTCAGGGCAACACGCTCTGCGGCAAGGATCGACGCCGCCGATCCCTCTATACGCATCAACGTATCGCCCGCTTTGCAGGCCGTACCATCCGCCACGACAGTCTCGACCACAAGATTGGGATCAATCAGCCGAAACGCGAGAGAGGCCACCTGCATCCCAGAAACAACCGCGTCCTGCCGTGCACGCATTTGCGCCTTGTAGCGCGTGCCTTCAGGCAGAACGGAACGGGTTGTCACGTCGCCTGCGGCACCCAGGTCCTCCATAATAGCGTTCCGAACCATGGGTTCGAGGATGATATCGGGGACGTTCGCAACATTGCTCATTATTTTTTAGATCCTTATCGGTTTGCAAAAGGGGCAGGAAGGGATGGCCTCATCCCGGCCAAAGCAATCAATACAGAAAAAGCTTTTGGATCCCAGACCCCGTTCGCACATTACCTACGCACCGGGTCACTGACCCGACAGATTGATATGCACATTCTTTTCATGGGTGAAGGAAATCAGTTCGCCAATACCTACTTCGCGCCCGATACCCGATTGCTTGACCCCACCGAACGGGGCACCAAGGAAATGCCGACCGACTTCGTTAACCCAAACAAACCCGGCCTCGACGCGTGCAGCCGTACGATGAGCCATCACCAGATCCCGAGTCCAAATTGCACAGGGCAGCCCAAGCTCAAGTGCATTGACCTCGTTCAGCATGGAATCTTCGTCCGACCATTTGCGAACCGCAAGAACTGGCCCGAAAATCTCTTCACGGGCGATACGCATCTGCGGCGTTACATCCGCAAAAATCGTCGGCGCGATAAAGCTGCCTTTCGCCAGCGGACTATCCGTGACCGCATAACCGCCAGTAACGGCGCGCGCACCCTCACTTTTGGCAGAGTCAATGAAACCCATGACCCGGTCGAACTGCGCACGGCTGACAATCGTGCCTATCGTGGTTTCAGGATCCGTCGGAACGCCCGGCTTATATCTTTCAACAGACTCGGCCAGATAGGAAATGACTTCGTCGTGGATATCCTCGTACAGGAATGCGCGACTTATCGAGCCACAGGACTGGCCGCACCAGCCAAAGTTCATTCTAGCGACAATCGCGTCCGCAATCTTTTTCGGATCACTGTCGGGATAGGCAATCAGCGCGTTCTTGCCACCCAGTTCCAGCAGTACAGGTTTGCCCGTAGCGCTGGCGCTTCGCATCACAGCCCGGCCAGCCGACACAGAGCCAATAAGCGTGACCTTTGCAGCGCCAAGGTGCTCGGCCAGGCCAGCACCTGCCTCTAGATCACCCGGCAACACGTTGAATGTGCCTTTGGGCATCAGGCCATAAACAATCTCTGCCAGGCGCTATGCAGACAAAGGCGCCTGTACCTGCGGCTTGATGATGACAGCGTTCCCTGCCGCCAAAGGCGCCGCCACTTTACCGCCACAAAACATGAACGGATGATTGAACGCCAGGATACGTGCCACAACACTAAGCGGCTGGCGCAGGGTCATATTCACCCGATCCGGCCCCAAAGGGATCGTGTCGCCCTTCATTTCAGTCACAAGACCGGCGAAAAACTCCATCTGGGCCGCCGCGATGGCCGCGTCGCCGCGCACCTCGGTATATGGGTTGCCGCAATTGGCCGCGTCCATCATCGCAAGCTCATCTCCGCGCTTGTGCAAGAGAGCCGCGATTTCCTGCAGAATACTGGCACGCTCAAGAGGAGCAACATCACGCCATTCCTTCAAACACGCAGGCGCTACGTCCACCTCGGCCCGGGTCGCCGCAGCCACTAATCCGATCAGCTGACCTGTGCCCGGGTTAAAAGTCTCCTCGTAATTTCCTGCGCTTGGCGGAACCCATGCGCCCCCACAATACAGCTGCTCCTTACCAGAGAGAGCATGGTTTGCATCCATATTCACCATGCGCATATGACGTTTCCTCCCGCGATTGCCCTTGATTACTTAGATTACTAATATATTCAACCAATGAACCCCATCGCCTGCCAAGTGAAATCGTTGCGCGTATGAAAGGTTTTCGCCGGGCGGCACGCAGGTTAGCTGCCCTGTCAGGCACCCCCCACCGGGTGCCGCTGATCGCTAGCGCATCGGCTGGGGTGACTAATGCCTTCCAAGCTACCAACATTCAAGTGAAATATTGGACCCTCCACTAGCAAGCAAATTACCGCCATACGCTCACTATCTGCTATTTTAGATCACTAATTATTCGCGTAAATACTCTCTTGGATTGAATTATTTTCTGGGCATTCAATTGATTAAGAAAAAGACAGCCTGGCCCTTTCAGGAAGGGTTTATCATCAACGGAACGGCGGAAACCCATGTGTTTACCGACTACCGCTGGGATGATGGAAGCGTGAGCCGCCGCCAGTTTGTGGATCCATGCAGTTACGACCATACGCTTGTCGTAGTACGGACAGTTTCACTCAAGCTGCCGGACAGCCACGATCAGTAGGAAAACCACTCCGAGTGGCCCATGTTGCCCTCGTAGTCCCCGTATTCGACCATGATGCTGCGGGAATAGAAGTGCCACAGGCCCCCGCTGGTCGGATAGGCGATCTCTTGGCCGCTTTCCGAGACGAATGTCGCGGGCCAGGGCATGTGGGATCCGTAGACCCGTTGGATGTAGCGGCAGGTCCGGTTCTCGCGATCGCAGGAGCGTATCGACCAATCCCATTGACGCGGCTCGTCGCGCGGCTCGTAGGAGCGCCCGGTGAACCAGATCACATGAGTGCGGTTCAGCCATTCATACTCAGGCAAGTTGGTGTCGAGCTCGCCCTCGCCGCCGGGTCCGCCCAGTTCGGCCGGCACATGGGCAAAGGTGCAGACCCCGAAGGGCGGCAGGCTCGGCCAGGGTGTGATGCGGCGGATCATGGTGCGATAGGCGCGCGCGCAGACCGCGCTCGGGGGGAAGCCTCCCGCCATGCAGAGCATGATGGCGCAGTCGACGTCATAGGCCCGCGCTTTCTCCGGGGCTCCGAACACCGCCATCACTCCCATTGCAGCTGCCATCATCTGTCGCTTCATGTCGCTCTCCCGCAAAAGTTGCGCAGACTATCGCGCAATATGTGTTTATCTGCAATATGTCGTATTGACTCCATATGACTTTATGGCCTTAGTGTCGTGAAGTAGAAGGGCTCTCGTGGGGAGAGTCCGAACATGCCGATAGCGCGCAACCAGATCCTGATCACCATCGATGGTGTCAAAGACCTGTCCGAGAAGGGCATAGCGTTCCGCTGCCGGTATGAACTCGTGGGGTTCACGGACGATGGCAAGCCGCGCTACCAGTGCATCTACCTGCGCGAGGGCGAGCCGGAAGCCATTCTGGTCTCGACCCGGATCACCCCGCACGGGCCAGAGCCGCGGTATTTCAACATATGGCCGGGACTCTTCAAACATCATCTCGAGTTCGGTGACGGGCGCGATCTGCGCTTTGGTCCTGACTACAGCATTACCCTCGAGGAGCGCGGCTGACGTCATCGCCTTCGGCCGCGACGGGACAGCCCGGACCTCGGGCTGGACCTTTCATGGCGAACGACCTGCCTGGGCGGGGCTGGGTGATAGCGCTGAGGCCGGGGTGGTTCTTGCCTCGCTGGATGCCACACCGCCGTCCGGACGCGACGACATCCTCTCCCTGATCCGCACGACTGCTGACCGGTACCAGGGGAACCGCGCCCTGCGGCAAGTCGGCCTCGATGAGGACGACTGGCTGGTCCTTTTCCAAGCCCTGGTCGAGGCCGAAAGCAGCTACAATCCGACTGCCGTGAGCCCCAAGGGTGCCTATGGTCTTGGCCAGCTGATGCCGGATACTGCCCGTGCGCTCGGCGTCGATCCGCGCGATCCCTCACAGAACCTCGACGGCGCCGCACGCTATCTGCTCGCGCAGCTGGCCACATTCAAGGACATCAACCTGGCGCTCGCAGCCTATAATGCCGGGCCGCACCGCGTGGTCGAGTATTCCGGCACCCCGCCTTTCACCGAGACTCGCGACTACATCGCGCGCATCCATCGGATCCGGTCCCGGCTGGCGGGTGCGCCTTTTTCCGCGCCGGATATCCGTGTCGCGACCCGCGTGCCTGCCCGCGCGCCGGTCCTTATCGAACTTCAGTAAAACAAGGGAACTTCGCATGCTTCGACATCGCCTCAGCCGCCTCTTGCCTGCCGCCACAACCCTGGCGGCTTTCGCAACGCCCGTCCTCGCGCAAGACTTGTCACCGATCCAGACCATGCTGGAAACCGTCGAGGCCGCGCTGACCGGTCCCATCGGGATCGCGGTCGCCACGCTCGCGGTCATCGGCACCGGTTTCATGTGCATGATGGGACGGCTGAACTGGGGCTGGTTCGCCTCGGTCATCATCGGGATCGTGCTGATCTTCTCGGCCGGCACCATCGTCGACGGCTTCTCGTGACATTCCGGCAAAATAGCGTCCTACGAGCGACCCGAACGCGTTGTGCTACGCAAACGCTGCCTCGGGCCCCTCTCCGGACACACATTTCCTTCTAAGCCGGAATATCACCCAATGGCAGAACGATCTCCCCTCTTTCTGGGCCTCGCCCGTCCGCCCAAGTATCTGGGTCTCCCTGTCGGATACCTCGTGGTTCTGGCGACCGGGGTCGTTCTGCCGTTCATCTGGACGAAGTCGATGGTGTTCTTCCTGATCGGGATTGTCGCCTATCCGATCCTCTGGTTCGTCGCCGACCGCGAGCCGCATTTCTTCGAGGTCCTGCGCGTCTCCTACGGCTCTGTGCGCGCGACGAAGAACCGGGCCCTGCATGGAGGCGACAGCTTTGGCGCGTGATGCGGGCACCCTTTCTTCCTTCGGGACCGCCTTGCATCACGCCGGCGGCGGCGAGTTCGCGCGGGAGAGCTATCTGGCCGAGCACCTGCCGTATTTCGCGCTCACGGATGACGATGTCATGGTGCTGCGAGAAGGCGATCTCCTCGCAACCATGCGCCTCGATGGTCTCAATCCGATGACCACTGAGGACGCCCGGCTCGACGCGCTCAAGCGCGCGGTTGCCGCCATCGTCGCCCAGACCGGCAATGCCTTCGGTTTCTACATACACCGGATCTCCGTGCCGCAAAATCTCGGGATGCGCCCCATCGAGGGCGACAGCTTCGCCGCCGCGATCGATGCGCGGTGGCAGTCCCATGTGAAAAACCTGCGCCCCGCCAAGCGCCAGCTTTATCTCAGCGTCATCCGGCGGCCCGACATCTCGGCGCGCATTCCGCTCCTTCGGGCACTGGCCCGCAAGGCCTGGGTCAAGGACCGCGCGACACGGATGCAGGAGTTGAACGAGGTCATGGGCTTCTTCGAGGTGGCGCTTGCGTCGGCCAATCCGGTCAGACTCACGAAAGCTGGCGGCGAATGGCTGGGCTATCTCAATACGCTGAACGCCGGCAGCTTCTCCCCCATCGCCTTCGGGCAAAGTGCCTTGCCCCTCTCGCACACCCTGAGCAATTGCCGCGCGACCTTTGATGGCGACGTGGCCACCCTGACCGATGCAGTGACTGGGCGGGTCAAATACGGCGCGCTCTTCTCAATGAAGACCTATCCCGCACTGACCGACGTCACGCTGCTCGACGCGCTCGACCTGCCCCTCGACATCGTGCTCACGAACTCCTTCAGCCCGATCCCGAACAACATCATGGCCGAACGCATCCAGCGGATCATTCGTCAGATGCACGCCTCAGACGATGCCGCCGTGTCCCTGCGCGAACAGCTGGGACAAGCCGCCGATGATCAGGAGGCAGGACGCATCGCCTTTGGCGACCACCACCTCTCCATCGCGGTCTATGCGCCCGACCGCGACACGCTCGAACGGGCCGCCGCCCAGATCAAACGCGTGGGCCAGGAAATCATGTCGGTGATCGTCCGCGAAAACATGGCGCTGAAGGCGACGTATTTCGCGCAGTCGCCCGGCAACTTCGGCTACCGCGCCCGCAAGACACCAATCTCCTCGATTAATTTCGCTGACTTCGCGGCCCTGCATGGCAGCGTCGAGGGGCGCAGCCCGGACCAGTCGCCATGGGGTCAAACCATCACGGTCCTGCCCACGGTCGGCACTTCTGGCTATCGCTTCAACTTCCACGAGGCGGGAGCCCCAAGCAAGGAACCCACGGTCGGCCATACGCTCGTTCTGGGGCGCACCGGCACCGGCAAGACACTGACCACCGCTTTCCTCGCAGCCCAAGCGCAACGGGTCGGCGCGCGGCTTTTCTTCTTCGACAAGGACCGCGGCCTCGAAATGGCGGTCCGCGCCCTTGGCGGGCGCTATAACGAAATCCGGGCTGGCGTACCCACGGGCCTCAACCCGCTTGCCACCGAGACCGACGAGCGCGGCCGCGCCTGGCTCTCGGACTGGCTCGCGACCCTGCTCACACGGAATGGCACGCTCTCGGGCGAGCAATCCCGCCACATCCAAAGCGCGGTCGGCCAGAACGCCGATGCGGGGGCAGGCCTGCAGCGCTTCGCCAGTTTCGAGACCCTGTTCCAGTCGCTCGATGACGATGGCGAGCTGCAATCTCGCGTCGCCGAATGGGCGCCGGGTGGGCGCTATGGCTGGGTGTTTGACGAACCCGAGCGCGGTGCGGGCCTCAAGCTCACGGGCGACATCGTCGGGTTTGATATGACCGAGATCCTCGACATGACCACCGAGCGAATGGCGGTGCTCTCCTACATCTTCCGCCAGATCGAACGTGTGGTCGAGGATCGCCGTCCCACCATCATCGTGCTCGACGAAGCCTGGAAGCTCTTGGACGACCCGTATTTCGGGGCGCGGCTGGAAAACTGGCTGGTCACGCTTCGGAAGATGAACTGCGTCGTGATCATGATGACGCAATATCCAAGCCAGCTGCGCGACAGCCGCGTTGGCAAGACCATCGTCGAAACAGTCCCGACCCAGATCCTCTTCCCGAACGATCGTGCCACTGTCTCCGACTACGACTTCCTCCGCGTCAACGCCAAGGAGGCGGCCCTTCTCGTGCAGCCCACCATCGGCCAGCGCATCGCGCTCGTTCGCTCGGCGGGCGACAGCGTCTTCGTCGATGCCGATCTCTCTGCGCTCGGAGAGTTGCTGCCCATCCTTGGCGGCGGCGCCACCGGCGAAGCCCGCGTGCCTGCCGATTGGCGCGCCAATCCCGATTTCTGGAGACATGTGATATGAGTTCGCAACCCCTTCTCGCGCTTTGCGCCGCCGCAAGCCTTCTGTCGGCTTGCGAAAAATACACTGAGAAAACCTCGCCATGCTTCGGACGCAAGGGCGAGCCGCAGGTGACCCGGTCCGCACTTTCCTTCTCGACCATGGGCGCACCGGTTCAGGAGACAGCCAAGCCCGACTGTACCTTCGAACCCCTGCCCCGTCCGGAATGAGCCGCGCCGCGATCATATCCACCGGACTCTGCCTCGTCCTCGGTGCCCTGCCCGCGCTCGCCCAGGGCGTGCCGACGCAGGACAATTCCGCGATCGGGCGCGCCATCGCACGGGTGACGGCACTGGCCGAGGATCTGGGTGTCCAGCAGGACAAGGATCGCACGGAGACGACGCTCGCCGATGTCCAGGCCGACCAGTTGCGCGTCCTCGAGGAGATGACTGCGGCGATCACTGGTCCCGGCTTCGATATCCGCGCGCTCGAAGGCAATGCGGATTTCGGGGTGGCGGCGGTCTATCCCAATACCGATCCAAGCCCGATGGTGAGCCGCCTTTTCGGCGAGGGACGAGAGACGGTCGAAATGATGATCGTCGAGGTCGCGGGCGAGTTTGCAGGCGCCCCCGGTGTGGCCCGCGCCGGTCTCTCGGCCACCCAGTGGCGCTGCCTCTTCCAGGCCCTGATCAAGCAGGAGAGCCGCTTCAACGTTGCCGCTGAAAGCCCGGTCGGAGCCTATGGCCTGACCCAACTCATGCCTGGCACCGCCTCCGATCTCGGCGTCGACCGCTATGACGTGAAAGACAACCTCCGCGGCGGCGCGCGTTACATCACCACGCAGCTCAACCGCTTCGGCAACATCCCCCATGCACTTGCGGCTTATAACGCAGGCCCCGGTCGGGTCATTGAATATGGTGGCGTGCCGCCCTTTGCCGAGACCCAAGGTTACGTGCGCAATATCTCGAAGTTCTACAACGAATACCTCGCCGTGGTGGGCGGTGCCGATGCGCTTGGCACGCTCTCACCTTCAGACTTTGCGCTCGCCGAATATGCCAGCATCTCCGAGGCGGGCATCTATTACGCGGCTGATAGTTCGGCGACGACCGAACAGGTGATCAATCGCCTGCGCGCCATCATCCTGCAGATCGATGAGCAACCCAATGCCAAGGCGGCCTGGGAGCTCAACACCTACGCCAAGGCCGAGATCGGCCGCATCCTCAACCTTCGCGTCCGGCTGATGGCGGCAAACCAGCAGCGCGAGGCGGCCTATGCGCAGCACCTCGTGGCCGACCGGCTGGCCGAGCGCGACTTCATGCAGATGGGAGTTCCCGAATGAGACACCTTCTCCTGACCGCCGCAGCGGTCACTACACTTGCGCTCGCCTCGCCCGCTGCTTCCCAGGGCGTACCAACCTTTGATGGCTCGCAGCTTGGTCAACTCGTGGCCCAGCTCGAGCACATGGCCGAGGACCTGAATGTCCAGATGCAGCAGCTCGCGACCATGCGGCTGGAACTGGAAACCCAACTGTCGCAGCTCACAAACCTCGAGGCGCAACTGACTTCTCTTATTGAGGGCAGCGGGCTCGGTGAACTTTTCGCGACGGTCGAAGAATTCCGCGCGCTGCGCGGCAAGCTGATCGCGCCCCTCAATACCGCACAATCTCTGGCCAGCGGCGATTTTCTCAGCGGCTTCAATCCCGGCGCAGAACTCTCCGCCTCGGTCGAGCGGGTTCTTTCGGACAGTGGCTTCACCTCGGAGCGCCTCAGTACGCTTTCGGGATCGGATCAGCCCGCCGACAACCGCATCGCCACCTCGGCCGGGGCCAGCGCCATGTTGTCGGTCGCCGCGCAAGAAAGCCATGAAGAAGCTGGACAGAGCCTCGAGCGGCTCGAGACCATGGTCGGGCTCATCGACGATCAGGACGGGCTGAAAGCTGCGGTCGATCTCAACACCCGCGTCACCGCTGAACTTGGCATCATCCTGACCCAGATCTGGCGGCTTGAAGCGGCGCAAGGCGTCAGCGCCGGCCAGCTTGGCGTCGTCGATGCAGCGACCCTCGCGGATGAGCGCAAGTTCCGGTCGATGGCGGTGGATCCATGAGGCAAACCATGACCCACAGCTTGGCACCAATTCGGACGCTTGGTCTCGCCGCACTTGTCGTGAGTGCCCTGCCCAGTGTTGCGTTGGCCCAAACCCCGAGCACGAACCCTTCCGGCGACACGCCCTTCAATTCGATGGCCATCGCGCGGGACGAAGCCGACGAATGTCGTGCTCCGAAACCCCCCGCCGATCTGGCCGAGACCGCCTATCTGCGCAACGGCTACCGCGCGATCCTGCGCATCCTGATCGCCGAAGAGGCGCTCGCCTCGGAAACCTGCACCTGTCTGCTGGATCAGTTCACCTGGGATCAGGCCTTGGGCGCGCTGCCCCGGTTCCAGACCTCGGACAACCCGCGTCTGCCCTTCAAGGTGCTCGAGCTCTACGCCAAGGCGGACGCGCTCGAGGCGCAAGTTGTGGAGGCCTGCGTAGAGTAGATGGGCGTTATTCGCGACATCCTGAGCCAGGTCGACGCCGCGGTGGATACCGTGGCACAGGACGGCTTTGTCTCTTCGGCAGGCGTTGTCGGCGACGTGATCTCCGCCGGGGCCGCGCTCCTCGTCGTGCTCCTCGGGATCAACGCGGTCATGCAACTCCGCCCCCTGCCCTTTGGCACCGGGTTTGCCTTCGGCATGAAGGTCGCACTTGTGGGGATCTTCGCGCAGAGTTGGGATAATTTCAGCGTCATCTATGACATCGTCACGCAGGTGCCCGACTCCGTCGGCGCCTCGATCCTCGCGCTCACCGGCTCGGGCGACGAGGCCGGGGTCTATGAAAGCCTCGACAACATGGTCGCCCGCATCACCGCCTATGGCGACACGATCGGCGACCGCGCAGGCTGGGTCTTTGGCGCGGTCCTGGGCGCGATCTTCTTTGTCCTCTCGGCGGTCTTCGCCGCCGTCACCGCCGGGATCATCGCCTTCGCCCGCATCGTCTTCGCGCTGATGATCGTCATCGCCCCCTTCATGATCGTGACCTCGCTCTTCAAGCCGACCCAATCCCTTTTCGAGGCCTGGACCCGCGCCACCATCGGCTATGCGCTCATGCCGGTCGCCGCCGCAGGCGCGGCGGGCATCATCGTCGCCATCGCCGAGGCCATAGGGGACGCCTCCGCCGATCCGGGCGATGTCGAGACCGTCAGCCTCATCCTGCCCTTCCTCGTGATCCTGATCCTCAGCGCCGGGATCATGGCCTCGGTCCCCTACATCGCCTCCAACCTGACCGGCGTCGTTGGCATTGCCTCCAATGCCGTGGGCCTGACCGGCCTCGCGCGTCAGGGCTTCGTGAACACGCGGGAATACGGCACGGGTGCCGCCTCGCGCCTCGTCACCGGCAAGTCTCCGCACGAGCTGAACCAGATGGCCAATGCGGGCGTGGTGAAAACCGGCGAGTTGATCCGGCAAAGCCCCGGCGCGCTCCTCTCCGCCGCCAAGGCTTTCCGCAAACCCTGATTTGAAAGACGACGACTTTGAAGAAGACTGTAGCCAGTTCCTCCGCGCCTGACCGCGACGCGTTTGAGGCGGATTTCATCTACGGGCCTCGGCGGCGCGAGCGTTTCGCCTGGTTCGTCGCAGCTGCAGGCGTCCTGGTTGGCGTCGCCGGCATGGTCGCGGGCGCGAGCCTCTTTCCGCTCAAATCGACCGAGACCTTCGTGGTCGTGGTCGACAAGGAAACCGGCGAGATGGACCGGGTTGCCGCCGTACAGGCGCTGACCCTTTCCGAGAGCGATGCCATCATCCAGGCCAATCTCGTGGCCTATGTCGATGATCGAGAGACCTATGACCTGACCGATGGAGAGCAACGCATCAACTCGGTGCTCGATCGTTCGGATGGCGATGCCGCCCGCACGCTGCGCGATCTCTGGTCTTCGACCAACGAGGATTACCCGATCACCGTCTATGGCCGCGAAGCCAAGATCGAGGTGGTGATCAAATCGGTCAATCAGATCGAGCGCGGCGTGGCCCAGGTCCGCTTCACCCGCACGCTGCGCCGTCCCCGCGACACCCGCACCGTCACCCGATCCTATGTCGCTACCGTTGGTTATGACTTCCAACCTGAAACCCGCCAGCGCCTTCAGGACGTCTGGGCCAACCCCTTGGGCTTCGTGGTGACCTCCTACCGCGTCGACGCCGAGACCCTGGAGAACTGACCAAGATGAAATCCCTGCCCGCGCTCCTTCTGGCGCTTGCCCTTCCTGTTGCCGCATCCGCCGAAGCCACCCCGCAAGGTGGCCCGCTCGACATCCGCATCCGCACCGCCGTCTATGATGAAAACCAGGTCTACCGGATCGAAACCGACTTGCGGCATTCGACGACGATCCATTTCGGGGCCGGGGAGCGGTTCGAGGCGGTGATTGTCGGCGACACCGAAAGCTTCCAGGTCGATCCGATCCCCGAGCTTGGCAATGTGCTCACAATCAAACCGCACGTGGCCAATGCCTCGACCAACATGACGGTGATCACCAACCGGCGCACCTATTCCTTCCATCTGCGCGAGGGCTCGATCCCGAACCGCACCGGCATGTTCTTCGAGGTCCGCTTCCGCTACCCCGACGAAGAACGCCGCGCGGCGGGTGCCACCCAGCCCAAGGGCTATGAGGCCCCGCGCAACTACAACTACCGGGTCTCGGGTGAAGGGGATTTTCGACCCAGCCATATCTACGACGACGGTCGTTATACCTACTTCGTCTTCCCGGAAAACGCCCGTCAGCCCGCCCTCTTCAAGGCCGATGACCAGGGCCGTGAGCGCACCGTGAACTGGACCCAGCAGGGCAACACGGTCCGGGTGCTCGGGGTGAACACCTACTGGACGCTGCGCATCGGCGACGAGGCGATCTGTGCCTGGCGCGACGAGAGCGCGATTTACGTGAGCAACTGACCATGGCCGATCAAACCCCTCCCGACCTGCAGGACCGCCTCGATCAGTTCAGCCAGCGCGGCAAATCCAAACGCCGCGGCAACAGCCTCGGGGTCGGCGCGCTCGCCGCTGCCCTTGCCCTCGGCGGGGCCGGGGTCGCGTATTTCCTGGCGACCAGTCTGCAAGAGGGGGACAGCGCTCTTGAGACCTCCGATGTCGAGACCTTCCAGGACCGCCGGCCCGGCACCGGCGGGCGGCTGGAGTTTCCTCCTGACGAGACAGAGCAGCGGGTGAATGACGCGCTGATCGCTGTCGAGGAGGCGCTGGACGTGCCCGCAGCCCCTTCCCCGGAACCAAGCGCCGAGGTGCTGGCCGAGATCGCCAAGCTTCGCGAGGCCCTCGCCGTCAGCCAGGCCGCCCGCAACTCGGAAATCCAATCCGCCGTCGCCGACCTGCGCGAAGCCTTCGACGAACAAAAGGCCGCGCTTGAAGCCACACTCGCCGCAAAGGAAACCGAGCTGGCCAACCTGCAGCGCCAGACCGAAACCCGTATCGAGGGGCTGCAGGCCATGCTCGACGCCGAACGTGCGCAGCGCGAGGGGCTCGAGGCCGAGCTCGACCGCGAAGGGCTGATCGCCGATCAGCGCCTGCTCGAAGAACGCCGCCGGCAGGAAGAGGAACAGCGCCAGCGCGAGGCCGAGCGGGTCGCCGAGGAGCTTCTGACCGCGCAGATCAAATCCCCCGCCGTTGTCTATGCCGATGGTCCGCGGGGTGGCCAAAGTGGCGCGGCAGTCGCTGATCCGGCGGCCCCTGGCACCGGGGGTCCGGTCCTGTCAGGAAATGAGCAGTTCCTGCAAAGCGCGCGACCGCTCGAGGTGCAGGAGGCCGCCCGCCTCACCCATCCTGAGCGCACGCTGACCCAAGGCTCGGTCATCCAGGCCGCGCTCCAGACCGCCATCAACAGCGATCTGCCGGGCTCCGTGGTCGCGGTCGTCTCCGAGCCGGTTCCGGCGTTTTCCGGGGATCGGATCCTGATCCCCCGCGGCTCCCGCCTTTTTGGCCAATACCGCTCCGGGATCGAGATGCATCAGAAGCGCATCCTGATCCTCTGGACCCGCGTCCTGACCCCGGACGGCACCTCGATGGAAATCGCCGCCGTGGGCGGGGACCAGCTCGGTCGCTCAGGCCTGACCGGTCTCGTCGACACCAAGTTCGCCGAACGTTTCGGCGGGGCGGCGCTGATTTCCGTGATCGGGGCGGCGCCTGCCGTGGCGGCGGAGAGTGCCAACAACGAAACGACCAGCATCGTTCTGGGCGATGTCGGCAGCGATCTTCAGGATGCCGTCGGATCGGTCATTGCCGACCAAGTCTCGATCGCACCCACGATCTATGTCGATCAGGGGGCCTCGGTCACCGTGCTCGTCGACCGGGATGTGGTGATTTATTGACTGAGGCAGCATCACCAACCTCTTATCTCGAGCGTTATCTCGACCCGTTCCGCGACCTGCTGAGACGCGATGACGTGGTCGAGATCGCGATCAATCCGGACGGCAAGGTGTGGATCGAGGTCGCGGGCGACGCTACCATGCGCCACGAAGGCCAAACCGTGGATCGCACCACCGCCCTCAACATGGCCCACACCATCGTCGGCGACGCCAAGGCCCGCGTCTCTGAAAAGAACCCCCTTGTCTCTGGCAAGGTGGAATATGCAGGCCGCCCGCTCCGAGTTCAGGTTGCCGTACCGCCCGCCATCGATCGCGGTGCCTCGATCACGATCCGTCTCTTCGCCTCCGGCAGCGTCAGGGATTACGCACCCACCTATCTCTTCGGCAAGGCCGTCTCGCTCGATGCGCTCCGCGCCGAGAAGATGAAGAACATCGCCACACTCGCCGAAGTGAACCTCGAGGCCGCGCTGCAAACCCTGGTCGAGGCGCGGCTCAACGTCCTGATCAGTGGCGGCACCTCGACCGGCAAGACCACTTTCGCCCGCCATCTCCTGACCCATGTCAGTGAACACGAGCGGCTGATCACCATCGAGGATGCCTTCGAGCTCTTCCCCGGCCAGCCGAACACCGTCGCCCTCCTGGCCGACCGTGGTTCCGGCTTGCAACGCAGCGCCAATGCCCTCCTTCAGGCCTCCCTCCGTATGCGACCCGACCGGATCATCGTCGGCGAGCTGCGCGGGGCCGAGGCCCTGACCTATCTCGAGGCCATTAACACAGGCCATGGCGGATCGGTCTCCACCATCCACGCCGAAACCGCCGAACTCGCCATCGATCGACTGGCGATCATGGTGCTGCAGGCAGGGACGCCGCTGACATTCGCCGAGGTCCGGCAATACATCCGCAAGTCCATCGATGTGATCGTTCAGCTCGGGCGAGCCGAGGGGAAGCGGGGGATTACGGAGTTCTATCTGCCGGGGTCGTGAGACGTTCCGACACAGCAGGCGTCGAGCAAAATAACGTGCTTAGGCTACGAATGGCAGCAGCGCGCGAGCGCTGCTGTTCGCTTTGTATTCGTCAATAGCCGCTATTGGGCCGAGGCAAGCTGTCTTTTGGTGTCGGCCGAAAAAGCAACGTAGAATTACTTTCTCGACAATCGGACGCGTGATAATAAGGCATTTAAGGGAAAGAACTTACGCTACTAGGGCACAGTCGGCGGCGGTGCCACGCGTCCGGCGAGCTTCTGCCACTGTTTGTTGTCGATAAGGGTGGAACGGTAGATCCGCAGATTACCGCATCCCGGAAGTGACTTCAGCGTCTTTTTGACTGGATCAACCAACGCCGGTGCCAACCACGGACTAAAGGTTTGCTCAGACATTGCGCCATTGTCCTCATTTTCAATTCAGATATTGGTAGGCGGTTGAAAGGAAGATCGAAATCTGCGACGCCACAGACCCAAAAATCGGTTTGATGGAGTAACCTGGAGCAACTTTCATGATGCCGTATTACTTGAGGTCGTGCGGCGTCTTCCGGAGGGCTTGAACTCGGGCTACGACGATAAGGTATTCGGTATCAGATCCAACGGGCGTTTTACGCTCTATGGTTATCCGCTCCGAAATGTGTTGCTGGTGTCCGTTCCTATCTGTCAGATCGAGGACCAACAGAAATCCAAAGCGGACGCCTGTAGTGAGATATCCTGTCGCTTGTCCGGCGTAGCGCTTGGCCAAGGTAGCGTTGTCCGGTACGTTGTCATCCTTCTTAACCTCGATAATCGAACTTACACCGCGAAACTGGACGTCGATGTCGGCTCTCCCACCACCACGATCACGCGCCTCTGCTTGGAAGGTTGGCGCTCCCCCGGTCTGCAAGAATTTCAGAAAATCCAGCTGCAGATCATGTTCTACCGGTAGCTTTCCACTTCGCCGGAACAAATAGGAGGCGACAGGATCGGTGCTAACACCGACGTTTGACCGGGCAGCCAAAAACTTCAGTAATAGGCCGACAAGAGACTCCACGAGCATCCGCGCGTCGGGGAAACGTGAATAGTCTGGCTGAGTTGCAAACTGTTCGATTACCTGTTGCCAAAGCTGAGCAACCATAACATTGGCGTCCCCATGCATGCGGAGTTCCGAAACACCCATTTTGGCCGCGGCTTCGCTGAAGCCGGCATCTTCTAGTACCTCAACCAGCCGGCTAGTGGTCGTGGCGTCGAAAGGGCGGCGATTAAGCGAGTCCTCCATCGACCGCTTGAGCGTTTCGCGCAGCTCCGCTACAGCCCCGGCTTTTCCATGGTCAATGTTGACCTGTAGCCACTCCTCCAGCGCTTGAAGGTAGTACCTGCGTTCGCGCATTCCACGGATGGTAGCATCCTGCATTGACGCATCGAGGCCGGGCGTAGATGGCAGACCAAAAACTTCGCTTCCAGGGTAGAAAATTGACAGAAGCTCATCCTCAATCACAATTGCAACGTTCAACCAAATTTCTTTGCCTAGGGAGTGGGCCAGAGCAGCTAATTTTGTTGCCATTGACAACCAATGAAAGCGTTCCCTCGAGGAAACAGCCAGCCATGAGTGAGACGCGTGGCGCGCCTGTGAAAACGCAGTATACTCGATGGCAGCAATTTCCAATTCAGGTAAACGATCTTTCAAATCTGCTCGGAGCCCGTCTTCCCGTACTGACAGCAGGAAGGTCGTGCAAAGCAAATAGAGTTTTGCATCCGGACGACGCTCGCTGTTCTCGAGGGATCGCTCGAACCATTTTTTTGCGGACGCAAGCGCCGACCAAAGGGCTTCCTCGGTGGGTGCGGCCAGTCCTTCGCGAAGCTTAGCTAACCCAATTTCCATGCACGCTTCGTCTGCGACAGTATCCAGCGTCGCCAATTGTTCGAGAAGCAACATAAAGTCTGTATCCGGATATCGACGTAGAATAGCGCCAACCACCTTGGCGACGTGACGCAGGAATTGTGGATCGTCCTCTGTCGAAACGTCGAGGATGCTGGCCTGTAGCCTACGCACGAGAACCGCGTTCTCTTGCGAGAGCAGCATCGCACCTCTCAGTGCATGGGAACGCCCCCATGAATGATTGCTTTCATCTTCGAAATGGGAACAAAGACTTGTCCACGCTGGCTTGGCGAACCCGGCTGGTATCTCGATCCGCTCCAGACAATCGACCATCTCGGCCAGTGCTGGAGCGTCGTCAGTCCACGCCAGCATTTCCAACAATACGGATTGGACAGAGGTCTCGGATATCCATCGGGTCAGCCAGCAAAAGCCATCGGCTCGGTCTGAACCGGGCGCGAGTTTTTGTACTGCAGAAAGCAATCGCTCCGCTGAAACGGAGCCCGGATCACTGGATCCGTCAGCATCGGCGCGTAACAACTCGATAAGATATTCCATGACTCACCGCTTAGAAAACGTAGTCGTCGCCTTTGGCATGGAGACGATGCTCGATTGGCACAACGGCTTCAACGGAAGGACGCGCTGTCGTGCCGATGATTATCTGCACACCGCCTATCTCCGAGGCCGCGGTTGCAACGCTATCGAGCATCGCCTCGAAATCCTTGTCCACGACCTCTTCGGACGCCGGCGAGTCGATCACCATCAAACCGGGGTGGCGGCCGTGACCCCGTTCCCTTGCGACTTCGACCGCAGCGAGCGCCACGGCAATCTTGATGCGCAGCCGTTCACCCATGGTCAAGTTGCTAAACCATTCGATAGCTCCACCTTGTTTGACTTTGAGCCGACCTCCGTTGTCCAGTTGCATCTCAGTGGCGTTGGGCATGCCAAACTTCCGGGAAAGGAGCATCACCGATTGCGATATCTGCTTCAGAATCTCAGATTGCATATCAACCATAAGTTCTTTGGTGACGTCAGTGGCTGCCCTGAGAACCTTATCCGCAGCATCGGTATTGGCGTCCGAGCTTGTAGATGTCGCTCCATCACCCATGAGGTCGCGAAGTTGAGCTGCCTGGGCTTCCAGCTGGACGATCTCCAGCTCTGTATCAGGGACCTTGGCAGCAAGGTCGACCTGCAACGCGGAAACCCGATCCTTTGCTTTTCGAAGTTCGATTGCAGCGTTGTTTGCAGATTTTTCCGCGGCTTTTTGCTTCTCCCTAGCTAATTTCAATGACGCGTCGAGGGCGTCGACTTCATCTTTCGCAAGCTGAATGTGATCTTCTTCAAAATCCTCTGTGCCCTGGGGAATATCGTTCTTGCAAAGCAGACAGGTGCTTCCATCGCCAGTTGACCCAGGCGCCGCCACGACCTCTTTGTATTTGGCTTCGCAGGCTGGGCAGCAGGATGGGCTAAGCTTGCGGAACGAATAGCCGGCTGACTTCTCGTCCTCCAGTTGCTGTACCCTTTGACGGGCTTTCTCGAAGCTCTCCGCAATCTTCTGCAGCGAGACATCAGCCACTTCGAAAGCAGCCCGCGTGGAATCCGCAACTTCGCGCAGAGTGACCATCTGTTGGTCCAAATCGTTCAACTCGACCCGTTTCCTTGAGCGATCGTCAACCTTCTTCACGCTTTCCCTTGCTGTCTCCAGCTTGGCGTTGACCGTCTCCAACCTTTTCGCAAGGCCCTTGTACAGCGCAGACTGGTCTGGACGAGCGGCGCGGGATTCCTCGACCTCCTTCTGCGCTGTGAGGGCCGCGCTATACGTCGAGACCCACGGCAAACCGATGAATAGTTGCAGTAGGCGTAACGGGATACCATCGATCGTGACGTCGCCGAAAAGTGCCTTGGCGTTCGTCGAACTCGACAAGAAGAGTGCCGATGAAATCAGTGGCCAGCCATGAGCATGACCACCGGTTTTGGAATTGTGTGCATATATCGGCGAGAAGGTTAGTTCAGCCATCATTAGCTGTTCCGTTTGCGACTTCAGCCCTTCGCCGCCATCACCGTCGTATAATGGCACCCAGCTCCCGTCGCTGCCCGAACGGCTGACGCGGGCTTTCGCTTTCGCCGGATCCTCCTCTCCGACATCTTTCCGCAATTCAGTACGGTGGAGAATGCCGTCGATCTCATAAGTCACATCGACGATTTCCAGCCATTTCCAGACGTCCGCCTTAACCCTTCCCCGGAACTCGCCCCTGATGACAGCGTATAGCAGATTTAGGATAGAAGACTTGCCGCGGAGGTTGCGGTCCGACATTACCGCAAACAATCCAGCGCCGAGGTTGGCCCAAGTCTTATCAAACGGCCCGTCACAGTCGGACTCTGCACGGGCACCTGCAACTCTTATGCTTTTGAACCGCAATGACTTCGCTCGAGGAGGTGTAGGCTGCGGCTGGATGTTGTATTTCTGTAGCACAGACTTGGCTGTGCTTTCCTCAGTGCCTGAACGTTCCGCAATGGCGCGGAGCCAGCCACTCTCGGTGGATTGAATTGGCGCAGACTTTCTCATTTCAGATTCTCCGAAATCGCGCGTAGGCGCTTCTCGACTTCCACACGAATGCTCGGGATGAGATCGCCATGAAGTGTCTTGCCATAGGTGGGATGCTCGTATTGCCAGTCCTTAAGCTTCGAACCGCTTTTACCGGAAGCTACCCGCATCACTAGCGTCATCCGGTCCCGGTACCACACCAAGTCCGGATGATCGGCTACACACTGGTCCAAGAAAGCCATTGCCTTCGATGATATCTGGTATTCATAGCGACGCA
Organism: Pseudooceanicola aquaeponti; assembly: GCF_050897975.1. Taxonomy (NCBI): domain Bacteria; kingdom Pseudomonadati; phylum Pseudomonadota; class Alphaproteobacteria; order Rhodobacterales; family Paracoccaceae; genus Pseudooceanicola; species Pseudooceanicola aquaeponti. The sequence goes on from NZ_JBPAXY010000009.1 coordinate 22,967, forward strand.
CCTTGCCATCTTCGCCTTTAAGCTGCATCGATCGGACGAGTCCGTAGTAGCTTAGCAAGGCAAGTGCATCCGCGATGTTCTCGTAAGCTCCTCGCTTCCACCTGACCATGCGCACTAGCCTGACAGAAGGTTCATCAGCATCAAAAATGCCTTCGACCTTCTTAAGCAGGTCGAGATCACCCTCGGCTTCGACCACGTCCAGTAACGCGTCAGCCAGATAGTCTGGATAGCGCACCAAGAAATCCATAGCCATTAGCCGTTTTTCGGCCCTGAAGACTTTCACGCATTCTTCAGCAGGATCGTCAGCAGGATCGGAACCGGCCGCTAGAATGAAGAGAAGCCGCAAGGCGTCACGATATCTAACCCCAACGGCAGAAACTGGGTCAGTTGAAGTCGCGCTCCCAGTTTCGCCCGCTATATCGTCAAGTAAGCCCATGCCTGCCGACAACTCCCCCATAAATCTATGATTGTATTATTTCGAATAAGATCGCGTATCGTCGCTTGCAAAGCAACCCATTGAGAATCTGGACGAACTGCCTGTCAAACACATATGAACACAAGTCTAGCAAGGTGTTGCTCGGCAAGCTGGCGGAGCAATCTGAAAACACAACCGGCTTGATTGAACGCTGATTGATTTGGGTTTCGGCTCTGTACCCTTACGCCAAAGGCCGCACGGGAGACCTTCTGGTTGCTGAAAAACGCTGGCGAACAGCAGCAGTGGAGACGTCAAGAGTACGCATGCTTTACGATGGCAGTCTGACTGGCAGAGGCTACAAACAGTCATCCTCCGCGCACAACACAGAAGATTAACAAGGGACAGTCGCGCGAAGACCGCGCTCACCCTCCCAATAGCTCTTCAATGAAGTCCTCCTGCCGGTCGAGCGCCGCCTCCCATTCCTTCGGCAAGTCCGCTTCCCGCTCGAGCATCTCCGGCTCTGGTTGCCCGCGCCCGGCTTCCATCGTCCTCACGCTCATCGCGCGCGCTTCGCGGCGCTGCGAGCGATCCCGGACTGGCGCGCGTTCGGCCGGTTTCGCCTGCTCGTCTGCGCCGGCCTCATCGCCACCTTCGCTGCCCCAAGGCCCAACACCCTGCACGCTCGGCGGATAGGGAAAGGGCTTACCTTCTTGGCGGGCCAGCATCTGCTTGAAGAAGGGATCGTCGTAATACTTGATCCGGCTCGCCTTGATCGGGTGCTGGGGCGAGGCGAGGATGATCACCTCGTCGGGGTCCATCAGGCGCGCTTCGGTCTCGGAAAGCAGCGGCCGTTCTTCCAGCCGCGCCGAAGTCGAGGTCGCGCCGAGGATACCTTTGTTGCGGCCATACATCTTGGTCACCGCCTCGCGGGTGGTGCTGCCGACGGCGGCCGAGACTTCCTTCACCGTGCGCTGGTCGCGCGGGGTGATGTAGAGCTTGAGCCCTGCCCCGTTCTCGAGGCTTTCGCGGCCCTCGGGCCCGTAGATCCGGTCGAGCGAAGCCAGAGACTGCGCGATCATCGCGACGCGGCCGCCATAGCTTGCCAAGGAATGGATAGCGCGTTCGAGATAGGGCATTGCACCCATCTGCTGGAATTCGTCGATCATCATCATGACCGGCCAGGGTTCGTCGGGGCCCGGTTCATTCAGGCGGATCGAGGCGATGAGATCGGCGAACATCAGGCGCAGGAGTGGGGCGAGGGTTGCGATGTGATCTTCGGAGACGGCGATATAGAGCGACTGCGGTTGATTCCGAAAAGTCGAGAAATCGAAGTCGCTGGCTTGCGTGGCCGAGCGCACTGCCGGGTTGTCCCACTGCTTGAGGCCCGCGGTCATCAGCGCCTGGATGTTTGAGGTCAGCAGCCGCGACGAGGCAGAGGCCGCGTTGGTCCAGAGCTCGCGCAGGATGTCTTCTTCGGCTTCATCGGCATAGGTCTTGTACTGGGCGTTCTTGTACTCGCCCCCGGCGACGATCTTGTTCACCTCGCCAAGGTTCGGCGTTCCGCGCTGGATCGCCAGCAGACAGGCCGCGACGAAGATCGACTTGCCGGCCTCGGAGAAGGTGTCGAGTTGCTTGTTGTCCTTGTCGAGGAAGAGGTCGGCCAGGATCGAGACCTCGGTGAAGCGCTGCGCGAAGCTCGGGGCCTTGGCGATCCGGGCCAGAGGATTGTAGCGATGCGTGGCATTGGCCCAATCAAACGGGCTGAAGCGATAGACCTCGTCGCCATTCAGCGCCCGCAACCGCGCTGTCTTCTCGAAGTTCTCACCCTTCACGTCGAGCACCACGACCGAACCCGCGAAGCTTAGGAGGTTCGGGATCACGAAGCCGACGCCCTTACCGGCGCGGGTTGGGGCGACCATCATCACATGCGGGATCGTGGTCGAAGAGATGAACTCAGCCTTCGAGGTCGGCGCGCCGAGTTTGCCGCAGACAAAGCCCTTGCCCGGCGCCTGCAACATGTCGTTCTTCTTCAGCTCCGCCTTGGTCTGCCAGTGTGCCGAGCCGTAATCGTCCCGCTCTTTCTTCCAGGTCCAAGCCAGCGCCAGGGTGCCGAGACCGATCGCGCCAAAGCCAACGGCCCCGAAGCCCACCTTGAAGGCTTCGGGATGTACCGCGCGGGTGCTGGCGCTCGCCTTCCAGAGCGCCAACATGTCGAAACTCTGAAACCCCGTTTTCAGGGCCAGGGTCAGGTAGAAGGCGGCAACGATGGTGCCGATGACGGCGCCGCAGATCACACCGAAGAGGAGCGCTGCCCAGAGGGGAAGTGTCTTGGTCATGGTGGTCATCTCCCCTTTAGAATTCCATCTCGTCATCGAGACCGCGGTCCCGACCGAGATCACGCCCCAACTCCTGCACCTCCTGCTGGCCGCGCAATCGCGCCACCTCGGTCGCCTTATCCTGCTGCAACCCGGCAGCGCGGTCGGTGAAGACCTGATCGCCGGTTTCCTCAAACGTCATCTCAAGGAACTCCTGCGTGACGGTGATCTGATCGAGCTTGCTCGGCAGCGCCGCGTCCAGCACCTCGTAGTTGCCGCGGCGAAGCTCGGCCAAGCCTTCTTCGCCCAACTCCTTGAAGAGCTCGGATTGCAGGGTCCGCTCGACCGTCTCTTCCTGTTCCTCGCTGAGCTTGCCGTCGCGCAACATGTGGGCGAGGTCCTGCAGGTAGGGATTGGGCGTCCGGTCGTCCTCGTCGATGAGCGGCAGCGTCGCCTCTTCCTCGTCCGCGAGGGTCCGACCAATCTCGACACCCAGTTCCTTGGCGCGTTCCATCAGCGCGTCCATCACGCCGTCGACCTTCTCGAGCGCGGCGTCGAGTTGGTCGTCACTCGCGGTCTCCACGCTCAGACCGTCCTTGGCCAGCACCGCGTTCATGTCCCGCTCGACCCAGTCCTGTGCCATGCCGTAGTTCCGCGTGCCGCCGGCACTGATCCGCGCCACCAGTTCCTCGCTATCCATCCCGACCTCCTCGGCCCGCTCGAGCACGTCACGCAGCCCTTCGTCATTGCCCGACTGCAGCGCGGCGATCAGAACCTCACTGCCCGCCCCCGGCGGATAGGGTTCTTCGAGCTGCTTGCCGAAGCGCACGCGCAACTCCGGGTCCGGCACCATCTGCGAGAGGTCCGCGATGATCGGCGCGGCCTTGGCCTCGAACGCGGCGCGCTCGGCCGGGTCCAGTTCCTCGGCCTTGAGCCTCAGCGCCTCGATCGTGCGCTCGGAATAGTCGATCGCATCACCGACGGTCTTGATGTCCTTCATGTCTATCTCTCCTTCGGTGAAGTTCCACGGCGTGCCCGAGCCCAGTCCGTCCGCCATGCCGCGCACGGCGCGCGCCATGTGGCGCTGGTCCATCCGGTCCAGCAGATCCGCGAGGTTCTTGTAGTCCTTGGCGAAGCCCACCACCTGCGCCTGCGCGATGGCAGTTTCCTGGGCCGTCATGACGATCTCGCGCGGCAGGCGAGCCTCTTCCTTGGCGCGGTAGATCTCCTCGATCCCGGCGGGCTTCTCGAAAATGCCGCGCTCGAGCCGCGTGGTGGCATCAAGCATCACGCCATAGCGTTCCGCAATTTCAGCCTGCTTCTCGCGCATGAGCTGCGGCGACATCACGCCCTCGGCCCAACACGAAAACCAGGTGCCCTTCTCGACGCCGCGATTGTTCAGGATGATATGCGCGTGCTTGTGCGCCCGGTCGTCATGAACCGCGAGGACATAGTCCCATTGGTCGCCGTATTCACCGCTCTCGAAGAAATGCTCCGTCCAGTCCATCGCGATGTCACGGACCTGGTCGACGGTCACATCGGTAGGGAAGGAGAGCAGCATGTGCGAGGTGAAGCCGAGCTTGGTCGAGCCCCGCCAGGTCCCGGCCCAGTCCTCGATGATGTCTTCTTTCTGCTCCTCAGAAAGCACCGCCGCATCGGTCAGCGCATTGGTCATCGTCGAGTAGGTGTAGACCGCCTTGTCGTTGATGTAGGAGATCTGCGCACCGAGCGAGGCACGCGTCTTGCAGCCCCCGGCCCGGATCCGTTTGAACACCGCCGCGCGGCTCTGACCCGACGCCGCCTTCAGCGCGTTGCGTGCCGACATCGAGCCGACGCGCGCAAAACTCCGCCCCTGCCGACGCCCCGCCAGCCGCGCGTCGATCCGCGCCGCGGCCTGGCCCCGGATGCGCTCATCCTCCCAGAGCCGCCCCATGACCGAGGTGTAGAGGGCGAGCGGATCAGCCATTCCTGACGAGCCTCAATCCGCGCTCGATCGCGCGCGGGTCATCCTCCAGGATCTCGTTCTCCGCCCCCCGCCCTTCTTCTTTTTGCGGCCACTCCTGATGACGCAGCGCCTGCGCCGCATCCTTCATCCGGCCCATCTCACGGCTCATCGACTGCGCCAGATCGAGTAGTTCGATCAGCACCGCGCGGTCCGCCTCCGAGACCTCCAGCCGACCACGATGGACCGCCTTGGCGAGCACCAGTCCGGCGTCGTTCACGTCCCTCGCCTGACGCCACGCGGCGCAGAATTCCGCGACCAGATCGCGAGGTACATCGAGGAAACCACACCGTCCGCGCAGCACCGCATTGAGCGCCTGCGACCGGTTGGCAAAGCCCCGTTCGCGCCACTCCGCATCGAAGGCGTCCAACTCGGATCGGCTGGCTCGGAACGCCACCGTCTCGCTTGGATCGCGCACCGCGATGCCCTCGCCCGCCTCCTCTTTCGCGAGCCGGTTCACGTGGCGCGGGGAGATGCCGAACGCCGCCGCCAGGTCCTTGGCGCTCTCGCCCGCCGCGAAGCGCTTTGCCACTTCGATGCGCTGCTCAAGCTTCAGGTTTTTCGCTGGCCTCGGCACTAGGACGTTCTCCCGCTTCCAGGGAAAAGATGCATGCGCAAACGCGCGCGAGGCAGCGATTGCTCGCAATCGCGTTCGCGTGCGGCGGAGCATTCAGCTTTGCGGGAAACGCCCATCACAGACCCCTCGGACAAAATGTGCAAACATTGGCCATATCCTGCCAACGTCTTCCTTCTCTCTTTTGCTTATACTTCAATACATCACATTGCGCAATATTACGTTTTGCATGATGTGTTTTTTTGCTTGCGATGAGGTGCACTCAAGACCGCTGGGCAGCGCGACATGGAGCGGTGCCGTCCTCATCGATGCGCGACAATCTGGTCGAATAAATCTGCTGAAACTTGCGCTGGAGCAGCACGCGATGTCAGGCAAACCGAGCGCCCGAGCCGGTCACGGATCGGGCGCCAGAAACACGAAAACGGCCCGCGCGGGATGGCGCGTGTCACGCCCGTTTGGGGCGTCACAATGTTGGTAAGGATCAGTGTCAGACCCCTGCGGATCCGAAGACCCGCAGGGGTGTCTGGGTCAGTGACCCAGTCCCTGACTGCGCAGATCGTCGTAGCGGCTGCGGGCGATCAGAGCCTCGGTCTCGAGGCTGTCGAGTGTCTCCGGATGGGCGTCTTCATCAAAGGCGGCGAGGTAGGCATCGAAAGCCATGTCGGCTTGCAGTTCGGCGAGGTCGATGGATTGTTCGAGTGTCATGGTGTGATCCTTTCCGTTGATCGTCGTTGGACGGATCGTGGAAAAGACCGGGGGCATGAGAGCGGGCTGCACCCTGCACGGGGCGGAATGAAATGGAGCACGCTGGGGGCAGGTTTGTTGTGAGCGATGCCCCGCAGCGCTCAAGGCGCCAGCCGTCCAGAAACCTGCCCCCGGCGTTGCCGGCCGCTCGACCCCGGGCTAGCGATCTCTAAGGCCAACAGGTCGACGGAAAGGCGCGCGGCGGTGACTCTGGCGTGAGACGTTGCCCCGGGATGCATGACGTTGATTTGCGACTTCCACCCTCGCGGCACAGGGTGAGTTCGGCGCCCCTGGTAGCTTCGCCAAGACGACCTAGGCGCGGGTTGTTCGACCGACGGAAGAGGTGCGCTTGGCTCGCTCAGTTGGCTCCCAGTTCTCCCTGCGGTCATTCGGTTCCGCCTCCATCGCGCGTGATCCACGCTGTCACTGAACTGAAAGATCGAAGCCGCGCCCGCGACCTATCCGGTCTGACGACCCGCCTCTGCGTCCGCTTCCGAAATATGCCGCGTTCTTCGGACACCGATAGTGCACCGGTCGAGGGCAAATTCCCCCGGAACGAGAAAAAGCCAGACCGCCGGAGCGGTCTGGCCTTTGGCTTAGGCGGCGTCTTTTGGGCCCCAGGGGATCACGGCCTGCAGGGACAGATCGTCCTGGTTCGCGGCCTTGCCGAGGTTGGCGTTGAAGCCGTGGTCGCGGATGGTCAGCGTGTAGTAGTCGGCGCCGGTCTCCTTGTTCTGCTTCTTCCAGATGCCGCCGCACTCGACAAGCTTGCCGCGCGGGGAGCGTCCGAGGACACGGTGCGTGGGGGCCATCGGGTTCGCGCTTGCGACGGGTTCGACCGTGATGTCGAGGTCGAAGGTCAGGGTCGAGATGGAGCCGACGCCCTTGGCGGTTTCGATGTCGGCGCTGGTGAATTTGATGCAGTTCGTGGTCATTGCTCTTCTCCTTGTTTGCGTTGCAATGATGGTCACCTTGCAGCTGGCCAAGGCCCGGTCACACCGAAGGCGAAGCGTAGCGGAGAGGGGCAGGCGCCGGTCTATTTGCTCCGCGCGGAATGGCCCGCAGGGACAGGGGAAAAAGATCGGCGACAACCTTTGTGGACGGGTCGACAGCTGCGACCAGCATGTCATGCAACTCAGACACCAGGAGAAGTGCGGTGGCCGCGAAGAAAGGAGGGTGAACAACCGAATGAGAGAAATGCCTGTGGTGGCGATATTTCTGTCCTCTCGCACCGAGCCGCATCCCGGCCAGTCAGAGCTTTGCTGACCCTGCCTCACGTGCCGCGACGGCTGGTTTCCGTGGCAACCCGATCTGTGTTGTCTGGAAGAGCTGCAGGGAGATCGTCGAAGCCTCGACACCGTTCCGCCCCCCCCGGATTTCGAACGGTCCCTCCACGGCACCCCGTAACGTGCGATCCGCGCAGCACGACCATCACCGGCCTGATGCCAGCTGCGGTCAAGGCAATCCGGCGGTCGTAGAACGCCGTTTGCGACCTATGATGACGGGGCGGCACGGCACGTCCGGCAAAGCAAGGAGCAACACCGGCCGAGACGCGAGATACGAGATCGATGTTGTCACGCGCCCGCCCAAGCGACCGTAACCGGAACGGCCGAGATGAAGCGTTGCCACGACCATGCGACGGCTGGCCGGGCTGGCTCCGGAGGAGACTGCACCGCCAGCAGCACGTCGCAGCGAGAGGCGGCGTTTCAGCTCGGGGCGGGCGGCTGCGTGCAGCCGACCGAGTAGGGCGCGGTCCTGACCAAAGGGCAGGAGGGGCCAATGTTCCCCTTGAATGCTTCAACTTAAGAATCAAAAGTTACTTCAACGGCAGGGCCATTGAGACAGGCGGAACACATTTTGATTGAGCTGAAAATCGAACTTGTTGGCATCAAACCACCCATCTGGCGCCGGATCCTCGTGCCGAATGACATCAGCTTGGACATCCTGCATTCCGTTCTCCAGGGCGCTATGCCTTGGCAAGACTATCATTTGCATGAATTCGAGATTGGCGAAGACAGGTTCGAGGCCCGCGACGAAAGTGACGACAGCTGGGACCCAAACGATGGCCGGAAGGACGAAAAGAGCTTTACTCTTGGCGAGCTGGTCAAGAAAGGCAATCAGTTCATATACACTTATGATTTCGGCGATGGCTGGCGGCACCTCGTCACTGTCGAGAAGGTTAGCAAACCAACCGGAAGACCAGATCTGGACTTTCCCGCCTGTGTTGCCGGAGCGCGAGCGTGCCCGCCAGAGGACTGTGGAGGGCCCTACTCTTACGAAGAGTTTCTCGACGCGCTGACCGACAAACGCCACCCGGAATATCGTGATACAAAGCAATGGGCCGGCGCGTTCGAACCGGAAGTGTTCAGCGTGCAGCAAGCCAATGCTGCCGTCGGTGCGATGTTCGTTTGGGCGAAAGAGTGTCGCGGTCTAAAGTGACTCCTGACGCTGGCTTGGCGCGCGATCCATATGGCGAACCTCGCAACCATTTTGAAGAACTGAGATCGAGGTACCGACGTGACCACAAGCTCGACCATCATGCAGCCGTTGGTGAAAGCATGGGTGGATCAATTCGAAGAAGCGGACCGGGCGGATGCCGCGATCCTCGCGTCCCTCATCCGGCTTGTCCCTGGTGATGCTTTTCGCCGCGATTTGACGCGGGTCCTTGAAGACCGCCTGAGGATCGGTCCCAACCCCGTGGCGCTTTACAACGAAACAGAGCGTAAGAAATGGAAAGGGCAACCCAACCGTTTGTTTCCCGAGACGTCCCGCGCGAGTAAAATTCAAAAAGGGAAGAAGACTGTGCGCGCATATGGCCGCGTCGGACCGCCGCTGGTGCCTCGTCAGCGACAGGTCGCCGAAGAAATAGGCAGTGAAGGGGTTGTCGCCAACGTCCTGACCCAGTTGCACAAGCGCCATCGAAGGTCGATCCTTCTCAACCCTGGGGCCGACATAATTCGCGAGAAGCGCGCGCGCCGGTTCGTTCTGGTAACGGACTTCATCGGAAGTGGAGATCGCGTCATCAACTATCTCAATGCCGCATGGAGGCTGCGGACAGTGCGCAGCTGGTGGTCGAGGCGCAGTCATTCCGGCCTTTGTTTCGAAGTGGTGGCCTACGCAGGGACAGAAGCTGGGGTCGAACGCGTAAAGGATCACGCCTCATCGCCCACCGTCAGCTTGGTGACACGATGCCCAACAATTCAAACGGTCTTTCCCCGAGGAAAAGTCAGGCGGATGGAAGAGCTGTGTCGTCGCTATGCGCCACCAGGGTCCAAACCCCTGGGCTATGGCGAAGTGGGGGCGCTTTTGGCGTTTGATCACGGCATGCCGAACAATGCACCTTCGATGTTCTGGAAGGATGCAAGAAGATGGTCGGCGCTGGTACCGGAGCGTGCATCCAGTACAGCTGGTTCCCCCTACCAAGAACCGCACACGCCAGAGAAAGAAAGAGCGCGTATTGAAGCGTCTGCCAAGGCGTCGGATACCGGGGCAATTCTGCGCCCGACGAGCTTGGAAACGATCATCCTGTCTGCACTGCGCCGATCTCCCCGTCATTCCGAAGCGATATCGGGTCGTCTCGGCATGAACATCGATGATGTGTGCGAAATCCTTGACCGCTTGAAAGGTTGGGGTTGGATAAACGCGTCGCATCAACTGACCGAACGAGGGCGGATGGTTGCGTCACGACTGATTCGCCAAGACCGCAAGAGCCCCCTTCCCCAAGGCGACGACACGATGTACTTTCCGAATGCGTTGAGAGCGCCACGCGATGTCTAGTGGTTGCCGGGGTAACGACCGGCACCGTTGGTGTCACGTCCTGCCCGCAGGAGGTGATGCCTGGGCCGTCGATTGCGATGGGCTCACGGTCAAGCTTTCGCTTGATGCTCAACTTGATCGAACCGCACGACCTTGCGGTCGCCGCAGCGGTAGGCTGACTTGCGATCCGATCAAGCTCACCCTGAAGGGTGGATAGTAGATGCGAACGTGGAACTCTCAACGCTACTTCGCCGAAGGCCTTGCGGCAGGAGTGGATGAATCCATCCTCAATAATGCAATCGCGACAGCTGAACACACATTGCGGCAGCCAAGTCCCGGCCCGCCGATCCTCACCCTTGGCCATCTGGGGCATTTGGCGGGCGTCGATGTCGGTATTTTGAAAACATATGCCTCAAGGCAGGATGCGGACCCTTATCGGGAGTTCTCGATCCGCAAGCGCCCGATCCCGGGCCAACCTCCGCGCTATCGAACAATTGCCGTGCCTGAGCCGCCCTTGCTGAGAGTCCAGACTTGGATCGCGTCCGAAGTCCTGCGCCACGCACCCTGCCATTCGGCGAGCACGGCGTTTGCACCAGGGTCTCGGTTGGCCCAGGCCGCGGCGCGCCACTGCCGCGCAGTTTGGATGGTCAAGATTGATCTGCGGAACTTCTTCGAATCGCTGACTGAAATCGACGTGCATCGGGTGTTTTTGGAGCGGGGCTACCAGCCGCTGGTCGCGTTTGAGCTTGCGCGCTTGTGCACCCGTCTCCGCGACAAACATCGCAACGATACTGCTGTCTTGCCTCAGCGACGAACGCCCAAGTTTCGGCACTCGTCCTTGACATCGCTTTATCCACGAGACCTGCTTGGCGTCTTGCCGCAAGGCGCACCAACCAGTCCAATGTTGGCCAATCTCGCAGTGCGCGACCTAGATGAAAGACTGACTGCTATCGCGAAGACCTTCGGCGTCCGATACTCGCGCTATGCAGACGATCTCACCTTTTCAACGACACGAAAGTCGTTTGGAAGATCCCGCGCACATGATCTGGTAGGGCGAGTCTATGAGACCCTGGCTGCTCGAGGACTGGCGCCGAACCAATCCAAGACGACGATTGTTTCTCCGGGAGCACGGAAAGTCGTGCTCGGCCTTTTGGTGGACGGAGACACGCCGAAGCTGACCCGCGATTTCCGCTCGCGGCTTCGAAAGCACCTGTATCACATAAGCGCTCCCGATCAGGGGCCGGTTCAACATGCAGCGCGGCGCGGATTCGCCTCCGTTGAAGGCCTCCGCCAACATCTGTTGGGCCTGATCGCGTTCGCCGGTCAGATCGATCCGGTCTATGCGGCGAAATGTCGGGCGATTTTAGACTCGTCAGATTGGTCGCAGACAAGGAGGTGAATTTAATCTGTTCGATGGGCGTCTTCTACCTACGGATTTTCATCAATTTGGAGAAGCTTCTGAGCTCAAATCACCACCGGAGAACCTAGAAGGTCTTTCCAGCCTGAGATCGCACTGATTTTGAACCGGTCCTGTGAATTAAGTGTCGGCCTTCTGCGTTGCTCCAGTATCTCTGAAATCCCAGTCACTTCATCAGACTGTTCGGGCCGCTATATCACCGCGCGTTTGGCCAAATAGGTGCAGACCGCGCAGGCTACACTGACAACCAGCTCGGCCTCTGGCGTATCAACCTGCTGTCCTTCCAACCCGTGACGAGCGTTGTTGGACGCATAGCCCCACAGTTTCTCGGCTGCGGTATCAAGAGGTTTTGGAAGGTCCAATCGCTTTACAAGCTGGCCGAATGTTGCTTTGGAATCGCCGGCCAGATCCCGCGCGGTCGCTTCCATCGCTGCGCAGGCATGCTGGATTGCCCCGGTCACATCCGGCTCTGGCCGCCGAGAAATATCGCGCAGCGCTTCGTGGATCTCGCGTGCGGCGGCACTGCGCCCGGTATGTTCGAGGATTTCGACGGCCTCTTGTGTCGCGCCGGTAAATGCTTCGGAGCCGCGATAGACTATCTGGCCGTCGTTCATATGCCAGCCGATGCCATTTTCGACAAAAAACTGGTTCAGCCGGCCATCGAACCTGCTTGCATTGTCGTTGAACCCTTGCGCGAGTGCCGTATGGAACGCTTCAGCAATGTCATAGACCTTGTACCAAGGACAGTCGGCAAGTAGCCCAACGACCTCTTCCCAGATGTTGGGGTGCTCCGACCAGTTGTTCCGGTCAGGCGGGACGAGCAACACCTGACAGATGATCCGGCGCATGGCGGACGGGCTCATGCCGATGTCCTGCCCAATCAGCGGGATCGCATAGCGCAGGTTTTCGGGCGCGTCCTCGTGAACGGTTATCTCCGCGGCTGCGCTGCGGTAGCCGTGCCGGTTCGAAAAACTCTCTGCCATTCTGCCAATCCCCTACGCTATCGGCACTGTGTGCAAATGGGCTTCGATCGCCTTGATCGCATCCGCGGTCAGCGGCAGGTTTCCCTTTTCGGCCTGCCAGTGCTCATGGAAGCGCGCGACAGTCTCGCGTGCGGTTCCCAGAACCAGCTTCTCGGATAAACCGGCGTTTGCAGCCAGGTGCGACAGCTCGTCCTTCGAGAACCCGGAGAACTTCTTGGTGCGGCTAAAGGTGAGCGCCGCCTTGTCGTCGTCTATGTAGGCAATGGTCGAAACAAAATCGTAACACGGCGCGAGCGCTGCCTGCCTACGATCCGGATAGATCAGCGACCAGTTCTTGAGGTGCATGTCGGCATTGCCGATCAGCACATTGAAAGTCAGCCGCCGGATAAACTCGGCGATGTCGGCCTCTCCGCATTCAGCGGCCAGTACCTGTGCGATGTTGCGCTGGCTTGCCTTCTCGTACTTGTCCTTGGGATAAACGCGAAAGACCTGCGCGAAGTCTTCAATGTGAACAGCGCTGCCATCACTTAGACGGTCAAATCTTTCGACCGCCAGCGCCTGACCGCTGACCTTATCCATGCCCTCGGGCAGGTTGCCGATGTCGGCAACATCGATCAGCCTTATCGGCGGAACATCCATGCCGCAGAGACGCGCGAGCGTCATCATCGAGAATTCATTCTCGGGGACAGCATCGAAGCCTTGCGCTGGCAACTTGACGATCCAGGAGCCGCCGACCCCCTTGGCCGGAATCGCAAGACCGCCTTGTTTGTCTCCCAAAGCCGAGAACTTCAACTGAACGCCTGCCAGCGAGAACCTCAGCGCCTGATCTCGATGATCATCGTGATGATCTTCACCATCATCAGCGTCGGGGGGCCACGCCTCACCATCGGCGGGCCGAACAGTGACCGCACCGGGAAGGTCCTCGCCGAGAACCCAGAGCAGGAAAAATTCACGGACGGGCTTCACGCCCGCGCGCTCGGCGAGATAGTCTCGCATGTGACCTTCGGGCAGAAGATTGGAGAAGAAGGGCAGCAGGTGCATGTTCTGCGTACCGAAATCAGTGGTCAGTTCCCCAAGCTCATTCTTGAAACCGAGGCTCAGAACCGGCCTGCCCGCATCGGCGACATAGCCTTCAGAGAAAGCAAAGAGCGAGGTATCACCGCTGACCCGCGTCAACGTACCTATCGGCTCTCCGTAGAGCAGGACTTCAAGGACACTGACATCAGCCATGATCGTCACCATCCAGACGATAGGCCGGACGCGGTAAGGATGGTGCAGATACACCCGCCCCATGGGCGAGTGCGTTGCGCAGCATGCGCAACTGGCTCTGCGCCTGCTCGACCGCTTCCAGATTGCGCGGATCGCTCAGGAACTCCTGCATGGCAGCAGACGCTTCTTGCAACTGAACAACATCATCGGCTGAAAGCTTGAAGTGCATCAATTCGCGCGCCCGGCGCTGCAACTCCTGAACGACAATCTCAGAGAGCGTTTCACTGGGAAGCGCTGCTATCTGGTCATCAAGGCGCTGCAATAGGTTCGTCGCCTTACGCGCGCTCTGAACGTCACGGTGACCATCATCATCACCGCGAATGATCGCCCGAACGGCAGGCAGCTTCTTGCGCGGGACCAGAGTCAATTCCAGATCAAGTACACGTGCAAGCTCGACCAGGCTGGACAGACGCAGATCGACCGCCCCGTTCTCGATCTTGGAGATGTGGCTCTGTGGAACCCCAGCCTTCGCACTGAGCGCGCGCTGAGAGATCCCTTTGCGTTCCCGCGCGGCTTTGAGCGACTCTGCGATGTGCTCTATTGCGTAACTCATGATCTATCTTGCTGCTTCGTTTGCCATCTATGATATTCATAAACATATCACTCACTGAAGCAGACTTCAAGATTGATGTAGAATTCTACATCAAGGCATGCGCGTGATGTTCTTTTATGTATCAAACGCCAGAGAAGTCACTTGCCGAAAAAAGATCCGCTGGAAACTTGGGAGCTTCGAGGATCGACGATCAGATGCTCTTAACAGCAGCCACGGAGCCGACGGCGTGCTCCGTGTGCAGCTTCTAAATGTACTTCCGATAGTCACTGCTGACCTTTTGCCCCGAGGGAACGTATTTCAACACGTCACCAACCTTACGGGCTGCTCGGATCGGAATCGGCAAGCGTTGGTTCATCTGGGTCGAGTTCCAGTTCACCTTCGTGAGGCTGAAAACTTCCTTCGCAATCTGTTCGATCGTGCTCTCGCTTTGCGGGTGCGGACAGAGCAACAGGGGGTTCGGGACATAGAGGCCAGGATAGGTCCCATAGTAGGGAATGCTGCCGTTGGTATAGAGCAGCCCATTGCCGTCCAGTTCAACGAAGGTGCCGCGGAGGACAGGGAAGTCGCCGTCGCGCAGCACCTTGACTGAATAGCTCTCATGAATCCAAACGAGATCGCGCAGTTCCACACCTGCCTCGTCGAGCGCCTTGCCAACACCCTCGGCCTCGTCCTCGCGAAAGCGCGACGTCTTCATGACGATCACGCGTGCCGGCATCGTTCTATGGACCGACTTGTAGGCGGCCAAGGCGCTCTCGGTAAGCTTGTGAGCCTCATCGATAGTGAGGAACGGGTGGCGACCCCGCGACTCTGACTGCGCAGGACCGCCTCTAAGAATGAACCCTCTGCCCCGCTCGTCGAACATTTGCGCAGCACTGGTCCATATCTCGTCGGTTTCGGCATCCTTGAAAAAGCTGATGCCAATGTAACAGGCGGTGAACTCGCCTTCTTCCGGCAATCTGCGCCAGGGCACCTTGCCGCTGCCCTTGTAGTAGAGCGTCGTCATGAGGTTCCATGCGAGGTCAGCTCGATCTTGGGTTTGGCGGTCAGAGTTCTCCTTGATCTTGCGAGGGATCTTGGCATCGGGGTTGATGACATCCTCCCAGACAATCTGAATTGAGAATCTGAGGTCCATCGCTCTGGCCTTGAGCAAGCCACGGAAGTTCGGAGAGGTTTCTCTGCCAGCTTTCGCGTCGGCCGCTTCGCCCTCTATACCTTCGTCATCGCGCGCCCGCTCGTTTCTCCAGACCCGTTCGATCAACTTGACAGGGAGAGAAACCATGACCACGTCCGGCCGTTCATGATGCGCCTCCAACTTTTCCAGTTGCGCCATAACTGCGTCGACGGCTATCTCCACAGCACGCGCATCGCTCGGTTCCTTGGCAATCTTCTCGATCTGACCTTTCGTCAGCACTCCATCTTCGGCAGCCACCATTTCAAACCGGCACCGATAGGGGTTCTGGTTTCTCAACCCAGGGAAGTCCGGGTGCAGGTTCGGGTGCTTTTCGGTCTTACCCTCGAACCCATCTTCGATCGCATTCAGAAACTCGCCTGATTTTTCGACGGTCAGAGCGCTGCCAACAACGCCGACTTTGATCGTGTCCCCCAGGTTCGTTTGCAACGGGCCCGCCTGTAGCAACCCCAATCGTGGATCAGGATGATGGTGTTGGTCACCAAATTCCAGTTCAGGCTCCGGGAAGATCTTTGTCTTGAAGTCGCTCATAGGTCAAAGCTGCCTTGTTCATTCGAGCCGGACGGCTTCTTCGACTTCTGCGCCTTCGCGCCCCACACGTCCTCGGGCACACTCTTTGGCAGTTCGATGGAAGGCGGGTCACCAAACTTGATGATACGATCCGTCTTGGTGTCGGGTGCCAGCAGTTCGCCGGCATCTTCAAATTCCATACCTGACAGCAATCGATGCCACATGATCACCTGGCCTCGAACGGTGTTGTTTGTGTCGAGGCGCTTCTTCCCGGACAACAAGGCATCCGGATAGTTGAGCGCGCGCTCTCCATCCGAAGTGAAATAGTAGGATGGGTTGATGATCAGGTACCATTGGTCCGCCAAGCGCTCGAACCGGGGATGGAATGAATGGTGCCGCACATAGTCGATGGGCCCCTCCCCCTTCGACTTCTGATAGACGCTGACAACGTCTGCCTGTGTCTTCTGCTTCGCACCAAGATAGCGAAACTTGCGCGCGACGCCTCCAGGTGTTGGCAAGAAGTAGAACTGCTTTTTCTTTCGGTCCCATCCAAGCAAATCCCGAAAGTCATGGCCCAGAGTATGTCGCAACAGACCCGCAAATTTGTATTGCTGATCCACTGCGTCGTGTTGTGCCAGAAAGTCGGTTTCGATCCGTTCGACCTGATCCCGTTCGACCAGGTCGCGAACGGGTGTGGTTAGTGGGTCGCAGAATGTCCAAAGCGAGGTTTCATCGACCATCCAATCGTACCGCTGGCCGTCCCGGACCTTATTCATCCGGGCGAGCGCCTTCTGGGTAGAGAGCTGTGTCTGTGCGACGAAGATTTCCTCAGGAAGCTGCAATGGCACCATGTTGATGATCGCTTCCTCCCCTCCCCCAAGTGGCGGGACGTAGTAACCGTGTCCTTGCTTGGCGACGGTCAGGGCAGCGAGGTGATTCTTCGCACGTCCGTCCAAGACGTCGCGCTCCTTGTCGAACTGCAATGTGCGTTCGGCCTCGCCAACGAGGTTTTCGAGCGATTTCCAGAAGAACGTGTCATCTGATTGCCTGTAGAGAACAAGGATCACGGGTAGGTTGGAGCCGCGCCAGTAGTCGAAATCTGAAGCGCGGACACGATAGGTGAAACCGGCGTCCGT
This sequence comes from Pseudooceanicola aquaeponti, assembly GCF_050897975.1. Classification (NCBI taxonomy): domain Bacteria; kingdom Pseudomonadati; phylum Pseudomonadota; class Alphaproteobacteria; order Rhodobacterales; family Paracoccaceae; genus Pseudooceanicola; species Pseudooceanicola aquaeponti. Next base: position 39,830 of record NZ_JBPAXY010000009.1, read on the forward strand.
CTCGCCGACATAGCTGCCACGCTCAGTAGCCTTGACCTGAACGGCAATCATCTTCGCTGTCGGCTGATCATCGTCCATCACCTCAGCGATGCCGTCTATCCCCGCTTCCAGCCGTGAACGCCCATCGAATTGGAACCCAATTCGCAAGAATTGAAGATTAGCCGCCTTCTCCCCGATTTCGCCAATGCGCTGACTGGCAGTAATCTTCTTGTTCACGCCAATAACCCGTACCTTCCATATGAAAGAGATAGCACTTCAATCAGCGTTTCGTAAGGCCTCGGATACTACATGTAGGCCATGATGGATTGAATGATCGCAGATGAACTGGGTAGGCGACCCTTGGACTGACCGGTCAATAGGTCTATCAAGCTTTCCCGACCAGATTTCAAAACGACTGACGTTGTCCTCACGATGGAATTCGTTGCTGCCGACGATGATGCCCAGAGGTAGATTCCGCGAGAGCAAAGTCGGGATGAATTCTATGCCGAGGATTCCAGTTCGTCAGCCGACGCCCACTTGAAGCAGCTACCCCACAACCCCCGCATCCTCCAACTGCTCCCGATCGGGAAGATCGTGCAGACTCTCCAACCCAAAAGCGACCAGGAACTGCTCGGTGGTGACGAAGGTATAGGGGGCCCCTCGCCTGGGCGACTTTGGCCCGGTCCCGATCAGGTTGCGCGAATGCAGCCGCCCTATCAGGTCGCGGCTGATCTCCTTGCCGAAGATGTCCTTGAGCCCGTCGCGGGTGATCGGTTGATGGTAGGCGATGGCGGCCAGGACCGCGACGTCGAACTCGCTCAGATCCAGAAACTGGTTCCCGACATCTGCCGCTGCGCGGATCGCGGGCGCGTAGGCGGCCCGCGTCCGGAACATCCAGCCGCCAGTGACCCGAGCGATCTCGAAGGCCCGCCCTTCCAGATCGGCGGCAAGGTCCTCGACCAGCAATTCGACCGAAGCCGCCTGCCCCACCACGCGGGCAAGGTCTTCGCGCGGCACTGGCGAGGCACTGGCGAAGAGCACGGCCTCGATCCGGCGCATCCATTCCCGCCAGCGCAGCTCGGGCGGCAGATCGGACAACTCGCGGTCAAGCTCAAGTTCGGGGCGATCCTTGGCCATCACTATACCCCGTAAAGCCGGAAGGTGTCCCGCCCGGTCAGCTCGCGCACAGCGCCGAGGTCGACCAACCGATCGCAGAGCCGCCGCGCGGCGCGATCCGGCAAGGGCAGCGCCGAAGGGGCAACCGCATCGCTGGTCAGGAACAACTCGACCGCCTGCCCTGCCCCCTTGGCCCGGAGTTTCGGCGCGACGGATTTCAGATGCGTCGTTCGGCGCTCGAGGTCAGCGGCAAGGCGCACGGCCTCGACTGCCGATGAGACGAGCGCCCGATGACAGGCGAGACGCAGGTCTTCGCCATGCTTGCGCAGGTCGGCGCGTTTCAGGGCTGGGGCCAGAAGCGGCACGAGATGATCCCAGCCGAGTGCCTGAGCGAGGGCCGCATCCGCGAGGATCAGTCCTACTACATCTGCGCGCGGCACCTCGTGCAGTACCGCCTCCAACACCTTCGCGGCCCAGGTTACCGGCGCCCCTTTCCCCACATCAAGCCACGCGGCAATTTGGCGGAGGTCGAAGCTGGGCAAGGCTCGACCCAGAGCCTTGATCGATACCGGCCGTTCCACAGCGCGTCGCCAGGCGAGGCTAGTTTCGCCCGCCGGTCCGGGCAGATCGCCGGGTCGCAGCAGGTGCACCGCGTCGCGCAGCTCCCCTGCCCGCTCCGGCCGCCCAGAGAACGCGATACAAGCCTCGGCCGCGCGCAGCGCGAGCCGGTCCCGAAACAAGGCTTGGGGCACCTCCGCGCGTCCCAACATAAGATGCAGGTGGTTCAGCGCCGAACCCGACAAAAACGCAACATCTTCAAGGGTTTCAGCGCGTGCAGAGGTGACCCAGGCGGGCATCCGGGGTAACGTGTCGAGGTCGACGATGTGATCCGGCCGGGCAAATGTCATGCCTGCAGCCTATATCAGCGCGGCGCTTTCTACCAGAAAATAGCACATAAACCGCCCCACCTTGTCGCTCGCAGTCATGTCCAATAAGTTTGCATTATCGGACACCAAAGAATATGCTCAGCGACATGTCAGAAAACAACGAGAAATCGATCTCAAAGCCGCCAAATGGGCCTTCGGTCAGCGAGAACAACGAGAGAGATCATCCCAGCAGCGAGGCTTTGAGCCTTCCTTCCTTTGTGGCTGGTTCAGGCACGCTCGATCGGCTGGTGGATACCGCGCGCGACTATGCGCGCGCCGCGGCCTCGGACAATACGCTGAAGGCCTATGCGAAAGACTGGGCGCATTTCGCGCGCTGGTGCCGGATGAAGGGCGCGGAGACTCTGCCCCCGTCGCCCGAAATGATCGGGCTCTACCTTGCGGACCTGGCGTCCGGAGCGGGCCCCTCCCCTGCCCTATCGGTCAGCACCATCGACCGCCGCCTGTCGGGCCTCGCCTGGAACTATGCGCAGCGCGGCTTTGCCCTCGATCGCAAGAACCGCCATATCGCCACCGTGCTGGCCGGGATCAAACGCAAACACGCCCGTCCGCCGGTGCAAAAGGAAGCGATCCTGGCCGATGACATCCTTGCGATGGTGGCCACCCTGCCTTTTGACCTGCGCGGCCTCAGGGATCGCGCGATCCTGCTGCTGGGCTACGCCGGCGGCCTTCGTCGCTCGGAAATCGTCAGCCTCGATGTCCACAAGGACGACACGCCGGACTCGGGCGGCTGGGTTGAAGTGTTCGACAAGGGCACCCTGCTCACCCTCAATGCCAAGACCGGCTGGCGCGAGGTCGAGATCGGCCGCGGCTCCAAGGATCAGACCTGCCCTGTCCATGCGCTCGAACAATGGCTGCACTTCGCCAAGATCGACTTTGGCCCAATCTTTGTCGGCACCTCGCGGGACGGCAAGAAGGCGCTGGAGACACGCCTCAACGACAAACACGTCGCGCGCCTGATCAAGCGCACCGTGCTCGACGCCGGCATCCGGTCGGACCTGCCTGAGAAAGACCGCCTGGCGCTGTTCTCCGGCCATTCGTTGCGCGCCGGTCTCGCCAGCTCCGCCGAAGTCGACGAGCGCTACGTCCAGAAACACCTCGGCCACGCTTCCGCCGAGATGACCCGCCGCTATCAGCGCCGCCGGGACCGGTTCCGGGTGAACCTGACCAAAGCCGCCGGTCTCTGAGCCCCTGCCCTATCACGCCGCCTGCCCACTGAGCCTACCATAGAAGCTGCGCTCGAGATGCAGCTCCCCTGCCCCGGCCTTCTCGACCATGCCCCGCAGATAGCCGCCCGGCGAGGCAACCTCGCCCGCACTGTGCTTCTCGAAGACGAGGGCAAACGCGGCCGTGGCCACCTGGGTGCCCATTCGGTCCTGCGCCACGTTCCAGGCATGCTCAGAGATCCCGATCATCGGCCTGAGTTGACCGGCAACCCGGTGCAGATCGCCCCAATCTTTCAGGAATCCACCCAAATTCCGCGCCCAGGATGCGAATTCCGGACAGGCCTGCATGATTGTCGGCAGATCGAGCGCTGTCCGCTTCTTGCGTACCTCGGCAACCCAGTCTTCCAGCTCCCTATCAACCCGCTCTTCGGGTTGGGCATTAGGCACCACACCCGCCGCTTCCTCTTTTTCAGAGGAATTACTAGTTACAGGATTAAGTTGGTTTGTAATTAGTATATGAGGTTCAGAAATGACCTCCCTGGGGTTCATTTCTTGAGTCTTCTTCGTGACTTGGGCGTGTTTATCATCGGTGTTTTCCACAGGTTTTGTCGCAACAGTCGCCTTAAGATAAGCCGCCTCGACCCGTTCTTGGAGTTCCTTGAACCATGCCAATAGCCGCTCCAACTGCTCTGAAGCTTCATGACGGCGCGGAAGTCGTTCCAGAAGCTCCTCAAAAAGCCCCGTGAATTGCCTCCAGGGCCCACGCAGAGCGCTGCTGAGAGCTGCCTCGATCCGGGCTCGGATCATCCGGCGCGCCACAGTGATCTGGCGCTTCAGGCGTAGGCAGAGCTCGCGTTCAGCCTGCAACTCAGCATGAAGCTCCTCGAACTCCTCGACACGGGCTGAGAGCGGCGACAGATCGAAGCCATAGGCCTCGACGATGCGGCCATCGACGTCTCTGCGGCCCCACCGCTTGCCATTGGGGCTATCCTGGAAGGAGATCACGCCGATCTCAGCAAGGCGCCGCGCGTGGCGCTTGAGGGCAGACAGCGAAAAACCCGTTTGCTCCATCAGATAGGCGTTCGACGCCCAGACGATCGGACGCTGCCCCTCCTCCCAGTCCTGGGCCTGGGTAAAGGCCCCGAGCGTGTCGAGGAGCAACATGTCTCCGGCCTTCAAGCCGATATGTGCCCCCACGCGCTTAAGTGCCACGAATGCCCGTGTTTTGGGTACTGCTACCCGTTCACCGGCTTGGGCAAGTTGCTCAGCAACCCCAAGACCCGGTGTCGGCTTGCGCCAACCTGTATGTTTCATGCCTGTATCTCACCTCCGTTTATGTGGAGGCAAAAGAAAGCCGTTCGCTCAGGAGCGTTCGTCGTTGACAGTGAATCCTGCGAGACTTATCTTGAAGGTGACCAAACCATTAAGATCAGCTCTCAGGCCACACCGCTTGGGGGCTTTTCTTTTGCCTTTATTTCGATTGTCGTTCCTTTTTGCTCCTTGCCTCGTCGTTCTGGAGGATATGTCGCTGACATTGTCGTCAGTCGGTTTCCTTCCCCGAACCTTCGGCGCTCAAGTAGTCGGCGACTAAATCTCCGAGCTTCTCGAGACGCTCTTGGTCTATCGGCACACCTGCAACCTTGATGGATAGGTTTCCATCGACTGAAGTCGCCGAAAGATTTCGGTTGCCCACCTTGCGTTTGACCGTGAGCTTTCTGGGCTTTGCCTTCGGTTTGAGCTTGGGTTTGTTCACCCTCTCCAAGCTCGCTAAGGCTCCCTGCAAATCACGAAAGCTCATGTCGTAGACATTCTTGAACGCGTTCAAGATCTGATCCTGCGCAGCGAAAACAGACCTCGCTCGTGAGACTAGGCTCTCATGCACGCCAATTTTCTTTGCGAAGGCCACAGCTGTCAGCTTGTCTGCCCCAGAAGCCAACGTTTCATACATTTCACCAATCGAAACCAAACGCTCAAATGGGCTAAGATTCTCGCGCTCCTCATTCTCGCGGAACCGCAGAAACAACATCTCAAACTTGCTGTTCTCGGCGTTTCGCGCTTCCGGCGAAGCGAGGATTGCACGAAGAGGTAAACCCAACTCCGACGCGGCCGCCAGTCGGCGGCGTCCTGTAAGCATGACAAATGGAACACCAGTGACGTTCGACGGCTCCAACGGATCCGGCTCCCAATCCGGATCCTCGGGCCACACCAGAATGGGTGTGTCCTGCCCGTTCGAGGCAATGCTGTTTACCAGAGACCTGAATGCTTCCTGGGACATCCAGTCTTGACGGCGGTCTGTCCCCATCGGATCTGATATCTGGTCTGGCGACAGGCTTATTTCGTGGCGGCCGTTTAAGATATCCGAACAAAGCTCAGCTCTGCTTCGCTCCACAGCGGCTTGCGATTGCGCAAGCGCCCCTGATTTCCAAGCACTGCCGGCCCCCTTGAAAGGAGTAGAAACAGCGTCGCCCGTTTCTGCCCGGCCTTCGGGACCGGGCGTGCGCTCCTTGGATGTGTCGGGACTAGTAGCCTTGCTGACCAGCGACCTTGGAATACTGCGTTTCATGCTTCACCCTCGCCGTCATCTTCATAGAACTCGTCCATCCATGTATTGGCATAACCGCGTTCGAAGCCCGGCCAGAGTCGCGATACTATGGCGTCGTTAACCGCATCGGCATTCGTGATGAACCGGTTGATCCCCTTGCGTTTTCCCGGCGTGTCCGGCTCATATTCGTATACGGATTGATAGACGTCCGACGCATTCGAGATTGCGTCGGAACGCAGATAAAACACCGGCAGAATTTCCGTGGGGCAGTGTTCCAGCAGGTTTCCGATGTGGTTTAGATCCTGCGCATTGGATCGTTGGACGATCGTCGGCAACAGCATGTTGGCACCAGTTCCTATTTCGATCCGTTCATGGGCCAGAATATGCTGAAGCATCCCCAGCAGGCCGGTCACAAAGGTCGACAGCGTTGCGATGTCAAACCCCTTCATGGTTTGCGGGATGACCAGCGAAGTCGACGCAATCACGTTATTCAGCTGGAAAAGTGTCAACGCAGGCTGATAGTCGATGATGATGACATCGAGGGTCTCGGTCAGCGCAGCGTTCAGTCGCTGCTGATCGACCTTGCCCTCGACTACCAATTCGTTGGGCAGCGTTTTTGGCGGGTGGCCCGCTTTCCAGCGATCAAGGGCATCGCGCAGGTAGCGATAGAAGCTCTTTCCGGCGGGGGCCTCTCGCACAAGGCGCGCAATCTGGATCTCTCCCTCAGACGTTTCGCCATGTGCCGGCAGCAGACGCAGCCCCGGCCAGGAGGTCTTTAGAAAGAAGCTGTCGAGCGTCTGCGCATCGTGATCAGTGTATGGCGCATCTTCCGACTGGAAGAGGCCGGCAAAGTCCACCATGGAGGCGGTGTTTTCGTCGGGCATCTGGGGAAGACCTTCACCCCCGACAAAGTAGAGCGTTATCGTGCTTTGCGGGTCTGCATCCATGACACCAACGCGCATGCCGTAATGCAAGCTGAGATACTGCGCAAAATGCGCGGCGCTCAGGCTCTTAGCCGTGCCCCCTTTCTGGCTGGCAAACGAGATGACGGGTAAGGGGGCGTCGGGTTTGCGCCAGGCTAGGTAGTCGTAGGGCCGCTTTGCCGAGGCCGCCAGAAGGGCCCGCATGTGCATCAATTCGGAAAGCGTGAAAACACGCTCTCTTCCAACATATTCGCCCGCGGGAAAGTCGTCGCTCGAATTGGCGAACTTGGTTAGATACTGAATACTGACGTTCATAAACCTTGCGCACTGGCGCATTGACCACGTGCGCTTGATGCGCTGACGCAAGGTGAGTTCCTTGTTCACTGCCACCATCGTGCGCTCAAGCCCACGTGACAGGTCCGTCAAAAACTGTTCTAGACTACCGCTCATTCCTAAGCCCTGACTTCGGTTGGGTCCGAGTTCGACTCGATTCTGCTTCTATGGTAGCACGGTTTTGGAGGAAAAATAAAGATACCACGCGCCTATGAGTTTCAGGCGCTTATTTAGAAGCTCCACCACCCCTAAAACTCCAATCTTGAACGCGTTCAAGATTGGAGTCTTGATGGGCCGGTCGGTGGAGAACCGACCGGCCTTAGCCGTCACGCGGCGTCTTTGGGACCCCAGGGGATGACGGCCTGCAGGGACAGATCGTCCTGGTTCGCGGCCTTGCCGAGGTTGGCGTTGAAGCCGTGGTCGCGGATGGTCAGCGTGTAGTAGTCAGCGCCGGTCTCCTTGTTCTGCTTCTTCCAGATGCCGCCGCACTCGACCAACTTGCCGCGCGGGGAGCGGCCGAGGACGCGGTGCGTGGGGGCCATCGGGTTCGAGCTCGCGACGGGTTCGACCGTGATGTCGAGGTCGAAGGTCAGGGTCGAGATGGAGCCGACGCCCTTGGCGGTTTCGATGTCGGCGCTGGTGAATTTGATGCAGTTCGTGGTCATTGCTCTTCTCCTTGTTTGCGTTGCAATGATGGTCACCTTGCAGCTGGCCAAGGCCCGGCCACACCGAAGGCGGAGCGCAGCGGAGAGGGGCAGGCGCCGGTCTTTTTGGTCCGCGCGGAATGACCCGCAGGGTCAGGGGAAAAAGATCGGCGACAACCTTTGTGGACGGGACGACAGCTGCGACCAGCATGTCATGCAACTCAGACAAAGGGAGAAGTGCGGTGGCCATGAAGGAAAGTAGGGGAACAGACGAGAGAGATGCCGCAAGGAGTAGGGATTGTCTTCTCGTCCATCCAAACTTCAAGACTCTTCGAAGACCAAAGCCGTCAGATCACAAATCGATGGCAACGGCAGAGCATTCGCCCATCCTTCCGTGGCATCACAGGGGCGTTTGCGTTCGCATTCGGAGATGCAGGCGTCCAGATACCATCGAGTTGCCAGACACTCATCCGCTCTGGTGCCCGACTAATGGCCAGACCTGGCTCTGAGATTCTTCGCGTGTCGCTGTTATCCTCAGACCAATGGAAGTGTCCTGAGCCAGAGATAAAAACGAGGTCATAGCGCGCTCAACAACTCGATTGCATGTGCCAGTGGTAACGCTCGAATGTCCTTCGCGACGGGGACCTCATGCTCACCGGCATAGACCAGGAGCTTTCGGTTGGCTCCAATGTCCTCGGCCCCTGTGTGAAATCCTCTCGAAACCTTTGGTGCAGTCGTCCGTTTGATCTCAACAGCCCAGATGTCGCCGCTTGGCAAACGCAAAACCAAGTCGAGTTCAGCACCGGCCGAAGTGCGATAGAAGAAAGGTTCGGTGCCTAAAGGGGCGGCAGCAAGAAGCGCCTCGATACAGAACCCCTCCCAACTGCCACCGACGACCGGGTGCCCGAGCAAGCCTTCTGTCGTGCCGATGCCCAACAGCGCATGCACGATGCCGCTGTCTCTCACATAGACCTTTGGCGATTTCACCAGACGCTTGCCGACATTCTCGTGCCAGGGCTGCAGGCGTCTCACCAGCATGAGATCGACGAGCAGATCGAGGTAGCGCCCAACGGTCTGGCCGGACACGCCCAATCCCTCGGCAAGGGCCGCGGCGTTCAGAAGGCCGCCCTGGACATGCGCAAGCATCGTCCAGAACCGCCGCAAGGTCGCTGCCGGAATCCGAGGTCCGAGGGCAGGGATGTCTCGCTCCAGATAGGTGCGCAGGAAATCCAGACGCCAGTCCATACTTGCCCGATCGCTCGCGGCCTGAAAGCTGTCGGGAAAGCCGCCGCGCAGCCAGAGCAAGTTCAACTGATCGGCCCCCACCTCGTCAGGCTGCAAGGGGGGCATTTCAACATATCGAACACGACCGGCGAGGGATTCCGCCGTTTGGTGCAAGAGGATATTGGAAGCCGATCCCAATAGCAGGAACTGTCCCGTCCGAAACCCGGCCCGCCGACGCTGATCGATCTGGCCGCGCAAGGTTCTGAAGAGGTCAGGCATCTGCTGCACCTCGTCGAGGATGACGAGTTTGCCCGCCTGTTCGTCCAGATAGAGATCTGGTTCAGTCAGGATTTGCCTGTCCGCCTCACGCTCAAGGTCGAGATAGACAGATGGGCGCTCTGATGCGATGTCGAGTGCAAGTGTTGTCTTTCCGACCTGTCGGGGGCCGAGAAGGACCACAGCCGCTTGGCTCTCCAAGGAAGACTGAACGAATTGTTGGGTCTTGCGTTTGTACATACCTTGCAATTACTCCACGATACGGAAGATTTGCAAGGTTAATCTTACCTACGGCCATAGCTAGTTGCTCAAGCCGAAGTATCTTACTGCCCCAGCAAAACAGCCGTGGCCAAGGAGCATCGACGCAAAATGAGTGCATTCAAATCTGTATCCAAGGGCCTCGAAGAGGCTCTGGCCTTCGCGAATGGCGATTTGGCCGACGCCAAAGTGCATGAAGTGTCCGTGGCGGAGGTCGATGTCGCCGAAGTCCGGCAACGGACGGGCCTGTCCCAGGCCGAGTTCGCCAAGAGCATTGGCGTCGCGAAAGGTACGCTCCTGAACTGGGAACACGGGCGCCGGCACCCGACAGGCCCAGCACAGGTTCTGCTGGCATTGATCGCCAAGAAGCCTTCCGTCGTACAGGACCTCTTGCGCGGGGCGTGAACCGGGGCCTAAGCCCCGATCCTCTTGATGCGGATTCCGAGCTTGCGGGCCTTGTCGACGATGTTCTCGGTGATGCCCGAACCGGGCGTGGCAATCAGACCCTGTGGCATGGTTTCGAGCATCTTGTCGTTGCGCTTGAAGGGGGCGGCCTTGCCGTGGCTCTTCCAGTCGGGCTTGAAGACCACTTGGGTAACGCCACGGGTATCTGCCCAGCGGGCCGCGATCATCTCGGCACCTTTGGGCGTACCGCCGTGCAGCAGCACCATGTCGGGATATTTCGTATGGGTGGCATCGAGGACGGACCAGATCAGATCGTAGGCGTGATAATCCCCGCCCGAGAAAGCGATCCGCGTGCCTTCGGGGCAGTGCACCTCGGTCTCTTTGCGGCGCTTGGCCGAGAGATAGGCCCGGCTGTCCACCACGGCGGAAGTCAGGCCGCGATGCGAGACCTTGGAACCGGTGCGGGGCAGCCAAGGAGACCCGGTGGCGGCCGAGAAGTGGTCCACGGCCAGATCGCGCATCTGTTCGAAGGCGTCGCGATGGTCCCAGAGCTTAAGCCCGATCAACTGGAGGCGTTCCAGTTCAACCGAAGCGACCTCGGAACCGTCCTGGATGGCCAAACTTTCCCGGACCTCGAATTCGTTATCGTCGAGAAGCTTCTGGATATGGGCAAGCCGGCGATGGAAGATCGAGGTGAGGGACCAGAGCATCTCTTCGAGATTGTCTTCCAACTGGCTGCCGGTGAGGAGGCCGATAGTGGTGTCGAAAAGTGTCGCCATGGCGAGCTCGACCTCGTCAGGCTGGGGCAGGGGGCGATGATCGGTCTCGCCGGGTCCTGGTGTTGCGCCATGAAGTGCGAGGTGGTCGAGGATGGCGGAGGTTACGCCGGTTTCCTCGGGGATGTCTGTCTGATGGGGCATTGTCTGGTTCCTCTGATTGATCTGACCCGATTTGGATGGGGCGATAACAGGACCGGCGGCGACCGGGCCGCATCCGTCAGGATCGGAGCGCAGCGGAGAATGCGCCCAGGGCCGGAAAATTGCTCCCGCGAGGAATGAGCCGAAGGCTCAGGGGAATTTTCTGGTGCGGGGCGCATTGCTGTCCGGGCGAGGAGCACTCTGCTCCGACCCGCCGGTCCATCGCTCCTCTTTTCCAAACGGGTTCAGATCGAACCCGCGGAACCTTTGCCCTGTCGGACGTCACTTATGGGGCTGGCGCTCACCCGTCCTCGATCTCCAGACCTTGTACTTTCATGGCCTCAAGCAACGACCGGCGCAGCGCATCTTTGCCAAATGCCCGCAGATCGTCGTTGAAATCGCCCATGTTTGGCACGAGACCACCACAGGCAATACCAAGCGATTCCAGTTGGTTACGCAGTCTCAGTGATGCGGTTCGTCCCGCTTCGTCATTGTCCCGCGCGATCCAGATACGCTTGATCCCCGGCGGCGGGATGAAGAGGCCGAGATGGGTGGCAGTGAGACAGGAGGCGAGGTCAAACTCGGAGAGAGCCGTGCCGACCGAGAGGGTGTTCTCGAGACCTTCACCGACGATGAGATCGCTGCGCGCCTTGCCGGACCAGAAGCGGATGGCATGGCCGTGCAGCTGTCCGAGGATCCGCTTCGGGCTCTCGATCTCGGCCAAACCGCCGGTGGACGGGTCGAGATAGAAGCGTGCGCAGCCGGTGATCTGGCCCCGATTGTCGGTGATCTTCGCGAGCAGGGCAGGGGCCCTTTGCGGCGGATCGGCGTCGTCCTCGCCCTGCCGCAGGAAAACCCGCGGGTGATAACGCAGCGCCGGACCCAGCCGTGTGATCCCGCGCCCCTGCAGATAGGTGGCAGCCAAGGTGCCGAGAACCGGCTTGCCAGCGGCAAAGAGCTTCCGCGCCCGCGCAATGCGTTTGCTAGAGGCAGCATCGGGGCACTCAGCCCTTTGGGTGTCACAAGGTAAGGAAGGGCAGGGGGCCTCGCCGAGAAAGGACCGGGCCTCCCTCAGCGTTTCCTTGAGCGTGACCGAACCAAGCCGTTCATGCATCAGGTCAATCAGATCGCCATACTCACCGGTCGCGAAATCGGTCCAAGATCCGGCTTTGCGCCCACCCTGAGCTTGCAGCCGGATGGCGAGGCTCTGACCCTTTGCGCCCGAAGTGTCGCCAACCTGCCAATAGTTGCCCTGCTTGGACCCCTCGGGGAAATACTGGCGGCAGAAACTCTCGGCGCGGTCTGCAAGATCAGCCGAGAGGTCTGCGATGCTGCGCCGCGCGCTCATGCGGCTGCATCCGCTGCGCTTGCGCCAACCGGATGCGCGGCAAGGACCCGCGCCAGCACCTCGGTGCAATCCACCGGGATGAACACCCGCGTCTTCCACTGGATCACCTCGGTGAAACAGCCCAAGGCCTTCAATGCGGGCAGTGCCGCGCCCGACGCTCCGATCAGCTCGAGCCTCGGCTGTCCCATGACCAGAGAGCGACGCAACTGGTAGCCCCCAAGCAGGCTGAGGGTCGTCTTCGCGTCCATGACCGCGCCGAACACCTCCTGCGGCGTCATCTCAATCTGGCAGTCGAGACCAAGGCGCGCATAGACATTGAGAAGCTGTTCCTGGCTGACCAAGCGGCCGATGGCGCGCTCCCCGTCCTCGGTCTGCAGACGATAGATCCGCATGTTGTCGGCGGGCAGCCGGTCCCAGATCGGCAGGAGGAGGCCGCAGATCAGCGTGATCTTCGATGTAGTGAACTCCGGCACCGCGTCGACCTCGGCCTGCCAGAGCTGCTCGAACATCGCATCATCGATCTCTTCCCAGTGCGACTTCGAGAACTCGGTCAGCGCGAGGATTTCGGTCGCCATGGGCCGCAGGAGCTTCACCCGCAAGATCGGCACGCCATCCTCGTCCATGAAGGCCGGCGCTTTCACCATCAGGGCCGCGCGTTTGGAGGTCTTGTTCCAGCACAGCGTCGCGCCTCTTGTGTCGGCGCAGATGGCTTTGACGCGGGGCAGAGTGAGCGGATCGTTGCGATCGATACGCTCCACGGTCAGCGCAGTTGCCGTCGCGCCCGTCGCCTCATGCTCGAAGATGACCTTGCGATCAACGATCTCAAACTTCTCGGCGCGCAGGGTCTCTAGCCCGACATCGAGGGTGCCTGCCTGACGCGCGTCCTCAATTATCGCCGAAAGAAACCCGCCGAAGGCCTCGAAGATCGCGTCCTGCATGTCGATGCGGAGCGCGAGGCAGCGGTTCAGGAACTGCTGGATCGGCGGCAGGGTTTCCTTCATCGTGCCATCCGCCTCATCGAGCGTCAGCCCGGTCATCTCCTGGAACCTGGAGTAGGAGCAGGCGTCGATCTTGCCCGCGCGCAGCTTGTAGAAGAACTGCCGCAACGCCGCTCGTGCATAAGGGCTCTCGAGGTTGTCCTCGGCGCGGAACATGTTCTGCCCACCCGTCTCGCGTTGCCCCTTGGTGATGGCCCCGAGCGTATCGAGGCGGCGGGCGATGGTGGAGAGGAACCGCTTCTCACCCTTCACGTCTGTGGCAACGGGGCGAAAGAGCGGCGGCTGCGCTTGGTTCGTGCGGTTGGTACGCCCCAGCCCCTGAATCGCATTGTCGGCTTTCCAGCCAGGCTCAAGCAAGTAATGCACCCGGAGGCGCTGGTTCTTTGCACCAAGATCGGCGTGGTAGCTGCGCCCCGTGCCACCGGCGTCAGAAAAGATCAGGATGCGCTTGGCGTCATCCATGAAGGCCTGGGTTTCGCCGAGGTTGGAGGAGGCGGCTCGGTTCTCGACCTTGAGCCGCCCTTCACGCGTCCTCGCGATGCGCCGCTTGCGCCCCGTGACCTCGGCCACCGCATCGCCCCCGAAATGCCACAGGATCTGATCGAGCGCGCCCTGCACCGGGGCAAGGGCACCGAGATGCTCGACAAGCTCATCCCGCCGCCGCTCCGCCTCACGGCAGATAATCGGATTGCCATCACCATCGAGGGCGGGACGCGAGCGTAGGTCGCCGTTCTCGTCGGAGTAGGGCTCGAAGAGCTGCGTCGGGAAGCTGTGCATGAGGTAGTCCATGATGTTCTCGCGCGGCGTAAAATCGACCTGCAGGTCGTCCCACTCCGAGGGCGGGATCTCTTCGAGGCGCCGTTCCATCACCGCCTCGCTGGTCGAGACCACCTGAATCACGGCCGAATGCCCCGCGGCCAGGTCCGCTTCGATCGCATGGATGAGCGAAGGGCATTTCATGGCGGTGATGAGATGATTGAAGAAACGCTGCTTGTTGCTCTCGAAGGCCGAGCGCGCAGCGGATTTCGCCTGGGGGTTCAGCGTACCGGTCTCGGAGGAAATACCCGAGGCCTGAAGGGCGGCCTCCAAGTTGGTGTGGATGATCTGGTAGGCATCGGCATAGCTGTCATAGATCGCGATCTGTGCGGGCGTCAGCTCATGCACCAGCATTTCGTATTCGACCCCGGCATAGGAGAGGGACCGCGCAAGATAGAGCCCGAGCGCCTTCAGATCGCGCGAGATCATCTCCATGGCAGCAATGCCCCCGGCCTCCATCGCGGCAACGAACTCGGCCCGCGTCACGAAAGGGAAATCACCCGTGCCCCAGAGCCCGAGACGGGAGGCATAGGCGAGATTGCCGACCACCGTCGCGCCGGTCGCTGAGACGTAGAGCACCCGGGCATCGGGAACGGCATTTTGCAGCGCGAGGCCAGCAAGGCCTTGTTGGGATGCCTTCTTGTCGCCGCGGTCGGACTTTTCGCCGGCGGCATTCGCCATGGCGTGGCTTTCGTCGAAAGCGATGACCCCGTTGAACCCCTCGCCAAGCCAGGACGTCACCTGATCGAGGCGGGAGGCTTTCCCGTCGCGTTCAGCAGAACGCAGGGTGGCATAGGTGACGAAGAGGATGCCCTCTGGGAGACGGATATCGCTCCCCTGGCGGAATTTCGAGAGCGGCACGATATCGCTTTCACGCCCCCCAAGCGCCATCCAGTCGCGGCGCGCATCCTCGATGAGCTTGTCGCTCTTCGAGACCCAGACCGCGCGGCGTCGTCCTTGCAGCCAATTGTCGAGGATGATGCCCGCGACCTGCCGGCCCTTGCCGCAGCCCGTGCCATCGCCGAGGAACCAGCCCTTGCGCAGGCGAAAGGCACCTTCGTCATCCTCAGACGCTGCCATCAGCTGACCTTCGATCTCGCCGCGCTTGAACCAGCCCTTGAGATGCGTCTCGTGGGCATTGCCCGCATAGATGACGCTTTCAAGCTGCGGCGCGGAGAGGAGACCGTCCGCGACGAGGGTCTTCGGCAGCATTGGGCGGTAGGTCGGGACAGGCGGCGGGACAGAGGCCATGGCCGCGGATTGCACGAGTGCGGTCGGATGAGCGGCCGCGCCGTCGATCCGGATCGATTGCAGGTCATAGGCTTCGTAGACCGTATCCTGCAGCGCGCCCTCGGGTTCGCTCCAGGCTTTCGGCAGGTAGTCGAGCGGGGCCGTGTCGATGTCGTCGAACGGGTGCTTCGCGCGTTCCTCGGCGAGGGCGCGGGTTTCTTTGCGTGCTGCGTTGCGCAGGGCGTGGAGGTTGGTGCGGGTCGGGCGAGGTGGCACCGAAAGAGCCGCGCCAGTGGGGCAGGGCAGGGGGTTGCGGCGCGCGGGACAATGGGTGAGTACTACGGAGAGAAGATCACTCGTGGTCGCGCAGATCGGATGATAGGCGGCGTCAATATCAGCCGGTGCGGTCTCTTCAGCACCAGCCACGCGCTTGTCGATCACCGTCAGCCTCGTGTCGATCGTGGTGCCATGCCGCGCGAAGACCTTGCCGTCGATGGCTGCGGAAAACACCACGTCAGCGCTTTGCCTGATCCGCTGAAACGTAGGCTGGAAACTCTTGGTGGAGGGACGGAAACTCTCGCCGGTGATGACAACGAGACGCCCACCGGGCGCGAGGCGAGCAAGGGAAGACAGAACATGTTGGCTGGTGGCCTGCCGGAACCGGCCTTCGACGTGGCTAGCGGCCGAGAACGGTGGGTTCATCACGATGACCGAGGGCGTGATCGACCGATCCAAACGGTCGTCGATCGAGGCGGCATCGTGTTCCGAGACTGCAGCGTCGGAGAAAAGCTGCTCCAGCAACGCGCGGCGGGTCTCAGCGAGCTCGTTCAGCGCCAGGCGAGCGCCTGCGATCCGGGCGAAGATCGCCAGCATGCCGGTGCCGGCCGAGGGCTCGAGCACGAGTTCGTCGGCCCGAAACCCCGCCGCCTGCGCGACGATGGCTGCGAGCGGCAGAGGGGTCGAAAACTGTTGCAGACGGATGCTGTCTTCCGAGCGCCGCGTGTGAGAGGGCGCCAAACCGGCGAGGCGTTCGATCATGGAAAGAAAGGCGTGCGGCGTAGCCGCCTGCCGCTGTATCAGCGCACCGTAGCGCGAGAGCATCAGGATCTGGGCGACCTCTGCGGCCTCATAGACGTCCTTCCAGACCCAGGCACCACTGGTGTCGCTGGCACCGGAAGCTTCTTCCATCGCGGCGCGCAGGGCAGCGGCGTCGATGGGCTTGCCCGCCTCGAACTGGGGGACGAGGGTTTTCGCAGCCAGCAAAAGGTTTTGGGCGAAGCGCGAGGCTTCCGAGCGGGCAGGGGTCTCGGCCTCGGGCGCAAGCGGGACGGAATGGGGGTGAGCGTTCATCGGCAATCTCCGGGGTTGAGGGTTGGCCCCAAGCCCCGCGCGCACTCTCTCACCCGGGAGGGGTCACCCCTCCCGCCCTGTCTCTCGCTCTTTCATGGCAAAGCCCCGGTGCAAATTTGCCCGTTATCAGGACGACCGCAGATGCCTCGGCACGTCCATGGACTGATGCAGGACCCGGATCACGAATATCCTGTCCGGGTCCACCTCGTAGAACACGAGGTGCCGACCCGTGATCAGTTTACGCGCACCCTGCTGGAGGTCGGAGCAGTCCGATCCCATTTGCGGGTTGGCGATGAGCCCCTTCAGGGCACGATCGATGTCGTCGAGATAGCGGTCCGCCTGCGCCGCGCCCCACTGTCGATCTGTCTCGACCCAGATGTCGACGAGATCGGATTTTGCCGCCTGGGAGTGATGGATTTCACGCATCAGAAGCGCCAGAGCGGCTCCGCGCCTCGCGCTTGATCTCATCCATGTCAAGCGGACCGGCGTCACCGGATTGTTTGCCCTCCATCAGCGCAACGCGAAGCCGCGCCCGCTGACCTTCCTGCTCCTCCATCAGGCGCAGAGAGGCGCGGATCAACTCGCTGGTTGACCCGTAACGCCCCTCTTTAAGCATCAGGGCGATGAATTCGTCCCAATGGGGGCCAAGTGTGACGCTTGTGCTTGCCATGCTCATCTCCAGAATACGCATGAATAAGATATATGAGTATTTCGGGCATTTCAACTCGGGGGTGGGCTTGCGCCCTGTTCGGCGCCGGCAGGTCTGTGCAGCTCTCGCAAAGTCAGGTGATCTACAAATGCTCGTGCCTCGGACAGGCAGTCCAACTCATAGTGCCCGAAGAACCCCCAGCAGGCATCGACCTCCTCGCCGTCACGCTCGACGACATAGCCATAAACCTGGCCGCCGAGGTAGGCATCGAAGGTGACGATCTCAGCGCGCAGAATGTTTTTGGCCTTTTCGCGCATCGCCTTGGTGACGCGTTTCACGCCGAACTCTTCCCGGACCGCGTCGAGCGTCACGTAGACATAGCCGACTTGGCTGGAATCCCACGGGCAGTGAAACCCGATCGTGTTCATCGCGAGACCGGAATGATCGTAGAGAAACACGGGCAATAAGATCGCCTTGCGCTCGGCGCGCTCGCGCAGCTGCTCAATCGAGAGGTCGCTCTGGTCTGTGACGCCCGAGAGATCGCGCAGGAGCGCATCTGGGCTGTCGAAGGGATGGCTGTCGCCCAGCCGATAGCGCCGGTGCCAGCAGATCAGTTTCCCGAGGTTGGACCACTCCCTCGGGCTCTCAGTATCCGGGTCATGGTAGATCTTGATGGTATGGCCTTGGTAGGCCTCCTCGTAGACAGGGTCTTGCATTTCGATATCCTTTCTTGAAACGCAATCGACCCGCCGAGCCGGTTGAGGCCGCAGGCGGGTCGATTTGGACGTGGTCAGGTGGTCGGCGAGTTTGCCGTCCGGTGGATCAGGCAGCAGCGCGGTTCTGACGATCTTGGATGTGCTCAACCGAAACCTTCAGCAGCCAGTCCTCGAAGCCGAGAATGGTCTGGTGATTGACCACCGCCGCGACCCAAACTGCGCGCGGATCGCCAACAATCTGTGTCGGGTCGTTGTCGATCCGGCCATTGGCCATCCACGGCTCTGGCTGGATGCGCCCGAGCCAGTCCGCCAGCGACGGGATGCGTCCTTGGCAGTCTTCGCGCACATGCTGCTCGCCGATCCAGCGGATGGGAACAACCCGGCCCGCGCTGTTGGTCAGGCTGCGACCGAAGTGGCGTTCAGCATCATAGATCCCAACGGTATGATGTTTTTGGGCTCTGTGAACAAAGAGACCTAGGTGCTCTTTGGATGAGTCAAACCAGTCATGCACATGCTGGTAATCGTTTGGCACACCGCCAAACTTTCGGGCTGAGCTTTCAGCGTGATGGAGGGGGTGTGCCATGTCAGAGCCCCTCGTGTTCAGTGGTGTTGGTCTCGATGTAACGGTTCGAATGACTGACATCGATCTTGTCAGTCTCAAGCGACCAAGTCAGTTCACCATAGCCGCCCTCGTTGTTCTCGAACCCGGGGCACAGGGCATAGGCGAAGTCCCAGCCGAAATCTTCGGCCCGGCGCCGCAGGTCTTCCGTCAGGATGATCGTGTCAGGGGTCACCACGACATCCTCGACATTGCCGGAATCGCCGTAGCCTTCGTATTGCACCTCGATGTTCGTTACGCCGAGGGTGCGCAGTTCGGAAAGAAGCGTCGCGCGGGTTTCTACCCGCTGTTCGGCAGCACGCCTCTGGGATTCGAGTATCTGCGCGTAGAAATCAGTCTCTTGTGTCATGTCTTTGATCCTTTGGAATTGAGGAAATGGGAGGGCGACCATTACGCGGGGTCGCCCAGGAAGTTTCCTGCGGGGCTTCAGGCCGCAGCGTCGCCGCGGTCTTCAGCCGTCCGATCTACCAGGTTGAAATAGAGGTTCTCGGTCGCGCGCTTGAACCCCGGCGGTTTGCGCGGGGCGAGACAACGCACCGAAGCGCTGCAGCTCTCGCCGTGCTCCATTGCGAACTGCGTCACCTTGTCGATCAGGTCATCCATTCCCGCGGCCTGGATGCGCTTTTCGGGGTAGCTCGCCATCATCTGGAACTGAGTGACAACGAAGGCGCCATCGCGATGCGCGGGATAGAGGGTAATCTGGTAGTCGAGTGTCTTGGCCATCTCTGGTCTCCTGTGGCGGGCCGGACGCGGGTATCGCGCCCTTTGGAACCCGCCAGCCTGAAAGGACCGCCCTTTGTGCAAGGGCGGTCCGGGGCGGTGACTAGGGATGGGGGGCGTCAGTATTCCGACGGCAGCAGCAGGGTCAGGACCCGACGCGTTTGCGCAAGGTCAGAGGGCTCGGGGGAGCCGTATTGGTAGTCGACATCGTACAGGTCGAGTTTGAACCAGACCGTCGTGTCCTCAAGCTCAATGACACCCATCTCGTGCCAGCCATGGGGGTCGCTGTCGGCAATGAAGGTGTCGAAAGCGGCGACGCGGCGGGTGAGTTCCAGCTGCACATCGAGCCCAAGCGCCGCGACGCCGCGTGTCATTACGAACTGGCCCTGCGGGGCATCGGCAACTGGGGCATTGCCAAGGATGGTACGGCGAAAGGCGTCATTCTGCGCAGCGATAAGTGCGGCTTCCTGAACGGGGTCGAGGTCGAGTGTGGTGGTCATAGGAATTCTCCGGGACGGGCCAGCTGATCCGTTATCGGCTGTGGTCAACCCGCCAGCCGGAAAGGGCCGCCCTCGATGTGAGGACGGCCCAGAGATCATGTCAGGTTCAGGTCGGTGGTCGCTTCGTCAGGCAGCATCCCCACTGAGGAAGGCTGGCAAGGACGACGGTTCGTCGTTCTCGGCATCGATCTGAGTATCTGAGGCGGGCTGGTCGCCTTCTTCGGCCTCGGGCACATCGTCACCCATGTCGGCGTCAGCGTCCATCGCACCGGCAAACGCCATCCCGTCGGGCAGCCAGCGCGTCGTCTTCGCAACCGTCGCCGCGCCGAACCCTTCCGTCTCGCCGGCGGTTTCCGCGAAAGCCCGCTCCATCGCGGCCGCGATATCGCCCTTGCGCTCGCGATTGCGATCTTCGGCGTAGTCCTCGCTGATCAGCTTGAGCGCAGTCGCGACTGCATGGCCCTTGTTGACTCGACCCCAGTAGTTTTGCGCGGTCGGGCGCCAGCAGGCCGCCACATCGACATCAAGCCGCGCGCCAATCTCCTCGATGATTGGGGAGGGGCGATTGTCGGAGGAGAGCTGCGGCTTTACCGCCAGACCCGTCGCCCAGGCGAAAAGCGCCTGCTTATCGGCAAGAGGCAGCGCCGACATCACCCGGAAGTCCTCTGGTTTCTCGAGCTTCATCCAGTCGGTGGCGAGGTCCTGTTCCAGTGCCTCGAGCATTTTCTGGGCGACAGTATCCGCATGCAGCACCTCGCGGTCTTGCGCCT
Source organism: Pseudooceanicola aquaeponti (assembly GCF_050897975.1). NCBI lineage: Bacteria > Pseudomonadati > Pseudomonadota > Alphaproteobacteria > Rhodobacterales > Paracoccaceae > Pseudooceanicola > Pseudooceanicola aquaeponti. Next base: position 60,273 of record NZ_JBPAXY010000009.1, read on the forward strand.
GGAAAGGCCGGATCGAGATGTCGAGCGCTTCGTTGTTGTAGGACCGCCCCAAAGCCTGTTCGCAGAGCGCGTAGAGCATCGCATCGAACGCCACCTCGAAATCCGCCGCCAGATGCGCCCGCAGGATGTGCTGACGCGTCGCGCGCAGATCGTCGGCGAGGCTCGCCGAAATCCCATCCGCCTTGCGCAAGGTCGCCGCCGGATCGGAGGTTGGCACCGGCGTCGAGGAGGTTGGCGGCGTCACGTGCGGGCGGGCAGGGGATGGGGCATCACCCGCTTCAGCACTATCCTCGCCCGGCTCGGTCGCAGCGGGGATATCTTCTGGTCGCACGAGGCCTTTCTCGACACGTAGCGCCCCGTCATGACCGATGGTCAGAACCACGCCCGCGATGGCACGATCTTCGTCCGCGTACGGTTGCCGTTCGCGCTGCAGGGCTTCGATCTCGCGCAAACGCGGCTCGATTGCGTAGTATTCCTCCGTCTCCGCCTCAGACCAATCCTCGCCGTCGTTCTGCGCCGCCAATTCCTCTTCGCGGGCGATGAGACGTTCCTCCTCGGCGAGCAAGTCCGGATCGGGATCGACATCCTGCGGATAGACCCGCCCGAAACTGCGAAACGCGCCGTAGTCGACCGAGAGGTGAACCTCGACCCATTTCCACATCCCCTCAAAAGTCTTGGCCGCAGCCTGCAGCCTCTCGATGGCGAGGCGCTCCAGGAGCTCGGGGTTTTCCATATGGGCGCTGGCACGATCGTCGAAGAGATCGCGCAGCAGAACGCCGCCTGCCGCCTCATACGCCTCGATGCCGACAAAGCGCCCGAGGGCCGAGTTCGCCGAATGCGCGGTCTCAGTCAGCTGGCGTTTGATGCTCTGTGGGTGGATGTGATAGCCGCCCTTCACCGCGTTCCAAACTGCCAGTTGGCGGTCATGGTCGTCGGTCAGCGTGAAAGCCATCACGCATTCGAGGGTCAGATCGCCCGCACGGAATTGTTCGATGATCTCGGGCGCGACACGGGCGAGTTTGAGACGACGTCGCACCAGGTCGACCGAGACGCCGAACTTCAGCGCGATCTCGTCCTCGCTGCGCCCCTCGGCGATCATCGCCTCAAAAGCTTCGAACTGGTCGGCCGGGTGCATCGCCGCGCGCTGGAGGTTTTCCGTGGTAGATGTGAGGATGGCGTTGCGCTCGTCCTCGACGAGGCAGGGCACGGGGTGATCAACTGGGATCACGCCGTCATCGGCGAGCTGCTTCAGCGCCTTGAGGCGGCGACCGCCGGCATCAACCGCAAAACGTGTCTCAGACAGCGCATGAACCACCAGGTTCTGCTTGATGCCGGTTTCGCGAATGCTTGCGAGAAGCTCGGCTTCGACGCTGGCGCTCGGCGCCACCTTGCGAACGTTGAGCGGGCTGGGCTCCAGCTGGTCGAGCGGGATCAGACGAATGTCGGTCGCTCCGTCTGCCGTTGCCGATGCGGCGGCTTCTGTCTTCTTCACGGTGGCGGGTTTCGGGCGGGTTGAGGTCTTGGCCATGGTCAGGGTCCTTGTTACGCCGGACCCGGATGAGACTCTCTCTATCCTATCAAGCCCGGCACCCGGGCTTCCCTTTCTCTGGCTTTTTCCAATTGCGGATCACGTCACCAATCGACCGTTTGTAAATGAATGCAAGGGCGCGCTCTGTGGCGCTGTTCATCAGAAAGCCCTTGGTTTCCATACGCAGAGCGCGATCAGGGAGGTCTCGCGGACCATCGCGCGCGCGTGCTATGTAAGGTGTACAAACGCACTCTGATAAAACCCTTGGGTAAAGCTCAAAATAGCTGTATTTTGCGCATATGAGGCCTGGAACCCCCGCATTGTATGATGAATCCGACGCGCTCGGCATTTATGCTGAGGAGGTCGAACAGGCGTCTGAGGACGACCTGTGGTTTCTGCCCGGTCCGATGGACGACGAGCCGGACTATTTGCCGCCGGGACCACGGGCCGAACCGCGTGAAACCGAGGTCCTCGACGAATGGCGGAAGGCAGAGGGCGGGCAGGCCGCGCGTCTTGCCCGTGTGGCCGGTCGCGTCGGCGCGCTGGACGACCGGTTGAAGCGCGGACCGGAAGGATGGCGGCATCGGCTTGCGCTGATGGAGGCCGCAGATTTGAGCTGGCACACCGGTGACCGCATCAGCCAAGACCGGCTGGCGCTCTGGATCTCGCTGCGCCTGTCCGGTGTCCAGGACGACACGGCGGCGCTGGCGCGAGTCGGATGGGCGATTCGGCGACTGACGGGTGGACCGGGACCGGAGCAGGACCTTTCCGCCTTCCTCGACCGTCGCGACCCCGAGAACATCAGTGATGAGACCGAGCCGTTCGTGGATCGCGCGAGCGGTTGGCTGGATCTGATGGGGCAGGCCACGGACCTGCACCCGATCACTCGCGCTTGCGCGGGCTTTCACCTCTGGCGCCTCGCGGGGCTCGGGCAGCACGACGACCGTATGGAAGCGGCTGTCGCAGCTGCGCGGATCGCGGCCAGCGATGGAAGAGGCGCAGTCTTCACGCCTCTGGCCATGGGCGGGGCAGGGGGACTACGAGCCGGTGGTTCACCGTTCGAACGTCTGGAACGCTGGCTATACGGGATGGAAGCCGCGTGCCTGACCGCGGTGCGGCACCTTGACGATATCGAGGCATGGTCGGCGCGGGCGGAAGCCGAAATGACATTGCTCTCGGGCAGGACGCCGCCGGCCTTGCGCGCAGTGCTGACCGAATGGCCGCTCGTCTCTGCGCCAATGGCCCAGGCCCTGACGAGTGCCAGTCGCGCCGCTGTTCAGCGCAACCTTGCATGGATGCAAGAGCGGGGTCTGATCCGCGAGGTGACAGGACAGGGGCGGTTCAGGATGTGGAAGGCGACAAACTGAAGGTTAGCGTGGGTCTCACCCGCTCACTCGACAGCAGCGATAACCGCGAGCACGCGGCAGGGCGCGCAGAAACTCACCAACACTTAATGCATTTGTTGCACTTATTTCATATATGGTGGTAGAGAACAGAAACCGGAGAGGAGACCACCATGAACATGCTGGCACACCGACATCTTCCGCCCACGCCGCAGGACGCAGCGATTGCGCGCGTCTCTGGCCAGGCATTGTCACGCTTCGCCCAGGCGCGCGCGCCGTTGAAACTTCGTGTGACGGACTCCGAGCAGATGGAGCCGATCGAGCTTCCTGCGGGCGCCGTATCGCTGCTCATGGAGATCCTCGAGGCGATGGCAGCGGGGCGGGGGGTCACCATCATCCCCGAGAACGCCGAACTCTCGACCGTACAGGCCGCTGAGGTTCTGAACGTCTCGCGTCCGTTCCTGATCAAGCTGCTCGAGGATGGTGCCATACCGCATCGGAAGGTCGGCAAGCATCGCCGCGTCCGCATGGAAGACGTGATGTCCTACAAGGCCGCGATCGATACCGAGCGTGAAGCTGCGCTCGATCAACTGGCCGCCGACGCTCAAGAGCAGGACATGGGCTACCGCTCGAAATGAGCCAGAACACGGTCCTGTTCGATGCGAACGTCCTTTATCCCGCGCCGATGCGCGATGCACTGATGCAGTTGGCGGTCACAGACCTTTTCAAGGCCAAGTGGACGGCCGATATCCATCGGGAGTGGATTGATGCGCTTCTGCGCAATGAACCTCATCGGGAGCGCGCCGCGCTGGAACGAACTCGCGACTTGATGGACAGGGCCACACGCGACTGTCTGGTCACCGGCTACGAGGCATTGGTGCCGGCCCTAACACTGCCGGACCCTGACGATCGGCACGTTCTGGCGGCGGCAATCGTTGGGCGCTGTGACGCGATCGTCACGCAGAACCTGAAGGACTTCCCACCAGCGGCACTTGCGCCCTTTGGCATCGAGACCCAACACCCTGACGACTTTTTCCGGAACCAACTGTCTCTCGCGCCCGGTCTGGTCTGTTCCGCGCTGCGGAAAGTTCGCGCGCGCCTCAAGAATCCGCTCAAAAGCGTCGACGAGTATCTCGCGATCCTGACACAGCAGGGGTTGGTCGCCACGGTTGCCGACCTGGAGCAATTCGCCGACCTGCTTTGATCCCAGAACTGCCCTGACTGAATACGTTCTGGCCAGAGTTGTGGCACCCGATCCATCATCACCGCGAGATTTCGCCCGCCAGGACTGCACGCCCGTGGACTGCAAGCGTAGCAGTGAACCTCGGGCAACCGAACTGCCGGATCACGGCGACAATGCGCGCATCGTACGCCGCTTGCCCTATGACGCGACACAGGTCTGACGCGTGAAACTGGCGGTTCGAGCTTGGCGCAGCCTTGATCTGTTCGTGCAGCTCGCGCTCTCGTGGCTCTTGAACCGGCTGTGGTGCGGGGAGAGCCGGTGGGCGCGTCGCTTCTCCAAGCGAGGTGCGCCACCGGCGCATGAAGCCGAGCAGGAAACCGGCCGGAACCTTGCTGTTCCCACGGGCCCGGTTGAAGGCAAGGAAGCGTTCCCAGATCACTTGCGTATCGACGTTCCAGCAGGGTAGGGCGCTCTTCGCGGCCTTGATCAGCTCGGCCCAGCATGTTCGGAACACGTTCGAGCAACCGTCAATGTTGATCTGTCCTGTGAATATAGTTTTGTTAGATTCTTCTCTAGATAGTGATGTGTCGTCTCCGTCTGACACGAGATCGTGGGTCTGTTCGCCGTCGTCAAAGGCCGCGAAGCGGAAGAGCCAGGGGGCGAACTTGCCGTTCGACTTCTCGCGCTCAAGCTTCAGTTCAGAAGTTTCAAGCTCACTCAGCAGAACGCTCAGGTACTGGCGCGAGACGCCCATCTTCGCTGCCAGAGAGGACAGGGTGAAGGCAGCCGTGCCGCGGGGCAGGCCGTTATACCCGTCCTTCCACGCAATTCCGTCGAGGATGAGCGTGGCCAGTTTGTGCGCCGAAACAGAGAGGTCTGTCTGCGTGATCCGCCTTAGGATCAGGCCAGTCGTTGGTTCCATGGTCGTATCTCCTGAGAGAGACGATGCCATGTCGAGAGCAAACAACATTCTTGCCAGCAAAAACACTTTGCTGGTTGCAGGGGTTCGGACACTGCGCTAGAAGAACCGTGTTCAGGGGTTTTTTTCTAGCGCGGCGTCAGGCTTCTCGGTCTGGCGTCGTTTCCCTTTTTTTGGGTGATGCACTGGGCGTTGTTGCAGAACTCAGTCGGTGAAGGATTCACATCGGGAATCCATGCGGTTAGACGATCTGCATGAGCAAGCCCAAGCCCGCCCGCTACCGCACGACGAACTGGTCCAGCTACAACGATGCGCTCAGGAAGCGCGGATCGCTGCTGATCTGGCTGGACAAGGAGATGACCTGGCACGCGCCGCATGAGGGACGCCCAGGGCGCCCGCCGGTCTTTTCGAATGCCGCGATCCAGTTTTGCCTGTCGCTCAAGGTTCTGTTCAAGCTACCGCTCAGGCAGACAGCCGGAATGGTCGCGAGCCTCCTGCGCCTGGCAGGGCTAGACTGGCCCGTTCCGGACTACTCGACGCTGTGCCGCAGACAGAAGACCCTCAAGGTGCAGATCCCCTATCGCCGTGCCGAAGGGCCGCTGAATCTTCTGGTGGACAGCACCGGCATCAAGTTTCTTGGCGACGGCGAATGGCAGGCCCGCAAGCATGGCGTTCAGGGCCGCCGCCAATGGCGCAAGGTGCATCTGGCGATGGATATCGCCACCTCGGATATCCGGGCCGTCGAGTTCACCCCTAGCCGGGAAGGCGACAGCCCAGTCCTGCCGGACCTGTTGGGCCAGATCCCCGAGGACGAGGACATCGGCACCGTGACCGCGGATGGTGCCTACGATACCCGCCGCTGCCACGGCGCCGTCATCGCACGCGGTGGCACGGCAATCATACCGACCCGAAGGAACGGTCGAGCTTGGAAAGAGGACTGCCCGGCTGCCAAGGCGCGCAACGAAACCCTGCGCGCCACGCGTCACTACGGTCGGGCATTCTGGAAGCGGTGGACCGGATACCACGCCCGTAGCCGAGTGGAGGCCAAGATGCGATGCCTGAAGGCCTTCGGTGAGCGCATCGCCGCGCGGGATCCAGATCGCCAAACCGCCGAAATCCACATCCGGGTCGCCCTTGTCAATCGCTTCAACGCGCTCGGCACCGCCCACGTCGTCCGCGTGGCATGAAACTGAATGGGAAAGGGGCACTCACAACTCAGGCCGACTTTCTGCAACAACGCCCATCGCGCCCCATGTTCAAGGTGGAGCGCTGGTGAATTGAGGGCAGAAACTGAAGACGACGGCCGCATCGCCCTCATTCAATCGGACATCTGGATCGGCTTTCCCCGAGCGGAGCAAGTGCTGGACCGGCTGCATGGTCTGATTGAGATGTCGCGGCAGACCCGCATGCCTGGCCTTCTGGTGCATGGGGCGTCCGGCATCGGCAAAACAATGATCGCCCGCAACCTGTCGCGACGCTATGCGCCGGAGTATGATCCGGAGTCGGGCGTCACCCACACCCCGTTACTTCTGTTGCAGGCGCCACCCGCTCCTGATGAGCGGCGGTTCTATATGCACATCCTCGCAGCCGTCGGAGCCCCGTCGTCGACGCTGAGCCTGAAGGCGCAGAGTGTTGCCTCGCTGGAAGTTCGGGTCGTGGGCCTTTTGCGCGACCTCGGGCTGCGGATGATCATGATCGACGAAGTCCACAACCTTCTTGCGGGCACGCATAGGGAACAGCGCCGGTTCCTCAATGTCTTGAGGTATCTCAGCAACGAGCTGGAGGCATCTTTGGTCTGCTACGGTGTCAGCGAAGCCGTCGATGCCATTCGCGGCGATGTCCAACTGGCCCGTCGGCTTGATGAACACCACCTGCCGAATTGGCGCGATGATGCCGAGTTTTCGGATATGATCCAGACATTGATCGCGGCCATGCCGCTGGAGAAGAAATCCAATCTGCAAGTGCGGTCGCTCAAGCAGATCCTCGCATTAACTGGCGGGGTGACGTCCCGCATCTTTGCCTTGGTCAAGGATCTGTCCATCGACGCGATCATCAGCGGTGACGAGTGCGTCACTGATGATGCCATCGCAAAATGGACACCGGTCTGGTCGCGCCATGCAAACGCTCAGCGACGGCTCGAGAAATCTGGGGCGTGACGTGTATCCCGCTGCCGATATCGGTGACGCCAGTGCCGGACGAGTTGCTTTCTGGTTGGTTATCGCGACTGGCCGCTTCCAATCATTGCGAGGTAGCAGACCTGCTCGCCCATATCGGGATCGACGCAAAATATGCTGCAGCCCTTGATTTTGATCTCGACATGCTGGCCGCGGATAGGATTTCCGTTGCGGCGCGCTTCGATCCAGCGTTCGTGTCGTCGATGACTTTCGCGGCGATGCCGGAAGCAGAGATGCGGTTGACCGCACAGGTGCCGTTCCAGGCTTGCACAAGCTGCGCTGATGGCGGCCTTGAGCTCAGGCACTGGCGTAGGGCCTGGGCGTTCGACTGCCAGATTTGTGGTGCCCGGCTTCTTCCAAAGGCCGACAGGCAAAATGGCGCAGCGGTCTCCGAAAAGCTGGTTGATCGTGCCCGCCGGGGGGCACGGATCCTGGAGCGTGTCGCGGTGTCGGGCAGCGCGCGTCAACTACGCCGAGCCATGCGGGCGGTCACCTTCGCGATGGGACTCAAAGCTTTATGTGGAGACCCTTTCTTCGCGCTTCAAAGCCCCCGCCCGAACATAAGGCTCTTCTGCCTTGCCGCCATTGCCTCCGCCCAATCACGTCCACTGGTAAAGGCTGCGTTGTGCAGCATGGACATCGACGTCTACGCACGAGTTGCCCTGCTTCGCGCCTACGATAAGGAGCCCCGACTGCTTGCAACCGTCGACCAGATTGCTCAGCGGATGCGACTACGCGTCGGCGGTTCAGCCACCTCATCTCAAATTTAAGGGCAAGAAAGGCCGGAAAACGCGCCGTGTCTCGGATTTAAGGGCAAGGCGACACCCACTTCCGAGAGAACCAGGAACGGTTGCCTGACCATGCTGCGGCTGCCATCCATGCGTTGATCTGCCAAGCGGAGGCGATTGCCGATCAGGCTGAGGCCCTGGAGAAACGGATCCTCGAGTGGCACCGGACGCACGAGACGAGCCGGCGACTGGCGACCATTCCCGGTATCGGACCGATCACCGCCAGCGCAATTGCTGCAAATGTTCCGGATCCGAGCCTGTTCCGCTCGGCACGACAGTTCGCGGCCTGGCTAGGCCTGACGCCACGGGCGAACTCAAGCAGTGGCAAGGATCGACAGACCGGGATCAGCAAGCAGGGTGATGGATATATCCGGCGACTGCTCGTTTCCGGCGCGACTGCGGTGCTTCGCTTTGCAAGGCAGGGCGATGCCGGCAAGGCTTGGATGCTTGGGCTTAAAGCACGCAAGCGACCGAAAGTCGTTGCGGTCGCGCTCGCCAACAAGACTGCCCGGATCGCTTGGGCGCTCCTGCGCCGCAACGAGATCTACGCGGCCCCTGTCTCCTGAGCGCGGAACCGCTGACGGAATGCGTGAAGCTGAGAAGAGATGACAAACCGGTCGAACCGGGGATCGGGACACCCCAGGGGGTCAAGGCGCAGAAAGCGCGCAATTTTGATTGGGACCCGATCCGCGGACTTCATCTGGGCCAGCGGCTAGACCGCACCACAAAGGCCGTAGACATGACTGCTTTCGGCATAGGCGCGTCAATTCCCAGCTTGCGCAGCAGGGGTCGTCCAGACATGGGAACACTTGCCCTCGCCAGAGATGCCCACTGCGCGTTGGCGACGGTCCACCAATGACTTGCGCCACCGGACCTGTGGGGGAACCGGCGCAGCGCCAGTTCCCCATCGGCTCATTCTGCCGGAACCCAGGGCCGGTTATAGGCTGCCACGCGCCAATCACCGTGTTCGATGAACCGGGGGGCGCTCCCGGTTTCCAGCGCCTCGGCTGCGGCGTTCAGCGCCTCGGGCGATGTCTCGGGCCAGGCGCCCGTTTCGATCCGTTCGACCAGGGTCTCGACGATGGCCGTGCTTTCGGCAGCCGTGAACTCGCAATGGCCCGTGCCCTGGACCAGCGACTGCCGATACAGATCGCCGGTACCCTGCTCCTGCACCAGCGCGCCGTAGCCTTCCATCAGCGTGTAGGGAATGGCCCAGTCGCCCAGCATGTGGATGCGGATCGCCGGAACCTGCAGATCGCCGGTCGTCGTGCGCCCGTCTGCGGCCCAGAAATCGCGCGCATAATCCGAGGCCGCGATGCGGGGGGCGGCGTCGATCCTGGCAATGTCGGCCTGAAGGTCCAAACCGGCCTGTTCGTAGAGCGCCTCAACCGTCCGCGCCATCGCGGGTGCGGCATTCTGGTAGAAGGCGGCATAGTCGACCCCCTCGTTCCCGGAAAGTTGCTGCCCCGATGCGGCGTTTTCGAACAGAAGCCGCGAGGACCCGCCAACATTACCGCCGATGCGCAGCGCCGAGGCCACGATCATGTCGGCCATGGCGCCGGCATCCGCGGTGTCGGGTAGTTCGGTCCCCTCGACCATCCACGGCGACCACTGTCCGATGGCGAAGGCAAGCGCCAGCCGCGCGCGGCCCTCCGGGCTTTCGCCCGCCGTTTCGATGGCGGCCATCCAGGACGCACGGATCGCGTCAAGGCTGCGCTCGCCACCCGCTCCGGCATTGGGCAGGCCGACGATGGCGAGATCGCTGGCCGGACCGTGCCCAGCGGCCTCATAGCTTTCGCCCAGCAGGGTCTGCATGGCGAACCAGCCGTCCAGGAAACTGCTCATGATCCAGACCGGCGTATGGGCGGCAAGCACGGCGGCACCGTCGATCCTGTCCGGGTAATCCTCGGCCGAAGCGAGGCTGTCGAGCCCTCCGCCAGAACAGCCGTATTGCAGCACCATGTCAGGAGCGCGCTCCAGGTCCGTGAAAATGTCCTGAACAGCTTGTAGATTCAGGATTTCACGCTGCGGATCGTATTGCCACAGGCGCAGCGGGTGCCGGGCGAGCCCGGCGAAGGCATAGCCACGACCGAGCAGGTCGTCATACCGCTGGACCGCTGACGCGACCGAAACGTTGCTGGCGAAATCCAGATCCCTGAGTAGTCGACCATTCCAGTTCTCGGGCACGCGGATCAGCCATGCCGTCCCGTCCGGCAGGGTTCCCGCATGTTCGTTGAAGGCGGGCTGCTCCTGCGCCGACGCGAGCGGGGCGAAGCCCGCGGTCAGAGCGAGGCAAAGCACCACCATTCCGGTCCGCGAACGCGGGCCGACCAAATTGGCTGTCCGTGACATGAATTTCCTCCAGTTTGATGCAGCGATGAAATCCGGCTCCTCTTCCGGGGAACCATCGCCGGGAAAAACATAGATAGCTAATTATTAGTGTCAAGGGCTCTGATGCACAAATCGGCTTAAGGCCGAGGTTCCCCTTTCCCCGGACGGACTTATCCCACAGCTTCCGTGACGGGTATTCCGAGCGCGGTGTAGCCGTTCAGGACGGCGATGCGGACCTGGAGTTCGGCGACCTGTCGATCGAAGTCCCGTGCCATGAGCCGCTGGCCCAGCAACTTGATACAATGCATCTTTGTCTCGACGCGGCTTCGGCGGTGGTATCCACTCCATCGTCGCCAGAGCGCGCGGCCCAGGTATTTCGCCGCGCGCAGGGCCTCATTTCGCGCCACGGCTCCGGCGGTGATCGTCTTCCAGGGCTTCGCGTTCTTGCGGGGCGGGATGACGGCATGGGCACCGCGATCTGCAATCGCATCGTGGCATTTGCGCGTGTCGTAGGCGCCATCAGCCGTAACGCTACCGATTTCCTGGTCCTGCGGGATTTGGTCGAGAAGGTGGGTAGGATGGGCGCATCACCGATGTGGCTCCCGGTGACTTCGACGGCCCGGATCTCCAACGTTTCTTCATCGATCCCAAGGTGGAGCTTGCGCCAGACGCGCCGTTTCGGGCCGCCATGCTTGCGTGCGTGCCACTCGCCTTCACCTTCGACCTTGATCCCGGTGCTGTCGATCAGCAGGTGCAACGGCCCCTTGGAGCCGCGGTAGGGGATGTTCACGGCCAAGGTCTTCTGGCGGCGAGATAGCGTGCTGAAGTCGGGCACCGTCCAGTTCAGGCCGACCAGCCGTAGCAGGCTCTCGACGAACCCGGTCGTCTGCCGGAGCGCCATGCCGAACAGCACTTTCATCGAGAGGCACGTCTGGATAGCGGCATCGCTGTAGGTCTGCTGGCGGCCACGCCTGCCTGTCGGCGCGGCATCCCAGCTCATCTCGGGGTCAAACCAGATCGTCAGCGAGCCCCGGCGCTTGACTGCTTCATTGTAGGCTGGCCAGTTCCTGGTCTTGTAGGTCGGGGGTATGGGTCTGCTCATGCAGCCTGACTAACAGACTGGATTCGCAAGGTGAAACCTTCACAGCATTTGCGCAACATGTATAACCGCCCCTTGCGCAAGAGGGTTTCTGGATCAGTTTCGCGCGGTGTCGGGTGCTGACATGTATCCGGCCTCTGTTGCGGCCATCATCACGCCGCGGGCCCGTATGGTGTTCGCAGGTCGGGTCCAGATCAAAGCCGCGTGCTCGATGGCACTCTGTTGCGCTCTGGTTCTCCCGATCCCGTCTCACGACCGTGCGCCAAACGTCTCCTTGCCCTCTTCCGCTCCGACGTCCTCGCGACCAGTGACGGCTTACGCCGCAGCGGTCGGAGACTGGTAGGCGCCGCCTCGGGCCATCAGCGCCCAGACGATCCGCGCCATTTTGTTCGCCAGCGCGACCCGCACCAGCATCGGCGGCTTGCGCGTCAGCATCTCGCCAAGCCATGTGCCCGGCCGGGCAGCGGCATGAACATGCCTGTCGCGTAGCCCTTAATTGTGAGATGAGAAATCCAACGAAATCAACGGCCTTGCTTTGCCCTTAAATATGATATTTTGCCTTTAAATCGGGAGTGGACAGAACATGGGGGTCGTCGTCGGTGATCTGGCCTGTGCTAAGGTAAGCTCTTTGTATGGGGGGCTGCCATGGACGTACGGATTACAATCGAAACTACCTTCGACAACGGGGAGAAGCGCACTCATCAGCTTGACGGCATTTCTCGACCATACCGGGTGACCTGCCCAGACGGGATCGGGCTGCGCCTCGAGGATGGGAAAAGGATCCTCGAACAGATCCAGAGGGTAATCCTTTACGATCAGGTCGATGAGATCATTCGAGAAAGCCGCGTATGCCCGGATTGCGCCTCGGTTCGTGCCATTCATGACTATCGCACGCGCGATCTCGACACGCTCTTTGGGCGGGTTCGGGTCAAAGCCGCGCGCTTGCGCCGCTGTTCGTGTGATGCCAGGTCAGCGGCGATGCCCGGCGGACCTATTTCTCCGCTGGCCTATTTCTTTCCTGACCGGGCTACCCCGGAGCTGCAGCGGCTCCATGCGGAACTCGGGTCCCGGCATTCCTTTCGCGAAGCCGCGCGGCTGATGAAAAGCTTCCTCCCCTGCCATCCGCCCCATCACACCACGGTGCGTGACCGGTTGGGAAGAGTAGCCGCGGGGCTCGAGAAAAGTCGAAGGGCATCAGGCGATCCCGCTGAAGCACTTCCCAAAGGGGGTTTGACGGTTTTTCTGGACGGTGCGCATATCCGCTGTCGACCGGAGCATCAGCAGCGACACCTGGATCTTGTGGTCGGTAAGATTGAAAGTCGCAATATGTGCCGACGATTTGGCTTGGTCGCCAATGCGACGGCATCGCCAGGCAGCCGGATGCGAGAAGAGCTGTCAGACTTTGGATGGAAGCCGGGCCGTCTGTTGACGGTAATCTCTGATGGCGAGCTTGCTCTCCCGAACCTCATACGGAATGCCATGGGTGGCGACGGCCAGGTGAAGCATATCCTCGACTGGTGGCACATCTCGATGCGTATTCGACATGTCGAGGCCGCCGTTCAGGGTCTGGTCCAGATACCGGGATTCACTGGAATTCCGGTGCTGTTCCAGCGCCCCGCGAAAAGCCTTCGCTGGTGGCTGTGGCATGGCAGAGCACGGGTCGCGGAAACTTATCTGAAAGGGCTCATGCACGATTGCACCCGCCTTGCGGAAGAACCTTTGGCTGTCCGCACCGCTGCCGCTCGTGTGCAGGCCCGATGCGGGACACTGTACACCTATCTCGCGAACAACATGGAATCCCTTGTCGACTATGGCCGACGGTACCGTAACGGGCTGCCCATCTCGTCATCTCGTGCCGAAGGATCAGTCGATGACATTGCCAATGCCCGCATGGGAAAGCGCAGAAGGATGCGGTGGTCGCCCAAAGGGGCTCACCGAGTAGCCGTCACAAGGGCCGCAGTTCTCGATGGTCGGCTGACCGTCGCAAACAGAAAACGCGCCGCATGACCCCCATGTTCTGTCCACTCCCTTTGGCGGTGATTGATATTGCCATGCCCCGCCACGAAGTTTTGACAACTATTCCCGGCAGGAAGCGACACCAATCCTCAACATACCTCGCCAGGGTACTAGTGAGACATAAAAACCGGAACTTTACTGGTCCTCGTTACCTCATGCGTGACACCACCAAAAAGGTCTTGAGAGAACTTGCTATGTTCGTACGCCCCCATCACGATTAACTTTGCGTCCAGTTCTCTGGCCGTCTCTTGAATAACCTCGGCGATACCGCCCTTGCTTTTTGGACGGATAACATGCTCTGCGTCGACATTATGACGCTTCAGATGCGTCAAGATATCCGCCCCCTCCGGCATTTTCGGAAAGCTAGACCCAACACTTAGTATTGTCACCCGACGCGGCTTTTCCTCGAGGATCGTCATTGCATCGTTGAGCGCCCGGGCCGCAGAACGCTTTCCGTCCCATGCGACAAGTGCATGCGATGCAAGCTGATCCGTAGAATATCCATTCGGAACCACAAGAACGGGTCGGCCGCTCTGCAATGAGATCATATCCGGGCTGACGACCCGAAACTCATCTGTTGGTAGGTTGGAATGATAGCCGGTAACGACAAAATCGAAATTTCGCGCCAGCTCTGGCAAGTTCATTTTGCCAATCTCATTCGGCATAATAAAGCGGGACCGCTCTGCAAGGCCTGCCTCGGCAGCCGCCTGTTGGAACAGATCACGTGCTGCTGCAATTTTCTCGTTTCTTGCACTGCCAAGCTTGTCGAGAAGATCTTCTGTCAAACCAAGAACATGCTCGAAATACGAGGATGCGTTCCCATAGACACAAGTCAGCCATGCATCGTGCTTTGCGGCGATTTTTGCCGCGTGCTTAACGCTGCTTGGGAAGCCTGCGCTACCGGAATGTGCAATAAGGATGTTCTTGATGCTCATTTTATCCTCACAATTCGAACTTCATAGGCAAACTAGCAATCACAATCTTAGAAGTCTATGATTTTATGAGGAACAGTACACGCCCTGCATCCCGACAAAGAAAAGACTGGGCAAGCAAGCTGCCCAGTCCCCTGGTGATACAAGCCCTACATTCCGCTTCATGAGGAGTGCAGGATGCTTGATCACCCTTTCTTGTTCGCTTCAATCTCGTCGAGGAACGGAATGTCTGACCTGAGACCCGTTTCCTCCTCCGTTTTGAGGTAGAATCCGTCCCAACGAAGGAGACGGAAGAATGAAGCGATCACGGTTCAACGAAGAACAGATCATCGCGATCCTGAAGAAGCAGGAGAGCGACATTTCGAAGGCGGTTGTGTGCCGAGAGCATGGGATCAGTTCATGATCAGCCCCACCTGCGTGGTCCGGTTTGATTGTTAGTGCATGACCGGTCTCGGGTCCATCAGAGCGATGGTTTCCGGGGCGGGTGGGCGATATCAAGGCACTATGTGGTCGTTTGGTATTGTAGTGTTTCCTCCATTGCTCGATCAGGATTTCCGCTTCCCGAAAGCCGTAGAAGACTTCTCCCGTGAGCAGTTCATCGCGGAACCTGGCATTGAAGCTTTCGCAGTAGCCGTTCTCCCAAGGTGACCCGGGCGCGATGTAGGCAGTCTTGGCGTCGGCGGCCCTGATCCAATCCTGAACGGCCTGAGCCACGAACCCCGGGCCGTTGTCAGACCGGATGTAAGACGGCACACCCCGCATGATGAACAGGTCGCTCAAGGCATCGATCACGTCATCCGAGTTCAGCTTGCGCTTCACCTTGATCGCTAGGCATTCCCGGCTATGCTCGTCCAGGATGTTGAGCGTCCGGCAGTGGACAAAGTCATAGCTCCAGACGTGGTTGCGATACTCAGGGCGCAGCCGGACACGGGATCCGTCATTCAGCCAGAGCCGTCCCTTCTTCGGTTGCTTCATTGGCACCTACAGCCCCTCTCGCCGCCATACGCGCTCGACCCGCTTGTCGTTCGCCTCCCAGCCCGCATGTCTCAGAAAAGCGGCGATCCGACGATAGCCGTAGCGGCCATACTGCCGCGCCAGTTCGATCATGTCCGCGACCAGACGCTCCTCATCGGCACGGCCATGCGGCACTTTCCTCTGTGTGGATCGGTGCTGCCCCAGGACACGGCAGGCGCGTCTCTCTGACAGATGGAACCGGGTGCGGACGTGATCGATGCAGGCACGGCAGCGAGCGGGGCTCAGAAGTTTTCCTTTGGCGCCTCCGCCAGGATCAGCTTGTCCAACGTCAGATCCGAGACGGGTTTTCTCAACCGTTCGTTCTCTTTCTGGAGGCGCTTCAGTTCCCTGAGCCGGTCGGTTCCCATACCCCCGTACTGCTTGCGCCAGCGATAATAAGTCTGCTCTGTAATGCGAACCTTGCGGATCGCATCCACCCGGGACATGCCTTGCCCGACAAGCACTTCAACCTGCCGCAGCTTCGTGACATTCTCTTCCGGCTTGTGTCTCTTCGTAGCCATTCTGATCCTCCATTTTCCTAAACATAACGGCGGACCACTTCAGTGTGCGAGGATCAATGCAGGCGGCCCGCCTTGCAACAAATCAAGCATCCCAGGGATTTGACGAAGACGAACTTACCGTCTTCTTTGCGGCGATGGACAAGCTGATCAGCAACCTTTCACATAGCTGACCGTCCCTCGGCGTTCACTCAAGCGTCGGAGCAATCGCAAGGATGATGACCCCCGTCGCAGCCAGAGCAGCCGCAATGTAGAACCTGGGGCCAGGCCGTCTTTCGGTTTTGAAGATATGCCCAGCAAGCCAGGCTGCAAAGAACATCTCGATAGATGACATGATGGCAACGACGGTCACACTGGTGAACATCAACGAGAAAAACAGTGCGACTTGTCCGATTGTCATCGCACCACCAGCCAGCAATTGCCACCCGCTTGGCTTATGCAACCTCCATGAAAGCCCTACCCGGCCACGCAATCGAAAAAGCCCCCACCCAACGAACCATACCAATCCCGTCAACGCACCAATGAACACCCCGGCCAGCGGATCAGGCAAGGTCTGCATCGCGAGTTTGCGCGCTACGAAGGAGCCACCATAACCCGCAGCAGAGCCAAGCGCCAAAACCCGACCCTTGGTCCTGTCCTGTGGCGAAGGTTCCGTAGAGACCAGGGTCGATACCGCCTTGGCGGACTTGCGAGTCATCATGATCAACACGCCACCTGTCACCAGAATAAACGCAATCACAATAGAAGTCGTAATCACCTCTCCAAGCAGGAGAAATGCGAAAATCGCTGCAAAAACAGGAATCAGACGCCGGATGAAGCCTGTCTCGATCGCGCCAGCCAGCTCCACCGACCGAAACAACGTCAGGCGGCCAACCACATTCCCCAGAACACCCGCCAGCACAAAATAGGCCACCCCGATCAGTACGGGCTGGCTAACAGAAGGCAGCTCTGGCCCCCAAACCAGCCAAAGGGCACCGGAAACGAAACCTGTCATCAACACTGACAGCAGAACATCATTCCCGCGCCCTTGGGCGGATTGAGAGCTTTTGGCAATTGCGACCGAGCTAAGCGCATAACAAAACGCACCAAACGCGGCCATCAGACCACCAAAGCCAGCAGTCATTGGTCTAATCGGGCAACAAGAGCGGCGCTATTCATCCGCGACAAGCTGATCCAGGAAGCGTTCTGCCGACATGATTTCACGCATGGGCAGCTTTTCCTGCTGCTGCATAAGCTCTGTCGTGTATGTCAGCCCCTTGCCATCCCAGAACCACCAGTAAATGATCTCGCCCTTCTTATCCCGAATGGGCATTCTGAAAATTGGGAACTCCCTTTCAGCACGGGGAATTTCAACCGTACCCACCCGGGCGTGTTTCAGCCCGAGCTTTTTCAGAACACCACTCAAAGGCACCATCGCGATGGGCGAGGCCTCGCGTGCCAGAACGGTTACAGCTTCGGGCCGTTTCTGGAATGGGCCTTTCAAGAACTTCACGACCGGGGGATAGCTGGGATGCGTATGCGTAAGCTGCACATAAGCCAAACCAGCAGATGTTTCGATCTCAACAATGTCGCCAGGTTGATAATCTTCCATTCTCGGCATTCCTCTTACAGGCTATAGGCTTCCAGGGTCGACGGATGGAACAGCTCTTCGATCTCCACACGGCGCGGCGACAAGCCCTGGCTTACGTGGTAGTCCAAAAACTTGTTGAGCACATGCGCATTTCCACTGACGCCATAGCTCCAAGGGTCATCCCCCATCAGCGCGTGGACACGGTTGAGATTGTCCTCCACGAAGGGCATCGTCACCTTGGTGGCAGATGTGTCCGAAAGGGCCTCTTCGGCCAACCGTTTTGACTGCGTAAATGCCTTGAGCAATGCCGCGGGCAAGAACGGGTATTCTTCTGCCAGGCTCCGGCGTACGCCCAGTACGTGCATGATCGGGAAGATTTTGGTTTTCTCGAAGTAATATTCCGCCGCTGTAATGCTGTCTGCGAACAGTCGCCCAACATGCGGATGACGTTCAGCAAAGCAACGCGGCCAGCGCGGCCCGATAAAGCCATCAATTTCACCCGCTTCAAGCATGCTGTTCAGCGTGCTACCTTCTGGGGCTTCCTCCATACGAATGTCATCGGGCAACTGAACCTTGATTTTTTCAGGCCGGCCGGGTGTGTCCATGCCGCCGCGCACCCAGATGATATCCGAGGGCTTAACGCCATATTCCTCTTCCAGGATACCACGCACCCAAACGTTAGCTGAAAGCTGATATTCGGCGATACCGATACGTTTGCCCTTCAGGTCTTCTGGTTTGTTAATCCCTTTGTCCGTGCGGATATAGACAGAGGTGTGACGGAACGCACGGCTCAGGAAGACCGGGATTGCCACATAATGCGGATTCCCTCGGGCAACCGAAATCGAATAGGACGACAGCGAGATCTCGCTGATATCGAAAGCCTCGTGGCGGAACGCGCGAAAGAACATTTCTTCCGGCGACAACAGCATCGGAACCGGGTCTACTCCGTCGATCTGAACACGCCCATCCACGATTGCCCGTGTGCGGTCATAGTTACCCATTGCAAGGGAAAGTTTGAGATTGCTCATCCTGTCGGCTCCTAGTGATTTGTTTTACATTGCCGCTGAAGATCGACCGCTTGTCCGGTCTCTGCGGATTGCAAGATCGCGTGGCAAACCTCCAGGCTTGCCAGCCCCCATTCCCCTGTTTGGTCGGGGGCCTTGTTATGACGCACGGCATCCACCAGCGCATCCAGAACGGTTCTGCGTGGTGCCGGTCCGAATTTGGCTTCGATAAAGCCGCGTTCGGTGTCACCGAACACTTCTATCCCATCCGGGGTCAGTCGCAGATCGGCACGGTCACAAAGCGCGATCACCGGACCGAAATGTTCGTTATGTTCAGCCTCAATCGTCGTGCCGCTGCCGAATGTTCGTGTAGTTTTCAGCCGGACCTCGTCATCAGGGTTGAGATCCAGCAAAGCACGCCTTGCTCCACCGTAAGCCCCTTCTGATTTACGCTGTCCAAGCTCTCCGACATTGTTCATCCAGATATCACTGTCGAAATGCGCATAGCCCGAGTACGTCATGTTCGCGACACACCCCCCGGCAAAATTCATCAGTGCAGTGAATGCGCCCTCGGTCGGGCGCTTGGGATCCCATGCGCCCGTCATGGCATAAATTTTTTCGGCCATGCCGCCGGCAAGCCTGCGAACCACATCAATCTGGTGGATCGCCTGACTGAACAGCACGCCCCCACCCTCTTCGGTTCGCAGCTCTTCCGGGCGACGCGGACGATAGAGGAAGTCCGTATAGTTAAAGGCCTGGATCATGCGCAACTGACCGAACTTTCCGCTGGAAATAAGTTGCGTGGCCAATTCAACCGGCGGGTCGAAACTGTGACTCGGCCCAACTATCAAATGCACCCCAGCCTCCTTGGCTGCGGACACCATTACTTCGGCATCCTCCATCGAAACGGCCAACGGCTTTTCGACAAGGATATGTTTGCCCGCGCGCGCCGCAGCTAACACATGATCCACATGCATCTGGTGCGGCGTCGCAATGTAAATGGCCTCAACGTCAGGGTCTGCGCACAATTCCTCGACGGTGGCAT
Organism: Pseudooceanicola aquaeponti; assembly: GCF_050897975.1. Classification (NCBI taxonomy): domain Bacteria; kingdom Pseudomonadati; phylum Pseudomonadota; class Alphaproteobacteria; order Rhodobacterales; family Paracoccaceae; genus Pseudooceanicola; species Pseudooceanicola aquaeponti. The sequence continues at coordinate 79,737 of NZ_JBPAXY010000009.1, forward strand.
ACCCTGTGCCACCGTACTCTTTTTCGAATGCGTCGCGGCTTTCCTCCCTTGGGGCGGCGGCAGCCGTCAGCTTCACACGGGTGTCGGCATCAAACGAAGGCACCATGAGCATGAAAGCACGCCCAAGCCCCGCCACGCCAAGACGAACGGGATCAGAGGTCAAGAACCAGCCTCCCGGATTTGGCGCGCGAAACGCAAATCATGATCTGGCTGCCTTTTTCTTCTTCCATCAGCACCATATCACGATGATCTGCCTCGCCTTCCAGTAGGCGGGTTTTACAAGTACCGCACGTGCCACTTTCGCAAGAACTGCTTGTTGCGAAGCCAGCATCACGCAGTGCTTCGAGGATAGAACGATCCTCAGGAACAGTAACCGTTTGGCCGCTTTTCTTCAGCTCGACTTCGAAAGCAACGTCATCCTGACGAACCACATCAACAGGCTTGAAATCCTCGAAGTGGACACGGCCTTCGGGCCAGTGACCCGAGAAAGCTTTGATTTCTTCCATCAGCGGTTTGGGTCCGCAGCAGAAGACATGGGTCGCGCGCGGCGTCACCAGATCGTCCCAGAAATCATAGACAGCGTTCGGATCGCCGTCATCGTGGTGCACGATGATCCGGCCTTCGAAATCTTTCATCAGCTCATCAAGATAGGCCGATTCTTCCGCGCTCCGGCTTACGTAAATGATCCGAAGCATCTTACCTTTCTTATCCAGATAACGCGCCATCGAATAGATTGGCGTGATACCGATACCGCCGGCAATCAAGAGGTATTTCTGCACATCCGTCAGCGGGAAATCGTTTTCCGGGTGCTCGATATTCAACTCTGTCCCGACAACAGCTTGCTCATGCATGGAGGCAGACCCCCCGCGCGACTGCGGCTCTCGCTTGATGGCGACCACATATTCTTTTGGGTCGCTCCCATCATTTACCAGAGAGTATCGGCGCATAGCACCCGATGGTGTCTCGATCGTGATATGTGCACCTGGGTTGAACTCTGGCAGGGACTCGCCGCCAACCGGAGCCAAAGTGAATTCTGCAATAGTAGGTGTCAGATCGCGCCGTTTTTCGACGCGCATTTTGATCTGCTCCATGGGGTCCTCCCGTCCGTTCGCTTCCGAAATATAATTAGATAGCTAAGTTCAAGATGTCAACTGGACGCACCGCCCAGCCACGCGCTAATTGTGTCTAGAAATCACATATTTGGCCCTAAACGGTCTTCTCGTCCGCCAATATCCTTGGCCGACATGACAACCCCTGCTTCAGACAGGTCCGAAACGCCATGACATCCCGTAAAAATCATGGTCCTGCGCATCTCGTCTTCGAGAATCGAAAGCGCGCTGGAAACCCCCGCACGCCCCCGCGCCGCCAGGCCGTAAAGAGGTGCCCTGCCCAGCAGCACAGCGTCCGCCCCCAACGCAAGCGCCTTGACGATATCACTGCCGCGCCGAACACCACCATCAAGCAAAACTGTCATATGTTGGTCCAAGACGGACACAATCTCTGAAAGAATTTCAATCGTCGCCGGAGCTCCATCAAGCTGCCTGCCACCGTGGTTGGAAACAACCACCCCATCAGCGCCTTCGCGTTGTGCGGCCATTGCATCCTCAGCACACATGATCCCCTTAATCACAAGTGGCTCCTGCCACAGCTTCCGAAGACGCCTTACATCGTCCCAGGAAAAATTCGGGTTTCGTTGCGCCCGCGTAAATTCGGCAAGCGCCTTGTCGCTGACATCATCCCCCTAAAAGGCCGCCAGATTTTGCAGTCGCGGCCTATGTTGGCTCAGCCATACGGATTTGAACCATCTCGGATGCAACAATCCGTCCAATACGACAGAGGGGCTCATGCGGATTTCATGCGCGAAACCATGCCGCAAATCCCTCTCTCTTTTGCCACCCACCAACGAGTCGACAGTGATTACAAGAACACTGTAGCCCGCAGCCGACGCCCGTTCGATCAATGCATTGGAAAATGCTTCTTTGCCCCATGGGTACAGCTGAAACCAAAGTGGCCAATTATTTTTCTACGCGATTTCTTCCATAGTCGTGTTTGACGCTGTCGAAACCGTAAATGCGACCCCGGCCTGCTTTGCTGCGGCTGCAAGGTGCAAGTCCCCTTCTGGCCAATAAAGCCCGTTCAGGCCGGTTGGTCCGATTTGGAAAGGCGCCGCATACTTCTGACCGAACAGCGTGACAGAGAGATCGACATCCCCACCCTTGAGAATACGTGGCTTGAGTCGGATATCATCAAATGCGCTACGGTTCCTGTGCAGCGTGATTTCGCTCTCGGCACCACCATCCAGAAAATCAAATACCACACGGGGCAAACTCCGCCTGGCTCGGGTGCGAAAATCTTCGATGTTTACTTCTTGCCGCATCCGGCCTCCTGCCTCCTGCCAATTTCAACATGGCCACCAACCATGCTCAGGGCCAGAATCAAAATCCGCCCAAGGTCTATGCGGCCCCGGGCGGATCTGTTTGCAAACGTCGGACCGGTTATTCAGCTGCGGCTGTTTTGCCCGAAGTATTCAGCAAGGTGCGCCAATCCACATCTTTCGGATAAACGCCTTCATGAGAGTTGATCATGCTTTGCGGGATTTCATAATCGGTGCCGATTGCTTTGCCACCCTCTGCCACTTTCTTGGCGGCATCCGCCATCAAGCGACGGAACTCGACGATAGCCAGGTCCGAAGCACCAAGCACATCGGTATGGCGCTGAACGCGCGCGCCCATCGACACCCACATGGCGATATCTTGGTTCGGAATACCTTTGATCCCAGTGAAGTTACCTTCTTTCATGGCATCACGGTCTTGCAAGAAGTCGTTCTCGACAGTCCGCAGGCAGCGCCACTTGTCGTCAACATCCACTCCTGGAACAGCATGGGTAAACTTGCGCCATTCTTCGGTCGACGGCACATTCGGGCCATCCCAAGCGATGAAGTGGAACGCGGTCTCTTCATCATTGATCGGCACGATAACGGCCGCCACACGATAGTTGTTGTTCGGTGGGATCAACGAATAGTAGGGCGCAACAAATTCGGTCACACGGATATAGTTATGGGTCGCCGCGTTTTTGATCGGCGTACGGATTGCAGCATAGTGGAACCCGTAGCTGGTTGTCTCTGTCTGCATACGCGGAGACTTGTCCGTCGAGGGACGGTACCAGGATTTTTCATCGGCAGCAGCACCTTCCACGCGGGCCGGAACCATGTCCGACGAGTGCAGCGAGGACGAGTGGGCACTGTCGATCTGACCTTCGTGGATCTGCGCCCAGTTTGCGGGAATGCGGATTTTAAGGATAGCGATCGCCGAATCCTCGCGCGGGGCAAACGCCGGCGGCTGGAATTCAGGCATATCTTCTTTGTCACCCAGCCAGGCCCAAACGAAACCACCCCATTCTTTCACAGGATAAGAGCGATGCTTCACCTTATCCATAAGGGGGCTACCTTCGGGTTCGGAAGACATGGCAACGACATTGCCATCAACATCCATTTTCCACCCGTGATACAGACACCGCAGCCCGCATTCTTCGTTCCGGCCATAGACCAGCGATGCCTTGCGGTGCGGGCAAAGTTCATCAAGCAGGCCAAGACGCCCTTTGGTGTCGCGGAACGCTACATAGCTTTCCCCGAGCACCTCAACACGAAGCGGCTTGCCGTCGGGCTCTTCCACTTCTTCAATCAGGCATACAGGGGTCCAGTGCTGACGCATAAGACGTGCCATCGGTGCATCACCGGTCACGCGCGTCAGCAGTTCATTTTCTTCAGGTGTAAGCATTGAATCTCCTCCACAGGTCGCCGCATCAGAATTTGCGAAATTTTATTGGGAAACGCCATTATTCTTAGCTCTCTAAGTTTAGTCTGTCAATGGTCAGAGCGATATTCCCTTCACCTCACAAGTAAGAAAAACCGTAACCGGCCGGTAAGGACCGCAGATCAGGCGACGGCCTTGGCCTCCTGAGCGATCGGCGCCCAGTTCCACGGCAACAGCTCGTCGAGGCGGTTGATCTTGTGATCGCCGATGCGGGCCAG
>NZ_JBPAXY010000010.1:0-63068 GCF_050897975.1 Pseudooceanicola aquaeponti
AAGGGGCCGCGATAGGGGCTCAGCCGCCGAAGGCCTGGCTGGTCTTCAGGGCGATGTAATCGGCAAAGCTGATCGGTTCGTACTTGGCGCCATCCTTGGCGAAGGGCGGCAGGCATTCGATCATCGTCTCGGCCGAGGGGTTCAGGAAGAACGGGATCGACTGCCGCCGCGCGGTGCCATGGAAGCCCGAGGGCGGGTTGGCCACGCGGTGCGGGGTGCTGACCCATTCATCGTTCGACCAGCGCATGAAGGCGTCGCCGATGTTCACCACATAGGCGCCCTCGATATTGGGCGCGTCCAGCCAGACGCCATCGCGGCGCTGCACCTGAAGACCCCCGGCGCTGGCCTCGGACCGCAGAATGGTCATGAAACCGTAATCGGTATGTTCCCCCGCGCGCAGCTGGCCCTCTTCGGGCGGCTCGCTTTGTTCGGGATAGTTGATGACCCGCAGCGCCGACAGATGCCCTTCGAAATCCTTCTCGAAGAAATCCGGCGCCAGGCCGATGGCCTGACAGAAGACCCCGCGCAGGTGCCGCGCCAGGGTTTCCATCTCGGCGAAGTACTCGCGAAACGCCGCCTCCAGCCCTGCGGGGCGGTCGGGCCAGCTATCGCCCGCCAGGCGCGGGCCGAAGTTCAGGCTTTCCTTCAGATCGCCCGGGGTCTTCCTTCCCAGGGTGCCCGCCAGGGCCTCTTCCTTCATCGGCGCAAAGGCCAGGCCGCCCTCGACCTCGCGGCCCCGGCCGACGCCGGTCTTCCAGTCCTGCGGCTCGTCGAAGAACGCATAGGCCAGATCATACAGGCGCTTGGTCACCGCCGGGTCCACCCCGTGGCCAGTGACCAGGAAAAAGCCGCTTTCGGTGGCGGCGGTGCGGATCTTCTCGACCACCTGGGCCGCGCCGGGGCCGCCCGCGATGAAGTCGGAAATATCGACGACCGGGATCATGTCGATCGTGTCGGTGGCCATGGGAAACCTCCTTGTTCTGTCGGGCGCCCGCGCATCGCGGAACACCTCTTTCGCGCCGCGAAACCTGAGGGGAGACAGGCTTCCGCAACGTCATAAAACAACTGTTGACGACCAAAACAGTTGTTGTCTACAGAAATGAGAGCGTCCCCCGGGAAAAATCGACATGGATGACCTTTCGCCGCTTGAATCGGCAATTCTGAAGCACATCACCCAGAACCCCTTCGCCGGTCAGCAAGAGCTGGCGGACCAGATGTCGATTGCCCGCTCGACGGTGGCGGCCCATATCGTCACGCTGACCCGCAAGGGCTATATCCTGGGGCGCGGCTACGTCCTACCCGCGGCCAAGCGGGTGGTCTGCCTCGGCGGCGCCGTCTTCGACCGAAAGTTCCGCGCCAGCCAGCCTCTGGTGCGAGCCACCTCGAACCCTGCCACCGGCTTTCATTCCTACGGCGGGGTCGCACGTAACGTGCTGGAAAACCTCGCCCTTCTGGGCCACGACACCAGTTTCCTGTCGGTGGTGGGCGACGATCAGACCGGTCACAACCTGCTGGGGCACCTGCGCGAACGCGGCGTCGACGTCAGCCAGGTTGCCCTGTCGCCGACCCGCGCCACCGCCGAATATTGCGCCATCCTGTCGCCCGAGGGGGATCTGGATCTGGGCATCGCCGCCATGGACATCTTCGAAGAGCTGACGCCGGACAGGCTCGACCGCGCGCGCTCTCACCTGACCAGCGCGACCTTGCTCTTTTCCGACTGCAACCCGCCGATGGAGACGATCTCGCAGCTGATCGAACGCTCGCGCGGGGCGCGTTACACCCTGGCCATCGACCCGGTCTCGACCCACAAGGCGCGCCGCCTGCCCGCCGATCTGACCGGCGTCGGGCTGCTCTTCATGAATGTCGACGAGGCCAGCGCCTATCTTTCGAGCAGCTTCAGCGCCGATGCCGAGGGCGCCGCCCAGGCCGCCCGCGCCCTGCGCACCCGGGGCGTTGGCGGCGCCGTGGTCAGCACCGGCACCGAAGGGCTGGTGGTGGCCGATGATCAGGGCGTGACCCATGTGCCCGCCATCCCCTCGCACCCGGTCGAGGTGACCGGCGCGGGCGATGCGATGATCGCGGGCACCCTGCACGCCACCCTGTCCGGTCAGCCCCTGGCCGAGGCCGCCCTGACCGGCGCCCTGCTGGCCGCGCTGACCGTGGAAACCGCCACCACCGTGCGCGCCGACCTCAGCGCCGCCTTCCTCGACCGGCAGCGCCACCGCCTGCCCCAGGGCCGCGCCCTGCCCCCCTCCTCCTCTTCCTCCCTCGAACCCGGAGTATCCGCCTAGATGACCCCCGACATGCTGACCCTCACCCCCGAGGTCGCCGACGCCCTGGCCAAGGGCGCCCCCGTCGTTGCCCTGGAATCCACCATCATCACCCACGGGATGCCCTACCCGGCCAACCTGGAAACCGCCCTAGCGGTCGAGGGCGAGATCCGCGCGCGTGGCGCCATTCCGGCGACGATTGCCGTCGTGAAGGGGGAGATCAAGATCGGCCTGACCGAGGCAGAACTGGACGCGCTCGCCCAGGATACCGACTGCGTGAAGGCCTCGGGCCGGGATCTGGCCGTGGCCATGGTGCGCAAGGCCTCGGCGGGCACCACCGTCTCGGCCACCATGCGCCTGGCCGCCCTGGCCGGCATCCGCGTCTTCGCCACCGGCGGCGTCGGCGGCGTGCATCGCGGCGCCGAACACAGCTGGGACGTCTCTGCCGACCTGACCGAACTGGGCGCCACCCCCGTCACCGTGGTCTGCGCAGGCGTGAAGTCGATCCTCGACATCCCCAAGACGCTGGAAGTGCTGGAAACCAACCGCGTCCCCGTCATCGCCTACGGCACCGACGCCTTCCCCGCCTTCTTCGCCCGCGAAAGCGGCTATCCCGCCGATCACCGCCTCGATACCGCCACCGACCTGGCCGCCGCCATCGACGCCCATGATTCCTTGGGCACCGGCACCGGCGTCCTGGTCGCCAACCCGGTCCCCGAAGAGGACGCCCTGGCGCCCTCCGAAATCGACGGCATCATCGACGAGGCGATCGCCGCCGCCGATGCCCAGGGCGTGACCCGCAAGGATCTGACCCCCTTCCTGCTGGCCCGCATCGTCGAGAAAAGCGAAGGCCGCAGCCTGAAGGCCAATATCTCGCTGGTGCGCAACAACGCCCGCCTGGCCGCCGACATCGCGGTCGCCATGGCGGCCAAGTGACCCTCCGGGCGGCGGGCCAATCCGCCGCCTCCTCGGGCCCTCCCCGGCCCCAATAAAACCAGGCCCCCGGGCCACCCGACAGGAGCTTTCCCATGAGTTACGAGACGATCCTTTACACCAAGGACGCGCAAGACAAGTTCGCCACCATCACGCTGAACCGGCCCGACAAGCTGAACGCGATGAACAAGGACTGCATCCGCGAGATCGACGCCGCCCTGGCCGAGGCCGTGGCCGACCCCGACGTCAACGCCCTGATCATCACCGGCGCGGGCCGCGCGTTCTCCTCCGGCTATGACCTGCAAGGGGGCGACTTCGTCGTCGACTTCGACTTCTGGGTCGAGGACATGACCGAGAACGCCACCGCGCTGCTGAACATCTGGAAGGCGCCGATCCCCGTCATCGCCGCCGTCAACGGCTACTGCCTCGCCGGTGCGCTAGAACTGATGATGTCCTGCGACCTGGCCATCGCCGCCGACAACGCCAAGTTCGGCGAGCCCGAGGTGCGCCACAACTCGGGCCCGCCCGCGCTGATGATGCCCTGGCTGCTGCACACCCGCGACGTGCGCTACCTGATGTTCACCGGCGACATCATCGACGCCCAGGAAGCGGACAAGATGCGCCTGGTGAACAAGGTCGTCCCTGCCGACGAGCTGACCCTGCGCGCCGAAAACCTGGCCCGCAAGATGGCCCGGATGCCCACGCCCGCGCTGAAATACACCAAGAAGTCGATCAACAACCAGCAACTGGTGGCCGGTCTTCAGGCGTCGTTCGATTACAACATCACCTCCATCGCCGGGCTGCATGTCACCGACGAGGGCGAGGAATGGATGGCGAAACTCGCCAAGATGACCCTGAAGGAATACCTCGAATACCGCGACGGGCCCTTCCGTGGCCTCGACTAAGCCCCGGGCCGGGGCGCTTGACGCCCTGTTTGCCCCCGCCACCCTCGCCGTGGTGGGGGCGTCAGAGCGCGAGGGCAATTCCGCCGGCTACGTGATGAAGAACCTCGCCCGCTTTGGTTTCACGGGCCGGGTGATCCCGGTGCACCCCAAGGCAGCGTCGGTCTTCGGCCTGACGGCCTTTCCCACGCTCTCGGCGCTGGACACCACGCCGGATTGCGTGGTCATCGGTCTGCGGGCCGAGCTGGTGCCAGCGACGCTGGACGAGGCGGGCCGCATGGGCGCCCGAGCCGCCGTCATCCTGGCCTCGGGCTTTGGCGAAACCGGCCCCGAAGGCGCGGCGCTAGAAGCCCAGGTGGCCGAGATTGCCCGCCGTCACGGCATCGCCGTCTGCGGGCCGAACTGCCTTGGCCTGGTGGCCTGCGACAGCGGCGCGGCGCTTTATTCCTCGACCATATCCCCCGATCTGCCGCGCGGGCGGACCGCGCTGATCTCCGCCTCGGGCGCCTCGGCCATTGCCCTGGCGCATTCGGGCCAGATCGGCCTGGCCGCGCTGGTCTCTGCCGGTAACGCCTCCGTCACCGGGCTGGCCGATTACGTGGCCCATTTCGCCCATGATCCGGGCGTCGATACCATCGCCATGGTGATCGAGGACATGGGCGACCCCGACGCCCTGGCCGCCGCGATGGAACGGGTGCACGCCGCAGGCAAGACCGCCGTCGCCCTGCGCGTGGGCCGGTCCGCCGCCGGTCAACGGGCCACCGCCGCCCATACCGGCGCGCTGGCAGGGACCGAGGATGCGGCGCGGGCCTTCTGCGCCCGTGTGGGCCTTCTGGACATGCCCGACATGGACAGTTTCCTGGCCGCCCTGCAACTGGCCCAGGCCTATCCCACGCCCCCGGCCCTGCCCCGCGCCGCCGTGCTGGGGGTTTCGGGCGGCGGCGTCGCCCATGTGGCCGACATCGCCGCCGAGGCGGGCCTGCCCCTGGCCGATCTCTCTGACGCCTCGGTCGCCGCCCTGCGCGACCTGCTGCCCGGTTTCGCCACGCCGCAAAACCCGCTGGACGTCACCGGCGCGCCCTTCGGCGATCCCTCGCTTTACGCCCGGGTGCTGGACATCCTCGACGCCGACCCGGGCGTCGGCGTGGTGCTGGCCGCCCAGGACGCCCCGCCCGCAATGGCCCCCGACATGGCCGCCGAATACCACGGCATCGCCGGGGCCGTCGCCACCTACGCCGGGCAAACGCCCGTCGTGGCGCTGGCCAATCTCTCGGCGGGGCTGCATGACACCGTGGCCACGGCCTATGGCCCCGCCGCCCGTCTTGCGGGCACCCGGCCCGCGCTCACGGCCACGGCCCAATGGGCCACCACACCGCGGCGTGTGACCTGGCGCGCGCCCAAAGGCACCGCCCCCCTGCCCGCGCAGATGTCCGAATCCGACGCCCGCGCCCTGATGGCCCCCCTCGGCCTGCCCGGCCCATCGGAGCAGCTGGTCACCAGCGCCGAGGCGGCGGCAGAGGCCATCTCCGCCCTGCCCGGCCTCGCGGTGCTGAAAATCGCCTCCCCCGACATCAGCCACAAGACCGAGGCCGGGGGCGTGGCCCTCTCGGTCACGGCTTCCCAGGCGGCGGAGGTCTTCGAGCGCATCATGACCTCCGCCCGCGCCTATGCGCCCGAGGCCCGCCTGGACGGCGTCCTGGTGCAGGAAATGGTGGGCGAGGGCGTCGACGCCATGCTGGGCCTGGTCGACAGCCCGCCCTTTGGGCCGGGCCTTGTGGTGGGACTGGGCGGCACCCTGGTGGAACTGCTGGACGACGCGGCCTTCGAGCTCTTGCCCCTGACCCACGACAGCGCTGCGGCGCTCCTGAAGCGCACCCGCCTTGACGCGCTTCTGGACGGCTATCGCGGGGCACCGCCCTGCGATCGTGCGGCCCTCATCGGCGCCATGGTGGCGCTGTCGGACTGGGGCTGCGCCCACGCGGGCGCGCTCGAGGCCGTGGACCTGAACCCGGTCCGCGCCCTGCCCCTGGCCCAAGGCGGGGGCCTGCGCCTGCTGGATGCGCTGATCCTTACGAAAAAGGGCGCGCCGGACTGACGGCGCACCCCTTACAGATCTCCCCGACTGCCGGGGCGCCCTGCGGCGTCCCGGCCTTTTTCTGCCTTCAGCCCAGTTCGGCCCGCTTGGCGCGATAGGCGGCCACATTCGCCTCTTTCACCGGACCAAAGCCGCGCACCATCTGCGGCAGCTCGGCCAGCTCGACCGCGCGGGCGTGGCTCTCGGCGGTCATCCCTTCGGCCAGCGCCGCCACCTCCGCCTCGAACTCCGCCACCAGCGCACGTTCCATGCGCCGTTCCTCGGTCCGCCCGAAGGGATCCAGCGCCGTGCCGCGCAGCCCCTTCATTGCCGCCAGCACCCTGAACCCGGATTCGATCCAAGGGCCGAATTCCCGCTTCGCAGGCCGCCCGGTGCGCGGATCGGTCTTCGACAGCACCGGCGGCGCCAGATGATAGCGGATCTTGTAATCGCCCTCGAAGGTCTCCGACAGCCGCGCCTTCTGGGCCGCGTCCAGATGCAGCCGCGCCACCTCGTATTCGTCCTTATAGGCCATCAGCCGGAAGGCGCTTTGGGCTACGGCGCGGGTGAACGCCTCGCGCCCCAGGGGCGCCTCGGCAGCCTTGGCCTGATCCACCAGCCGCAGATAGCGTTTCGCATAGCGCCCCGACTGGTATCCGGTCAGGAACTCCGCCCGCCGCGCAATCAGCTGCGACAGCGTTTCTTCCTCCACCGCGGCCTCCGGTTCCGGCGCGCCGCCCAGGCGGTCCAGCAGATCCGGCTCCACCGCCGCGCGGCGGCCCCAGTCGAAGGTGGTCAGGTTGGCCTCGCCGCCGCGCGCCCCCATCAGGGCCTCGCGCAGGGCCTCGGCGCCGACCGGCACCAGCCCCTTTTGCCAGGCATAGCCCAGGATCAGCAGGTTGGTGGCAATGGCATCGCCCATGGTGGTCAGCGCCAGATCGGTGCCGGGCACCACCAGGCAATGCCCCTGCCCGACCATGCCCTTCAGCGCCTCCAGCCCCGAGGATTTACGGAACTCCATCGCCGTGTTCTGCACGAAGGACGCATTGGGCGCCAAACGGTCGTCCACCACCACCCGCGTCCGCCCCTGCCCCAGCATCGGTCGCACCTTGGCGGACCGCGCCACCAGCATGTCGAAGGCCAGCACCAGATCGGCCTCGCCCTCGCCCACCCGGGCCGCCGTCAGGGCGCGCGCATCAGGCGCCAGCCGCAGATGCCCCACGACCGAGCCGTTCTTCTGCGCCAGCCCGGTCTGGTCCAGCGATTGCACCGCCAGCCCGTCCAGATGGGCGGCCCGCGCCAGAACCTGGCTGACCGTCAGCACCCCGGTCCCGCCGATCCCGGCCAGCATCAGGTTGTAAACCCCGTCGATGCGCGGCACCTCCGGCTCGGGCAAGGGCGCGCTGTCGGTCCGCGCCGTGGCCTTGCCGGGCCGCTTCAGCGACCCGCCCTCGACACTGATGAAGCTGGGGCAGAACCCCTTCAGGCAGGACGTATCGCCGTTGCAGCTTGACTGGTTGATCCGCCGCTTGCGGCCGAACTCGGTCTCTTCCGGCTCAATCGAAATGCACCCCGACTGGGCCGAGCAATCGCCGCAGCCCTCGCAGACCAGATCGTTGATGAAGACCCGCTTGGCGATCGGCGCGAACTCGCCCGTCTTGCGGCGACGGCGTTTCTCGGCGGCGCAGACCTGATCATAGACCAGCACCGTGACCCCCTCGACCTCGCGCAGATGCCGCTGCACCTCGTCCATATGGTCGCGGTGCCAGATCCGCACCCCCTCGGGCAGCTGCCCTTTCAGGCGGTCGGGCTGTTCGGCCACCACGACGACCTCGCGCACGCCCTCGGCCAGCACCTGTTTCACGATCTTGGGCACCGACAGCTCGCCATCATGGGGCTGGCCGCCGGTCATCGCCACGGCATCATTGAACAGGATCTTGTAGGTCATGTTGACCTGCGCGGCCACGGCGGCCCGGATCGCCAGCGCGCCCGAGTGGAACCACGTCCCGTCGCCCATATTGGCGAAGATGTGTTTCTCGTCCGTAAACGGCGACAGGCCCAGCCAGCTGATCCCCTCGGCGCCCATCTGGGTAAAGGTCGAGGTATTCCGCCCCTCGACCCCGATCACCATCATATGGCAGCCAATGCCGGTGGTGGCGCGGCTGCCGTCGGGCAGACGGGTCGACAGGCTGTGCGGGCAGCCGGAGCAGAAATAGGGGTCGCGATCCAGCGCGGGCGCGGCGGCCCCCGAAACAGAGGCAGGCGCGTCACTGGTCAGCACCGGCGCGGGCGTGGGCAGGGCGGCGCGCAGCGCCTGCGGAAGGCGCGACAGCACCGCCTCCATGATCTGATGCGGGTGCAGTTCCGCCAGGGCCGACATCAGCGGCGCGCCCTCGGGGGTCATCTTGCCCGAGACGCGCGGGCGGCTGGCCATGTTGAACAGCACCGCCTTCACCTGATCCTCGATCACCGGGCGCTTTTCCTCGACCACGATCAGCTCGTCGAGGCCTTCGGCAAATTCGGTCAGCCCCACCGGGTCAATCGGCCAGGTCAGCCCCAGTTTCAGCAGGCGGATCCCATGGGCCGCCACGTCATCCTCGGTCAGCCCCAGACGGGCCAAGGCGGCGCGCAGATCCAGCCAGCTTTTGCCCGCCGAAACGATGCCGATCTTGGCATCCTCTGCGCCGAACCGCTGATCCAGCCCGTTCAGCCGCGCAAATTCCTGCACCAGCGCTAGTTTCTTCTCAATCCGCGCCTCTTTCGGGAACGGCCCGTCAGGCCAGCGCAGGGCATGGCTGCCCGACCCTTCGGGCAGGACGGCGGGGGTGTTCAGCCCCTCCAGCGAGACGGTGGCGCTGCTTTCCACCACCTCGGTCTGGCATTTGAAACCCACCCAGGCGCCACTGGCGCGCGACATTTCCCAGCCCAGAAGGCCGAAGCGCAGGTAATCCTGCACGCCGGCCGGGGCCAGCACCGGCACCTGCACCGCGATCATGTCATGCTCGGTCTGGTGCGGCAGGGTGGAACTGACGGCGCCGTGGTCGTCGCCCATCATCACCAGCACCCCGCCCCGGGGATCGGTGCCGTCCGCATTGGCATGGCGGATGGCGTCGAGCGAACGGTCGACCCCCGGCCCCTTGCCGTACCAAAGCGCAAAGATCCCGTCGTAACGCACACCGTCGAAAAGCGAGCTTTGCTGCGTCCCCCAGGCGGCGGTCACCGCCAGATCCTCGTTCAAGGCGGGATGGAAATGGATGTGATTCTCGGCCAAGCCCTTGGCGGCCTTGGTCATTTCCCGGTCCAGCTGCGCCAGGGGCGAGCCGCGATAGCCGGTCACATAGCCTGCGGTGTTCAGCCCGGCGGCGGCGTCCCGCTGGCGCATCAGCTGCGGCAGTTTCGCCAGCGCCTGGGTGCCGGACAGAAAGGCGGTCTGCGCCATGTCGGGGGAGAGTTTGTCGGCTCGGCTCATCTGCTTGGCTTCACTTGGTCAGGGGAGAGGGGGTCGGTTCGGGGTCGGGCAGCACCCGCCCGGGGTTCAGCAGGCCGCCCGGATCCAGCAGGGCCTTCAGGGCGCGCATCACGGCCAGTTCGTCAGACGAGCGCACCAACGGCAGATAGCCGGGCTTTTCCCGGCCCAGCCCATGTTCGGCCGTGATCGCCCCGCCCGCGCGGGCCACGGCGCCCAGCACGATCTGGGCGGCGCGGGCGTGATCGGGGGTGTCGACGATGTAATGCAGGTTGCCGTCGCCCAGGTGGCCGAAGACCGCCGGGTGCGTCTCGGGCATCTCGGCCAGGGCGGCGCGGGTCTCTTCCAGGAAGGCGGGCATGGCCGCCACCGGCAGGCCGATGTCAAAGCCTATGGGCGCGCGCATCGCCGCCACCGCCTCGGCGCAGCCCTCGCGCAGGGCCCAAAGGGCGGCGGCCTGGGCGCCCGAGGCCGCCAGGGTCACATCGCTGATCTCCCCCGCCTCCAGCGCCTGCATCAGCACGGTTTGCAGCGGCTCGGGGTCGGCGGTTTCCACCTCGGCCAGCACCTGGATCCCCTCGGGCGGGAACGGCGGGCGCAGGCCCTGGGCCAGGATGCGGGCAAAGATCGCCTCGTCCAGCACCTCGAAGGCGGTCACGGGGCCCGGCGCGTCGCGGCGCAGCCGGGCCAGCAGGGCGGCGGCCGAGGGCATGTCGGGGGCGGCGGCAAAAAGCGTCTGCTGCGGCCCCGGCGCCGGGCGCAGGGCCAGGCACAGCCGGGTGATCACGCCCAGCACCCCTTCCGAGCCGATGAAAAGCTGCTTGAGGTCAAAGCCCGAGTTGTCCTTGGCCAGGGGGCGCACATGGCCCAGCACCCGGCCATCGGCCAGCACCACCTCCAGGGCGACCACATGGGCGCGCATCATGCCCCGCTGGATCACGTTCAGCCCGCCCGCATTGGTCGCCGCCAGCCCGCCCACCGTGGCCGAACCGCGCGCGCCGATGTCGACGCCAAAGGACAGGCCCGCCACCGCCGCGGCCTCTTGCACCCGTTGCAGGGTGACGCCGGCGCCCGCCACCACCGTGGCCGAAACCGGGTCGACGGCCTGCAGCACGTTCATCCGCTCCAGGCTGATGGCCACCTCGCCCACCCGGGGCGTGGCGCCGTTGGACAGGCCGGTCAGCCCGCCCTGCACCACCATGGCCACCCCATGGGCGGTGCAGGCGGCCAGGATCCGCGACAGCTCGGCGGTGGTGGCGGGGCGAAAGACCGCCAGGGGCGGCTGGCTCAGGTTGCCGGTGGCATCCGCCGCATGGCCCGCGCAATCGGGCCCACGCAGCACCGCCAGCTCCGGCAGATCCGCCAGCGCGGCCCAGAACCCCTCGGGCAGATCCGTCATCATTTCAGCAGCTCCGCCCATCTCAGGGCACCATATGGGGCCGACGCAGCGGCAGGGGAAGATTTCCGGTAGACATGGCCCCATGTCATGCGGTCATATCCATATTTGTCAAACCTATTAAACGATCAGCAAAGCCAGGCCAGCATATGAGCGTGAAATTCGGGCAAGTCGTCACCGCCGGTCTGGCCCGCCAGGTCGCCGATGAAATCCACGCCGCGATCCTCGACGGGCGGCTGAAGGCCGACGACCGCCTGCCCGGCGAAGAGGAACTGGCCACCCGCTTTGGTGTCTCGCGCCCCACGGTGCGCGAGGCGCTGAAACGCCTGGCCGCCCTGAACCTGATCCATTCCCGCCGCGGCCCCACGGGGGGCAATTTCGTCAAACGCCCCGAGCTGGAGGAACTGGTGGAAACCCAGGCCACCTCGGCCATGCTGATGGTCGGCATGGGGGCCTTCGACATCGACGAGCTGATCGAGGCGCGGCTGGAAACCGAGGCGCTCTGCCTGGAACGGGCCTGCGACCTGCGCACCGAGGATGACCTGGCGGCGATGCGCGCAGCACTCGCCCGCCAGGCCGACCCCGCCCTGCCCGATACCGAGTTCTGCGCCGCCGACGTGCGCTTTCACCGCGCCATCGTCGAGGCGGCCCATAACGCGCCCCTGCGGCTGATGATGGCGACGGTGATCGAAAGCTTCATCCCGCTTCTGAACATGATCGTGGTCGGCCAGCGCAACCGCGCCGACACCCTGGCGCATCAGCAAAACCTGCTGGAGGCGGTCGAGGCGCGCGATGCGCAACGCGCCCGCCTGGCGCTGGAACGGCTGCTGAGCCACCTGACAGACACCTATGCCGCGGCCCAACAGGCCCGCGACGCCAAACGGCCCAGCTAGGGGCCGGCACCAACCAGAGGGAACCCCATGTCCGACACCTTTACCGCCCTGCGCATCGTCGATGCCGGCGACCGCAAGACCCGCGCCGAGATGACCGAACTGACCCTGGCCGATCTGCCCGACCTGCCGGTGCTGGTCGAGGTCAGCCATACCACCGTCAACTACAAGGACGGTCTGGCCGTCACCGGCAAGGGCCGCATCGCCCGCCGCCTGCCGATGACCGCCGGGATCGACATGGCCGCCACCGTGGTTGAAAGCGCCACCGAAGAGTTCAAACCCGGTGACAAGGTGATCCTGAACGGCTGGGGCCTGTCGGAAACCGAACAGGGCGCCTATTCGAAGTTCCAGCGGGTGAAACCCGAATGGCTGCTGCCCCTGCCCGAGGGCTTCAGCCCGGAACAGGCCATGGCGATTGGCACCGCCGGTTACACGGCCGGTCTCTGCGTGCAGGCGCTGCTGGATTGGGGGATCGACCCCCAGGGCGCGCCGGTGCTGGTGACCGGGGCGGCGGGGGGCGTGGGCTCTGTCGCCACGGCGCTGCTGGCCCGGCTGGGCTATTCCGTCACCGCCGTGACCGGGCGCCCGGAAACCCATGACTACCTGTCGAAACTGGGCGCCACCGCCTTTGTGGACCGGGCCGAGCTGACCGAGGCGGGCAAGCCCCTGCAACCGGAACGTTGGGGGGGCGCCGTCGACGTGGCAGGCGGCCACACCCTGGCCAATGTGCTGGCGCAGACCTGCTATGGCGGCGCGGTGGCGGCCTGTGGCCTGGCCGAAGGCCCTGCCCTGCCCGGCACGGTGATGCCGCATATCCTGCGCTCGGTCACCCTGCTGGGGGTCGATTCGGTGATGGCCCCCCGCGCCAAACGCAAGGCCGCCTGGGCGCTGCTGGATGAAAAGCTGGACCGCGACCTGCTGGCCACCATGTACTCGGTGCATGGCTTCGACGAATTGCCCGACCTGGCGGCCAAGCTGATGGCCAACCAGATCCAGGGCCGGGTTGTGGTGACGGTCTGACCCGCATCCCCTGCCCCGCCCTTTGCCCACCCGGACGCGCCGCGCGTGTCCGGGTTTTTCTTTGCTGTCATGGGGTTATACGCGGGTCTTGCGGTCTCACCTGAAGACCGCGGGCGAACGGCCCCTCAGGCGACCTGCGCCGCAACCCGGGCATAGCCCCTGCGTTCCTTCTGGGCCATCAGCCGCGCCAGCGCCCGCAGCGCCTCGGCCTCGCTGTCATGGGGGTTCAGCAGGATCTGGCCGGGCGATCCGATCCGCCCCCATTCCCGCACCAGGGTCACCCCGCCAAACAGATCCGGTTGCAGGCACATCCGGTAAAAGCGGCGCATGTTCTGCGCGGGCGCAATCCGCCGCAGCTCGACCCGGCTTGGCCCGGGGGCCTCGGGCAGATCCTCGATCACCGCGCCCTCGGCCTCGGGCCCCGCCAGGCAAGGCACATCCCGGCCCGGCCCGAAAAGATCGGGCTGTCGCAGGTCAGCCTGGGCGCCGGAATGGTCCATGCCCTACCCTACCCCCGGCCCTGCCGTGCTGCCAAGCCTGCGCCGCGTGCAGGCCCCGGGGGGCCTCCTCGGCCCCTGCCCTAGCCGTCATCGCGCGACAGCATCCGCTCCAGCTCGAAGACCGCCAGTTCCACCAGTTCCCGGTCCAGGCGGCGGCCCTTCAGGCGGATGGTCCAGCCGCTGCCCTCGGGGCCATAGTCCAGCACCACGCCGCTGTTCAGCGCCCGTTCCTGCCGCGCCACCTGTTTCTTCGGGCGTCCGCCCCGGCGGCGGTCCGCCTCGGGCGGTTCGATCTCGGCCAGGGCCTCGGCCAGCAAAATGGCCTCTTCCTCGGGGCTTTGCGGGGTGCGGCTGTCCAGGGCATCGCGCAGCTTGCCCTCGGCACCCGCGCGCAGGGCCTGGGCCAGCTTCAGCCCCTCCTTCTCCTTGATCAGGTCGGGATAGGTCAGCATGTCGCCCAGCTCTTCGAAGATCAGGGCAAAGCTGCGGATCTTCGAGCGCTTGGCCTTGGACGCCATCGGGAACAGCCCATCGACCGCCGCCTCGATGTTCGTGAAGGCCCCCTGCTGGCTGGCGATGACGGCGATCCGGCCGCGCTCGAAATGGCTCAGGCTGGCGCGGATCTCGTTTTCCTCGATCATCGCGGCAAAGGTGCCGCCCATGGTCGCGGGGTCGCGGATCACCGCCTTGATGGTATCGTATTTGCCCGATTTCGGGTTCAGCCCGCGCAGCGCCTGCACCGCCCGCAAGCGGCGATAGCCCGACAGCAGGCCATAGCGATAGCCGCGCTCGTCGCCCTCGGTGGCGAAGACCTCGACCGGCAGGCGCAGCCCGTTGGCGGCGATGGACATCTGAAGCTCGGTCATCTCGGCGGCGTCCAGCACCACCCGGTCGCGCACCAGGGCCTCGGGGTCGATCTCGTCCAGGGGGATCTCGGCCATCACCAGGCCCCTGCCCTCGGCCTCGCGCAGCCGCGCGGCGTCGGCCTGGTCCCGGGCGATCTTCGCCCGTTCCTCTGCCGGGCGCGCCTGATGGGCCCCGGCCTGCTCGGCGGCGACCTGGGCAATCGGCGCGGTTAACGGGGCGCGCGCTGCGGTGGTTTCGCGGCGAAACTCCTCTTCCAGCTTGGAAAGATCCTCGGTCGAGGGCGCCTGAAGCTTGCGTCTTTTGGCCATGGGTTACCCCTCCGTTCCCTCTGTCTCTGCCTCGGCCCGGGCCATCTGCTGGTCGCGCCACCAGGTGCCCAGGATGACCTGTTTCACCTCGGCCCAGGTGCGGTCGAAGGTCTCGCGCCCGCGAACATAGGTGTCGCGGTTGAAGTCGCGATAATCGGTCTCGTAGATGCCCGAAACCTGTTCCCCGGCCTGGCCGACCATGGCGGTCAGTTCCTGCCGGTAGGTGGTCATGAAGTCGCCGAAATAGGCCTGGATCACATTGGCCAGATCGGTCTGCTGGGCGGCATCAAAGCGGGTGATCAGGGCCCGCACCGCATCCCATTCAAAGCGCATCTCGGGCAGCCCGTCCTGGCGGCGGATGCGGTTCTCGCCCTCTTCGATCGAGGCGAAGGTGGAATAGATCATGTCGAAGAACCGGCCCGTCGAATCGAACTCGAGGAAGGAGGCGCCGAGGGGCACCAGCAGAATGTCGGCGGCCGAGAGGGCATTGATCGTCAGGTAGCCCAGGGCGGGCGGGGTATCGAGGAAGATCACGTCGTAATCGTCCAGCAGGCTGGAGCTTTCCAGCGCATTCTGGAGGGCATCCCAGAGCGGCCAGGAGCGCAGCTGCATCCGCCACACGGGCACCTGGAACTCGGACCAGTAGAGGTTCAGCTGGGCGCCGATCAGGTCGATATTGGGCCAGTGGGTCTTCTGGATCAGGTTTCGCGGCGAAACCGTTAACGCCTCGTTAAGGGTCTCATCAAAGGGGATCGGGTCCAACCCCTGGGCCTCGCGCACCCGGTTTTCCTCGGCCAGGTGGCGGGCGTAATCGGCGGCCAGAAGGGGGAAGGCGGTCTGCCATTCATCCTCGACCTTGCCACCCATGATCGAGGTCATGGACCCCTGGCTATCGAGATCCACCACCAGCACCTTGTAGCCGTCCAGCGCCGCCGACATGGCCAGATGCGCGGCGGTCGAGGTCTTGCCCACACCGCCCTTGAAGTTGGCCACGGCCACGACCTTGGCGGGCAGGCCCTCGGGGCGCCAGGCGGAATATTCGCGGTTGGGATCGCCTTCCTGGGCGAAGTGGTCGCGCAGGCGCAGCACCTCGTCCAGGGTGAACCACTTCGAATTGCCGTCGCCGGTGCCCTGGGGCAGATCCGGGTGGGCCTTCAGCACCCGGCGCAGATGACCGGCGCCGACGGGGATCAGATAGCGGCAGACCTCCCAGGTCGAGAACTTGCGCAGCCGCTTGGCGCCGTCGGGGGCATAGCCGCGCTTGGCCAGGTCATCGCGGCCCCGGGCGGCAAAGGTCGCGGCCTTGGCAAAACGGGTGGTGGTGATCGGATCCGACAGATGGCTTGCCGCCTCGGCCGGGTCGATGTTGAAATAGGGGGGCAGGTCGGACCGGGATCCGGTTCCATTCTTCGGTGCCATGGAAACTCCGCATGTCCGCTATTTTTCCAGATATCCGGGAAAGTATCGCACATGGCAGGGAGGATGGGAATCACCCTGGCCGCTCTTCCCCTTAAAAATACGGGAAATCCCGACAACAGGCAGTCTGTTTATGCTCTTTCAGAGTCTTTTAAGAATCTTTAGGGGCCATATCCACGTTTGATTTCAATTCTCTAGAGGGGATCAGGTGCCCGGATACAGGGGCAGGGGGGCCAGAGGACGGGGCGAAAGGCACCCGGATACGGGACAAAGGGCCCCGATTCGCGGGAAAAGCCCCGCCAACCCTCGTAAACAAGGGGAAAACGCAGCGTTCGGCGAATCCCCGGGGGCGGCGGCGAGACCCGGCCCGGAGCCCCATCCCGGAAACGGGTCCCTTTACGCGGCCCGGCGATCCGAAGGGACCCGAATACGGGATGGGGCTATTTCCCGCCCAAAGGTGCCAGCGCCGCGCTTGCGCCTGGGCACCTTATCCGGGATAGTGAGCCAGGGCGAGCCGTCAGGGCCGGGCGAGTCGCCGCAGGGTCGCCAGGCCCGCCCGCGCACCCCGGAGCAACCGGGGGCGCCTGACCAGAGGCAAGAGCAGAGGCCGGAGGACAGGCCATGGACGATATCCCACGCGATCAGCTGACGGGCAGCCTGCGCCGGGGCGCGGTGAAAAAGCACGTCGCCGCCATCCATGTGTCGGGCAAGCTGACCCTGCTGCAAAGGAAGCTGTCCAACGTTCTGCTGCTGAACGCCTATGACACCCTGGTCAGCCAGCAGGTGCACCGCATCGACGCCCGCACCCTGTGCCTGATGATCGGCTACAACTCCAACGACATGGACACGCTGAAGGCCAGCCTGCGCGGGTTGGCCGAGACGGTGGCGGAATGGGACATGCTGGATGCGGACGGGCAGCAGGAATGGGGGGTTTCGGCGCTGCTGTCCTATGCCAAGCTGAAGGGGGGCGTTTGCGAATATGCCTATTCCCCGGCGCTGGCGGAGAAGCTGAACGACCCCAAGGTTTTCGCGCTGATCAACCTGAATATCCAGCGGCGGTTCACCAGCGGCCATGCGCTGGCGCTGTATGAGAACTGCTATCGCTTCGTGCGGACGGGTAGCACGGGGTGGTGGTCGCTGGACTTGTTCCGGCGTCTGATGGGGGTGGCGGACAGCCCCTATTATGAGACCTACAAGCATCTGAACGCCAAGATCATCAAGCCCGCCGTGGCCGAGGTGAACCGCACAAGCAATATCGTGGTGACCCCCGAGACCCGGAAGATGGGGCGCACGGTGACCGACATCCGCTTCAAGATCGCCGAGAACCCGCAGCTGGCCATTCTGGACATCGACGACGGCGCCGGGCTGCGCAATTCCGACATCTACGCCCGGATCCGCGCCCTGGGGGTCAGCGACCGCCTGGCGCGGCAATGGATCAGCGAGCATGGCGAGGGGTACGTGGGCCAGAAGCTGGATTACATCGCGGGGCAGGGGGGGGTGAAGAACGCCGTGGGCTACCTGACCGCCGCCCTGCGCGAGGATTACCGCGAGGGCGCGGGCGGGGCGTCAACCGGATTGCAAGAGGTTTCGCCACGAAACCCGGCGCCGCCGCCCAGCTCGGCCCGGGCGAAACGGCTGGGGCGCATCCAGGAGCTGGCGCAGGGGCGCACGCCGACGCAGCGCGACGCCGACAAGCGGCTGTTCCTGTCGCAGCTGGAGGGCGCGGCGCGGGACGATTTCGAGCGCTACGGCTGGATGTCGGCCCTGAACGCCGCGGCGATCCAGGCCTTCTGGGAAGAGCTGTCGCCCGGGGCCTTTGACGATCTGGCGGGGGAGGGGGCCTAGAGGTCTTCTGCGCGCAGCAGGATCTCGGGACCCGCCTGTTTCAGCGCGGCGATCGAGGTCAGCCCCATCAGTTGCAGGGTGATCGCGGTTTCGGCGGCCAGCAGGCGGATCAGATGGGCCACGCCCGCCTCGCCCGCCGCCGCCACGGCCCAGGCGAAGGGCCGCCCCATCAGGACGAAATCCGCCCCCAGGGCGATGGCCTTGACGATGTCGGACCCGCGCCGGAAGCCGCCGTCGATGAAGAGCATCCGGTCGGGCCCGAGGGCGGCGCGCACCGCCCTTAGCCGGGTGATGGTGGCGGGCCCATGGTCAAGCTGGCGCCCGCCGTGGTTCGACAAGACGATGCCATCCAGGCCCTCCTCCGCCGCTTGCGCCGCGTCCTCGGGGTCGGAAATGCCCTTGATGATCAGCTCTCCGTCCCAGTCCTGGCGCAGCTGGCGCACCTTGTCCCAGGTCAGGTCGATATCCAGCCGGGACGAGAGGTTGCCCGCCTGGGCCAGGGCGCCGCGGCCGAACTCGGGGCGGTCTGCCACCATCTCGACCTGGGGGAAGCCGCCGCGCAGCAGGGACAGGGACCAGGCGGGGCGGGCGGCGAACTGGGCGAAAAGGGCGGGGGTGATGCGCGAGACCGAGCGGAAGCCGTTGCGCACGTCGCGTTCGCGGACCGAGGTGATGGCGGTATCGACGGTCAGGAAGATCCGTTTGACGCCGGTGGCGCGGCATTGCGCCAGGTAGTCGGCGTTCACCTGCGGATCCCGGTCGAGGTAAAGCTGAAAGTCGGGCACCTGGCCTGCGGCGGCCCGCATCGTTGCCAGCCCGTTGATCGAGAAGGTCGAGATCACGCAAGGCAGCCCTGCGTCGGTGGCCGCGCGGTGCACGCAGATGTCGCCGTCGCGGTGGTAGAGGCCCATAAAGCCCACGGGGCCGGGGCCGAAGGGCAGGGCGGCGGTGCCGCGGCCCAGGGGTGTGGTCAGATCGGCGGGGCCGAGGGGGCGCAGCACGCGTTGGCGCAGCATGTAGCGGTCGAACCCCTCGCGGTTGCGGCGCAGGGTGGTTTCCGAGAAAGAGCCGCCGTCGATGTAGTCGGCGAAGATCCGGGGCAGTTTGCGGCGCGCGGCGCGAGCGAAATCCTCGGTGGTGACGAAGCGGCGGGAGAGGTCTTTCATTGCGGTCTCAGGCCTGGTCCGGGGTGCAGCGGATGATGGTTTTCAGGCCCGCGCTGTCCCCGGCCAGAAGGGCGTCGTAGGCGCCGGGCACGGCCTCCAGCGGGATTTCGGCGGCGATGAAGGCGTCGAGGGCGGGGGCGAGGGCGGGCAGCAGGGGCGCCACGTCGAAGAACTCGGGGCCATAGGCGTGGCAGCCCAGCAGGGTGATCTCGCGTTCCACCAGGTGGACGGGGTCCAGCAGGGGTTTGGCGGCGCCGATGCCCACCAGGGCCAGGCGGGAACAGCCGGCGATTTGGGCGACCAGGGCCGAGATCACCGGGGCGGCGCCGGTCGTGTCGACGGCAAAGCGAAAGCGGGGCAGGGCGTCAAGCGGGGCGGGGGTGGCGCCGGTGGCGTCGCAGACCAGCGCCACGCGGGCCGGGTTCAGGTCGATGACGCGCACCGGATGGCCCGCGCGGGTCAGCAGAAGCGTCACCAGCCCGCCGATCGGGCCGCAGCCGGTCACCACCACCTCGGCGCCCTCGGGCGCATCCAGGCGGCGGACGGCGTGAAGGGCCACGGCCAGCGGCTCGACCATGGCCAGATGCCGGTCGGGCACCCCTTCGGGGGCGGGGGCGACGTTGCGGGCGGGCAGGGTGACCGCCTCGGCAAAGCCGCCGTCGATCTTTTCACCGATGAAGCCCAGCTCGTCGCAGACCTGGCCGTTGCCCTCGGTACAGGCGGGGCAGCTGCCGCAGATATGGCGGCTGTCGACGATGACGCACTGGCCCAGGCTGACATGGGCCACATCGGCGCCCAGGGCGGTGACCACCCCGGTAAACTCATGCCCGGCGACGGAAGGAGCGCGGGTGATCCAGGCGCCGGTGGCGTAGTTGTGCAGATCCGATCCGCAGATCCCGGCGGCGGTGACGCGCAGGGTCACCTCGCCCGGGGCGGGGGGCAGGGGCGCCTCGACGGTTTCGAAACGCAGGTCGCGGGTGGCGTGAAGACGGACGGCGCGCATGGGATCGGCCTTTCTGGAGGGGCAGGGCAGGGGGCCGCGCAATGGCGGCCCCGCAGGTCTTACGATTTCTTCAGGTACTTGGCGCGCAGCTCGCTGACCGCGTTGGCGTGAGAGGAGAAGCCCTCGTATTTCGCCAGGGTCTGGGCGGTGTCGGCCAGCTCGGGATAGCCCTTTTCGGTGACATAGCCGATGGAAGAGCGGCGCAGGAAGTCGGTGACCGACAGCGGCCCCCAGGTCTTCGCGCCTTTCGAGGTGGGCAGAACCGCGTTCGGGCCCAGGGCGAAGTTGCCGATGGAGACGGGCGTATGGGTGCCCATCAGGACCTCGGCCGCATCGGTGATCTGGCCCAGGTATTCGAACGGCTTCTCGGATAGGATTTCCAGGTGTTCCGGGGCGTATTCGTTCACGAAGGCGCAGGCGTCATCCATGTCGCGCGCCAGGACGATCCCGCCCGCGCCGTTGCAGAGCACGGTCTGCGAGAAGCCGACCCGCTGCTCGGTCATCTGCGCCCAAAGCTCGGGCAGGGCGGCCAGGGCCTCGTCGATGACGCGCTGCGAGGGGGTAACCAGCCAGGCGGAACTGTCGGGGCCGTGTTCGGCCTCGATCAGCAGGTCCATGGCGGCCAGGCCCCCGTGCACCGTGTCATCGGCCAGGATCATCACCTCGGACGGACCGGCGGGCAGGCCCGGGTCGATGACGCCGGCCAGAAGGCGCTTGGCCGCGACCACCCAAGGCGAGCCCGGGCCGACGATCTTCTGCGCCTTCTTGACGGTTTCGGTGCCATAGGCGGCGGCGGCCACGGCCTGGGCCCCGCCGCATTTGTAGATGGTTTCCACACCGGCCAGGCGGGCGGCCACCAGGGTGGCCGCGTCGACCTTGCCGTCGGGGCCCGGGGGGGTGAAGATCGCCAGGTTCGGCACCTTGGCCACGCTGCCCGGCACCGCGGTCATCATGGTGACGGAGGGAAACGAGCCCTTGCCGCGCGGCACGTAGAGGGCCACCGAGTCGATGGGCGTCCAGCGGTCACCGGCGAAGGCGCCGGGGCTGACCTCTTTCAGCCACATGGGTTCCGGCGCCTGTTCCTCGTGGAAGCTGCGGATGTTGCGGATGCCCTTGCGGATCGCCTCGATCACGTCCGGTTCCACCAGGTCGAAGGCCTCGTCGAATTCCTGCTCGGGCGCCTTCAGGATGTCGGCGGTCAGCCCTTCGGATTTGTCGAACTCGCGCCCGAAACGGACCAGGGCGGCGTCGCCCTCGGTACGGACGGCCTCGATGATCGGCTGGGATTTCTCCAGGAAGAAGGACAGGTCGGCCTCTGACCGGTTGGTCAGGGCGGCGCGGTCCTCGGGCGACAGGCCGATGAGGGAGCGAAGGGTCACTTGCGGCATAGGGGCACCTTTGTCTGGTCAGGCCCGGGGCCGGGACGGCGGGCCTTCGGTAGGGGTCGGGCGATCTGTATCGCCCTGGGTCATCTTGTATATACTTAAGCGCCCCGCGCGCCGGGGCGCGGGGCGGTTTGCCTAGATTTTGGCCAGAAAGCCGCCGTCGATGGCCAGGCATTGCCCGGCGATATAGCGCGCCGCCGAGGAGGCCAGGAAGAGGGTCGCGCCCTCCAGATCGTCGAGATTGCCGAGGCGGCCCATGGGGACGCTGTCGGTCATCGCCTGCACCCAGCCCGCGTCCTCGTAGAAGGTCGAGGTGAGGCCGGTTTCGAAATACCCCGGCGCGATGGCGTTGACGCGGATGCCCAGGGGCGCCCATTCGGCGGCCATGGCGCGGGTCATGCCCAGGATGCCGGTTTTCGAGGCGGTATAGGGGGTGGCCGTGGGGACGCCCACGAAAGAGGTCAGCGAGGCCAGGTTGATGATGGCGCCGCCGCGGTCTGCCATGGAGCGCGCTGCCGCCTGGGCGACGAAGAAGGCGCCCTTGAGGTTGGTATCGACGATCCTGTCCCAGAGCGCCTCGTCCACCTCCAGCGTGGGGCGCACGTCCTCTATCCCTGCGTTGTTGACCAGCACGTCCAAGGGCGGCAGGTCCGCCAGCCCCTCTTGCACGGCGGCGACAGACTGCTGATCCACGGCGCGGCAGATCACGTCGCGGCCCAGGGCGCGGGCCTCGGCGGCGGTCTCATCCAGCGCGGGCAGGCTGCGGGCGGTCAGCACCAGATCGGCGCCCGCACGGGCAAAGGCCAGGGCCAGGGTGCGCCCGATGCCCCGGCTGGCGCCGGTGACCAGCACCCGGCGACCGGTGAAATCGAAGGTGCAATCGGCGGGCAGCGGCGGAGTTTCGGCCATGGGCGGGTCACTTTCGCTTGACATGTCTAGACATAAGTTGCCCCCTCCCCGGCGCCTAGTCAACGGAGTTCCCCCCATGTCCGCAACCGAAATCTCTCTGCGTCCCGAACTGGCGGCGCTGGCCCCCTATAATTCCGGCCTGTCACTGGAGGATGTGGCCAGCCGCTGTGGCGGGCGCGCCATTGCCAAGCTGGGCTCGAACGAGAACCCGCACCCGCTGCCCGCGCCGGTGCGCGCGGCCATGGCCGAGGTGCTGGGGCGGACGCAGATCTATCCCGATCCGTCTGCCCGGGCGCTGGCGGCGCAGCTGGCGGAGGAGACCGGGGTGGAGGCCGGGCGCATCGTCTTTGGCGACGGATCCGAGGATCTGCTGAACGTGCTGGCCCGGGCGCTGTTGCAGGCGGGGGACGAGGTGGTGACGCTCTACCCCTCTTTCCCGCTGCATGAGGATTACGCCCGTATGATGGGGGCCGAGGTCACGCGCGTTGGCCTGACCGAGGGGCGCGAGATCGACATGACGGCCTTGCTGGAGGCCGTGGCGCGGCCCGTGCGGCTTATCCTGCTGGCCAACCCGATGAACCCGGCGGGGGTCTGGCTGACGCCCGCGCAGCTGGATCAGGTGCTGGCGGCGCAGCATCCCGAGGCCGCGCTGTGCCTGGATGAGGCCTATGTCGAATACGCGCAGGGCAATGACTATTTGCCCGGCACCGAACGCATCGCCACCCACGCCAAACCGCTGCTGATTCTGCGCACCTTCTCCAAGGCCTGGGGGTTGGCGGCGCTGCGCATCGGCTATGGGTTGTCCAACAGCGATGTGCTGATCGCGGCCATGCACCTGGTGCGCACCCCCTTCAACGTCAATGCCGTGGCCCAGGCCGGGGCGCTGGCGGCGCTGCGCGCGCCGGAGGGGATGCAGGCGGCGGTGGCCGAGACCCTGGCGGAACGAGAGCGGGTGGCCGAGGCTCTGCGCGCCCGGGGGCTGGAAGTGCTGCCGTCGAAGGGAAATTTCCTGTTCGTCAACGTCGCGCGCCCTTCGGGCCCGGTGGCCGAGGCGCTGATTGATCACGGGGTGATCGTGAAGCCCTGGAAACAGCCGGGCTATGACAGCTTCCTGCGGGTCTCTGTCGGGTTGGCGGCGGAAAACGACCAGTTCCTGGCCGGGCTGGCGGCGGTTCTGTAGCGGCGCCGGGGGCGGATCAGAAACCCTCTAGGCAGGTCCGGGTCTTTATGTCTATACTTAATGGCAGACCCGAGACCTGACCCGAAGAGGCCCCCATGACGACACGCCGGATCTGGATCAACGCGCGCCTGGCCGACGGGGCCGCGCCGCAGCAGATCGCGACCGAGGGCGGCAGGATCGCGGCCATCGGCCCCGCCCTGTCGGACGAGGGCGCCGAGGTGGTGGATCTGGGCGGGCGGCTGGTGCTGCCCTCTTTCGTCGACTGCCACACCCATCTGGTGTTCGGCGGCGACCGCACGGGCGAGTTCGAACAGCGGCTGGAGGGCGCCAGCTATCAGGAGATCGCGCAGGCGGGGGGCGGCATCAAAGCCTCGATGCGGTTCACCCGCGCGCGGGACGTGGATCAGCTGGTGGCCGAGGCCCTGCCGCGTCTGGATGCGCTCTTGGCCGAGGGCACCTCGACCATCGAGATCAAGTCGGGCTATGGCCTCGACATCGAGACCGAGCTGAAGATGCTGCGCGCCGCCAAGCGCCTGGCCGAGCTGCGCCCCTTCCGGCTGCGCAGCACCTGGCTGGCGGCCCATGCCCTGCCCCCCGACTATGCGGGCGACAAGGCGGGCTATATCCGCGAGGTGGCCATCGCCGGACTGGAGGCCGCCCAGGCCGAAGGGCTGGTGGATGCGGTGGATGCCTTCTGCGAGGGGATCGCCTTTGCCCTCGAAGAGATCGAACCGCTGTTTGCCCGCGCGCGCGAGCTGGGCCTGCCGGTGAAGCTGCACACCGAACAGATGACCCGATCTGGCGGGACGCTGCTGGCCGCGCGCCATGGCGCCCTGTCGGTGGATCATTTCGAATATGCGGGGCCTGAGGATGTGGCGGCCATTGCCGCCTCTGGCACCGTCGCGGTGCTGCTGCCCGGCGCCTATTACATGCTGAACGAGGCGCAGAAACCGCCCGTCGCTGCCCTGCGCGCCGCCGGTGTGCCCATGGCGCTGGCCACCGATTGCAATCCCGGCACCTCGCCCCTGACCTCGCTTCTGATGACCATGAACATGGGCGCGGTACTGTGGGGGATGACCGTGGCGGAATGCCTCGACGGGGTGACGTGCCATGCCGCCCGCGCCCTGGGCCTTGGGGACGTGACCGGGCGGCTGGCCGCCGGCCTGTCGGCGGATTTCACCGTCTGGGACGCGGACCGCCCCGCCCAGCTTGTGGGCCGAATCGGCCTGAACCCCCTGCATATGCGTGTCTTTGAAGGAGCCGTGACCCATGGCTGAGACCAAAGTTGAACATCTGATCCCCGGCGCGGTGCCCCTGCGGGCGCTGGCGCGGATCTACTGGGACGGCGCGGGCGTGACGCTGGATGACAGCGCCTGGCCCGCCATCGACGCCGCCGCCGCCCGCATCGCCGAAGTGGCCGCCGGAAATGCCGCCGTCTACGGGGTGAATACCGGCTTCGGCAAACTGGCCTCGATCAAGATCGCGGTGGCGGATACGGCGAAACTGCAACGCAACCTGATCCTGTCCCACTGCTGCGGCGTGGGCGACCCGCTGGTGCCGGAGGTCACGCGGCTGATCATGGTGCTGAAGGTGATGTCGCTGGCGCGCGGCGCCTCGGGCATCCGGGCCGAGGTGGTGCGGCTGATGCTGGACATGCTGGCCCGCGACCTGCTGCCGCTGATCCCCGAACAGGGCTCGGTCGGGGCGTCGGGCGATCTGGCGCCGCTGGCGCATATGACCGCGACCATGCTGGGCGAGGGCGAGGCCCTCTATCAGGGCCGCCGGATGCCGTCGGGCGCGGCCCTGGCCGAGGCCGGGCTGGAGGCGATCGCGCTGTCGGCCAAGGAAGGGCTGGCGCTGATCAACGGCACCCAGGCCTCGACCGCGCTGGCGCTGGCGGGGTTGTTCCGGGCGGAGCGGGCGCTGATGACCTCGGTCGTGACCGGGGCGCTGTCGACGGATGCGGCCATGGGCTCCACCGCGCCCTTCGCCGCAGAGATCCACAGCCTGCGCGGCCATGCGGGCCAGGTGGAGGTGGCGGCGTCCTTGCGCGCCCTGCTGGAGGGCTCGCAGATCCGCGACAGCCACCGCGACGATGACGAGCGGGTGCAGGATCCCTATTGCCTGCGCTGCCATCCCCAGGTGGGCGGCGCCTGCCTGGATCTGCTGCGCCAGGCCGCCCGTACGCTGGAGATCGAGGCCAATGCCGCCACCGACAACCCGCTGGTGCTGTCGGACGGCTCTGTCGTTTCGGGCGGGAATTTCCATGCCGAGCCGGTGGCCTTTGCCGCCGATCAGATCGCCCTGGCCCTGACCGAGATCGGCGCCATCGCGCAGCGGCGGATTGCCCTCTTGGTGGACCCGGCGCTGAGCTTTGGCCTGCCGGCCTTCCTGTCGCCGAAACCGGGGCTGAATTCGGGCCTGATGATCGCGGAAGTCACCTCTGCCGCGCTGATGAGCGAGAACAAGCAGCTGGCGCATCCGGCCTCCATCGACAGCACCCCCACCTCGGCCAACCAGGAGGATCACGTGTCCATGGCCTGCCACGGGGCGCGGCGGTTGGGTCTGATGACCCGCAACCTGTACAACATTCTGGGGATCGAGGCGGTGACGGGCGCCCAGGGCGTGGCGCTGCGCCGCCCGCTGGAGACCTCGGCGCCGCTGAAGGCCGCGATTGCCGCACTGCGGAGCCGCGTGGCCGAGCTTGGCGATGACCGTTACATGGCGCCCGACCTGGCCGCCGCCCATGATCTGGTGGCGGAAGGGGCGCTGATCCAGGGCCTGGGCGTGACCCTGCCGGAGGTGGCGTGATGGATCCGGTTCAGATCGTTCAGGGCGACAGCCCGCTGGTCCTTGGCTTGCCGCATACCGGCACCTGGGTTCCCGAGGACATCCGCGCCCAGCTGAATGCCGAGGGCCAGCTGCTGCGCGATACCGACTGGCATATTCACCAGCTCTACGGCGGGCTGATCGAGGGCGCGACCATGGTGCGCGCCAGTTTCCACCGCTACGTGATCGACGCCAACCGCGATCCGTCGGGGCAATCGCTGTACCCCGGGCAGACCACCACCGGGCTGGTGCCCCTGACCACCTTCGACAATGTGCCGATCTGGGCGGAGGCGCCCGATGCCGCAGAGGTGACCCGGCGCATCGAGGCCTTCCACGCCCCCTATCACGCCGCCCTGGAGGCCGAGCTGGCGCGGGTGAAGGCGCTCCATGGCTATGCGGTGCTTTATGATTGCCACTCGATCCGGTCGGTCATCCCCTGGCTCTTCGAAGGCAGGCTGCCCGATTTCAACATCGGCACCGATGGCGGCGTGACCTGCGCGGCCCAGATCGAGGCCGCCTGTCTGGCTGCCTGCGCCGCGACGGGGCAAAGCCATGTGTTGAACGGGCGCTTTCGGGGCGGCTGGACCACGCGGCACTATGGCCGCCCGGGGCAGGGGATCCACGCCATCCAGATGGAGCTGGCCCAGGCCACCCATCTGGAGGTCGAAGAGCCCCCCTTCGAGGTCGACGCCGAAAAGATCGCCCGGCTGCGTCCGCAGCTGAAGACCATCCTGACCGATATCCTGACCGCCGCCGAGGCCGCCGCCCGGCCCGCGCCGCTGCTGCCGCGCCTTTGAGAGAGGACCACGCCATGACCACCCGTCACAACACCCGCGACATCTTCCCCCCCACCGGGACCGAGCTGAACGCGAAAAGCTGGGTCACCGAGGCCCCGCTGCGGATGCTGATGAACAACCTGCACCCCGATGTGGCCGAGAACCCGCATGAGCTGGTCGTCTATGGCGGCATCGGCCGCGCGGCCCGCACCTGGGAGGATTTCGACGCCATCTGCGACAGCCTGAAAAAGCTGGAGGCGGATGAGACGCTGATCGTGCAGTCGGGCAAGCCGATTGCCGTCATCCGCACCCATGCGGATGCGCCCCGCGTGCTGATCGCCAACTCGAACCTGGTCCCCAATTGGGCCAATTGGGAGCATTTCAACGAGTTGGATAAGAAGGGCCTGATGATGTACGGCCAGATGACCGCCGGGTCCTGGATCTACATCGGGGCGCAGGGCATCGTTCAGGGCACCTATGAGACCTTCGCCGAGGCGGGGCGTCAGCATTACGGCGGCGATCTGGCCGGCCGCTGGATCCTGACCGGCGGTCTGGGCGGCATGGGCGGCGCGCAACCCCTGGCCGCCGTGATGGCCGGGGCCTGCTGTCTGGCCGTGGAATGCGACGAGACCCGCGCCGATTTCCGCATCCGCACCCGCTATTGCGACGAGAAGACCCACGACCTGGACGAGGCGCTGGCGATGATCGAGCGCTGGACCAAGGCGGGCGAGGCGAAATCCGTCGCCCTGATCGGCAACGCGGCCGAGGTCTTCCCCGAGATCCTGCGCCGGGTGCAGGCGGGCGAGGCGATGCCGAACGGGCGGCCCGATATCGTCACCGACCAGACCTCGGCCCATGATCCCTATCACGGCTATCTGCCGAAAGGCTGGACCGTGGGCGAATGGCGCGCCAAGCAGGAAAGCGCGCCCGAAGAGGTGAACCGCGCCGCCCGCGCCTCGATGAAGGATCACGTGGCGGCCATGGTCGGTTTCTGGGATGCGGGTATTCCGACGCTGGATTACGGCAACAACATTCGCCAGATGGCCCAGGAAGAGGGGCTGGAAAACGCCTTTGCCTTCCCCGGTTTCGTGCCCGCCTATATCCGCCCGCTGTTCTGCCGTGGCATCGGGCCGTTCCGTTGGGCCGCGCTGTCGGGCGATCCCGAGGACATCTACAAGACCGATCAGGCGATGAAGGAGCTGTTCCCCGAGAATGAGGGCCTGCACCGCTGGCTGGACATGGCGCGCGAGCGGATCGAATTCCAGGGGCTGCCCGCCCGGATCTGCTGGATCGGGCTGGGCGACCGCCACCGCGCGGGGCTGAAGTTCAACGAGATGGTCGCGAATGGCGAGCTGAAGGCGCCGGTGGTGATCGGGCGCGATCACCTCGACAGCGGCTCTGTCGCCTCGCCCAACCGGGAAACCGAGGCGATGCGCGACGGGTCCGACGCCGTGTCGGACTGGCCGCTGCTGAACGCGCTGGTGAACACCGCCTCGGGGGCCACCTGGGTGTCGCTGCACCACGGTGGCGGGGTCGGGATGGGCTTTTCCCAGCACGCCGGGGTCGTTATCTGTGCCGACGGCACCCCCGAGGCCGTCAAGCGGCTGGAGCGGGTGCTGTGGAATGATCCCGCGTCGGGCGTCTGGCGCCATGCGGATGCGGGTTACCCGGAGGCGATCGAATGCGCGAAGGAACACGGGCTGAACCTGCCCCGGATCCTCGGATGACTGGTAGAATTCACCGGGCGGCGGAGCGGCGCTTTGCCCCCTGGAAGAACGGCGGCGGCGAGACGGCAGAGGTGATCTGCCATCCCGAAGGCGCCGGGTTCGAGGATTTTCAGTGGCGGATCAGCACGGCCAAGGTCGGCGGATCGGGTCCCTTCTCGGTCTTTCCCGGCATCGACCGGGTGCTGACCGTACTGGAGGGCGGCGCCATGGTGCTGCGGTTCGAGGACGGCTCGGTGATCGAGACCGACCCGGAGAGCGGGCCGCATCCCTTCGACGGCGGTCTGGCCTGCGAGGCAGAGTTGCCGGGGGAGGGTCTGCTGGACCTGAACCTGATGGTGCGTGCGCCGCTGCGCGGTGTGGTGGTGCAGCCGGGGGAGGCCGTGCCGGGCGCGGGTGTTCTGGCGGCCTATCTGTTCGCGCGGGAGGACCGGGCGGAGCTGGGTCTGGGGCGGTACGATCTGGCGGAGCTGGACGGTGCGCCGGAGGCGGTGCCCGAGGGGTGTCTGTTGATTCTCATTCTTGAGGGGTAAATGCCGTCCTTTCGGCTCCGTTAAAGAGCTGAGGGCAGCGCCGGACCCGAGGGTGGGCGTGTAGCGCCCGCCCTGGGGGGCGGGTCGGGCGCTGCCCGGCGTGCCGCCGGGCGGGACAGTGGGGCGAGGGGCTTTCTGAACGGGCTGCCGTCTGGTTTCGGACGGGCTCTAGCCTCCCATCCGGCCTTCGAATTCGGCCACCAGTTGATGCGCCTCGCCGGGATACAGCAGGCGGACCGAGGTCACCCAGGCGCCTTCGATCTGGGTCTTGCGCAGAATCTCCAGACAGGCGGCGCCGACCGGCAGATGCAGCTGCGCCGCGTCGCGCCCCGAGACGTTGATCGCCCGCACATGGTGGCGCGCATTGGTCCAGGGCATGGTCTGCAACAGCCAGCTGCCCGGCACCTCGGCGGCGAAATCCATCGTCGCGGCGTCGGGCACCGTGGTCAGGTTGATGGCGCGGCTTTCCAGGCAAAACGGGTCGTCGTTGGAATAGTGCAACCCGTGCAGCACCAGCGCCTCGGCCTCGGCCTCGGCCGGGTCCAGATCCAGCAGGCGCTGATCCGGACCATTGGGCCGCCGCCGGTCCGAGGCCAGCAGATCCCAGCGATAGCGCCGCCCCAGGGCCGCCACCTCGTCCTGGATGTTGTTGATCGCCAGCACCGCCGATTGCGCCCGGGGCTGGGCCACCATGGTGCCGGTGCGCTTGCGCCGGACGACATAGCCTTCCTGCGCCAGCTGGGTCAGCACCTTGTTCATGGTCATCCGCGAGACGCCGTATTGCGCCGCCATCTCGGTTTCCTTGGGCAGCAGGTGGCCGGGGGGCCACTGGCCGTCGACGATCTTGCGGGTGATCTCTTCCAGAAGCCGGGAATGAAGGGTTTCGGTCTGCGCTGCCGCCATCTGGTCTGCCCGGTCCTGTCGGTTTCTGTCCGCCGCGCGCGGCCCGGAGACAGGGCGCGACAGGGGCGAAATGTACAGACATGAGGGGGGCGAAACAATCGTCGCGGCGCGGGCGACGCGGCGTTGCCGCCCGGTCTGTTGCCCGACGGCCCCTGCGATTTGCTGAATTGCTGGGCAGTAGCGCCGCCCGCGCCCCGGGAAATCGGCGGCGGGCCATTGCGCCCGCCCGCGCAATCTTGCAAACGTTTGCCAAAATGACGGGGGATGCCCCGCGCAGAAGGTCTGGAATTTGCATGTCTGAACAGAAATACGATGCGCTGATCGTCGGATCCGGCGCCGCGGGGGCGGTTGCCGCCCAGGAACTGACCGCTCAGGGCCTGTCGGTGCTGCTGCTGGAGGCGGGACCGCAAAAGAAACCTTCCGATTTCGTGAAGGCCAAGCGGCAACCGAAAAACACCGTCAACCTGATCGAGCGCGCCCTGGCCACGCTGACCGGGCAGGGGGTGCAGGCGCGGGCGATGTTCTTTGCCCGGCAGTTCGCCAAGTTCTACGTCAACGACTGGAAACACCCCTATACCACGCCGAAGGACGCGCCTTTCCTCTGGGTGCGCGGCCAGCAGGAGGGCGGGCGCACCCATGTCTTCGGCCGGGTGCTGTTCCGCTGGTCGGACGACGATTTCAAACCCGCGACCCGGGCCGGGCTGGGGCTGGACTGGCCGGTCAGCTATGCCGACATGGCGCCCTATTACGACGAGGTCGAAGAGGTTCTGGGCCTGCATGGCAACGCCGACGGGCTGCGCGCGACCCCGGACAGCAAGGTGGTGGCGCCGGTGCCGCTGACCGAGGCCGAGAAGACCTTCAAGGCGGGGGTCGAGGCGGCCCATCCCGAGCGCCCGGTGATCCCCTGGCGCATCCTGCCGCCGCGCCGCGACCGGATGCTGGCGCCGCTGGCCGCCGCCAAGGCCACGGGGCGGCTGACGGTGCGCTATAACGCCATTGCCCGCCGGGTGCTGGTCGAGGCGGGCCGCGCCACCGGGGTAGAGATCATCGACCGCGACAGCCGCGCGGTGCTGACCCTGCACGCCCAGACGGTGATCCTGGCCGCCTCGCCGATCGAGACGGTGCGGCTGATGCTGAACTCGACCAGCGCCGAGCACCCCGAGGGGCTGGGCAACAATGCCGGTCAGCTGGGCCGCTATTTCATGGATCAGGTGCCGGTCATCGGCCAGGGCGATTTCCCCGCCGGGCGGGGGCAGCAGACCTTCCCCGACTTCGACGATTACTACGGTTCGATCGGTGGTTTCTTCATGATGCGCGCCGAAACCCCGATGACCAAGCGGCTGGAATATGCCGCGCAAGGCTCTGTCGGGCGGGCCGATGTGGCCGACCCGGAGGCGCCGGCGCGGATCTCGTTCTTCTGCTTCGGCTCGACCCTGCCCTATGCCGACAACCGCATCACCCTGGACCCGAAAAAGACCGACGCCTGGGGCATCCCCGCGCCGCATATCCGCTGCAAGATGCACGAGTACGAGCAGCTGCTGGCGCGGCGGATCGAGGATGAGATGATCGCCCTGCTGCAAGAGCAGGGTGCCGAGCTGGAGTTCGTCGGATCGCCCCTGGGTCTGCGCGAGATGGGCCGTGGCGCCTTCCCCGGGCTGGACCCGCTCAGCCGCCTGTTGTTCCGCAAATTCTTCCACAAATCCATGAGCATGGGCGCCGCCATCCACGAGGCGGGCGGGGCGATCATGGGCCAGGATCCGGCCCGGTCGGTGCTGAACGAATGGGGCCAGGTCTGGGAGGTTCCCAATGTCACCGTGGCCGATGCCAGCGCCTTTGCCAGCTGCGGCGTCACGGGGACGACGCTGACCGTTATGGCCCACAGCCTGCGGGTGGCGCGCCGTGCGGCCGAGGCCCTGAAGGGCGAGGCCGACATCGCCGCCTGAGGCGCGACAGGGTCGGGCAGCGCGCCGCCCGACCCGCCGCCCGGTCAGCCCTTGGGGTGCGGCGGCGGCGCCCCGACCGAGCGGCCGGGGAACATCTTGGCGGGGTATTCGATCAACTGGGCGTCCTGCGGGCTGCCGTTGTCGATCAGCTCGACCAGCAGCCGCGCCGCATGGGCGCCGAGCTCGCGCACGTTCTGGTCGAAGGTGGTGATCGGCGGCTGCGTGTAGCGCAGCGCGCAAAGCCCGTCGAAAGAGACCAGCGACACGTCATCGGGGATCTTCAGACCGGCCTCTTGCACCACGCTTTGGAACCCCATGGCGACCTCGTCGGCCCAGCAGATCACCGCCGTCGGCCGGTCCTCCAGCGTCAGGAAATGCCGCGCGGCGGCGCAGCCCGTTTCAACGTCGAAATCGGCGCGATATTTCACCAGGTTCTCGTCCGAGCCGAAGCGCCGGATCAGCGCCGAACGCACCCCGGCCTCGCGCTGGCGGCTGTGATAGCTGCCCTGGGGCCCAGAGATGAAATAGAAGCGTTGGTGGCCCAGATCGGCCAGCATTTCGACCGCTTCCATCATGGATTGGCGGTCGCTGGAGACCACCGAAGAGATGCCCAGATGGGTCAGATCCTCGGTCAGGCTGACGATGGGCAACCCGGCGTCGATCAGGCCGCGCCCCTTCAGCTCCATCGGGTTCTCCGCCAGGATGATGGTGCCCGATACCTGCCGCCCATAGACCAGATCCAGGACGTGATCGGCGGTGGCCTCGCTGTCGCGCATGTTGACCACCGACAGGGTATAGCCCAGTTCGCGGATCGCCTGTTCGATGCCGATCTGGGCATCATTGGCCACCGTGGTGATCTGGGTGCCCTTGTGGTTGGGCATCACCGCCAGGATCGTCTTGGGCTGACCCAGGCGCAGGTTCCGCGCGGCGATGTTGGGGTGATAGCCCAGCTCGCGCACCGTCTCTAGGATGCGGGCCCGGGTCTTGGCATTGATGCGGTCGGAAAAGGCCAGGGCGCGGCTGACGGTCGAGACCGAGACGCCCGCGGCCTCTGCCACGTCATGCAGGGAAACGCTCTTTTGTTTCGTGTCTGACATCGAATCGCCCTTGTCCGTCCGGTCCTGCAAGATCCCCTGCGGCGGCCCGATTGGCAAACCGGAGGTGACACAAAGGCGGCTGTGCTGGCAAACGTTTGCAGATTTGCGCCGAAATTTTGCGCAACTGACAGGAAAAATACATATTCACCGGAAAGACCTCCCGGGCTGACTCAGAAAAGCGCTTGAACGCTGCGGCAGTTTGGCAAACGTTACCACACACAGCGTGAACAGGCCCTGCAACCGCCCGGACAAGAGGCGGGGCAAAGGCCGGACAGGCCGCAAGGCACCGAATGCAAGGGAACGGACTTTGACCGACCGAAACTATGCCGTCGATCTGATCACCTTCTACCACCCCGATTTCTGGGGGGTCGCCGATGTCGACGGGATCAACGCCCTGGCCGAGGCCGACCCGCGCGCCTTCTGGGACAAGATGCTGGGCGCCGTGGCCGAGGCGGGCGTGCGCGGGGTGGAAACCTCGATCGGGCCGCTTGGCTACAAGATGGCGCTGCGCGCCTATGGCAGCGTCGCGGGGGTAAAGGCCAGGCTGGACGAGCTGGGCCTGTCCATCGTGTCGGGTTTCTATCATGACTTCGAGCGCTTCGGCGATCTGGCCGATCCCGCCGTGCGCGCCGAGGTCTGCGCCGATGCCCGCGCCCTGGCGGCCTTCCTGGCGCCGCTTGGCGGCCAGGCCCTGGTGATCGGCCTGCCGATGCGCCGCACCAAGGGCGCGGCCCCGGTACAGTTCGTCGATATCGACTATGCCCGCCCGCTGGCGCAGCTGTGCAACGAGATCGGCGCCACGGTGGCCGAGCTGGGCCTGACTGCGGCCCTGCACACCGAAGGGCATTCGGTGATGTGCACCGCCCGCGATGTCGATCTGTTCATGCTGCTGACCGATCCGCTGTACGTGGGTCTGTGCCCCGACAGCGCGCATCTGCTGCTGTGCGGCGCCGACCCGGTGGCGGTGCTGAACCGCCACGCGGACCGCCTGGTGATCACCCATTGGAAGGATGCCACCGGGCCCATGCCGCTGGATATTCCCATTGACGCGGATGTGCATGGCTTGCACCGCGCGTATTTCTGCACCCTCGGCCAGGGCCGGGTGCATTGGCAGGCCTGGGCCACGGGCCATGCCGCCGCAGGCTTCGAAGGCTGGATGGTGCTGGAAGTGGACGGATCGGCCGACCCGGTCGCCACGATCCGCGACAGCCTGGCCTTCGTGGAAACCTCGGTCGCGCATCTGATGCGCTGATCGGGACAACAAGAAACGTCTCTCTCCTCTCCTTTCCAACACAGGGAACTGACATGAAACTTGCCTATACCACCGCCCTGGCGACCGTCCTGATGGGCAGCGCCGCCGTCGCGGACGACATCGTGGTGCAAAACAGCTGGGTCTCCGGCTCGGAAGCCGCCGGCAAGCAGGTCGTCATCGACGCGCTGGCCGAAAAGGGCGTGACCTGGGTCGACGCCTCGATCGCGGGCTATGAAAACGACGACGCCGCCTTCATCTCGCGCCTTCAGGCGGGCGATCCGCCGGCCGCCAAGTTCTATATCGCCGGGCGCAACGCCGCCGACCTGATCGAACAGGGCCTGATGCAGCCGGTCACCGCCGCCGTCACCGCCGAGGACGAGGCCGCGCTGCCCGAGCTGATCAAGAACGCCATGGGCGGCTTCGTCGGCGACGGCGAATACTACTACTCGCCGATCTCGGTGCATGGCGAAAGCTGGTTCTTCTACTCGATCCCGCTGGCCGAACAGCTGGGCTATTCCGAGATGCCCACCACCTGGGACGGCTTCTTTGAGATGCTGGACGCGGCCAAAGAGGCGGGCATCCTGCCGCTGGCCTTCTCGGGTCAGTCCTGGCAGACCAACAAGGTCTTCAACCAGATCGCCGTCTCGATGCTGGGCGCCGAGAAGTACAACGACATGCTTCAGAACGGCAACGAAGAGATCGTGATGTCGCCCGAGTTCCTCGAGGCCGTCGCCATCTTCGACCGTCTGCACGACTATGTCGGCGAGGGCATTTCCGGCATCAACTGGAACGACGCCACCGCCCAGGTGATCCGCGACGAGGCGCTGCTGCAATTCCAGGGCGACTGGGCCAAGGGCGAGTTCATCGCCGCGGGCGAAGAGATCGGCACCGACTATGGCTGCGCCATTACCCCCGGCATCCAGGATATGATGATCGTGGTCGACGCCTTCACCTTCCCCAAGGTGGATCAGGGCGACGCGGAACAGCTGGCGCTGGCCGAAACCCTGCTGAACCCCGAGGTGCAGAAGGGCTTTACCACCCTGAAGGGGTCGTTCCCCGCCCGGACCGACGTGGATATGTCCAGCTATGACGTCTGCGCGCAGCTGGCCAACGACAAGATGAAGTCGAACGAGATCGCCGCCGACATGGCGATTGTCAGCACCCGTATCGTGCAGGGTCAGCTGGCCGACCTGATCAACGAGTTCTGGGCCGCCCCCTACGGCCACGAGGACTTCCAGGAAGAGTTCCTGGACGCCCTGACCTACTAAGATCCGAATGGTGGCGGGGCCGTTACCCCGCTATCCCGCGCATTCCGGTGGCGTGACCCTGCGCGCCACCGGAGCTTTGTTAACCCGTATCGCCGAGGTATCGGCCCGCGCCCGCCCTCTTCCGGCAGATGAACAGACGAGATCCATGACACCCAGAAGCGACACGCGCCCGCCGAGGTTCCGGAACTGGCCCGCCTTCCTCTCACTCACCCCGGTGTGGTTCACCGCGCTTGGCCTGTTCGTGGGCACGGCGATCTACACCTTCTATCTGTCCTTCACCGCCTCGCGGTCGATGCCGTCGAGCGAGCTTGTGGGCTTCACCCATTACATCAAGCTGTTCGACACGCGCCGCTGGAACACGGCGATGGTCAACATGGGGCTGCTCTGCGTGACCTATGTGGTGGGCTGTCTGGTGCTGGGCTTTCTGCTTGCGGCGGCGCTGGATCGCAAGATCCGCTTTGAAAACACCCTGCGCACCATCTTCCTTTATCCGCAGGCGGTGTCCTTCGTGGTGACGGGGCTGGTCTGGCAATGGCTGATGAACCCTTCGCTGGGGATCCAGAACACCCTGCGCGAACTGGGTTGGGGCGGCTTTACCTTCGACTGGATCGAACATCCCGAGACCGCGATCTATGCGGTGGCCCTGGCGGGGCTGTGGCAGGGCGCGGGCCTGGCGATGATCCTGATGCTGGCCGGGCTGCGCGGCATCGACGGATCCCTGTGGCAGGCCGCCCGGGTCGAGGGGATCCCGCTTTGGCGCACCTATGTCTCGATCATCATCCCCGAGATGCGCGCCGCCGTGGCCACCGCCGCCACGCTGCTGTTCATGGGCATCATCCGCACCTATGACCTGGTGGTCGCCATGACCAAGGGCGGGCCCGGTTCGTCAACCGAACTGCCCGCCAAGTTCATCATGGACAACCTTTTCAACCGGCAGAACATCGGCCTGGCCACCGCCGGCGCCTCGGTGCTGCTGATCACCGTGCTTGCGGTTGTCATTCCCATTTTCTACCTGCGCGCCGCGCAGCAGAAAAAAGCACGGAAGGGGCACTGACATGGCCAATCCGACCTTCAACCCCCAGGCCACGGGCCGCAAGCCCGGTGGCGTCAACCTGGGCCGCGTTGGCCTTTACCTCTTCCTGATCCTGACGGCCGCCTTCTTCATCCTGCCGCTTTACGTGATGGTCGTGACCTCGTTCAAATCCCTGGACGAGGTGCGCCAGGCGCAGATCTTCATGCTGCCCGACCAGCTGAATTGGGACGCCTGGCGCGCCGCCTGGTCGGACGATTGCGGGCTGGATCAGTGTTCGGGCATCAGCCAGGGGTTCTGGAACTCGGTCAAGATCACCGTGCCGGCCACCGTGATCTCGGTGCTGATCGGCGCCTTCGTGGGCTATATCCTGAGCTTCTGGAAACCCAAGGGCGCCAATCTGCTGTTCGGGGTGATCGTGCTGGCGGGGTTCATCCCCTTGCAGGTCTTCGTCTATCCCACGGTGCGCATCATCGCCTATTTCGACATCTACGGCACGCTGTCGGCGGTGATCCTGGTGCACATCCTGTTCTCGCTGCCGCTGACCGTGCTGCTGTTCCGCAACTACTATTCCTCGGTGCCCTTCGACCTGTTCCAGGCGGCGCGGATCGACGGGGCGGGCTTTCTGCGGATCTTCTTTGCCCTGATGCTGCCCATGGCCATCCCCATGCTGGTGGTGGCGGGGCTGCTGCAATTCAACGCCATCTGGAACGACTTCCTGCTGGGGCTGGTCTTCGCCGGGCGCGAGAACCAACCGATGATGGTGCAGCTGAACAACATCGTCAACGTGACCTTCGGTGAGGTCCAATACAACGTCAACATGGCCGCCACGCTGCTGACCGCCGCCGTGCCCCTGCTGGCCTATTTCGTCTCCGGCCGCTGGTTCGTGCGCGGCATTACCGCCGGCGCCGTGAAAGGATGAACATGTCCCCCATTCTCGACATCAAGAACGCCTCGATCGCCTATGGCCAGACCGTGGTGGTGCCCGATCTGAACCTGTCGGTGGAGCCGGGCGAGTTCATCGTGCTGCTTGGCCCTTCGGGTTGCGGCAAGTCCACGCTGCTCTCGGCCATCGCCGGGCTGACCGACCTGCATGACGGCCAGATCTGGATCCGCGACAACAACGTCACCTGGGCCGAACCCAAGGACCGCGGGATCGGCATGGTGTTTCAGTCCTACGCCCTGTACCCCCGGATGACGGTGGAACAGAACCTGTCGTTCGGGCTGAAGGTCGCGGGCACCCCCAAGGACGAAATCGCCCGCAAGGTGGCGGACGCCGCCCGCATCCTGCAACTGGAGCCGCTGCTGAAACGGCGCCCGGCGGATCTGTCGGGCGGTCAGCGCCAGCGGGTCGCCATCGGCCGCGCCCTGGTGCGCGACGTCGACATCTTTCTCTTTGACGAACCGCTGTCGAACCTGGACGCCAAGCTGCGGATGGAACTGCGGATCGAGATCAAGCGCCTGCACGAAGAGCTGCAACGCACCATGGTCTACGTCACCCACGACCAGATCGAGGCCATGACCCTGGCCGACCGGATCGTGGTCATGAAGGCGGGCCATATCCAGCAGGTCGGCACCCCGTCCGAGGTCTACAACACCCCGGCGAACCTCTTCGTGGCCAATTTCGTCGGCAGCCCGTCGATGAACCTTCTGGACGGCACCCTGACGGGTCAGCAGCTGACCCTGTCGGACGGCACGACCCAGTCCGTCGCGGGCTATCCGCTGCCCGAGGGCGCGGGCGGCAAGGTTCTGCTGGGCCTGCGCCCGGAACAGCTGTTCGTGCTGGAGGGCGATCTGCCCGAGGGCGCCAACCGACTGGAGGCGAAAATCGACATGTGCGAGGAGCTGGGCCCCAACTCGATCATCTGGTGCGAGATCGCGGGCAAGCGCTGTTCCTTCAGCGTGCCGGGCGCGGTGCATTACCCCTCTGGCTCGACCGTGCCGCTTTTCTATTACCCCGGCACTGCCTCGCTGTTTTCGCAAGAGACCGAACAGCGGCTTTGAGTTCCCGTTTGCGTCCGGGCTCTCTCCCCCGATGGTCGCGAACCGGCGCGGCAGGCCGACATCCATCCCAGCCTGCCGCGACAATACCCTCCCTGACTGCCTCCCTTCGGGGAGGCATTTTTTCATCCGCCGGGGCGCGACAGAAAACCCCCGGGGCCGCAGGGCCGCCGGGGGTGTCCATGCCGGGGCAGGGGGGATCAGGCGCGCAGGCTGTCCAGCACCCGCGCCAGCATGGCGTCGCAGGCGCGTAGCTGGTCCAGCTCGATATATT
This sequence comes from Pseudooceanicola aquaeponti, assembly GCF_050897975.1. Taxonomy (NCBI): domain Bacteria; kingdom Pseudomonadati; phylum Pseudomonadota; class Alphaproteobacteria; order Rhodobacterales; family Paracoccaceae; genus Pseudooceanicola; species Pseudooceanicola aquaeponti. Next base: position 39,161 of record NZ_JBPAXY010000010.1, read on the forward strand.
CGTCGGGCTTGTGCCCCTGGCCGTCCATCGACCCGGGGCCGCAGACCACGGTGGGAATGCCCAGGGCCTCGAAGAACCCGGCCTCGGTGCCAAAGGCGACCTTGGTCACGCTGTTGGTCTGCGCCATGGCCTTGGCGAAGGTGGCCACCGGGGCGTCCTCGGCCTGATCGAGGCCAGGATAGGCGTTGACCTCTGCCACCTCGATATGGGCGCCCTCGGGGTAAGCGGCGCTGACCCGCTCGGCGGCGCCATGGATCTGCGCGCGCAGGGTGTCGGGATCGTCGGCGGCCAGGTGGCGGAACTCGAAGGTCATCTCGGCCCGGTCGGGCACGATGTTCAGGGCGGTTCCGCCGGTCAGCGTACCCACATGGACGGTGGAATAGGGCACGCCATAGGCCATGTCCCGGGTGCCCTCGCGGGCGTAGTGATCTTGCAGGGCGCGCAGTTCGGCCAGGAAGTCACCGGCCAGGTGCAGGGCGTTGGTGAACTGCGGCGCCAGGGCGGAATGGCCCGACTGGCCGTGCGCAATGGCGCGGAAGGCGGCCTTGCCCTTGTGGCCCAGGGTGACCTGCATCTGGGTCGGCTCGCCCACGAAGCAGACACGCGGCAGGCCGATGGCGGGTTCCAGCTGGTCGATCATCTGTTGAATCCCGACGCAGCCGATTTCCTCGTCATAGGAAATCGCCAGCTTCAGCGGCTCGGCCAGATCGGCGCCTGCCGCCTTGTCCGCCAGGGCCAGCATGGCGGCGAGATACCCCTTCATGTCCGTGGTGCCCCGCCCGTACAGCCGGTCGCCCTCGCGGGCCAGCTGGAAGGGCGGGCGGGTCCAGGCCTGGCCCGTGACCGGCACCACATCCGTATGGGCCGACAGCATCACGCCCCCCGGACCTTCCGGCCCGATCGCCGCATATAGCCCGGCGCGGTCGCCTTCGGGGGCCATCACCCGGGTCACGCGAAAGCCGCGCTCGGTCAGGTAGGTCTCGACAAAGTCGATCAGCGCGAGGTTCGAAGTGCGCGCCGTGGTGTCGAAGGCAACAAGCGTTTCCAGTAGGCTGAGGCTGTCCATGATCTTTCAGGGGGTCTTTCGTCGGTGGCGGTGGCCGCAGGTCAAAGACCCGCGGCAACCTCGGTGATGGCATCGCGCAGGATGCCGGCGATGTCGTCGATCATGGGTTCATCCATGATCAGCGTGGGCGACAGGATCAGCACGTTGCCCAGGGGCCGGGCGATCAGCCCCCGTTTCTGGCAGGCACGGGCCACCTTGGTGCCGACCTGGGCCGCGTCGGGGTGGCTTTCCTTGGTGGCGCGGTCCTTCACGAACTCGATCCCCATCATGAAATGGCTGCCGCGCACCTCGCCGACAAGCTCGATATCCATCAGCTCGCGCAGACGTTTCTCGAAATAGGCGCCGGTGGTGCGGACGCGCTCGGGGATCTGCTCGCGCTCCATGATCTCGATATTGGTCAGGGCGGCGGCGGCGGCGGCGGGGTGGCCCGAGTAGGTGAGCCCGTGCAGGAAATAGCCGTCGGGGGCGGAAATCACCTCGTGGATCTCGTCCGAGACGATGGTGGCGGCCAGCGGCTGGTAACCGGACGTCAGCCCCTTGGCGGTGTTGATCACGTCGGGGGTCATGCCGAAGACATCCTGCGAGGCGAACATATGGCCCAGGCGACCAAAGGCGGTGACCACCTCGTCGGCGACATATTTGATGTCATTGGCCTGGCAGACCTCCCAGGCGCGGCGGTGGTACCCCTGGGGCGCGGTGATGACGCCACCGGCGCCCTGGATCGGCTCGGCGATGAAGGCACAGATATTGCCCGCGCCGATGCGGTCGATCGAGGTTTCCAGATCGAGGATCAGCGCGTCGAGGAACTCGGCCTCGGTCATCTCGCCCGCCTCGCGCCAGAAGTGGGGGCTGCGCAGGTGGTGCACCAGACCGTCAGCGGCCGAGGTCCAGCCGACCGAGTTGCTGGGCTGGGTCATCGCCATCGAAAGGTAGGTCGAGCCGTGATAGGCGCCGATGCGCGACAGCACTTGCCGCTTCTCGGGGCGGCCCTTGCGGATGTTGTAGTGGTGCAGCATCCGAATGGCGCTGTCATTGGCGACCGAGCCGGAGTTGGAGAAGAACACCTTGTTCAGATGCCCCGGCGCCAGCTGCGCGATCTTCTCGGCCAGGGCGGCGGCCTTGGGGTGGGTGAAGTTGTAGAAGGTCGAGTAATAGTCCAGCTCGCGCAGCTGCCCGGCGATGGCCTCGATCATCTCTTCGCGGCCATGGCCGATGTTGACGCACCAAAGCCCGCCGATGCCGTCGATCATCTTGTTGCCGTCGCTGTCCCAGACATGGGCGCCCTTGGCCTTGGAAATCACCGTGCGCGCGCCCTGGGCCTTCAGCGCGTCGAGATCGGCGAAGGATTGGATCAGGTGGGCGTCCTGGTCGAGGATCTGGCGGGTGTCGGGCATCACGGTCATCTGCATCTCCGGGTCTGGCAAGGGGGCGGGGCATACCCCCGCAATTCACTTTCTGCTTCTAAGGTGGGCGTTTTGGGGGGTATATACCCCCAAGGAGTGACCCGAGGCCCCCCAATGACCCAGACCGCGCCCGACGACAGCGCCGACACCCGCCTGGCGGCGGCGATAGACCTGCTGACCGCGCCGGGATTCGAAGCGGCGCTGGCCTGGTGGCTGCGCGGCGCGGTGGCCTTCGACAATATCACCATGCTGGCCTATCCCGGGCGCGACCGGCCCCGGGTGCTGCACCTGGACGCCGCCGAGGCCCGGGTGCACGAACGCCTGGGCAGCGCCTATCTGAAGGGGGCCTATCTGCTGGATCCCTTCCATCAGCTGCACCTCGACGGCGCGACGGATGGCCTGTACCGGCTGGGCGATGTGGCGCCGGACCATTTCATGCGCGGCGACTATTTCCTGACCTATTACCAGGGAACGACCCTGACGGACGAGCTGGCCTTTCTGGCCCGGCCCGCGCCGGGGGTGACGGTGACCCTGTGCCTGGGCCGCGATGCCTCGTCGGGGCGGCGCTTCACCGCCCGCGATCTGGCCCGGGCGCGCGGGCTGGCGCCGGTCTGTCTGGCGCTGGCGCGGCGCCATTGGGCGGGCCTTGGCGGGGCCGAGACGCCCCCCCAGGCCCCGGGCGACAGCGTGGCCGAGCAGCTGCGCGCCAATGTCGCCGGGCAGTTGGGAATTGCCCTGACCCCGCGCCAGGCGCAGGTCGCCTTTCTGATTCTCAAGGGGCATTCCACCGCCTCCATCGCGCTGCACCTGTCGCTGAGCCCCGACACGGTGAAGGTCTTTCGCAAACAGCTTTACGCCCGGCTCGCCATCAGCTCTCAGGCGCAGCTTTTTTCCCTGCTTCTGCCGATGCTGGGCTCGCCTGCGGACCGCTGACCTCATGGGGCAACTGCCCGGGCATGAAGCCGTCGCGGAACCAGGTCTGGGCGAATTCCACGAAGCTGCGCACCACGTTGGTGGTTTCCGCCTGGTGGGTCATCATCAAGCCCATGGTCATGGGCCGCAAATTGCCCGCCAGCGGGATAAAGCGCAGCGGCTTGCCATCGGGCGACACGCCGTTCAGGGGCCGCATGTTGGCGATGGAATAGCCAAATCCATTGGCCACCAGGCTGCGCACCACCGCGATATCGCGCGAGCGTTCGGTGATCGCGGGCTTGATGCCCTTTTCATGGAAGAACGACAGGAAATAATCCGAGCTTTGCGGCAGATCCAGCAGCACCATCGGCTCTTGCCGCAGCTCTTCCACCGCGATCTCGTGGCGGTCGGCCAGCGGGTGACCGGCGGCGATCAGCACGAAGGGCGGCAGGTCCAGCAGGGGGACGAACTTCATGTCCGGCGGCAGCACCAGGTCATAGCCCAGGGCCACGTCGATCTCGGCCCGGCGCAGGGCCGACACCAGCTCGTTGGCGTCCAGTTCCACCTGGGTAAACCGGGCGTCGGGATAGGCGTCGACGAAGTCCTTTCGCAGCGGCGGCAGGACCACCTGGGCGAAGGTCAGCATCCCGCCCACGGCAATGGGCCCGCGCACCTGCCCCGAGATGTCGCCCGCCAGATCGACCAGCCGGTCGGCCTCGCGCAGCACCACCTTGGCCTGTTCCATCAGGGTCCGCCCGGCCTGGGTCAGCGACAGCCCTTGGGCGTGCTGGCGCACGAACAGCGGCATCCCGAACTCGGTCTCCAGCTGCGAAATCGCCGCCGAGATCGAGGGAGAAGAGACATTCACCTTGCCAGCGGCCAACATGATGCTGCCCGCCTCACCCACGGCCACGAAATATTCGAGCTGCCGCAGGGTGTACCGGATCATGTTGGGCCTCTTCTCCATGCGCCTGAACCTACAGCTTGTACTTGATCCAGGTGGTTTTCAACGCCGTGTATTTCTCCAGCGAATGCAGCGACAGGTCGCGGCCAAAGCCCGACTGTTTCATCCCACCGAAGGGGGTCTGGGCCGACAGGGCATCGACGGTGTTCACCGAGACGGTGCCGACCATCAGCGCGTCCGAGACGCGGATGGCGCGGCTGAGGTTGTCGGTCCAGACAGACGCCGCCAACCCATAGATGCTGTCATTGGCCATGGCGATGGCTTCCTCTTCGGTGTCGAAGGGGATCACGGTCAGCACGGGGCCAAAGATTTCCTCCTGCACCAGCGCGTCGTCCTGGGCCACGTCGGCAAAGATCGTCGGCGGCACGAAACAGCCCTTGCCGTCCACGGTGACGCGCTCGCCGCCCGTCACCAGACGCGCGCCTGTCTTGCCGGCCTCGATGCGGGCCATGATGCCTTGGGTCTGTTTCTCGTCCACGATGGCGCCCAGGGTGGTGGCCGGGTCCAGCGGGTCGCCCGGTACGCGGGCCTCGGCCCGGGCCTTCAGCAGGGCGACGAACTGGTCGTGGATGCTGCGTTCGACATAAAGGCGCGAGTTGGCGGAACAGACCTCGCCCTGGTTGAAGAAGATGCCGAAGGCGGCCATGTCGGCGGCGGCTTCCAGGTCCGCGCAATCGGCGAAGACGATGTTGGGGGATTTGCCGCCCGTCTCGGGCCAGACCTGTTTCAGGTTCGATTGGCCCGAGTATTCCATGAACATCTTGCCGGTGGCGGTCGAGCCGGTGAAGGCCAGGCAATCTACATCCATATGCAGGCCAAGGGCCTTGCCCGCCGTGGCGCCAAAGCCCGGCACCACGTTGAAGACACCCGCCGGGATGCCCGCCTCGGTCGCCAGTTCCGCCAGGAACAGCGCCGACAGCGGCGACTGTTCCGCCGGTTTCAGCACGACCGAGTTGCCCGCGGCCAGGGCGGCGGCGGATTTCCAGGTGGCCATGTCGAGGGGAAAGTTCCAGGGCACCACGGCGCCCACGACCCCCAGGGGCACACGGCGCACCAGCGCCAGGTCGCCGGGCGCGGTCGGGGCGACCTCGTCATAGAGCTTGTCGATCGCCTCGGCGTACCATTGGAAGAAATGGGCGGAACCGGGCACGTCGACGGTCGAGGTCTCGGTGATCGGCTTGCCCATGTCCAGCGTGTCCAGCAGGGCGAACTCTTCGAGGTTTTCGCGGATCAGATCGGCCAGTTTCAGCAAGACGGCCTTGCGCCCGGCGGGGTCCATGCGCGACCAGGCCCCGCCCTCGAAGGCGCGGCGGGCCGCGGCGACGGCCAGATCCACATCCGCCGCATCGCAGGCGGCGACCTGGGTCAGCACCGCGCCGGTGGCGGGGTTGATCGTGTCGAAGGTGGCGCCCGAGATCGCATCGACGAAGGCGCCGTCGATATAGGCCTGGTTGCGGAAGGTCAGGGCGGCGGCCTTCGCGGTCCAGTCGGCATGGGTCAGGGTCATGGGATCGGCTTTCTGCTGCTGTGGCACCCGGCCCTGAGGCGGGCCGGGACATCATGGGAGGGGCGCGCGGGTCGCGCGCCCGGGCGCGTTATTCGTCGCCGGGCACGCCGTAAGAGGGGGCCTCGCGCGGGTCGAGGGCGCGTTGCACATAGGCGTCCAGCTGGGGTTTGTAGACCTCCCAGGCGGTGGCCATGGCCTCGATCGGGCAGTCCTCGGTCCAGTCGCAGCGCAGGTCGGCCACGGGCCAGGCCACACGGTCGACCAGCTTCATCCCCGCCGAATGCACCGGGCCCATCTCGCCGCCCGCGGCCAGGCCTGCGCGCATCGCGGCGATCAGCCGGTCGCCCAGGTGGCCCGCTGCGCCCTCGAAGGCGTCGACGATGGCCTGGGGCACGCCCGGGTCGGCCAGCATGTTGCCAGCCGAGACCACGTCGCGCCCGTGGGCCTCGGTGAAGATGCCAAGCGAGTTCGGCCCCGAATGGATCGCCGTGCGCCCCTGGGCGTCGATCACCAGCACCTGGCGGTACTCGATGAAGCGCCCGCGCGCCTGCACCTGGGCCACGGCCTCTGCCGCGCTCAGGCCCTGTTCCATCAGGTCCAGCGCCAGCGGGCCCAGGGTCGGGTCGGTGACGTTCTGCGAAGAGGCCGCGCCGACGCCCGCCCGCGCATAGGCGCAACGCGCCGCCACGGCGGGCGAGGAAGACGACACGGCGACGCCGAACATGCCGGTCTCGGCGCAGCGGGCGACGAGGGAAAAGGTCATGCGATTACTCCGGGATGACGGCGGTGGCTTCGATCTCGACCAGCCAGTCGGGGCGGGCCAGGGCGGTGACGACCAGGCCGGTGGAGACGGGGTGCACGCCCTTGATGTATTCGCCCATCACCCGATAGACGGCCTCGCGGTGGCGCACGTCGGTCAGGAAGACCTGCACCCGGCAGACGTGTTCCATCCCGCCGCCGCACTCTTCCATCAGCTGCTTGATGTTCTGCATCACCTTGTGGGCCTGTTCGACCGGGTCATGGCTTTCGATGTTCTTTGCGTCGTCCAGGTTCTGCGGGCACTGGCCGCGCAGGAAGACCATCTTGCCCTGCGCCACGACGGCCTGGCACAGGTCGTTGTCCAGGTTCTGCTCGGGGTAGGTTTCCTTGGTGTTGAACTTGCGGATACGGGTATGCGCCATCTTGGCCTCCGGGGACTTCAGGGTGGGGCGGGGCGCGCGCGGGCGCCCGGCCGGGAAAGGGGTCGGGTCGCGGGCCTAGCCCGACAGGGTATCGTGCACGGTGCGACCCGCACAAAGGGTCAGCGCCACGGTGCAGGCCTCGGGGGTGCAGATCAGGCGGCGCGGGTCGCCGTCCAGCAGGATCAGATCGGCGGACAGGCCGGGCGCCAGACGGCCCAGCAGGCCGTCCTTGTGATCGGCGCGGGCGCCGCCGGCGGTATAGGCGGCAAAGACCTCGGCCAGGGGCAGGCGCTGATCGGGCACCTCCTCGGCCCAGGTCTTGCGGCTGAGGGCGGCGTGGATCGCCCCCATGGGCGACAGGGGCGAGACCGGCCAGTCGGTGCCAAAGGCCAGGGGCACGCCGGCGGCGCGCAGCCGCGCCCAGAGGAAGGTGTCGCGCCAGCGGTCGCGGCCCATGATCGAGATCGTCGGCTCCAGCGGCAGCCCGGCCGAGCCCGGCGGATGCACCGGCTGCATCGAGGCGGTGATCTCCAGCTCGGCGATGCGGGGCACCTCGGCGGGGTGGACCATGTCCAGGTGTTCGATGCGGTGGCGGGTGCCCTGCAAGCCGTTGGCCCGGGCGGCGGCGGCATAGCCGTCGACCACCGCGCGCACCGCGCCGTCGCCAACGCAATGGGTGGCGATTTGCAGCCCCGCCGCATCGGCGCGGGTGCAGATCTCGGCGAACCGCTCGGGCGCGAAAAGCGGGTCGCCGCGAAAGCCCGGGCGGTCGGGGTAATCATCGGTGCGCAGCGCGGTCCAGGTGTCAAAGACCCCGTCCATGAACATCTTCACCCGCCCGAAGCTGAGCTTGCCGACAGGTCCGCGGCCCGCGGCCTCCAGCAGGGCGGCAATGCGGGCGTCGTCATGATCGGGCGCGATGGTCATCGGCAGCGAGACACGGATCGGCAGCAGGTCGTCACGGGCCAGCTCGGTGAACAGGTCCGCCTGATACAGGTTGCCGTCCATGTTCACCGCCAGGGTGATCCCCTGGGCGGCACAGGCGGTCAGCGCGTCGAGAATGGCAAGCTTGTCGGCGCGGCGGTCGGCCTCGCTGACCGGGCCGGGATCATGGCCGCCGATCCCGAGGTTCTCGCGCCCGCCGTTCAGGTCCAGGGCATAGACCGGATCCATGGCGCCGTTCTCGCGCAGCTCGCCATTCGGCAGGCCGTCGGGGCCCAGCACCACCTCGGCGCCTTGCAGATCGGGCAGCTGATCCATGAAACCGCAGGCGCGCAGGGCGGCGGTATTGGCCCAGCCCGCGTGCAGGTCGGTCGAGACGATGAACAGCGGCTGGTCGGGCAGGATGGCGTCCAGGATATGGCGGTCGGGGCGGCGGCCCGCGCCCACCAGGTCGTAATTGGCGCCGTAACCGCAGATCAGCGGCAGATCGGCGCGGGTTTCGGCCCAGGTGCGCAGCTCGGCGGCCAGGGTGGCCTCGTCGTGCACATGGGCCAGGTTCAGCCGGTTCAGCGCCACGCCGCCGGAAAAGATATGCAGATGGCTTTCCACGAAGGCCGGCCCGATCCAGCGCCCGCCCGCGTCGATCACCTGGGCCGCCTCGGCCATGGGCCCGTTGACGCGGGTGATCCGCCCGTCCTTGACGGCCACGGACAGGGGCGCGCCATCGGCGATGCGGCGGGCATTGGTGATCAACAGGTCGTCCAAGGGGGCAGGGCCTTTCGCAGGGATCCCCCGCCCGGACGCGCCGGGCGGGAGAGGGGGCAGCACTTATTGCAGCAGGTCGGTCCAGACCTTGGTCACCAGATCCTGCGCCGCGGGCGAGCAGGCCTGGGCGAAGATCACCGGCACGGTCGGGAACAGCTCGGGCGCGTTCTCGGGGGTGTAGACGGCGGTTGCTTCGTCGATCGCCACCGGCGAGGAGTGGGCGTAGTAGTTGTACTGCGCCGTGGCGTTGTCGACTTCGGACATGAACTCGATAAAGGCCTTGGCGTTGTCGACATTGGCGGCACCGGCGGGCACCACGTAGCTGTCCAGCCAGCCCACGAGGCCCTCTTTGGGCATGGCGAACTCGACATTGGCGCCCGAGTTGCGCAGGCGCAGCACGTTACCGTCCCACCAGAAGTGCGCGGCAACCTCGCCCGAGCCCAGACGGTTCTCGATATTGTCCGAGGTATAGGCGGCGACAGAGGGTTTCTGCGCCATCAGCAGGTCGAAGACCTTCTTCATCTCGGCGCGGTCTTCCGAGCAGTACTCGACGCCGGTGTAAAGCTGCGCGGCGGACACCACCTCGTCGGGGTAGGACAGCATGGCGATGGACCCGGCCAGATCGGTGGGTTCGAAGATCACCGACCAGCTGTCGACGGGGCCGTCGTAAAGGTCACGGTTCACGGCGAAACCGGCGGTGCCATAGGCCATGGGGATGGAATAGTCGTTTTCGGGATCCCACCACTGGCCGGACCAACGGTCGTCCAGCTGGCCGTAGGCGGCCATTTCGTTGGCGTCGATGTCCTCCAGAAGGCCTTCGTCGATCATGATCTTGACGAAGTGCTGCGAGGGGGTGACCAGGTCGTAGCCCGAGGAACCCGCTTGCAGCTTGGTCAGCGCGTCTTCGTTCGACGAGAAGCTGTCGACGTTGACGGTGATGCCGGTCTCTTCGCTGAACTTCTCGATCAGTTCGGGCGAGATGCTGTCGGCCCAGGCGTAGATGTTCAGCGAGCCTTCGGCCATCGCGGGCGCGGCCAGCGGCAGCATCAGGGTGGTGGCGAGCAGGATTTTCTTCATGGGTTTCTCCTTGTTGGGCCCCCTGGGATTTTGGTGGTCTTTGTGACGTCCGGGGGCGGGACGGGGTTGCGGAAAAGGGGTCAGGCCTCGCGCCGCATGGCGCGGGCGTTCAACACGATCACGATCGTTGCCAGCACCAGCGAGGCGGCGATCAACAGGGTCGAGACGGCGTTCAGTTCCGGCGTCGTGCCCTGGCGGATCAGGCTGAAGATATAGACCGGCAGGGTGGTGGCCCCGCCCGAGTTCAGCATGTTCGAGGTGATGAAATCGTCCATCGAGATCACGAAGGCGGTCATCGCCCCGGCAAAGACGCCGGGCATGATCATCGGCAGGGTCACCCGGCGGAAGACGGTGAAGGGCGCGGCGTAAAGATCGCGGGCGGCCTCGTCGAAATCCAGCGGCATCCCTTGCAGCCGGGCCCGAATGGGCATGAAGGCAAAGGGGGTGCAGAAGGCCGAATGGGCCAGCACCAGCCGCACCATGCCGTTTTGCAGCCCGATCTGGCTGAACAGGATCAGCACGGCCACCGCCAGCACGATCTCGGGCAAGAGCAGCGGCAGGTTCACCACCGTCTCGGAGACGCGGCGGAACTTCAGCCCCGGTGCCCGGGTCAGCACCAGCGCCGAGACCAGGCCAATCAGCGTGGCAATCACCGTGGCGATCACCGCCACGATCAGCGAGACGCGCAGCGCGCTCATCAGGGCCGCGTTTTCCAGGGCCGAGACGTACCACTTGGTCGAAAACCCGGTCCAGACCGAGACCAGACGGTTGTCGTTGAAGGAATAGAAGATGACCACCGCGATAGGCAGGTACAGCCACAGGAAGAACACCACCGACAGCAGGCGAAAGCCCGGGTAGGCGCGGATATTGCCGGATGCGGCGCTCATGGGGTGACCTCCGTCTGGCGGGCCAGGGCGCGGCGGGCATTGATCACCAGCACCCCGATCACCATCACCAGCAGCAGCATCGCGATGGCCGATCCGAAGGGCCAGTTGCGCGCGCCGCCGAACTGGTTCTGGATCAGCGTGCCCATCATCAACTGCTTGCCGCCGCCCAGAAGCATGGGTTCAAGCACGGTGCCCAGGCAGGGCACGAAAACCAGGATCGAGCCGGCGATCAGCCCCGGCGCCGACAGCGGCACGATCACCCGGCGCAGCGCCGTCCAGCGCCCGCCGTACAGATCGTGGCTGGCCTCGATCAGGGCCGGGTCCAGTTTTTCGACCGAGGCATAGACCGGCAGGATCATCAGCGGGATATAGCTGTAGACCATGCCGATCAGCATCGCCCCGGGCGTGAACAGAAAGCCCGGCACGTCCCAGCCCCCGAACAGGCGGAAGGCGCGTTCGGCCAGGCCGTCATTGCCCAGGATGATCAGCCAGGCATAGACCCGCACGATCATCGACACCCAGAAGGGCAGGGTGACCAGGTAGATCAGCAGCAGTTTCATCCGCGCCGATTGCAACGAGATGTAATAGCTGACCGGCAGCGCCAGCAGCAGCGAGATCAGCGTCGCCCCTGCCGCATAGGCCAGGGTGCGGCCGATGATGATCAGATAGGCCGGGTCGAACTCCAGCTCGTCGGTCCAGCCCTCGGTGTAAAGGATCTGCCGGTAAGAGGTCAGGTCGAACCCCCAGCTAAAGCCGCCATAGGCGCCGCGTTCGGCGACACTGACGCCGGCGACAATGAAGATGGGCAGGATCAGCGTCAGCAGCATCAGCGCCCAGGCGGGGACCAGCCCCCAGAAACGGAACGCCCGGCTCATTGGCCCAGGATCCGCGCATTGGCGGGCTGAAAGCCCAGGGTGACGCTGTCGCCGACCTCGATCCGGTCCGCCCGGGCCTGGGCGTTGCGGCGCGAGACGCGCAGGGCAACGCCGCCCGCCTCGACGGTGTAATGGGTGAACCCGCCCATGTAGTTGCGCGACACCACGGTACCCTGGCGGGTCTCGCCCTCGGCCTGGGTGTCCATCCCGATCTTCTCGGGGCGGATCGACAGCACGGCGGGGCCGGGGGCGGTGACGCCGCTTTGCGCCGTGGTCACGTCGAACCCAAGGGCGGTGCGGATCGTGGCGGTGTCGCCCGCGACCGACAGGACCTCGCCGTCCAGGAAATTGGTCTCGCCGATGAAATCGGCCACGAACCGGTTCTGCGGCGCCTCGTAGATCTCATCGGGGGCGCCGATCTGCTGCACCCGGCCATGGCCCATGACGGCGATGCGGTCGGACATGTCCAGCGCCTCTTCCTGGTCGTGGGTGACGAAGACAAAGGTGATGCCGGTCTCGCGTTGCAGGCGGCGCAGCTCGTCGCGCATCGACTGGCGCAGCTTCAGGTCCAGCGCCGACAGCGGTTCGTCCAGCAACAGCACCTCTGGTTTCGGGGCCAGGGCGCGGGCCAGGGCGATCCGCTGACGCTGGCCGCCCGACAGCTGGTCGGGCTTGCGCGCGGCGAACTGGGACATGTGGACCATCTCCAGCATCTCGGCGACGCGGGCCTTGATCTCGGGTTTCTTCCAGCCCAGGTTTTCCAGCCCGAAGGCAATGTTCTGCGCCAGGGTCATATGCGGAAACAGGGCGTAGTTCTGGAACACCGTGTTGATCTTGCGCCGGTGCGCCGGGCTGTCGCTGATCGTCTTGCCATTCAGCAGGATATCGCCCTGGCTGGGCGTCTCGAAGCCCGCGATCATCCGCAGCAGGGTGGTCTTGCCACAGCCCGAGGGCCCCAGAAGGGTGAAGAACTCGTTCTGCTGGATCTTGAAATCGACGTGGTCCAGCGCGGTGAAATCCCCGAACTGCTTGGACACCCCGGCGATCTCGATCGCGGATTGGCGGTTCATTCTGTCGTCCCTTCCCTTCACGCCCCGGGGGGCAAAGTCGCGCGTCTTGGCCGCTGCCCGGGCGGGCAGGGGCCGGGGTCCGGCCGCTCTTAGGCGGCTTCGGACAGGATCATGCGGGCGCAGCGTTCGCCGATGACCATCGTGGGGGCGTTGGTGTTGCCCCCGATCAGTTTCGGCATGACCGAGGCATCGGCCACGCGCAGCCCCGCGACGCCGTTCACCTTCAGCGTTGCCGGATCGCAGACCGCCATGGCGTCGGTGCCCATCTTGCAGGTGCCCACGGGGTGGAAGACCGTCAGGGCCTGCTCGCGCATGGCCTGGGCGATCTCTTCGTCGGTCTGCACCTTGTCACCCGGCAACATCTCGGTGCCGCGAATGCCGTCGAAGGTGCTGTCGGCCAGGATGGCGCGGGCGGTCTTGATGCCCTCGACCAGCACCGCCAGATCCTCGGGGTTCGACAGGAAGCGGGGGTCAATCTCCAGCTGACCGTCCTTGCCCAGACGGATCTCGCCCACCGACTTGGGCCGCAACACGCAGGTGTGGATGGCGTAGCCGTGGCCGTATTCCACCACCCGGCCCCGGTGGCTGCGATAGCCGGGGACAAAGTGGAACTGGATGTCGGGGTTTTCATTGGCAAACTTGGTGCGGGCAAAGCCGCCCGCCTCGACGTAGTTGGTCGCGAACATGCCGGTGCGATTGGCCAGGAACTTGAACGGCGCGGCGATCATCGAGGGCAGATTCAGCACCGACAGGCCAAGCGTCTTGGTGGATTTCGAGCGCACGGTGATCATCCCGTCCACATGGTCTTGCAGGTTCTGGCCGACGCCGGGCAGGTCGCATTTCACCTCGACCCCCGCGGCCTTCAGCATCTCGGCCGGGCCCACGCCGGAGCGCAGCAGCAGCTCGGGCGAGTTGATGGCGCCGGCCGACAGGACGACCTCTTTCGCCACTTTCAGCACCTTTGCGCCCTCGGGGGTGACCACCTCGACGCCGGTGACCTTGCCGTCTTCGATGACCAGCTTTTTGGTCTCGGTGCCCGACAGCACGGTCAGGTTGGGGCGATCCATCACCGGCTTCAGGAAGGCGCGGAAAGAGGACCAACGCATCCCGTCGTGCTGGGTCACGTTGTAGATGCCCAGACCCTCCTGGCGGGCGTTCATGTCGGTCGTCTCTTCCAGGCCCTTGGCGCGGCCCGCCTTGATGAACATGCGGCTGACCGGGTTCGGATCGCGGTGGCGGTCGACGTACAGTTCGCCCCCCGTGCCGTGCAGCTCGGGGTCCTGGCCCAGCTGGTTGTTCTCCAGATCCTTGAAGACCGGCAGCATGTCCTTCCACGCCCAGCCGTCACAGCCCAGATCGGCCCATTCGTCGTAATCGCGCGGCAGGCCCCGGATATAGAGCATCGAGTTGATCGCCGACGAGCCGCCAAGGGCCTTGCCCCGGTTCATCGGGATCCGGCGGCCCGCCATCTCGGGCTGGGGGACGGACAGGAAGCTGTAGTCGTATTTCGGATCGTTATAGAGCGACAGGATACCGGCAGGCACCCGCACGCGCGGCGAGCTGTCCTTGCCGCCCGCCTCGACGATGCAGACCCGGGTCGCGGGATCCTTCGACAGGCGGTTGGCCAGAACGCAGCCAGCGGACCCGGCGCCAATGACGATGTAGTCGAACGTGTCGTTTTCCATGCGATCCCCGATAAGTCGTGCTCAAGCTTGGTCGCATCGCGGCGGGGCCAGAACCCATTCAAAAAATTCAAGCCACCGATTAGGGAAGTCCTAAGCCTAGACATTTCAGAAGGTTAGGCGCAGATGCGGTTTTCCCCCCGGCGGCCCTGCCTGAAAAATGGGCAGAAAGCCTGCTGTCTGCGCGGTAGAACGGGTGTTTTCTCAGCGTTTCCAGGGCCTTGCTGACGCCGCCTCGCGACAGCCTTCCGTTTTTCCGAAGCCGCGTTGGCGGCGGGCCGGGCGGGGCGACTCGGCCCCGGGGCCGGGCATGAAAAACCCCGCAGGCCCTGGGGTCCGCGGGGGTGGGAAGATCCGCGCCGGGGCGGGCGCGGGTCAGGGGTGCGGGCCGCTTACTCGGCGGCGGCAGCGGGGGCCGGTTTGGCCTCGGCGCCCTGATACTCGGCGTATTTGTGCTGCGTCGCGATATGGTCGGCGATGTATTTCGCATCGTGCCAGACGCCCCAGATAAAGGTCGAGCCACGGCGCGACAGCCAGGGCAGGCCGACGAAGTAGACGCCCTGTTCCGGCGACACGCCGCGCTGTTGCACCGGGCGGCCCGCCTCGTCGAAGGCATCGACCTTCAGCCAGGGGTAATCCTGCTTGAACCCGGTCGCCCAGAGAACGGTGGTAATCCCCGCCTCGGCCAGGTCGATCTCGCGCAGCGGGTTGGTCATGCACTCGGGGTCGGGCAGCAGCTGGCGCGCCTCGGGTTCCTCGGGCAGGTCCAGGCCGTTGCGTTCGATATAGGCGTCGGCCGCATCCAGGATCGAGAAATAGTCGGCATCGCCGCCGCGGATGTTCTCGGCCAGGTCGGCCGCAAAGCTCAGCTTGCCGTCCGCATAGGCGCCGGTCATGCCGACCAGGTTCATGCCCTTGGCCGCCAACTCGCGGAAATCAATGGTCTTGCCGCCGTGTGCGCCCGAAACCGAGATGGTGACATGTTCCTTGCCCGGCTCCATCGCGGCGGCGTCCCACAGGCCCAGAACACCCAGCCACCAGACGAAATCGCGGCCCCGGTACATGCGCGGCGGGCGGTCGTGGGGTCCGACCGACAGGTAGACCTCGCGGCCCGAATCCAGCAGTTCCTCGGCGATCTGCACGCCCGACGAGCCCGCGCCCACGACCAGCACCGCGCCCTCGGGCAACTGGCCCGGGTTGCGGTAGGCGCTGGAATGCATCTGCGTCACCGGCGCATCCTCGGGGACGATCTTGGGGTAGACCGGCACCTGGAAGGGGCCCGTGGCGGCCACCACGCTGTTTGCCTCGTAAGCACCTTCCGAGGTTTCCACGATGAAGCCCGGCGCGCCCTCTTTCTTGGTGACCGAGGTCACCTCGACGCCCTCATGAATCGGTGCGTCGATCATCTTTGCATAGTCGACGAAGTAATCGGCCACCTCTTCCTTCGGCACGAAGGCGTCGGGGTCGGCCTTGAATTCCATGTTGGGGAAGCGGTCGTGCCAGGCCGGGCCGTTGGCCACTAGCGAATCCCAGCGTTCCGAGCGCCAGCGCTCGGCGATCCGGGCGCGTTCCAGCACCACATGCGAAATGCCCAGCTTGCCCAGATGCTCACTCATGGCGACGCCGGCCTGCCCTCCGCCCACAACCAGCGTTTCGATCTTCGTCGCCATTTTCTACCTCATGTCCTGTGTCTGTCATCGCCCGCGTTCGGGATAGGCCGAAGGTAGGGGATGGGCGACGGGGCCAAAAACATGAATTTCAAAACCCTTGCTTGGGAAACGGCTAATCAGCCGCCGGGCGACGCGCTTATATTCACATAATCTTTCTTAGCGAATAGCTGTGAAACCGGCCAGGATTGAAGCAATTTCAATGCCTTGGACCGGCGCCCGGATGCAAAACGGGACGGCGCAGTCACCTGCCCGTCCCGTCCGTTACGCCCAGCCTAACCGGCCCGGTGCCGCCGCCGGGCGCGATCCGGTCCGCAGGCGCCTGCCCGTTGCTCAGTCCTTAAGCGCGGTCCAGCGGCCATCGTCGGCGTCCGAAGCCAGACAGGCCTCGATAAAGCGCAGGCCCTGCACCCCTTCGACGACGCCCGGCAGGCCATCGGGCAGCGCGCCCGCCTCGATGGCGTCCGCCGCATCGGCGTAAAGGGTGGCAAAGGCCTCCAGATAGCCCTCGGGGTGGCCGCCGGGCACCCGGGCCTGGCCCTGGAACCCGGGACCGCCCCGGGTCAGGATCTGCGGCGCCTCGCCCAGGCGGGTAAAGCGCAGCTCTTCGGCGCGGTCGTGGCACCAGTCTACGGTGGCTTCCTCGCCGATCACCCGCAGGCGCAGGTCGTTGTCATGGCCCGGCGCCACCTGGCTGGCCCAAAGCATTCCGCGCACCCCCGCGCCGAGGCGCATCATCACGTGGATATTGTCATCCACCACCCGGCCTTCGACAAAGCTGTGCATCTCGGCCGCCACCTGTTCGATCGGCAGGCCGGTCACGAAGCGCGCCAGATGGGCCGCATGGGTGCCGATGTCGCCAATGGCGCCGGTGCCCGCCTGTTTCGGATCGGCGCGCCAATCGGCCTGTTTGCCGCTGACCGGCGCCGCCAGCCAGTCCTGCACATATTCCACCTGCGCCAGACGCAACCGGCCCAGGGCGCCCTCGGCCACCAGCCGCCGCGCCTCGCGCAGCATCGGATAGCCCGCATAGGTATGGGTCAGGATGAACAGCGCATCGGACCGCTCGGCGATCTCACGCAGCGCCAGCGCCTCGTCCAGGGTGGCGGTCATCGGCTTGTCGCAGATGACGTGAATGCCCGCCTCCAGAAAGGCCTTGGCGGGGCCGAAATGGACGTGGTTGGGGGTGACGATGGCCACCGCGCGGATGCCATCGGGGCGCGCGGCCTCGGCCCGAGCCATCTCGGCCCAGTCGTCATAGCTGCGCGCGATCCCCAGCTCGGCGGCGCTGGCCGCGGCGCGCTCGGGATCCGACGACAGCGCGCCCGCCACCAGGTTGAACCGGCCATCCAGCCGTGCGGCGATGCGATGGACGGCGCCGATAAAAGCCCCCTGCCCGCCGCCGACCATGCCCAATGCGATCTGTTTCATGCGTCCAGCCCCAGCAGTTTGTTCAAGGTTGCGCGGTCCGTCGCCCCGCCTGCGAAATCGTCAAAGGCCACCGGCGTGGGCTCGATGATATGGCGCGCGATAAAGGGCGCGCCCTCGGCCGCGCCCTGGGCGGGGGATTTCAGGCAGCATTCCCATTCCAGCACCGCCCAGCCGTCATAGCCATATTGGGTCAGCTTGCCAAAGATACCGGCGAAATCGACCTGCCCGTCACCAAGCGAGCGGAAGCGCCCGGCGCGCTCGGTCCAGCCGTTGAACCCGGAATAGACCCCCTGGCGGCCATCGCAGTTCAGCTCGGCATCCTTGACGTGAAAGGCGCTGATCCGGTCGTGGTACAGGTCGATGAAGGAAAGGTAATCCAGCCCCTGCAAGACGAAATGCGACGGGTCGTAGTTGATCGTGGCGCGGGAATGCCCGTCCAGCGCCGCGACGAAGCGTTCGAAACTGGCGCCATCCATCAGGTCTTCGCCCGGGTGCAGTTCATAGGCGTAGTCGACGCCCAGATCCTCGTGCGCGTCCAGGATCGGGCGCCAGCGGCGCACCAGCTCGGCGAAACCTTCCTCGATCAGCCCCTGGGGCCGTTGCGGCCAGGGGTAGAGGAAGGGCCAGCAAAGGGCGCCCGAGAACCCGACCTGCACGTCCAGGCCCAGGTTGCGGCTGGCCCTGGCGGCCTTGATCACCTCGCCCGCGGCCCAGCTGGCCTGCTCGCGCGGCTTGCCGCGCAGGGCCTCGGGGGCGAAGGCGTCGAACTGCGGGGCATAGGTGGGGTGCACGGCGACAAGCTGGCCCTGGATATGGGTCGACAGCTCGGCGATCTCGACGCCCTGCGCGGCGCAGACCCCCTTCAGCTCGTCGCAATAATCCTGCGACGTGGCGGCCAGATCCAGGTCGATCAGCTTTGCATCGCAGGGGATCTGCACCCCTTTGTAACCCAGACCGGCGGCCCATCCGGCCAGCCCCTCCAGCGTGTCGAAAGGGGCCTCGGCGCCCAGGAACTGCGCCAGGAAGAGGGCCGGGCCCTTGATCGGTTTCTGTGTCATCAACTCACCTCTCGCCCGCCTGGGCGCTGCGTGGATCGGGGCGCAGGCAGCGCCCCGAAAGGGGCCGCCGCGCCATCGCCGCAGGTATAGACATAAGGCCGCGCGCCCGAAAGGCAGGCGCCCTTAGGTTTTGCCGAAGCGACGCTCAGGCCGGCCCTATTCCGGCGCCGCCTCGGCCAGGTAGTAGCGGGTCGAGCGGCCCCCGCCCGCGCCCCGGCACAGCACCCCGCGCCGTTCCAGATCGGCCAGGTCGCGGCTGGCCGTGGCGGGCGAAACCTTGGCGATCTTGCCCCAGGGCCCGGCGCTGATCCCCTGGGCCAGCCGCGCCTCGCCTTCCGCGAAAAGCCGCCGCAACACCTGCGCCGCCCGGGGGGGAAGATCGCCGTGGCGGGTAAAGAAGGCGTTGCGCCGAAGCAGGAAACGCGCCTCGGCCTCGGCCGCATCGACCCCCGCCAGCAGCCGGTCCAGCAGCCACAACACAAAGGGCGTGGCGTCGATCCGCCCCCCGACCACCCGCCGCCCGGCCTGCAACGCGGCGTAATAGCCGCGCTTGTCGGCCTCGATCTGCCGCGACAGCGAAAAGGGCAGCGCGCCGCCGGGGTCGCTGGCGAAGACATGCTCTAGGATCGCCCGCCCGATCCGCCCGTTGCCATCGGCGAAGGGGTGGATGGATTCGAACCACAGATGGGCCAGGGCGGCGCGGATCGGCACCGGATGGGGCGCCTCGGCCAGCCAGGCCAGGAAGCGTGCCATCTCGGCCTCCAGCCGCTCGGGCGGGGGCGCGGTGTAAAGGACATCCTCGCGCCGTCCCGAGGGGCCGCGCACGATCTCCATCGCGAAACTGCGCCACTGGCCGCGCTCTTCGGCCTCGGTGCCGTGAAACAGCAGGGCGTGCCAGTGCTGCACCCGGTCGGCGGTCAGCGGGCCAGTGCCTTCGCGCGCCTCCAGCATCAGATCGGCGATGGCATCGCTGCGTTTCACCGGCCCCGCCGCCCGGTCGCGATGCGACAGCGAAGCGACCACCGAGGCCTCGATCTCTGCCGCGCCAAGGTCCACGCCCTCGATGGCGAAAGAGGCCAGCGCCTCGCCGGTCACCGCCCGCAGAAAGGCCGCCTGCCGGTCCTCGGCCGACAGCCCCGCCTGCATCCCCTGCATGGCGCCAAGCCGCGCGGCCACCTGCGCCAGCCGGGTTTCGGTGGCGGCGGGGTCATGCCGGAACTGCGGCCAGGCGGGTGTGTTCCAGATCTCCATGAGGGGAATATGGGGGATATTCCCCTCAGGAATCAAGCATAGGTGAGGTGATTAGCGGCGCCAAAGCCCTCATCCGCCCTGTCGGGCGTCCTCGGGGCAGGCCCGGCGGCCCGCCCCGCACCGGGGCCTGACGGGGGGAGCAGACGCGTCAGACCTTGTGCATCTTCAGCCCGATGACCTTTTCCACGATCACCACAACGGTGATGGTCGCCACGATCGACAGGGTCGAGACGGCGGCGGCCTCGGGGGTGTAGTTGGTCTTCAGATAGTCGAACAGCTGGATCGGCAGGGTCGCCGTGCCGATGGATTTCAGCAACAGCGAGATGGTGAAGATGTCGAAGCTGATGACGAAGCTGAACAGCGCCCCCCCGATCATCCCGGGCTTGATCAGCGGCAGCATGATCCGGCGGAACCGCGTCCAGGGCCGCGCCCCAAGCGAGCGCGCCGCCATGGACCAGTCGGGATCATAGGCCTCCAGCGAGGCCGAGACGTTCATGAAGACAAAAGGCAGCGTCATCAGCACGTGGCCAACCAGCAGGCCGAACATCGTCTTGGTGCCAATGCCGATGTCATAGAGGAAGAACAGCAGGGCGATGGCCGTCAGGATTTCCGGCAGCAGCAGCGGCGACAGGGCGGCGACGCGCACCACCTCCTTATACTTGCCAGCGAAGTTCACATAGTGGATCGCCGCCATGGTGCCGATGATCACCGAGAAGAAGGTGGCCACCGCCGCGATCCACAGCGAGGTGCCGATGGCGCGCAGGAAGACCTCGTTTTCGAAGAAGGTGAAGTACCAGCGCAGCGACAGGCCCTGCGGCGGGAAGGTCAGGAACTCACCCGCGTTGAAGGATGCCCCCACGACGACAAAGATCGGCGCCAGCAGGAAGGCATAGACCGCCAGGCAGTAGATGTTCAGGATATTGCGGCCCATGGTCATTTCCACTTCATACGGGTCAGGCGGGCGAAGATCAGGACCGAGCCACCGCCCAGCACCGACAGGGTCAGCGCCAGGGCGGCGCCGAAGGGCCATTGGAAGGTGTCGATCATGGCGTCGACGACCGTCACGGCAGTGGTTTTCACCCGCAGGCCACCGATCAGGGCCGGCGTCACATAGGAGGACAGCGCCAGCACGAAAACCAGGATACAGCCCGACTGGATCCCGGGCATGGCCAGGGGCAGCAGCACGCGGCGGATCACCGTCGGGCGCTTGGCGCCCAGGGATCGCGCGGCAGAGCTGACCGAGGGGTCGATCCCCTGCACCGCCGACATGATCGGCAGGATCATGAAGGGCAGGAACACATGGGTCAGGGCAATGACGATGCCGAGCGTATTGTACATCAGCGGCAAGGGCCCGTCGATCCAGCCCCAGCCCCGCAGGGTCCGGTTGATCACGCCGTTATTGCCCAAAAGGATGGTCCAGCCGTAGGACCGGATGACGATCCCTACCAGAAGCGGCGACAGCACGATGCCGTAAAAGAGGCCACGCAGCTTCAGGTCGGGCCGTGCCAGCTGAAACGCCACCGGCAGGCCGATCACCAGCGTCGCCAGGGTGGTGACCGCGCCGATCAGCATCGTGTTCAGCGCCTGTTTCACATAGAACCAGTCGCCCAGGATTCGGGTGAAGTTGCCGAAGGTATAGCCCTCGCCATAGGGCGTGCCCTGCCCCGGTTCGCGAAAGGCCGAGATGAAGACGCTGACATAGGGAATGCCCAGAAAGACCACCAGCAGGATCCCGGCGGGCAAGAGCAGCAGAAGGGTCTTGCGCTGCGACATCTCAGTATTCCCGTTCCAGCTGGCGGAAGCGCGCCAGGTCCACCGACAGGCTGACCGCGTCGCCGGTGGCGAAGGCATGGCGGGGGATGGTCTTCACCTCCAGCGCGGTGCCATCGGCAAAGCGCAGGGTATAGTCGACGATGGCCCCGGAATATTGCACCCGCTCGATGGTGGCGGGGGTGCCGGGCTGGCCTGCGGGGGCGATGTCCACCGCCTCGGGGCGCAGGGCCAGGGTGACGGTCTCGCCCAGGCCCGGGGCGGTGACCGGCACGGGGCCAAAGGGGGTGGCCGCATGGCCCGGGGTCTCGGGGTCCATCGGCGCCTCGATCAGGTTCACCTGACCGACGAAGCCCGCCACGCGGGCGGTTTTCGGGGTCTCGTAGATCTCGCGCGGGGCGCCCGCCTGGGCGATATGGCCGTCGAACATCACCACCACCATGTCCGACATGGTCATGGCCTCGGCCTGGTCGTGGGTGACGTAGATCGTGGTGATGCCGACCCGCTTTTGCAGATCGCGGATGAAAACGCGCATTTCCTCGCGCAGCTTGGCATCCAGGTTGGCCAGCGGTTCATCCAGCAGCAGGATGCGCGGCTCGATGGTCAGGGCGCGGCCGATGGCCACCCGCTGCTGCTGCCCGCCGGACAGCTGCGCCGGATAGCGGTCGGCCAGATGATCCAGCTGCACCATCTCCAGCGTGGCCTGCACCCGGGCCTTGATCTCGGGCTTGGCGATCTTGCGCATCTCCAGCCCGAAGGCCAGGTTCTGCGCCACGGTCATATGGGGAAACAGCGCGTAGTTCTGAAACACCATGCCGATGTCGCGATCCTCGGCAGGCACCCGGCCCACGTCCTCGCCGTCAAAGGCGATCTCGCCGCTGGTCACATCCTCGAACCCGGCCAGCATCTTCAGGGTCGTGGTCTTGCCGCAGCCCGAAGGGCCAAGCAGCGACACGAACTGCCCCGAGGGAATGTCGAGCGTGATGGAATCCACTGCCGGTTTCCCGCCCGAGTAGATCTTGGTGAGCCGGTTCAACCTGACTTCGGTCATGATATGCGCGTTCCTGTGGTGCCTAAGTGCCGAGGCAGGGCCGCGGGGCCCTGCCTCCTGTCATGCGAAAGGGGGCGGGTCAGCCGACCTCGCGGGCCCAGCGTTCGGACAGTTCGTTCTGGTTCTCGTTCACGAATTCCCAGTCCCATTGCAGGATCGCCGACATCGCCTCGCCGGAGATCGGCACCTGCGCCTTCAGCTCTTCGGGCACGGTGACCTTCGAGTTGGTGGGCGAGGTGAAGAACTGGCGCATCAGCATGTCCTGGATCTCGGGCGAGATCAGGAAGTTGGCATAGGCATAGGCCAGATCCTTGTGCGGCGCATTGGCCAGGATGTTCAGGGTCTGGTCAAAGGCGATGACGCCTTCCTCGGGCACCACGTAATCCACCGGCAGGCCCTGGCCCTTCAGGCGGACGATTTCCGCGAAATCGAAGGGGGCCACGGCGATCTCGCCCGCCGCCATGGCGGTGGAGAGGTTGAAATCGACCTGGATCACCTGGCCCAGATCCGCCAGCGCCTTGAAGCCCGCGTCGACGTCATACTGGTCTTCGCCGTACAGCATCGAGGCCAGCAGCAGCTCCATCTTGCCCGCCGAGTTGGCAAAGTTGTAAAGGCCGATCAGCCCCTTGTAGTCGTCCTTCCACAGGTCCTTCCAGGAGGTCGGCGCGGGCACCATGTCGGTGCGGAAACCGATGCCGATCGGGGAATAGGTGCCGACCGCGCCATAGCCACCGGCGCTTTGCGCGATCGGGTACAGATCGGCGTAGTTGGGCATCTTCGACAGATCCAGCGGCTCGAAGAAGCCTTCCTTGCGCAGGGACTGGGCGAAGACCTCGTTGGTCATCACGATGGAATAGGGCGGCTCTTCGGGGCCCGCGGCGCGCAGGTTGGCGCCGAAGACGCGGCCATTGCCCACGTCCAGGGTGACATTGGCGCCGGTCAGCTCGGTAAAGGCCGGGGCGATATGCTCGCGCCAGAACTGTTCCCAGACACCGCCCAGGGTGGGCACCACCAGGGTTTCGGCATTCTGGGCATAGGCGTAGCGGGGCATGAAGGCGCTCAGGCCAAGGGCGCCCATGCCGCCAAGGGTTTGACGTCTCGTCAGGGTCATTTGGGTCTTCCTCTGTTGAACAGTCGCGTTGAACGATGACGGCCCGGATCTTGCTGCCCGGTGCCGGAAAAGGGGGCGCCCCCCGAAGGGGAAGGGGGCACCCCGAAGCGGCCCCCTAAGGGGCCGCGATAGGGGCTCAGCCGCCGAAGGCCTGGCTGGTCTTCAGGGCGATGTAATCGGCAAAGCTGATCGGTTCGTACTTGGCGCCATCCTTGGCGAAGGGCGGCAGGCATTCGAT
>NZ_JBPAXY010000011.1:0-61451 GCF_050897975.1 Pseudooceanicola aquaeponti
TCACCTCGCGCACCGAGAACCCCGCCCCGGTGCCGAGGTTGAACACCCGGTTGCCCTTGCCCGCCTCCAGCCAGCGCACCCCCAGCACATGGGCGTCGACCAGGTCGCAGACATGGACGTAATCGCGGATGCAGGTGCCGTCCGGCGTGTCGTAATCGGTGCCGAAGATGGTCAGGGCCGGGCGCTTGCCGTCGATCGCCTCCAGCATGATCGGGATCAGGTGGGTCTCGGGGCGGTGGTATTCGCCCACCTCGGCCTCGGGATCGCCCCCCGCCACGTTGAAATAGCGAAAGATCACATGGCGCAGCCCGTGGCTTTCGCCGAAGTTGCGCAGGATCTCTTCCACCGCCTTTTTCGACGCCCCATAGGCGTTGATCGGCAGCTGCGGCGTGTCCTCGTCCAGCACCACGTTGTCATGTTCGCCATAGGTGGCGCAGGTCGAGGAGAAGACCATGTTCATGCAGCCCGCATCCACCGCCGCCTCGACCAGGTTGAGCGAGCCCAGGACGTTGTTGCGCCAGTAGAGGCCCGGATCGCGCATCGACTCGCCGACCTGGCTGAGGGCGGCGAAATGCATCACGGCGGCGGGCTCGTATTTGGCAAAGACCGCGTCCAGCCGGGCGCGGTCCATCAGGTCGCCCTTCTCGAAGGGGCCGAATTTCACCGCGTCCTGCCAGCCGGTGACAAGGGAATCATAGGTGACCGGCGTGAACCCCGCCCGCGCCAGCGCCTTGCAGGCGTGCGAGCCGATATAGCCCGCACCGCCGGTGACCAGAATATGCTGCATGTCGAAACCTTCGTCGTTCAATGAATGCCCCCCAAAGGCGCGGCGGGCCCGGAAATATCCGTTCCGGACTGTCGCGCGGCGGGGGGCGATGTCAACCGACCGGGCCGGGGCGTGACCGGAGGCCGGCGGGGGAGGGCTGCAAAAACCGCAGGCATCCCCGGCAAGGTCCTGCCTGTTTGCGCCGCGGCGCAGCGAACCGGGCGGTCCGGGCCCTGACCCGGGGTTGAGCTGATCTCATTCCCTGCTAACAGTAGCGCAGACGTATTTTCTTCATAGGTTTGGACAGGATGTCATTCACGACGATTACGCCCGTGCTGCTGTGCGGTGGATCCGGAACGCGCCTCTGGCCCCTTTCGAGGAAAAGCTATCCGAAACAGTTCGTTCCGCTGATCGGGGAAGAGACCCTGTTCCAGGCCTCGGCCAGGCGGCTGGCGGGGGAAAGCGGGCAGCTGAGTTTTGCCGCGCCGCTGGTGCTGACCAATTCCGACTTCCGCTTCATCGTCACCGAACAGCTGGCCGCGGTCGGCATCGACCCCGGCGCGATCCTGATCGAACCCGAGGGGCGCAACACCGCCCCCGCCATCCTGGCCGCCGCCCTGTGGCTGGCCGAAAGCGACCCCGAGGCGGTGATGCTGGTGGCGCCCTCGGACCATGTGGTGCCCGATACCGCCGCCTTCCACGCCGCGGTGGAAAAGGGCCTGGCCGCCGTGGCCGCGGGCGATCTGGTGACCTTCGGCATCGCGCCCACCCATCCCGAAACCGGCTATGGCTATCTGGAGCTGTCCCAGAAGCCGGGGGAGGACGGCGCCGCCGTCAAGCTGAGCCGCTTCGTCGAGAAACCCGACGAGGCCCGCGCCACCGAGATGCTGGCGGCGGGCAATTACCTGTGGAACGCCGGGATCTTCCTGCTGAAGGCGCGCGACGCCGTGGCGGCCTTCGGGGCCCATTGCCCGCAGCTGATCGCCCCGGTCGAGGCGGCCCTGGCCGAGGCCAAGCCCGACCTGGGCTTCCTGCGCCTGGCGCCCGAGCCCTGGGCCACGGCCGAGGATATCTCGATCGACTATGCGGTGATGGAAAAGGCGCCGAACCTGTCGGTGGTGCCCTTCGCCGGCGGCTGGTCCGACCTCGGGGGCTGGGATGCGGTCTGGCGCGAGACCGGCCCCGATGCAAACGGCGTGGCCACCTCGGGCGAGGCCACGGCGATTGACTGCACCAATTCGCTGCTGCGTTCGGAAAGCGACCGGCTGGAGGTGGTGGGGATCGGCCTGGACAATGTCATGGCCATCGCGATGAACGACGCCGTGCTGGTGGCCTCGATGGACCGGGCCCAGGACGTCAAGAAGGCGGTGACGGCGCTGAAGGCCAAGGGCGCCGCCCAGGCCACCCATTTCCCCAAGGACCACCGCCCCTGGGGCTGGTTCGAAAGCCTGGTGGTGGGGGACCGTTTCCAGGTGAAGCGGATCCTGGTGCACCCCGGCGCGGCGCTGAGCCTGCAAAGCCATTTCCACCGATCGGAACATTGGATCGTGGTCGAGGGCACCGCCAAGGTGACCATCGACGACGAGGTCCGCCTGGTGACGGAGAACCAGTCGGTCTACCTGCCGCTTGGCTGCGTTCACCGGATGGAGAACCCCGGCAAGATCCCCATGGTGCTGATCGAGGTGCAGACCGGCGCCTATGTCGGCGAGGACGACATCGTGCGCTACGAAGACGTCTACGCGCGCAGCTGAGCCCGGACAGACGAGAGAGAGGACGAGAGCATGAAGATTGCCGTCGCCGGGATCGGCTATGTCGGCCTGTCCAACGCGGTTCTGCTGGCCCAGAACCACCAGGTCGTCGCCGTGGATCTGTCGCCAGAGCGGGTCGAGAAGATCAACGCCCGGCAAAGCCCGATCGTCGATGCCGAGATCGAGCAGTATCTGGCGGAAAAGGATCTGGATCTGTCGGCCACCACCGACCCAGAGGTAGCCTATGCGGGGGCGGACTATGTCATCGTCTCGACCCCCACCAACTACGATCCGGTCACCAACCATTTCGATACCCGCAGCGTCGAGGCGGTGATCGCCGATGTGCTGCGCATCAATCCCGCCGCCACCATCGTGATCAAGTCCACCATCCCCGTGGGCTATACCGCCGAGGTGAATCAGCGCTTCGGCACCGGCAATATCCTGTTCAGCCCGGAATTCCTGCGCGAGGGCAAGGCGCTGTACGACAACCTTTACCCGTCGCGGATCGTGGTGGGCGAGGACAGCGACCGCGCCCGCACCTTCGCGCGGCTGCTGGCCGAGGGCGCGCTGAAGGACGACATCCCGACGATCTTCTGCGGCTCGGCCGAGGCCGAGGCGATCAAGCTTTTCGCCAATACCTACCTCGCCCTGCGCGTGGCCTATTTCAACGAGCTGGACAGCTATGCCATGTCCCTGGGCATGGACACCCGCGCCATCGTCGAGGGCATCGGCCATGACCCCCGCATCGGCAGCCACTACAACAACCCCTCCTTCGGCTACGGCGGCTATTGCCTGCCCAAGGACACCAAGCAGCTTCTGGCGAATTATTCCGAGGTGCCGCAGAACCTGATCCGCGCCATCGTCGACGCCAACCGCACCCGCAAGGATTTCCTGTCGGACCAGGTGGTGGCGATGCAGCCCAGGGTGGTGGGCATCCACCGGCTGGTGATGAAGGCCGGATCCGACAATTTCCGCCAAAGCTCGATCCAGGGGATCATGAAGCGGATCAAGGCCAAGGGCATTCCGGTCATCGTCTATGAACCGGCCCTGGAGGCGCCCGATTTCTTCAACTCCGAGGTGCTGCACGACCTGGAGGACTTCAAGCGGCGGTCCGACGTGATCATCGCCAACCGCATGACCCCGGATCTGGCGGATGTGGAAGACAAGGTCTTCACCCGCGACCTCTTCGGCTCGGATTAAGGAAGCGCCCATGCAGACCGTTCTTGTCACCGGATCGGCCGGGTTCATCGGCCACAGCGTCTGTCGGCGTTTCCTGGCGGATGGCTTCCGCGTCATCGGCCTGGATGCGATGACCGATTACTACGAGGTCGCCCTGAAGGAGCGGCGGCAGGCCATGCTGCTGCAAAGCCCGCATTTCACCGCGATCAACGACAAGGTGGAAACCCCCGGCCTGCTGATGGATCTGTTTGCGCGCGAGCGCCCGGATTTCGTCATCCACCTGGCCGCCCAGGCCGGCGTGCGCTACTCGATCGAGAACCCGCGCTCTTACCTGGAAAGCAATATCGTCGGCACCTTCGAACTGCTGGAGGCCGCCCGGGCCTATCCGCCGCAGCACATGCTGCTGGCCTCGACCTCTTCGGCCTATGGCGCCAATACGGCGATGCCCTACCGCGAAACCGACCGGGCGGATTTCCAGATGTCCTTCTATGCGGCGACGAAGAAATCGACCGAGAACATGGCGCATTCCTACGCCCATCTCTTCGGCCTGCCGGTGACCATGTTCCGTTTCTTCACCGTCTACGGGCCCTGGGGGCGGCCCGACATGGCGCTGTTCAAGTTCACCAAGGCGATCCTCGAGGACCGGCCGATCGACGTCTACAACCATGGCGACATGAAGCGCGACTTTACCTATATCGACGACCTGGTCGAGGGGATCCGCCTGCTGACCACCGAAGCGATCCCCGAACGCCCCGAGGACGGCCAGGTGCCCGAGGGCGAGAGCCTGTCGCCGGTGGCCCCCTGGCGGGTGGTCAATATCGGCAATTCCGAGGCCGTGCAGCTGACCGATTTCATCGCCGCCATCGAGGCCGCCACGGGGCGGCGCGCCGAGCGGAACCTGATGCCCATGCAGGCGGGCGACGTGCCCGCCACCTGGGCCGATGCGGATCTGCTCTATACCCTGACCGGCTATCGCCCGAAGACCTCGGTGCCCGAGGGGGTGGCGGCCTTCGTCCGCTGGTATCGCGACTATTACGGCGTCTGACGCGCCGCCACCGATCAGGAGGGCCCGATGGCCGAGAGCGACAGGAAACCGCTGGACGTGGTCGTGCTGACCCCCCTGGGCGAGGGCGGCAAGGGCGGCATCGACCGCATCATGGACTATGTCCGGGGCGAGGCGGCCCGGGTGGCCGACCCAGACCTGCGCCTGCATTTCCTGACCACCCGGGGCGCCGGGCCGATCTGGAAGGCGCCCTTCTATACCTGGCGGGCGATGCGCGATCTGCGGCGGCTGAAGGCCCAGGGCCGCGCCGATATCGTGCATGTGAACCTGTCGCAGAAGGCCTCGGTGGCGCGCAAGTATCAGCTGGTGCGGCTTTGCGTGCGTCTGGGCATTCCTTACGTGGTGCATCTGCACGGCTCGCGCTTCCGGCAGTACTGGGCGGGGGCGAAACCGGCGCTGCGGGCGCGCATCGACTATATCTTCACCCATGCCACGGCGGCCTATCTGCTGGGCACGGTCTGGCGCGATTTCGTCGCCGACCGCCTGGGGACCAAGGCTCCGCTGCTGAAGATCGTCCCCAATGCCACCCCGCGGTTCGAGGGCGAGAAGACCTCTGGGGATGGGGTGCCGATGATCCTCTTCCTGGGCGCCATCGGCGAGCGCAAGGGCACCTATGATCTGATCGAGGCCTTGGCGCGGATCCCCGAGGGCCTGCCCTGGCGCGCCGTCATCGGCGGCAATGGCGCGGTCGAAGAGGCGAAGGCCCGCGCCGCCGCTGCCGGTCTGGGCGAGAAGGCCGCCTTTCCCGGCTGGGTCGGCCCGGCCGAGGTCGAGGCCTATCTGCGCCAGGCCGATATCCTGACCCTGCCCTCCTATGACGAGAACCTGCCGATGTCGGTGATCGAGGGCATGGCCGCGGGCCTGCCCGTGGTCACCACCCCCGTGGGCGCCACCGAGGACATCATCACCGACGATGTGACCGGGATCCTGGTGCAACCCGGCGATGTGGCGGCCCTGACGGCGGCCTTTGCCCGGCTTCTGGCCGAGCCCCAGACCCGCGCCCGCCTGGGCGCCGCCGCCCGGGCCTTTCACGAAGAGCATCTGGAGATTGAGGGCTATGTCGCCCGCCTGGTCGGGCACTGGCGCGCCGATGCCGCCCGCGCCGCCGCTGGAAAGGACGCCGCATGAGCCTGGCCTGGTATATCAACCGCCTGCGATCCATGAGCCCGGCAGAGGTGCTGCACCGGGTCCGCGAGATCCGCCTGAAGAAGGCCGCGCGCGGCACCCTGGAGGGCTGGCCGCTTTATGAAAGCCCCGGCCCCGCGCCCGCCATCCCCGGCTTCACCCTGGGCGAGGCCGCAGCGGACGACCGCGCCCGCATCCTGGCCGCCGCCGATGCGATCCTGGCGGGGCGGTTCAGCGCCCTGGGCCAGGACTGGCCCGCCTTCGATCTGGCGGGGCCGGATCTGGACGGGCTTTGGCGGCTGGACCCGGTGACCGGCCAGGCCTGGGACGGGGCCGAACGCTATACCTTCGATATCTCCTATCGCCACCGCGCCGACATTGGCGACATCAAATATGTGTGGGAGTTCAACCGCCTGCAATTCCTGCACCCGCTGGCGGCGGCCCATGCGCTGACCGGACAGGCGGCCTATCTGGCGGCCATCGAGGCGGTGATCGAAAGCTGGCACCGCACCAACCCGCCCTTCCGGGGGCTGGGGTGGAATTCGGGGATCGAACTGGCCCTGCGCGCCATCAGCCTGCTGGTGGTCTCCAGCCTTTGCGGCGCGGCGCTGGCGCCCAAGACCCTGGCCCTGCTGCGCCAGCTGCTGTCGGCCCATGCGGTCTGGCTGGCGCGCTATCCCTCGCGCTTCTCCTCGGCCAACAACCACCTGGTGGCGGAACTGGCGGCCGAGCTTTTGCTGGGCCTGTCGGTGCCCGGGCTGGCGGGGGGCGACCGGCTGGCCGCCAATGCCCGCAAGGGGCTGGAGCGCGAGGCGGCCTTGCAGATCTTCGCCGATGGCGCCCCGGCGGAACAATCGCCCACCTATGGCGCCTTCACCTGCGAGTTCCTGCTGGTCTCGGCCCTGGCCGCCCGGGCGGCGGGCCAGCCCCTGGGCGGGGCGGTGGAGGGGCGCCTGGCGGCCTTCGCCCGTTTCATCGCCACCCTGTCGGACAGCCAGGGCCAGCTGCCGCCCCTGTGCGACGATGACGAGGGCAAGGTGCTGACCCTGGCAGGCCATGAAGACCGCTACGGCGCCAGCGTCGCCGCCTGCGTGGCAGGCTACCTGGGCCAACCCGCCGCAGGCCCGGTGCCCGCCCCTCGCGATCTGCGCGAGGTTGTCTTTGCTGCCCCCGCGACCGGGCCGGCCCCGGCGCCTGGCCTGGTGACCTTCCCCGAGGGCGGCCTGAGCCAGTGGCGCGGCGCCGATGGCCTGCGGGTGCTGATGGATCACGGCCCCCTGGGCTATCTGTCCATCGCCGCCCATGGCAACGCGGATGCCAATGCGATCAGCGCCTGGATCGGCGACCGGCCGCTTTTCGTCGACCCGGGCACCTATCTGTACCATTCGGGCGGCATCTGGCGGGACTGGTTCCGGGGCACCCCCTCGCACAGCACGCTGAACATCGCGGGCGCCGATCAAAGCGTGATCTCGGGGCCCTTCAACTGGTCGCACAAGGCGCGCGCCCATCTGATCGGCACCACCCCGGGCCCCGACTGGTCCATCGAGGCCGAACACGACGGCTATGAGAAACGGTTCGGGGTGCGTCACATCCGCCGCATCACCGCCGCCCCGGGGGGCTTTGCCGTCACCGACCGCCTCAGCGGGCCGACCGATCAGCCGGTCGAGATCGTCTGGCAACTGCCCGCGGGGGCCACGGCCACCGAGACGGGGCAGGGGATCGAGATCGCCGACCCCCAGGGCCCGCTGGCCCGCCTGGTCCTGCCCGAGGGCGGCCGGGTCGAGATCCGCGAGGGCCAGGGCGATCAGCCGGGGCAGGGGGGCTGGGTCAGCCCGCGCTTCGGGGTCAAGATCCCTGCGCCGCGCATCGCTTGGACCGGGTCCATGCCTGAGGCTGGGCTCACCAGTTCCATTCAGCAGACCCCGTAGTCGTGGCAGCGCACCTTTTGCTCTGACGGACCAAAAGCGGCCAAGGTACTTGACGCCCTCAGTTCGCCTTCCCCGGCGTTGGTTAATCCAGCCACGGAGCATCGGCCCATGCAGTTTCCTTTCGGAACGCTCGCGTAGCGTCCCGCAATGAGCATGAGTTGGCGGATGTGATTTGGGGCAAGGAAGAAGGTTCGCCTCTGCAATGCCCTTGCTTTTTCATCTCATTAGAAAATGGCGGGTGCAGAGAAGGGTTCGGTAGAAAGCCGATGCGGTGCTGTGAGGCCACCGCATCGGTTCGCTACCGTTGCCTGTTCCAGAAGGACCTCCACTATGCCTTTCATTGAAAACCCTCGGATCGCGCCGGGGGATATCGTGTCTTTCAAGTTTCCCTACAAAGAGGGGCCTTCGCCCTACGCTCGGCCGGCCCTGGTGTTGGATGCAACGAGAGACGAGTTTTTGCTGGCGTATTGCACTACGTCCTCTGGTCGGGCCAACGCTGGCTACGAGCTGCGAGTGAATGACGAGTTTGAGGCTTGCGGGTTGGAGCACGCGAGCCGTTTTGTTCTGGCACGTCGGATTCGTGTCTCCCAATCCGATCCTCGCCTGGACAAGAATGCAGCGGGTACGCCTGTGCTGGGACATCTGACTGAGAACCTGCTGGATCGACAACAGGACCTGGTGGCCCGTATCGCCGCCAGTTGGACATGTCAGGAGCGACGGCGCGCAGCCGAGCGGCGGGGTCTGCATCCTCGGCGTGGAAGCCGCCGTAAAAAAGCTGGCCACCCCTTTGAAATCTAAGAGCGGCACGAAGGCTGGGTAACGGCCTCGGTTGGTTTGTCCGCGGGCGGCGCTGGTGGCGCCCGCGCGAAAACCGAACCGAAACGGCGGCGCTGAAGATCTTCTCGAAAGGAAATGATATGAGAATGGATGCTCTTTACCTGGATCTGCAAGTTTACAGTCATGATCGACATGCTGCGCTGGATGTCCTGTTGCCTTCGGCGGAACAGGGAAGAACGTGGAGTTTTCGGTTACGCAACTGGCTGAAAAACTGTGCTCAGGATCCGCCGCGAGCAGGTACGCGTACAGCTCTCGAAACCGCTGTGTCGGATCTGGTTACGCTGGAACTCACCTGTCTGGCCGCATCCCTGTCTCCCGAGGGCCTGCAACTCACGGACCTTGGAGGGACGTCCTGGGTACGTCGGGCCCAAGCTGAACTTCTGATACTTGTTGCGAGGTATGAGCCGAATACGGCGCGCGCCCTCGCCGAGCAAATGCGCGCCTTGCGCACCGCGCAGTTGAGACGGTTGCATCTGCTCCTTCATGAGCGTTCCGGTGCGGCAGCTTCCTGAGACTTGGGCACTGCGCTCAGGTGCTGTGTGTCTCGCAGGTGATGCGAGCCTGCGAGACCCGATAAGAGCGGCGCTGTCACTTTTAATCGCACAGGACGATGTGCAAATCCCCGCCAAGGCGGCAGTTTCTTCGCCAGCCGCACAAAGGCCACCGAACATATATTGGCGATATGTTTGCCGGCCCTTTTGCGAAATCTGGAAAATCCCCGCCAACCTGTGCGTTTCTGGCACTCGAGTTATAGCGAACTACAGCGGCGTCAGGTGTTCGGGACGTGGTGTCATTCAGTATCTGCTACCGTTTCAGTCTCTCGTATAAGAGAGCGGATACGCTCAGCAGGGTCCGATACTTCCCAGGGATACCCGAGAGAGACATTTTCCAAGCGGGTCGACCCGACGGTGGTGCCGCAGGCATCGTGACTGTGTCCAAAGAGCCATGCATCGGGGGCGTGCCGCGCGATGAGTGAGGTCAGGTCGCTGGCGTATGCCGCCTCGAGATCTTCGCTGTAGTTGTGCAGCACATCGGGATGTGGGGCGTGATGCGTGACAACGATCGTGCGGCCGGAGAACTTCCTGGAGAGCTCGAGGTCGAGCCAGTTCCGGTGAGCGAGATGGCGCTGGATCACGTCTCTCGCGCGCAGCTTCCGGTAGCCGTCTCCGGCGACTCGGATCAGCTTGTAGTCATTCATCCGGCGCGGGATATGGTCTTCGTTGATCATTCGCCCTGGCCCAATCTCGAAATCGCTCCAAAGGGTCGCGCAAAGCAGTCGCGTGTCGTTGAGACGAATATCGTTCATGTTGGCGTAGAGCACGCCCGCAGCTGCGGCGATGCTCTTCAGGCGATCCTCACCGTCTATCCGGAACTGGTAGAAGTCGTGGTTCCCGGGAAACACAGCAATGCGTTCCGGCGGCAGCAGAACCTTCAAGGCGTCGAGAGCCGTCTTCCAGCGAACTGTCGGTTTGTTGCTGATGTCGCCAGCTAAGATCAGTAGATCCAGAGATCCGATTTCGCGCTCGAGCCCCGCAAACGGATCGCGATCGGACTGCTTCCAAAAATCGTAATGCAAGTCTGCGAGAACCAAGTATTTCATGTGCAGTTTCTCGTTTGCGATAAAAGGCCGCTGAAATTCGGCAGTTTCTGCGTCAATATACCGAAGACGATAAAGTATTTCTACGTCGCTCACATAAGCTACTGGAGAGACATATAAAAACAGCATAGTGCCTCAGTATGCGCTGTTTATGTGACAATGCATCTCGATGTCACGCTGACTGCTGCACATCTTCCGCGAGATGACAGAACATGTTACACTCCGTGCATGAAGCGAGACGAAAAACAGTCATCGGAATTCGCGACCGGACGTGAGCTCTATGAGCGCCTGGCGCGCAGCGGGCCGCCGCATGAAGTGACGCTGCGTGGCTTGCCCCGGCGAAAGCAAAAACGTCTGCCGATCGCCGAAGCGCTTGCGGCGCGGCCGGAGGGCGCCGATGACCCGACGCATAGATATCGACGCCCAAAGATTTGAGAAACGAATCCGTTGCGCATATTGCGCAACGCACTCCCCACCACGAGATGGGTATCAACTCGCAACTCCAGAGCTCATCCACAATCTGTGGTGTCAGACGCCGCTTGCAGCGCAGCCTCTATGCGCTCGTATGCGCTAAGCTCTTCATGTTTTGAGTGCCGTCCGTCGCAGTGCTGATGAACATAAGTATCAGCCCCCGAGTCGCTGATCTCGTAGCCCAGGGCCAAGAACGCATCTATTGCGTGGGGCGTCAGGCATTCTGTTTTCGCCCCCGGCTCATCGCCCGCACAGACGCGATCTGGCGACCCTGGTGAGTGTAGTGACGATCGATCCAGAGATGGGTGGAACGGAGGTGAAGCTTCACGGTGAGCCACATGGTGATGTCACAAATGTCCTGTTCCAGGTCGAATTCGTCGGGATAGACGCTGAGACGACGTTGTCGCATGAACTGCAGTTTGCAGTGCGCCGGGGCTGCAGCAGGCATCAGTCAGAATCCTCCGATGCTTTTCTCAGCCGGCAGCGATGGCACCTCTGTCTGGCCAAGCAGGGGCGGCGTACCGTGCAACTCCCTCCCTGTGCGGTCAATTCTGATGTCTGCCATTTGTGATTCCCAGTTTGCTTGCATCAATGTACCAGACATTGGCTCGTCACCGCCGCGACGAAGCATAAATTTCTCAGGAACGGCCTGGTCACGGCCCCCGAAGCGTGTACCTGAATCTGTGTTCAGCAATCTCGGAGCGCGCCAGCTTCGGATGCAAACAGTTCTTTTTCTATCTCCGATTCAGCCACCATCCGGCCCCTCGCTGTGAGGGCCGGATGGTGGCCGAACAAGGAGATGGAAATGACTCAACATACCTTCCGAGACCTCCTGGAATGGGCTGTTGCACAGGGAGCGAGCACTGACACGATCCAGGCGATCCGGCATGTTCCGGCGCGGCTCTGCATGCTCGATGATGACATTGTCAATTTGCCAGCCAGCATGCGGTTCTTCGAGACTACCGTGGCGGGTGAAGGCTATGCGCTGGTCAGTCGCGCTCGGAACATGAAGGCGAACGGGCGCCGTGCGGATTCCCGGGTGCGATCCGCGCTTCGGCGTTTCCTGCAATCAAAAGAGCTGCTGCCTTTTGCTGCGCCAGCGCATCGACAGCGTTTTACGCAGCTTATGGAAGTGATTGCGGCCGAGGAGGGGGCGGCGGGATCCGGGGCGTTCTGGCCCATGGGGCGGCACCGCACCCTCACGATTTTGCGGGCGCGGGCAAGTTGTGCACCGGAAGCGCTGACACAGGACGAGATTGATCGGATCGGGCGAGAAGTCTCCGCAGAAGGGCGCAAGAGCCTGCGCAAAGCTGTTGTCTTCGTGAATGAGTTGAAGGGCGCCTCGCATGCCCCGGCAGCCATTCAGGAGTTCCTGCCCGGAGGGAGCCTCGTGCCTCCGGTTGGCTCCAGTAGGGCGCGACGGATCGATTGGACGACCCTGCCGAAGCCATTTCGAATTTCTTTCGAAGCTCTGGCTGATGCCTGTCTTGCTGGCAGCGAGGACATGGCTGACAAGCTGCTCGCTCGGATCGAAGCTGGAGAAGACCCAAAGATGGTCACGGCCGAAGCCGATATCCGTGCTTCTCAGGAGGGTCGGGAGGTCGGCAAGCCGACGGTCGCTCGCAATGCGTATCGGCAGGCTGTTACTTGGTTGGTACGCGCTTGGGAAGACAGCGGTCGTGACGTACTGGACTTAGAGACTGTGCGCGAGCTCTTCGATATTGAGATCGTAAGGGCTGCCATCACGCAGCAGATCGATCGGTCAGATGCTGGCACCGATCTGAAAGCCGGGCTGGAATCGACGACTTTGAAAACACGACTGACGCATCTCGTCACCTTGGCGCGGTATGGGTTCGGAGATTCCGGTCTGGCGGCGGTCATCACGCTCCTGAAGACGAAGCACTACGACGCGCCACGGGCGAAGCGGAAGGTCTCGAAGAACAATTCCGTTATCATGGAGGTCGACCGGATTGCGGGCAGGTTGCGGCAGCGCCCTGATCTGGCTTCTGTCTGGGCCAACGCGCCGACGCGTATCTCTGAGATTGCACATAGAGCCCTCGCTGAGGCCGTCAGTTCAAAGCAGAAGGCTCGGGAAGTGACGGCGCTACGCCTGCTCGCTGGAGCGGCCGGCTACGCGCTTCAGATGTCGCGACCTCTTAGGACCGCCTGCCTGCGCCATGTCAGGATCGCTGCATCGGGTGAAGCACATGCGAACCTGCTTCGGACATCACCGAATGAGACAATGATGACATTTCGGTTCGCACCCTGGGAAGTGAAGAACAACGCTTGGATCAACGTTGATGTCGTGGGGTCCGATGCGGAGGTACTCCGCGCGTGGCTCAATGAAGGTCGACCGAGATTGATCGAACTACAGGGCCTCGACCCGGACAATGTTTACCTCTTTCCTGGCTCGGCCTTGCCGGCTCAGGATGAAGGGGATCTGGTCGCGCTGCCGCGCGGCAGCTATTCCACCAGCGCCTTTCTGGAACTGTGGCGGGATGCGTCCGACGTGCTCGGTGTGCATGAAACACCGCATCGCATGCGCCACGTCGTGGCTCTGCTCAGCCTCGCTCTCCGACCCGGGGATTATGCCTTTGTCTCGTCGGTTCTGGGCAATCTCGAAGGTACCGCTCGGAAACACTACGGCCGCGATGACGGGCAGACGGCGGCGCGAGAGGCGCGCGCCGCGATCCTTGCGGAGCACCCGGACTTACTCAAGACCCTCAGAAGGAGACTACGTGATGCGTGATGACAAAGCTCGGGTCCGGCTCGCGGCAGTACCTGCCGATGTACGGGAGCGCATGATAGCTGCGCGTGCCGATCTACCTGCCGGTGCGATCACTGCGGTCGCGCGTTTCTTCGAAGTGCTGGCCGCCCGCCAAGATGTCCCGGATTTGCCGTCTCAGGCGAGTTTCGCCGCGGCTTGCCGTAACGAGTCCGCTCTGGGGCTGCTCCTGCGGATGCTCGAGCTCCATGCGCCCGGGATGTGTCTCGCCGAAGGCCGGGCGCTTCGGCGGGCCTACTATCGTGCACGGCCTGGTGGGCCCCGGGTGGCCGGCTCCGGGCATCATCGGGGCGTTACCGAACCGCGCAATTGGCCCGAGGCTTGGATCAAGCTACTGCCTGCACTGCAGGAAGCCCCGATCGCTGAGAGTACGCTCCGACGGCATGTGGCCTCCATCAATCGCTGTGCCGAACTGTTGCCCAGGATGATCTGTCCACCACGGCTCGGGTGGCTGCTTGGCTGGGAGATGGCGCGAAAATTTCGTGAAGCAGGGCTGCGGCCATCAACGATCGCTAATTATCTCGGCGGCTTGGTGAGCCTTGGAACGCATGGTCACCATGACGCGGATGCGGTTGCCGGGTTGCGATCGGTCCAGATGGGGCTCCTTCGCGAAGCCAGACGCATCCCCAAGCTCAAGCAGACGCGCATAGAAGCGCTCTATGAACAGGGTGGGTATTCGGAGGTCCTCCATGCCGTCATTCGGAACCTGGAAACGGCTGATGCCAGTGCCGATTGGCGCTCCGAAGCCGCGACTGCACGCGCGACAGCTGCCATTCTCGCGGTGACACTCAATGTGCCGCCTCGAAGCGGCGATATTGCGTCCTGGCGTCTTGGTGAGGCTTTGGTGCGAGACCCCTGGGGGGCTTGGGGCCTCCGTTGGCAACAGGAAAAGACCGGCGTCTGGTTGGATGCTGGCACTTTGTGGACCGAAATCGGTTGGGTGCTCGATCAGCACCTTCTGGCCGGGCGACCACGCCGCCATGCGCATCGATGCTACACCGAACTGGTCGGAATGAACTGGCTGACGCACGAACTGGCTGGCTTCGATCGGCGCTGGCCAAGCGAGAGAGTCTCTGCGGCGATTGGCGTACCGATACACGATCTCAGGACGCTGGCTGCGGACTATCTGAGGCTTCACGATCCTGCCACCGCACCAGCGGCCGTTGCTGCTCTGCTGGGGCATTCTTCCAGAGACGCAGGGGCGGAGTACGAGGCCCTCTCTCAGCAAACCGCTGCACAACGAGACTGGCTGGCAATCCGGGCAAAACATGCCGCAGGGGAGAAACACGGCATGAGTGTCTCCGAGTGAGGGCTCTACATGTCGGCCAGACATGCGCCTTCCCTTAGACCAATTTAGTGACTTGCGAGGCCCCAAGGGGAGCTCGAAAATCGACTCCGCAAGATTTTTTCCAGGAACGTTTGGAGTGCGCGGTCCCGGGGACAATCTGTTCTTCATGAACTTTGCACATGACTTCGCTCTCGACGTGGCTGCAACAGCCCAACACTTCGCGCTCTCTCATGCAACCGTGCGTGCCTACTTTCGGTCCGGGCGCCTGCCCGGCGTGCGCTTGTGCGGGGCATGGAGGACATCCTGGAGCCAGGTTTGGGCGGTTGAACAGGGGCCGATACCAAGAGGGGAGCATCGGCAGGCTTATCAGTTGCCTTTGCTCTCCAAGGTTGCGCTCGCCAGCGCTCTCAGCACGAGCGAACGAACGGTTGAACGCTGGATCGAATACGGGATGCCGACGCGCAAAGTGTTTTCGAACGTCCGCATGGCTCCGAGGGATGCGGAGATCTGGCTTGGTCACAGGTTCGGTCACTCAGCACAGAGCGTGGCTCTACTGAAAAGTCTGCTGCGCCAGGTGGCCCCGGCCAAGTCGCCCTGACTGGTGTGAACAGGACCGCGTCCTTTCCGCTTGCCGGCCTTCCAAACAGTCCGACTGGCGCCGGGTTGGGTTCACGAGCTACCCGGCGCCAGTCGGGCTGTCGTGGCAACCACTGAAAAAGCCATTAAAGCCAAGGAGAATCCAATGCTTATCCTGCCGTTCGCCTACCCAAAGGCTGTATTCGTTCATCTGCGTCGCGCCGTACTCGATCTGCACACGGAGATCACAACGCGGATAGATCCTGCGCTACTGGCAGATATCCGCCAGCTGATCTGCCACACGCAACTCGAGGTCTGCCACGACGCTGACGGGCTGCTCCAGAATCTTCGTGTGTCTCTTCTGAGCGACGATAAGTGGACCTGGGGCCCGGCGCATATCTTCTTCACTGAAATCAATTTCAAGACCGCACAGGAGGCCGTGGCTATGTCTTCAGAGATACTGGCGGAAAGGTGGGTGAATACTGCGGTGCACCGGCGCCTCGAGCGTGGCCGTGAACTGTTCGAGCTCTCGGACGAGGCGCTTGACCAGCTGATCCTCGGAGGCCCCCAGGCGCCAAGGCTGGGTACCGTCCCAGATGAAGCCGCGTATTTCCTGCACAAACTGGCCCTGAAAGAGCGAGAATTGCGCAGCGCCCCGCTCACCCCTCATCAAGCCCTTGCTGAACTGGTGAGGACCCGGAAGTTTGGCGCGCTTCTGCGTTGCGAGGTCGAGGCGGCTCAGGCTTGGTGGGGTAAACGAAACGACCCTGCCTGTGCTCCCGACAAGAACTCTATCGTCCACATCTATCGGGATTACCACTACCAGCGTGATGGCGTCTGGCCTCTTTTCAATCTCTGGGGTGAGGAGAGGTTTCCAGCCGTGAGGCAGCCACACGCCTCAGTTCTCGCGCCGGGGGCCCCGAACGCCGAGAGTCTCCAAGAGCACTGACGGCTCCCAGCCACCCTTGCTCTTGTGGCGCCTTCGGGGCTATGCCGACGGCCAATGAAGGAGCCCAAATCATGACCGCATCCGAGCTGAAAAACGACGTGCTGGGCGAGATGGCCCGGGTGCTGACGGTCGAGGCCGGGGCGCTGCACCAGATGGCCGGCACCCTGGGCGCGCCGCACCGCCAGGCAATCGACATCCTGCGCGCGGTGACGGGCCGGGTGGTGGTCGCGGGCGTCGGCAAGTCGGGCCACGTGGGGCGCAAGATCGCCGCCACCTTCGCCTCGACCGGCACGCCCGCGCAGTTCGTCCACCCGACCGAGGCCAGCCATGGCGATCTGGGCATGATCACCCGGAACGACGCCTGCCTGGTGCTGTCGAACTCGGGCGAGACCACGGAACTGGCGGATCTGCTGACCTATGCCCGGCGCTTCTCGATCCCGCTGATTGCCATCACCCGCCGGGCGCAAAGCACCCTGGCGCGCGAGGCCGATGTGGTGCTTTTGCTGCCCGACGCCGACGAGGCCTGCCCCATGGGCATGGCGCCCACCACCTCGACCACGGCGACCCTGGCGCTTGGCGATGCGCTGGCCGTGGCGCTGATGATGGGGCGGGGCTTTGGCCGCGACGATTTCCGCGTCTTCCACCCCGGCGGCAAGCTGGGCGCGCAGCTGCTGCGCGTCGAGGCGGTGATGGTGCCCGCCGCCGAGCTGCCGCTGGTCGAGGCCTCCCTGCCGATGCGCCAGGGGCTGGTGTCCATGTCCGGCAAGGGCTTTGGCGTCTTGGGGGTGACCGAGGACGGCACGCCCGCCAGCAAGCTCAGCGGCATCATCACCGATGGCGACCTGCGCCGTCACCTCGACCGGCTGTTCGACGCCAGTGTGGGCGAGGTGGCCACCGCCGGGCCCAAGGTCATAGCCCCGGATGCCCTGGCCTCGGAAGCGGTGCAGGTGATGAATGACAAGAAGATCACCGCGCTTTTCGTCGTCGATGAGGCGGGCCGCCCCCTGGGGCTGATCCGCCTGCATGATTGCCTGCGCGCCGGTGTGGCGTAACCTTTTGGCCTGACCCCGCCGCCTGCCCCGTGGCCCGAGGAGACCCCGATGCAAACCGTGATCCTGATCCCCGCCCGCTATGCCTCGACCCGCTATCCGGGAAAGCCGCTGGCGGTGCTGACCGGCCCCGATGGCGCCAAGACCCTGATCCAGCGAAGCTGGGAGGCGGCGATGTCGGTGCCCGAGGCCGATGCGGTCTTCGTGGCCACCGATGACGACCGCATCGCCGAGGCGGCGCGCGGCTTTGGCGCCGAGGTCATCATGACCTCCGAGGATTGCCGCAATGGCACCGAGCGCTGCGCCGATGCCCTGGCGAAAGGGAGCCTCGACCCGGATCTGGTGGTGAACCTGCAAGGCGACGCGCCGCTGACGCCCCCCTGGTTCCTGTCAGACCTGATCGCCGCCATGGGCGAAGATCAAACCCTGGATGCCGCCACCCCCGTCCTGCGCTGCGATCCCGAGACGCTGGCGATGTTCCTTGAAGACCGCAAGCATGACCGCGTGGGCGGCACGACGGCGGTTTTCGATGCGGCCCGCAACGCGCTTTACTTCTCGAAGGAAGTGATCCCCTACACCGGCGGCAAGGCCTTTGCCCCCGGCGCCGTGCCGGTCTTCCACCATGTGGGGGTCTATGCCTATCGCCCCC
Organism: Pseudooceanicola aquaeponti; assembly: GCF_050897975.1. Lineage (NCBI taxonomy): Bacteria > Pseudomonadati > Pseudomonadota > Alphaproteobacteria > Rhodobacterales > Paracoccaceae > Pseudooceanicola > Pseudooceanicola aquaeponti. The sequence goes on from NZ_JBPAXY010000011.1 coordinate 18,011, forward strand.
GGGCCCTGGCCGCCTATGGCGCCTGGCCCGAAGGGCCGCTGGAAAAGCTGGAAGGGCTGGAACAGCTGCGGTTCCTGGAGAACGGCGCGAAACTGAAATGCGTCGAGGTCGACGCCAAGGGCCGGATCTTCTGGGAGCTGAACAACCCCGAAGACATCGCCCGTATCGAGAAGGTGCTGAACCCATGACGACCCCCAAGCCCGTCCAGATCCGCGACCTGACGGTTGCCAACGACCGCCCCTTCACCCTGCTGGCCGGTCCCTGCCAGCTGGAAAGCCTGGAGCACGCCCGGATGCTGGCGGGCAATCTGGCCGAGACCTGCGCCGATCTGGGCATCCCCTTTGTCTTCAAGGCCAGCTACGACAAGGCCAACCGCTCGTCCCTGTCGGGCGTGCGGGGCCTCGGCATCGAGGCGGGTCTGGAGATCCTCAACGCGATCCGCGAGGAATTCGGCTGTCCGGTGGTGACGGATGTCCATGACGTGCCCCAGGTGCAGCGCGCCGCCGAAGTGGTCGATATCCTGCAGATCCCGGCCTTCCTCTGCCGTCAGACCGACCTGCTGCTGGCCGCCGGGGAAACCGGAAAGGCGCTGAACATCAAGAAGGGTCAGTTCCTGGCGCCCTGGGACATGAAGAACGTCGCCGACAAGGTGCTGAGCACGGGCAACGAGAAGATCATGCTTTGCGATCGCGGCACCAGCTTTGGCTACAACATGCTGGTTTCCGATTTCCGCTCGCTGCCGATCATGGCCGAGACGGGCTTTCCGGTGGTCTTTGATGCCACCCATTCGGTGCAGCTGCCGGGCGGGCTTGGCACCTCGACGGGGGGGCAGCGCGAGTTCGTGCCGCCCCTGGCGCGGGCTGCCGTGGCGGTCGGCACCGCGGCGCTTTTCATGGAAACCCATGAAGACCCCGCGCGCTCGCCCTCGGACGGGCCGAACATGGTGCCGCTGGCAGAGATGCGGGCCGTGCTGACCCGGCTGAAGGCCATCGACGATCTGATGAAGGCGGGCTGAGGCCCGAACCTTCGACACCGGTTCGGGGCAGGGGGGTCAGACCTCGCTGTCCGGCCCGGCCTCTTGCATTTCCGGGTCGCCCTCCGGCGGGGCCAGCCACAGGGCGCCGCCCTGCATCTGCCGGATCACCCCGGCCTGACCACGCACCCCCATCCGGGCAAAGACCTGTTTCGAGGCGCTGCGGGTGCTTTCCAGGGTCCAGCCCAGATCACCCGCCGCCTCGGCCAGAGAGCGGCCGTCGCAGATCCGCTGCGCCAGCCGCGCCTCGGCGGGCGCCAGGGCAAACTGCGCCGCAACCCGGGCGGGCGGCAGAGCCGCCGCCCCAGGCGGGCGGCGCAGCCGGGCCAGCCGGGCGCCGGGGCCTTCGGGGGTGATCCAGACCTCCAGCCGGGGCGCGGCGCTCAGCAGCAGCCAGGCGGGATCGGGGCGGGCCAGGGCGGCGCGCAGGGCCTGGGCCGACCCCTCCTCGGGCAGATGCAACCGCCCGTCGCCCGTGAGCCGCGCCCCGCTGCCCGCCAGCAGCCCCTCCAGCCCCGCCCCCCGGTCGAGGATTTGCCCCGTGGGGGAAAAGAGGATCCAGCCCGCGCCCAGGTCGCGGGCCAGGGCGCGGTCGCGCGCGGCGCGGGCGCGGACCGCCTCGGCCCCCTGCCAGCCGGTCAGGGCGGGGCCCAGATAGGGGGCGAGCGTGGACAGCTGCACCCCGTCGATGGCGCGGAAATCCTCGGCCCCCGGGGCGCGGCGCATCAGCAAAAGGGCGCAGCCCCCGGGGCCCGCGGGCGCGCGCAGGGCGCGCAGCGGCGCCGGGCGCGGCCCCAGGCCCGGCAGGTCGCCCTGGGCATAGACCCGGCCTGCGCGCAGCTTCTCGGGCTGGGCCAGCTCGGGCGGCGGCGGGCCATGGTGCCAGGCCGCCACCCGCCGCCCGCGCTGGTCGAACCGCAGGGCCAGGCTGTCGGCCCGGGTGGTCTCGGCCAGCAGGCGCAGCAGCTCGGGCCAGCCCGGCGCCCCGGCCTGGCCGGTGGCGGCGGACAAAAGGGTCTGGAAGATCTCGATCTCGCTGGCCATCTGTCCTGCCTCGCCCCTGTCTGGCGGGTTATCTGCCTGTCCCTTGGGCGGAAAACTGGGACAATCCGCCGGATCTGGCGGGAAATCGCGGAGAAACGCCTTTCTTTCCCGCGCTTTCCCGCGCACCTCCCATTTGGGGGGTGCCCGCATCAAACCACTGGCTTAGCTCTGAGGCAAGCGATCTGACAGCAGACGAGCAGACAGGATTTCCATGACCAGCAAGACCCTGACCCACCTCCAGCGCCTGGAAGCCGAGAGCATCCACATCCTGCGCGAGGTTGCCGCCGAAGCCGAAAACCCGGTGATGCTTTATTCCGTGGGCAAGGACAGCGCGGTGATGCTGCATCTGGCCAAGAAGGCCTTCTATCCCTCGCCGCCGCCCTTCCCGCTGATGCATGTGGATACCACCTGGAAATTCCAGGACATGTACAAGCTGCGCGACCGCGCCGCCGCCGATGCGGGGATGGAGCTGATCGTCTATCAGAACCCCGAGGCGGTCGAACGCGGCATCAACCCCTTCGATCACGGCAGCCTGCACACCGACATGTGGAAGACCGAAGGTCTGAAACAGGCGCTGGACAAGCACGGCTTTGACGCGGCCTTCGGCGGCGCGCGCCGCGACGAGGAAAAATCGCGCGCCAAGGAACGGGTCTTTTCCTTCCGCACCGCCGCGCACCGCTGGGATCCGAAGAACCAGCGCCCCGAGCTTTGGCGCCTGTACAACGCCCGCAAGAACAAGGGCGAGTCGATGCGGGTCTTCCCGATCTCGAACTGGACCGAGCTGGACATCTGGCAGTACATCCACCTCGAAGGCATCGACATCGTGCCCCTCTACATGGCCGAGGAACGCCCCACGGTGGAACGCGACGGGATGCTGCTGATGGTCGATGACGACCGCTTCCCGCTGCGCGATGGCGAAGAGCCGGTGATGCGCTCGATCCGCTTCCGCACGCTCGGTTGCTACCCGCTGACCGGGGCGGTGGAAAGCACCGCGAAAACCCTTCCCGAGGTCATTCAGGAAACCCTGCTGACCACCACCTCCGAACGCCAGGGGCGCGCCATCGACCACGATCAGGCCGCCTCGATGGAGAAGAAGAAGCAGGACGGATATTTCTGACCGCTTCGCTTTTCAGGCCGCTTCAGATTTCAGGGGATCCCCATGACCAAAGACCACGACCCGATCTACAAGACCGACGCGCTGATCGCGGAAGACATCGACGCCTATCTCGACACGCATCAGCACAAGACCATGCTGCGTTTCATCACCTGCGGCTCGGTGGATGACGGCAAGTCGACGCTGATCGGCCGGCTGCTGTACGACAGCAAGATGATCTTCGAGGACCAGCTGGCGACGCTGGAGGCCGACAGCAAGAAGTCGGGCACCCAGGGCGAGGGCATCGACTTTGCCCTGCTGGTGGATGGCCTGGCCGCCGAGCGCGAGCAGGGCATCACCATCGACGTGGCCTATCGCTTCTTCACCACGGAAAAGCGCAAGTTCATCGTCGCCGACACCCCCGGCCACGAGCAATACACCCGCAACATGGTCACCGGCGCCTCCACCGCCGACCTGGCGGTGATCCTGATCGACGCCCGCAAGGGGGTGCTGACCCAGACCAAGCGCCACAGCTACCTGGTGCATCTCTTGGGCATCAAGAACCTGGTGCTGGCGGTCAACAAGATGGACCTGGTGGAGTACAGCCAGGAGGTCTTCGACCAGATCGTCGCCGACTACCGCGCCTTCGCCGCCTCGATCGGCATCGAGGTCTTCGTGCCGATCCCGATCTCGGGCTACATGGGCGACAATATCACCGCACCCTCCGAGAATACCCCCTGGTACGACGGCCCCTCGCTGCTGCCGCACCTGGAGACGGTGGATATCGACAGCACCAAGGAACCCCAGGCGGCCCCCTTCCGGATGCCGGTGCAATGGGTGAACCGCCCCAACCTCGATTTCCGCGGCTTTTCCGGCCTGATCGCCTCGGGGGTGATCCAGCCCGGCGATCCGATCCGGGTTCTGCCCTCGGGCAAGACCTCGAAGGTGGCGCGCATCGTCACCTTCGACGGCGACCGCGCCATGGCCGTGGCCGGCGAGGCGGTGACCCTGACCCTGGAGGACGAGATCGACTGCTCCCGCGGCCAGGTCATCGTGGCCGCCCAAAGCCCGCTGGAAGTGGCCGACCAGTTCGAAACGACCCTCATCTGGATGGATGAGACCGAGATGGTGCCGGGCCGCGCCTATTGGCTGAAGATCGGCACCCAGACCGTGTCGGCCACGGTGCAGCACCCGAAATACGAGGTGAACGTCAACACCCAGGACCACCTGGCCTCGAAGACGCTGGACCTGAATGCCATCGGCGTGGCGAACATCACCACCGACCGCGAGATCCCCTTTGCCCCCTACGCCGAGAACCACGACCTGGGCGGCTTCATCCTGGTGGACAAGTTCACCAACCAGACCGTCGCGGCCGGCATGATCAACTTTGCCCTGCGCCGGGCCCAGAACATCCACTGGCAGGCCACCGACATCACCCGCGACGACCATGCGGCGATGAAGAACCAGAAACCGGCGGTGGTCTGGCTGACGGGCCTGTCGGGTTCGGGCAAGTCGACCATCGGCAACATCCTGGAGAAGAAGCTGGCGCGGATGAACCGCCACACCTTCCTGCTGGATGGCGACAACGTGCGCCACGGGCTGAACAAGGATCTGGGCTTTACCGAGGCCGACCGGATCGAGAATATCCGCCGGGTCGGCGAAGTGGCCAAGCTGATGACCGATGCGGGCCTGATCGTCATCACCGCCTTCATCTCGCCCTTCCGGGCCGAACGCGACATGGTGCGGGCGATGATGCAGCCGGGCGAGTTCGTCGAGGTCTTCGTCGATACGCCCCTGGAAGTGGCCGAGGCCCGCGACGTGAAGGGGCTTTATGCCAAGGCGCGCTCGGGCCAGCTGAAGAACTTCACCGGGATCGACAGCCCCTATGAGGCGCCCGACGCCCCCGAGATCCGCGTCGACACCACCGAGATGACGCCGGAGCAGGCGGCCGATGCGATCATCGCCCGGCTGATCCCCTGATCTGCCTGCGCCGCCCCTTCGGGGGCGGCGTCTTTGCCTGACCCATTTGACGAGCAGATTTCCGAAGGAGAGAGCCTTGGACTACGACACCCTCGTGACCGTGATGCGGACCCTGGCGCTGGAGGCCGGCGCAAAGATCATGGAGATCTACAATTCCGACGATTTCGAGGTGAAGACCAAGTCGGATGAAAGCCCGGTGACCGCCGCCGACGAGGCCGCCGATGCGCTGATCTCGGCCGGTCTGCGCGCCGCCTTCCCCGATGTCCTGCTGGTGACCGAGGAACAATCGGCCTCGCACGGGCAGACGGCCCCCACCTTCCTGATCGTCGATCCGCTGGACGGCACCAAGGAATTCATCAACCGGCGCGGCGATTTCACCGTCAATATCGCCCTGGTCGAGGACGGTGTGCCAACCCGCGGCGTGGTCTATGCCCCGGCCCGCGACCGGATGTTCTATACCCTGGCCGATGGCAGCACCGTCGAAGAGCTGGGCCCCTTCGGTGCCACCCCGGGCGAGGTGAAGCCGATCGCCGTCTCCGCGCCCGACAACGCCGCGCTGATGGTCGTGGCCTCGAAATCGCACCGCGACCAGGCCACCGACGACTACATCGGCCAATATGCGGTGAAGGACATGACCAGCGCCGGATCCTCGCTGAAATTCTGCCTGGTGGCCACGGGCGAGGCGGATCTTTACCCGCGTCTGGGCCGCACCATGGAATGGGACACGGCCGCCGGTCACGCGGTGCTGGCGGGGGCGGGCGGCCAGGTGGTGCGCTTCGACGATCACAGCCCGCTGCGCTATGGCAAGGCCGATTACGCCAACCCCTTCTTCATCGCCTATGCCCCCGGCGTGGTGCTGAAAGAGGGCTGAGGTTCAGGCCCAGGCTCTAAGCTCAGGGGGCGGCCACCGGGATCCGGCGGCCGCCCCCTTTGCCTTTGGCGCGCCCTCAGTAGGCGGCGTATTCGGGGATGCCCCAGTCGAAGGGGTAGTTGCGGCAGATCAGGATCCAGCCAAGGACCCCCAGCAGGAAGGCCACCTTGCGGGGATCGCCGAGCCCCCCCTGAGGCGGGTCAGGGCCTGCTGGCCGAGGTAACGGGCCTGGTGGGACATCGGCGGTCTCCTCAGTTCAGGATCAGGCTGCGGATGAAGAGGACGGGGCCCTCAAGCGAGCCCTGGTTGGCGAAGCTGGACATGAAGGAGACGAAGCTGATTGTGAACAGCCAGCCCCCCAGTTGCATGGCCCGTGCGGCCAGGGCCGAGGTCGTCTTGAAGGCCCCCGCCTTGCGCAGCATCATGGTGATCGCCAGCGCCGCGCCATGGCCGAAGCCCCAGATCAGGTAGGGGATGCTGACATTGTGCCACAGCCCGACGAAGAGGAAGGCCAGGAAGATCCCCAGGGCGGGCTTGCCGGTCTGGCGCACGATCGGCTTGAACAGGTAGGTGCCGATGAAGGCCCCCAGGCTGAGGTGCCAGCGCTGCCAGAATTCCTGGATCGAGGTCGAGACCAGCGGCCAGCGGAAGTTCTCGGGAATGCGAATGCCGAAGAGCAGCCCCGAACCGATGGCGATATCGCTGTAGCCGGTGAAATCCAGGTAGAGCACCAGGAAATGGCGGTACATCTCGAGCCAGGCCAGGGCGCGGCCCCCGGCGCCGGTCAGGGCGGCCAGGACGCCCCCCCTTGCTGCTGTAGGTGAAGCCAACAACGGCCGCGGCACACAGGCCCGCCGCCAGAAGGACCCCCGACAAGGCTTTCATATCTGCTGTCTTCCCGAAATCAGGCTTATTCGGTGAGGAAGCCCATCAGGGTCGAGACCCGGTAATCCCCGAAGGTCTCGGTGACCTATTCGATCTTCGAACCCTTCAGGTGCTCGAGCTCGAACATGAAGTTCATCAGGTCGAGCGAATCCAGGATCTCGTCCTGTTGCAGCTCGGTTTCGGGCGTCACCTTGTCGCCGCTGCCCGGGGACACGATGTCCCGGGCCTTCTTGATCATGTCGAGGGCTTCAGCTTCGGTCATCTCAGATACCTTTTCAGTTTTCCGGAGGAGAGAGTTCGAGAACGGCGGTGGCCCAGGACAGGCCGACCCCGAACCCGGAAATCAGCACGCGGCGGGTCTCGGGCGCCGGAGCGTCCAGCAGCGGTTCCAGCAGCAGGGGCACGGTCGAAGAGACGGTGTTGCCGTAGTCCGCGATATTCATCAGCAGTTTGTCCTTCGGCAGTCCGGCCCGGCGGGCCAGGGCGTCTACCATGTAGGCCGAGCCCTGGTGCAGCGCGAAGGCGTCGATGTCGTCGACCGTCAGACCGGCCTTGTTCAGACTGGCCTTGATGCTGCCGGGGATGGTTGCATTGACGAAGTTGAAGACGTCGCGGCCTTCCATGTGCAGGCGCAGCGCGACAGGTTCATAGGCCTCGATCCCCTCGGGGGTGTCCAGCGAGACCAGCGGCAAGGCGGCGCCCCCGGCATCGATGCGGATCGCATCCGCGCCGCCGCCATCGGTGCCGAAATCAATCGATAGGGTACGGGTGGTCGGGCCGTCGCGGCGGATCCAGGTGGCGGCGGCGGCATCGCCGAAGACCACGTTGGTGGCCTTGTCGCCGCTGTCCATGATCCGCGAATAGGGATCGCAGGTGACGATCACCGCATTGCTCATGCCGTGACCGGCCAGGAAGCTTTCGGCCACCGACAGCGCATGGACGAAGCCCGAACAGCCCAGGGCCAGGTCGAAACTGGCCAGGCCGCGGGACAGGCCCAGCCTGTGGGCCAGCGGCGCGGCATTATGGAGGATGCGGCGGTCGGGGGTCTGCGTGACGTAGATCAGCAGGTCGATCTGGTCGGCCTCCAGGGCGCTTTTCTCCAGCAGGTTGCGCACCGCCGCCTCGCCCAGGTCCAGCCCGGTCTCGCCGGGCGAGAGCACATGGCGCTGACCCAGGCCGACCTTGCCGCGCACGAAGGCCGGGTCCGCCCCGGTCGCCTCGGCGACGTCCTCGGCGGTCTGGATCTTCGCGGGCAGGGCCTTGCCGATGGCCTCAATGGACATGATCAATGCTTTCGGATTTGAAGACGAAGGCCACCGCGGCGCGGATCGGCGCCGCCAGTTCGGGCTTTCGAAACTGGTCATCATCAGGGTCTGCCAGCCCTCCTCGCCGCGCATCCCGCGGCGGAATCTGACATCCAGCCGCCCGGCGGTCGCGGGGAAGGGGTTGAAGGGGATGTTGGCGCTGCCGAAGCCGGTCAGCCAGACATCATGGACATCCGCGCCAAGCGCCTCGTGCAGACCCTTGACGATCTGCACCACCGCCATGAGGTAATCCTCGCCGCAGATCAGCCCCTCGAGGGCGAAACTGGCGGTCAGCGGGCTTTACCGGGCCTCGGCGATCTCGCGCCAGGCAGGGAGGACGCCGATGGTGTCGCCCTCGATCAGCTCGTAACTGGTGCGGTCCGCGCCGGTCTCCAGCTGGAGGGTGCCCAGCACCTGCTCGGGCGCCCCGGTGCCGGGGGCGGCGACCGAGACGAGGCGGTCGGTGATCCGCTGGAAGGTGGCCGCAGTAAGCACATGGGGGCCGGGCGAGGTCGCTACGGCAAGCTCCAGGGCTCGGGCGATCATCTGTGTGCCCTGAACATAGGTTCGGGGGCCATTAAGGAAGACCTCCAACGCCTGCATGGGCTGCATCATTTCGTCAATTTTAGTCTATTAAACAACTCTTTGGGCAGTCCGGCGCGGCACGGATCGGGCCGCCAGTCCATGCGCCTATAATGTGACTAAAGATTATATGCACAGCCAGGGAATGCAACGTGAAACCTGTCCGATGCTGCGCTTGCGAGGTAATCCGCGCAGTGAGCGCAGGGAATAAAGGCAATAGGCCCCGGCCCCGCCGCGCCGGGGGCTAACCACCCTCTCCGGGAGTCCCGCGCGGCGGCAACAGGCGCGCGGCCGCGGCCCGCCCCAGGGCGATCCCCGGCGTCTCGATATGGCGATAGCACAGCTTGGACAGCCACAGCACGATCGGCAGCGCCAGGACACCGGCGAAGGCGGCGGCCATCATCGACGGCGAGATCCACAGCCGGGTGGCGCCGACCATCAGGATCAGGACTGGGCTGTGCACCAGGTAGGTGGAATAGGAGATCTTGCCCAGGCCGACCATCCAGTCGGCCCGCCCGCGCAACGCGCGATAACCCGCCCCCAGCCGTCCCCCCAAACCCACATCCCCCAGGATGGCCAGGCCGCAAAGCGCCCAGATCAGCACCTCCAGCTTGGGCACCAGCCCGCCGAAAATCAGCACGCCCAGGCCGACCAGCGGGCGCAGCGGCAGACGCCCCTCGGCGATATCCTGCAACAGCTCGCGGCTGAGAATCCCCAGCAGGAAGAAGTTCAGCGCCAGCGGCAAGGCCGAGGGATGGCCGTACTCCGCGCCCCAGGCCTGGCGGGCCTGGAGGTTCAGCGCCATCAGGGCGGCCAGGGCCAGCCAGCCAATCCAGCCGCGCGCCCCGCGCATCAACAGTCCTCCGATCAGGACCGGCGCCAGCAGGTAGAACTGCCATTCCAGCGACAGGCTCCAGGCCGGGGCCAGGAAGGTCCCCGAAGCATAGGGCAGCACGGTTTCGGGCACCGTCCCGTGCAGCAGCGTCAGGTGCAGCAGCATGTGAGCGCCGAAATTGTCCCATTGCTCCTGCCAGCGGGCCAGGTCGCCGGCGCCATCGGACCAGGGGGTGACCTGCGCCGCGGGCAGCAGCGGCGATACCGCCAGGGCCAGGGCCAGGCAGACCAGGTAGATCGGGTAGACCCGGAAGCCGCGGCGCAGGATATAGGCCGGGTAGGGTTCGGGATTGGCCAGCCGCAAATGGGTGATAACGAAGCCGCTGAGCACGATGAAGACATTCACCGCCCGCCCGGGACGGTTGAGGGCATCGAACAGCGGCTCTGGCAGCCAGAAGACCCCGCCTACCATTTGCAGCATATGGGCGACGACCACCCACCAGGCCATCAGGCACCGCACCATTTCCAGAGAGGGGAAGGCGCCCGAAAGATGCGCGGGCGTCAGGCCCCAAGCAGAGAGGGAGGCCGTGGCGGAAGCGGATAGGGAAGACACGGTTGCAGCACACCTTTTACAACGACAGGCGGGGAGAGGATCGCCGGGCGTCTCTATCTGTACGTGTAAATCTACCTTCGGAAAATGCTATATTCGGGAATATGCTATATTCCAGTAAGTCCAACTCCAGACCCCGCAGACCAACTCTGCCCCGGCTGCTGTCGGCGAGAGGTCGCGCAGCGCTCTATTTTCGGGCGAGTGCGCCCGCGCCCGCTACAATCGCGGCGGGCTCTGGCCGCCCGGCGGGACAGCGCGGCGACAACTCGCCAATCCGGTGTCGCAAAATGACGTCAGCCCTGCGCAAAGCCTCTCGGGCATGGCATTTTTCGGTGGAACCCCCTAAGAGGTGGGGGCAGAACACAACAGCGTAAGACGCTGGAGACGAGAGGGGCATGGTGTGAAGTCTGTAGGGTGGTGGTCGCTGTTCCGCAGCCTGGGCTTTGCCCTGGCGCTGTGCGGGCTATCGCTGGCGGCGGCGGCGCAGATTCGGCCGACCCTGGGCTTTCACGGCACCCCCGGCATCCTGGAGATGCCGACGGCGGACATGACCCGGGATGCGGACCTCTCCTTCACCCTGTCCAGCTTCGGCGACATGAACCGCGGCATCGCGCATTTCCAGTTCACCCCGCGCCTGGCCGGCACCTTCCGCTATTCCGCGCTTCAGAACATCCCCAACCAGAGCCCCGACAAGCCCTATTACTTCGACCGCAGCTTCGACATCAGCTATCAGATCATGACCGAGGGCGCGCGGCGCCCGGCGCTGACCCTGGGCCTGCGCGACTTCGGCGGCACCGGGGTCTATGCCGGGGAATATCTGGTCGCCACCAAGGGGTTCTTCGACAACCGCCTGCGCGGCACCATCGGCCTGGGCTGGGGCCGCCTGGGCAGCGCCGGCAGTTTCCGCAACCCGCTGTCCTATCTGTCGGACAATTTCCGCACCCGCCCCGACAATGTCACCGGCGCCAGCCTGGGCAATGTGGGCGATGTGGATTTCGGCCAGTGGTTCAAGGGCGATGCCGCCCTCTTCGGCGGGGTGCAATACCAGGCCACCGACCGGCTGCTGCTCTCGGCCGAGATCTCCTCGGACGCCTATGAGCTGGAAGGCAGCGCCAATCCCGGCTTTCACCGCGACAGCCCCGTCAACATCGGCGCCACCTACCGGTTCGACAACGGCCTCGACCTGACCGGCGCCTATCTCTACGGCAATACCCTGGGCCTGGCGCTGAGCTATCGGATCAACCCCAAGGCCCCGCCCGGCCCGCCCTCGGGGCGCGAGGGGGCAGGCCCCGCCGTGGTGCCGCGCGATGCGGCGGTCCTGGCCAGCTGGGGCCTGGACGACGGCCCCCAGAGCGGTGACGAAACCGCCCGGGTGCGCGCCGCCCTGGCCGCCCAGGGGCTGACCCTGCTGGCCTATGAGCGCCAGGGCGCCCGGGTGCGGGTGCAGCTGCGCAACGACACCTACCTGAGCGAGACCCAGGCCGTGGGTCGCGCCGCCCGCGCCCTGACCGGCGTGCTGCCGCCCCAGGTCGAGATCCTGACCCTGACCCCGGTGACCGACACCGGCCTGGCGCCCACCTCGGTCACCCTGCGCCGCTCGGACCTGGAAGAGCTGGACCACGACCTGCAAGGCGCCTGGAAAAGCTATGCCCGGGCCGAGATCGCCCAGGACCGCACCCTGCCGCTGGATCCCGGCGCGGCCAGCCCGCTGCGCTATGGCATCAGCCTTTACACCGGCACGCGCCACAGCCGCCCCGACCATCCGCTGGCCGAAACCGGGCTGCGCTTCGACGCCTCCTACCTGGCCAGCCTGGGCAACCGTTCCAGCCTGCTGCTGAGCGGCCAGCTGCGCCAGCCCCTGGCCCTGGTGGAACGCGACAGCATCCCGCTGCCCGACACCCCAGGCCCCTGGGCGCGGGCGGACGCGGGCCTTTACGACCGTGACACCGGCCTGGAGATCCGCGAGCTGATGGCGGAATATTTCTTCCAGCCGGGCGATGCCCTCTATGGGCGGCTGTCCATGGGCTATCTGGAACAGATGTACGGCGGCGTCTCGGGCGAGCTGCTGTGGAGCCCGCTGGACAGCCCCCTGGCGCTTGGCGCGGAACTGAACCTGGTGCGCCAGCGCGCCACCGACGGGCTGTTCGGTTTCCGCGACTACGAGACCGCCACCGGCTTCGTCTCGGCCTATTACGATTTCGGCGGCGGCTACCTGGCCCAGATCGACGCGGGCCGCTACCTGGCCCAGGACTGGGGCGCGACGCTGACCCTGACGCGGGAATTCGAAAGCGGCTTCCGCCTGGGCGTCTTCGCCACCCAGACCACCATGTCGGCCGAGGAATTCGGCGAGGGCTCCTTCGACAAGGGGATCATCTTCTCGGTCCCGGGCAGCTGGCTGTTCGGCCAGCCCTCGGAACGGACGGCCGATTTCACCTACCGGCCGCTGCGCGCCGAGGGGGGCGCGCGGCTGGACCTGTCCAACCGCCTCTACGAGCCGGTGCGCCGGGCGCAGCAGCTGGACGACCCGCAGGATTGGGGAAGCTTCTGGCGATGAGACATCCGGCCCATATCCTGTCGCGCGCCCTGCTGCCGCTCGGTCTGCTGCTGAGCCTGGCGGGCTGCGCCGTGCCGCTGGCCAGCTCGAACCCCGCCGATGGAACCTTCAACCGCGCGGTGCTGCGCCAGGTCGGGGGCGGCCTGCTGCCGCCCGCGCCGGTCGATCCGCGCTACCTGGCCCTGCAGGAGGCCGGGGCGCCGGTCCTTCGGATGCAGGCGGACGAGGGCGCGGGCGTGGCGCTGCGCCGCGACGGGCCCGCGGCCGATGGCGTGGTGCGCTGGCGCGCCCCCGACGGGGCGGCGATCGACATGCGAAACGGCGTCGTGGTGGCCAGCCGCAGCACCGCCGACGACCTGATGTTCTCGGACCTGGCCGAGCTTCAGGCGCGCCTGGCCAGCGGCCAGCCCGGCCTGGCCCGCCGCTTCGAGAACCGCATGACCAAGGACCGGACCCTGCAATTGCAGACCTATGTCTGCACCGTGACCCGCGCCGCCAGCCCGGCCGGTCCCGTCACCCGCGAGGATTGCGCGGGCCCCGACGACGGTTTCATCAACAGCTACGGCCCCGCCGGAGGCTCGCAGCAGCGGGTCGGTGGCCGCATGGTCACATTCTCTCCCGAAGGGAGCCGGTCGTGACCGAAAACCATACGGTGCGCGCGAAAGCCGCTAAGAAGACACCGTCATTTCACTTTGTGGGAGAAGCAGAATGCGCCGCCTGAAAGCCCTTTTCACCCTCAGTGTCCTGTCTGGGCTTCTCGGCGGCTGCGGGGTCATCTACCACAGCCCCTCGGTCGATACGGTGGCCAATGCCGGTGCCAAGGTGCAGGTGGTCGAGATGAACGCCCAGACGGTCATGGTCGCCAACCGTTCGGCCTATGCGCCGCGCACCCTGCCCGCAATCCTGTCGGAAATGCCCGCCACCGGCAGCACGGTGGCCATGGGCACCGGCGCCCTGCCGGAACCGGCCCTGTCGGACAAGCCGCGCCTGCCGCTGGAAACCCGCCTGCCGCCCGCCCCGCCCGAGGCCCCCTATCAGATCGGCGTCGGCGACGTGCTGCTGCTGGCGGTGCCGCAAAGCGGCTCGACCCTGGAAGAGCTGACCGGCCTGCTGGCCGCCAGCAACTCCCGCGAGGGCTATACGGTGCAGGATGACGGCGCCATCGCCATTCCCAATGTCGGCCGGGTGAACCTGGCCGGGCTGACCCTGGAAGAGGCCGAGGCGCGGCTGTTCCAGCGCCTGGTCGAGAACCAGATCGACCCGACCTTCAGCCTGGAAATCGCCGAGTTCAACTCCAAGAAGGTGGCCATCGGCGGCGCCGTCGGCAGCCCCCGGGTGGTGCCGATCCAGCTGACCCCGCTTTATCTGGACGAGGCCCTGGCCGCCGTCGGCGGCGTGCAGGTGCCCGATATCGACCTGGCCTCGGTGCGCATCTACCGCGACGGCACCCTCTACCAGATCCCGGTGACCGAGCTCTATTCCAACCGCGAACTGGCCCGGGTGCGGCTGCTGGATGGCGACAGCGTCTTCGTCGACACCTCTTACGACCTGACCCTGGCCCAGGCCTATTTCGACCAGCAGATCCGCCTGGCCGACTTCCGCCAGAGCAGCCGGCTCAGCGCCCTGCAGGCGATGAACCAGGAAATCTCGCTGCGCCAGTCCAGCTATGAGGCGGCGCGCACGAACTACATGACCCGGCTCGAGCTGGGCGGGGTCGAACGCGACTACGCCTATCTGGCGGGCGAGGTCGGGGTGCAGGGCCGCTTTGCCCTGCCCTTCGAGACCCGCGCCTCGCTGGCCGATGCCCTTTATGGCGACAACGCCCGGGGGATGCCCACGGAAACCGCCGACATCAGCCAGATCTACGTGCTGCGCGCCTCGGACGACCCGCGCGAGTTCGGCGCCGTCACCGCCTGGCATCTGGATGTGCGCAATGCCGCCAACCTGCTGCTGGCAACCAAGTTCGAACTGCGTCCCGATGACGTGATCTTCATCGCCGAACAGCCGGTGACGCGCTGGAACCGCACGCTGCAACAGATCGTGCCCTCGCTGATCACCCAGGGCGCGGCCATCGCCAGCCGCTGATCGCGCGCCCCGCCTGCCGCCCCGCCGGGGGCAGGCCTGCCCGATCGGTCCTCACATGAGCCCTGCGGGCGCCCCCCGGGGCGCCGCCCGCAGCGGAACCACGCCCATCCCGGGCGGGCTCCGGGCCGGGGGGCTTGTCCCGGGCCGGCGCCCATGGCCTGCTGGCGGGGTCTGATCCCCGGAGCGGCCATGATTTCCCAGCTTGCCAGCCTGCCTGCCGCAGGGCTTGCCCTGCCCGGCACCCTGGGGGTGCGGGCCGACACCGGCCGCCCGGTGGTCCATGACGGGCTGACCCCGGGCGGGCGCGAGGTGCCGCACCGCAGCTATCCCGACATGGCCGCCCTGCTGGCCGACCCCACCCGACCGCCCGCGGGGCAGGGCGGGTTCCTGCGCGTCGGCCGGGCGCTGTTCCGCCAGGGCGCCCGGAACGAGGCGGCGGCCCCCCTGGTCACCGCCGGGGGCGCCCCGCTCTGGCCGGTCTCGGTCGACGGGCAGCTCAGCCTGCGCCAGTTCGGCGCCCGGCTGGCGGGCCCCGAGGCCAGGGGCGGTGAGGCCGGGGGCGGCGACGCGGACGGGGCGATCCTGGCCCGGGCCCTGGCCCTGCTGCCGCCGGGCCACCGGCTGGAGATCGGCGGCGACCTCTGGCTCGATCAGCCGCTGGCGCTGCCGCCCGCGCGCCGCGACATCACCCTGGCGGCAGGGCGGATCCTGCGCCGTCCCGCCGCGCCGGATCCGCCCCGGGCACGCGCCCCGGACTGGCAGGCGCTGCTGGAGCTGCGGGACTGGCAGGGCTGCCGCCTGGAGGGGCTGACCTTCCGGGCAGGGCAGGGCACGGGCCGGGCGGCGCGCGACGGCGGCCTGCGCCTGGACGGCTGCCGCGACCTGGTGATCGCCGGCTGCCGGTTCGACGCCTGCTACTACGGTCTGGCCGGGGGCGGGCAACGGTCGCGCGACATCACGGTCGAGGCCTGCCACGGACAGACCCGGGGCAGCGTCGAGGCCCTGCGCCGCCGCGCCCGGGGCGCGGGTCTGGCGGCGGCCGAGGCCACCGCCCGGGCCCTGCGCGCGGGCGGCGGCGCCCTGGTCATGGGGGCGGGGCGGATGGACCGGGTCACGGTGCGCGGCTGCACCGGCCAGGGCTGGAATCACCTGGTCCTGTCCGGCGACAGCCAGGGCTGGCTGCTGGAGGATTGCGCCCTGGCCGACAGCGGCGACAGCGCCTTCTACCTGCGCGGCGCGCATCACCGGATCCGGCGCTGCCGGGCCACGCGGGCGGGCAAGGACGGGATCAAGATCCTGGATTTCACCGATGGCCGGGCCGGGCATGACAATGCCATCACCGATTGCCAGGTGACCGGCGGCATGGGCCATACCCGGCCCGACGGCGGCAAGGGGATCAGCTGCCAGACCGAGAACAGCCTGATCGCCACCTGCGAGATCACCTGCGCGGGACCACGCCGCGCCGGGCTGGCGGCCCGGGGCGAGGTCGGGGTGCAGGTCTCGGGCAGCGGCACCACCCTGCGCGACATCACGGTGACCGGACCTGCCGTCGATTCGCGGCCTGCCGCTGGCGTGTCGGCCGATGTGGACCCCGATCCCGATCCGGGGCGGATGATCGGCCTTGCCCTGCGCGGCCACAGGACCCGCCCGACCCGCGGCCTGACCGCCGAGGGGATCCGCGGGCAGGGCCTGTCCTGGCTCTGGGTCGTGGCCGGAGAGGGGCTGGACGCGGTGACCCTGCGCGCGGGCCAGGCCCAGGACTGCCGGGCGCTCGGGCGGGTCGCCACCGAACGGCCGGGCGGGATCGGACGAGTGACGGTGCAGGGCGGCGGGATCGAGGGCGCGGCCTGGGACGCGCTCCAGCTGCTGGCCCCGGGGGCCGAGATCCAGCTGACGGAGGTCCGCTTCGCCGCACTGGCGCCGGGGCGGCACTGCCTGGTCCATGGGGCCGGGACGACCGGCCGCTACCAGGATTGCCCCTGGGACGGCAGCGGCGCCGCCCGCCCGGTGCGCCCCCAGCTCGGGGGTCCGGCGGTGGCGGACAAACGGGAAGAACCGCCCGGCCCGGGGCGGCTCTCAGGCGTCTTTCCCTGATCCGCGCCCCGCGGGGGCACGGGATCAGTTGGTGTAATAGCGCCGCCCGTAGGCCGCATAGGCCCCGTAGCGTTCACCATAGCCGTAGCGTTTCATCCCCTTGGGATCGATCTGGTTCAGCACCAGGCCGCTGATCGGCTGGTTGACCGTCTCGAACATGCGCATCGCATCCCGGACCTGGGTGCGCGAGGTGGAATCCCAATGCACCGCGAAGATCAGCGCATCCACATGCTGTGCCAGGATCCGCGCATCGGGCACCACCAGCACCGGCGGCGTGTCGAGGATGATCACGTCATACTTGGCCCGCACCTCGGCGATCAGCGCCCCGAAACGATCGGAGGTAAAGACATCCGCCGCGTTGGTGTTGCTTTTCTGGCCGATCAGGATGTCGGCATTGATCCGGTCGTCGCGCACCAGGACCTCTTCCAGCGCATGTTCGCCGCTCAGCACCGACAGCAGGCCCCTGTCCTGATTGGCATCGAGATAGAGGTTGAAGACGCGGCGCCGGATGTCGCCCTCGATCAGCAGGACCTTCTTGCCGAGCGAGGCGAAGTTCTGCGCCAGGGCCATGGACATGGTGGTCTTGCCCTCGCCGGGCAGCGACGAGGTGATGCCGATCAGCTGCGGCGTCGCATCCACATGCGACAGCAGCACCGAAGTCCTGAGGTTGCGGATCGCCTCGGCCGCCGCCGAGGTGGGTTTCTCCGCCAGGTAGGTCAGCACGTCCTGGCGCCGCACCTTGGGCACCAGCGGGATCTGCCCCATGACCGGCAGGCCGGTGGCATCTTCCAGGTCCTGGGCCAGGCGGAACCCGTCCTGGCGGCTTTCGCGGAAGAGGACCAGGGCGGCGCTGAACAGCAGCCCGACGAAGGCGGCCAGGCCGATGACCAGGGGCTTGTTCGGGGCCGAGGGCCCGCCCGGGATCACCGCGCCGGACAGCACGCGGCTGTCGGCCTGCTGGATCCCCTGCTGCGCCGAGGTCTCCTTCAGGCGGTTGAGGAAATATTCATAGAGCAGCCGGCTGGCTTCCGCTTCGCGGGTCAGCTGTTGCAGCTGGATCAGGTCGGCGCTTTGCTGGCGGATCTCCTCGGCCATCGTGTCGGCCGAGCGGCGCAGGGCGGTCAGCTGGCTTTCGGCCCGCGCCGCTTCCAGCTCGGCGCGGCTGACGACCTGTTGCCAGCGGGCCTCGAAATCGGCGGCGATGCCGGTCTCGCCGATCCGCGGCAACAGGCGCCCCAGCTGGGGATCCTCCGCGACCCGGGCCTGCTCCGGCGGGGTGGTGGCGGCGCGCAGCACCGCCAGGCGGGCCTGCGTCTGCTGCTGCGTGGCCTCGACATCCGCGATCCGGTCGCGGGTCTCTTTCAGCTGCCGTTCCATCCCGGCCAGGTTGGTCTGGTTGACCAGCGAGGTCTGGGCGCTGAAGTCCTTCACCTCCTGCTCCGCCTGTTCCAGGTCCGTCTGCAGGCTGGAGACGCGCTGCGTCAGCCAGCTGGTGGCCTGTTCGGTCGCCTCGAACTTGGTCTCGATCTGGTTCAGGATGTACAGATCGGCGACCGTGTCGGCGATGCGCGCCGATTTCTCGCCATCCTCGGTCTGCACCGTGATGCGGAACACCAGGCTGAGCGGGATGTTACTGACCGACATGCGGGTCAGCAGCCGGTTGATCGCCCGTTCCCGGATCTGCACCTGCCGGGCCGTTTCCGCCCGCTCATCCGTGGCCGGGCCGCTCTGCTCCGTCCCGCCGCCGAACAGCCCCGTCAGCAGCGCCATCAGCCGCTGCTTGCGCTGCACCAGGGGGCTGGGCGTGCTCAGCAGCGGGTTGAACTCGGGGTCCTGGGTCAGATCAAGGGCATCGACAACCTTGCCAAGCAGCAGCCGGCTGCGGATCACCTCGACCTCGGTGTTCACCGCCGTGGTATCGGTGCCCAGCCCGCCGATCACATTGCCGATGTCGACCACGCTTTCCTCGCGGGTCTCCAGCATGACCACGGAACTGGCCCGGTAGATCGGGGTGGCGATGGCATTGGCGTAATAGGCACCGATCATGGCCATCACGAGGGTCGCCGCCGCGATCCACCACTTGCCCCGCCACAGGGCCGCTGTCAGCGACGAGATATCGACGCCGTCTTCGCTGTTCATAAGACGCTGACGCAAGGCCTGCGGGGCGCTCTCGCGCTCGGAGCCGGCGGAACTTTGGAAGGGTTGGTTCATCTAAATCGTCTTTTGAAATCAGCGGGGAGAAGAGGGCGGCGCGCGCAAGGCCCAGGCGGGACAGGGTCGGAACAGTCGGGCATGACTTTATACCACAGAGTCACTTTCGAACATGCTCCGGACCATATCACTGATAAGATTGGCGGGTCTCCCCAAATGCGCGCAACAGCAAGGTTCCGCTCGCCTGGCCCGGCCTGTGGCCCCAGATCCTCCTGTCCCGGGGGCAGCAAGGCCAAAATTTATGCGCCGCCGCCCCGTCAGGCCCCGCCCGGATCAGCTCGGCAACGCAGCCTCCTCGGCAAAGACCGCCCCGCCGCCCGCCACCGTCCCCGAGGCGGTGCAGATCAGGCCCGGCACCTCTCCGGGCGCGGTTTCGCGGAACCGCACCCGATCCCCCACCCACCACCAGGTCCCGGGCACGGGCCCCGTGGCCCGGTCGCAATAGTTCCAGTCGTTGCCGCGCTGCGTGCCCGGCCCGGCCTGGTCGGTCTTCACCGGTGCCAGGGCGGTACTGTCCCAGGCGCAGCCCAGGAACCGCCCGCTCGATCCCTGGCGGATGTTGAGGCAATAGGCATCGCCCGCGACATTCATGAACGCGAATCCCTCGACCGTCAGATCGGCCACCCCGGCAAAGGTCATGCCATGGCTCGACGCCCCGTCGAGCCCGCCCCCCGAGACGGTCACCCGCGAGGTGTTCTGGCTCAGGTCGTAGACCATGACCGCGCCATCGACATCCCGGCACCACAGGTCGCTCAGCACCACCCGGCTGACCGTCCAGCCGGGGCGGGAATACATGGTGCAGGCATAGCGCACCGCCGTGGCCCGCAGGTTCGACAGGGTCAGATGCGACGTGTTGCGGGCGCTGTTGTTGATCGACACCCCCACGCCGACCCCCGCCTCGGCATAGCCGCCCGCGCCGTTCACCACCACGTTCTCCACCAGGATGTTCTCGCCCGAGACGGTCACCCCCGAGGTAGCCTCCGAGGCCAGCGCCGAGGTGGCATCGACCTGAAGCACCAACCCCGCGATCTTGCTGTGATCCGTCTCCAGGTTGACGCAGATCCCGCCGTCGGACTTGGTATAGCCCGCCCCCAGAACCCGGCAGTCGGAGATGATATTGTACTCTCCCCGGGCGCCGGAACGGTAGTCCAGGATCTTGATCCCGTCCTTGCCCGCCCGCCGGATCGCGCAGTTCTGCACCAGGTGATTGCTGCCCCGCAGGTAGATCGTGCTGTCGCCGCTGTCGTCCATGGCAGAGTTCGACACCGTCCAGCCGCTGGCATCCCCCGACAGGGCCAGGTGGTTCCAGCCCCGGCCCTCGCATTGATCTATGGTGACCTCGTTCAGCACGTCATTGCCAAAGACCATGGCCCCGCCGCCCTGCGCCGCGACCATCCCGGCCGCCACGCTGGCCTCATGCTCGGAGCGGGCATTCACCCCGCGGCAGTTCAGCAGCCGGATGTCGCGCGACACCGCGCCGGACCCCAGCACCCCGTAATGACACGCATCGAAGATGCAATCCTGCAACGCGAGATCCTCGCAGCCGCGCAGGAGGAAGGCGATTTCCCGGCTGGCCGAGCTGTCGTTGCCAAGCGAGAAGCTCAGCCGGAACAACGACCGGGTCCAGCCGCTCAGGTCGAAGACCGGCGCATTCGCACTGGCCTCGCCGCCCTGCGTGCGCAGCAGGGTGCCGTCGGTCACCGTGACCCCGTTGCGCGGCTGCGTCGGCTGTACGCTCCCCTGGATCAAGGCGGTGCCGCCGATGCTCAGCGTGCCGCCGTCGGGCAGGATGTCCAGCGCCAGGCGCAGCGCCTCGGTGTCATCGCTCACCCCGTCCAGCATCGCCCCGCATTGCTGCAAGGTGATCTTGCCGTCATTGGGCAGCACGTAAAGCTTCAGCCCCCCCTTGGTCATCACGTGATGATCCGTCGCCGTCTCTTCGGCGACCCGGTAGGACTGGGTGGTCATCGCCCGCAGCGTCTCGCCCGGGTAAAGGTAGTTGTACCAGTATTTCTCGCTGCGATAGCCCAGGTCGCTTTCCAGGATGTCGCGGCAGGTGCCGAATTTCACGGCGGCCCGCATGACCAGGATATCCTGATAGCCCGTCGCGCCAGAGGCGCCGGGCTGCGTCGGCTGTTGCAGGGGGGCCGCAGTGTAGATGATCGCCATGGCAGCTGCCTTCGTCCGTTGCACGATGTGGCGGGCATTCTCCGCAGCAGGGCGGAACGAAGTCTGAAAGGACCGTGCGCAGGTCGCGGGGGACAGATCCCGGGCCGATCCTCCGGATCACGGGACCCCGACCGCGCAACGGTAAACGAATTATTAACATAACATTGATTAGCAAGAGGATATCTGCCGCCCGCGCCCCAGAGACACCGTCACAGCCGGGCATCCGGCCGGAACCGGACCCCCGGGTCTTGAACCCGGGACTTAAACGTGCGTCTTATCAAGGCGCCAGGGCGGGGCAACGGCGGAAACACCGCAGCTCCGGGCGCCGGGGGGGTGCCTCATGTTGACCCGACAGTCCCCCACCTCTACCACTCTTCATGACCCCACCCTTGCTGCGGGTGCAAAGTTTTTCTGCAAGCGCATATTTTTTCATGCGCAGGACATGATCGAGACGAAATACAGGGCCGTGAGGGATGCAACGACTCAACCTTGGCGATAATAGTGAAGGTAAGTACTTTCAGACGAACCAACTGGCCCCCAGGCCGTGACGACCCCTATTTCGACATCCCATTTGGCGCATATGACCCAGCGGAAGGCGCAACCATGAAAGATTTCAGCGGTACGACCCCCTACGGTCTCGAAACCGTCGAGCCCCTCGACCCCCAGGCCCGGCAAGCAATTGCCGAAGCCCGCCATGACCGCTTCTATGCCAGGTTCGGCAAGCGGTTGTTCGACATCTCCCTGGCCCTGCTGCTGCTGCCCATGCTGGTGCCGGTGATCCTGGCCATCTGGCTGCTGACCCGGCGCGACGGCGGCCCGGGCTTCTATTCGCAGATGCGGGTCGGCAAGGACGGCCGCCTGTTCACCTGCTGGAAGATCCGCTCGATGCATGTCGATTCCGAGCAGATCCTGACGGACCTCTGCGCCCGCGACCCCAAGATCGCGGCGGAATGGAAGACCTACCAGAAGTTGAAGGTCGATCCCCGCATCACCCCCCTCGGCCGCTTCATCCGCGCCACCAGCCTGGACGAGCTGCCGCAGATCTGGAACGTGCTGGCGGGCGACATGAGCTTCATCGGGCCGCGCCCCTTCATGAGCTCGCAAGAGGTCATGTATCGCCAGGCCGGCGGCGTCGCCTATTACCACATGCGCCCGGGCATCACCGGCCTGTGGCAGGTCATGGGCCGTGGCGAAACCTCCTTCGTCGAGCGGGTCGATTACGACACCCGCTACTGGCAGGACCTGTCGTTCCGCAGCGACCTGAAGATCCTCTACAAGACGGTGCAGGTCGTGTTCAAAGCGACGGGGACCTGAGCGCCCCCGCCGTCGCCCCTGCCCCCTGCATCTTAATACGAATCGTTACTGGAGCCTCCCCAGCATGAAAATCGCCATCTATGGCCTGGGCTACGTCGGGTTCACCGCCGCCTGTTGTCTTGCCTCCCAGGGACATGAAATCGTCGGCGTCGATGTCAGCGCGGACAAGATCCGGGACATTTCCGAAGGCCGGACCCCGATCACCGAACCGCAGCTGGACGAGCTCTTCGCCGAGGCCCGCGCCAAGGGGCTGATCACCGCCACCCAGACCCTGACCGACCTGTCGGATGTCGACCTGGCCATCGTCTGCGTCGGCACCCCCTCGGCCACCGACGGTTCGCACAACATGAGCTATATCGCCGAGGTGGCGCGCCAGATCGCCGCCAACCTCAGCGGCACCGACCGGGCCAGGCCGCTGACCGTGGCCTTCCGCTCGACCTTCCGGCCCGGCACCATGGACACGCTGATCGAACCGATCTTCCGCCATGCCCTGGACGGCGATCTCTCGGGCAAGGTCGAACTGGTTTACAACCCCGAATTCCTGCGCGAATCCAGCGCCGTCTGGGATTTCTTCAACCCGCCCAAGATCGTCATCGGCACCAGGGACGGCCAGCCCGCCGCCGCCATGGACGCGATGAACGCAGGGCTCGAGGCGCCGGTCTTCTACACCGCCTACCGCGAGGCCGAGATCACCAAGTTCGTGGACAACACCTGGCACGCGGTGAAGGTGGCCTATGCCAACGAGATCGGCCGCGTCTGCCACCGCATGGGCATCTCGGCCAAGAAGGTGCACGAGATCTTCGTCTCGGACACCAAGCTGAACATCTCGGCCTATTACACCCGCCCGGGCGGCGCCTTCGGCGGCTCCTGCCTGCCCAAGGACGTGCGCGCGCTGCAATATGTGGCCCAGGACGTGGGCGCGGGGACCTATCTGATCAATTCGCTTCTGTCCTCGAACGAAAGCCACAAAAGCTATCAGGCCGAGGACATCATGCGCGCCGCGCCCAAGGGCGGGAAGATCCTGATGGTCGGCCTGGCCTTCAAGGCCGATACCGACGATCTGCGCGAAAGCCCCAATGTCGACATCGCCCGCAAGCTGCTGGAGAACGGCTATCAGCTGTCGGTCTATGACCCGGCGCTGAAACCCGCCAACCTGCGCGGCCAGAACCTGGGCTATGCCTATACCCATCTGCCGACCATGCAGGACCTGCTGGTTGACAAGGCCAGTGCCGAGACCGGCCCCTGGGATCTGATCGTCGCCTCGAACCGCACGGTCGAAGACCTGGACCTGCCCGATGTCCCCCTCATCGCCACCTATCAGTATGACTGAGGCCCCCGGGACGGCGCTGACCGCCATCAGCATGGACGCGCTGCGCGAGACCACCCCCCTGGCGGGGCTGAAGGTGCTGATGGTGGTGGAAAACCTGCCCGTGCCCTTCGACCGCCGCGTCTGGATGGAGGCCCGCACCCTGTCGGCGGCGGGCGCCCGGGTGTCGATCATCTGCCCCAAGGGCAAGGGCCACGAGGAAAGCGTCTGGGAAGACGAGGGGATCAAGGTCTACCGCCACCCCCTGCCGCTGGATGCCAAGGGCGCCACGGGCTATTTCCTGGAATATGGCGCGGCGCTCTTCTGGGAAACCTGGCTGGCGCTGAAGATCTACTTCACCCGTGGCTTCCACGTGATCCACGGCTGCAACCCGCCCGACCTGATCTTCCTGGTGGCGATCCCCTTCAAGCTTCTGGGGGTGAAGTACCTTTTCGATCACCACGACATCAATCCCGAGCTCTACGAGGCCAAGTTCGGCCGCCGGGATTTCTTCTGGAAGGCGATGCGCTTCTTCGAGCGGATGACTTTCAAGGCCGCCCGGGTGTCGATCGCCACCAACCAGAGCTACCGCAAGATCGCCATCGAGCGTGGCGGCATGGACCCCGAAAACGTCTTCATCGTCCGCTCGGGCCCCGACCTGACCCGGCTGATCCGCCAGCCCGACGCGCCAAAATGGCGCAACGGGCGCCAGTACATGGTGGGCTATGTGGGCGTCATGGGCGATCAGGAAGGCGTTGACCTGCTGCTGGAATCCATCCGCCACCTGGTCCGCGACAAGGGCCGCGAGGACATCCAGTTCTGCCTTGTGGGCGGCGGGCCCAGCCTGGACGCCCTGCGCCAGATGTCGGCGGACATGGGCCTTGAGGACTATGTCACCTTCACCGGCCGGGCGCCGGATCAGGATCTTTTCGAGGTGCTCTCGACCGCGGATGTCTGCGTGAACCCCGACCGGGTGAACGAAATGAACGACAAGTCGACGATGAACAAGATCCTGGAATACATGGCCTTCGAAAAGCCGATCGTGCAGTTCGACGTGACCGAGGGCCGCTATTCCGCGCTGGAAGCCAGCCTTTACGCCGCCGAGAACGACACCGTCGATTTCGCCGACAAGATCGAGGCCCTTCTGGCCGATCCCGCGCGCCGCGCCGCCATGGGCGCCTTCGGTCGCCAGCGGGTCGAGACGGAAATGGCCTGGCCCTACCAGGTGCCCGCCCTGGTCGCGGCCTATCGCAAGATCTGGGGCAAGGCCTGATGCCCCGCGCCCCGCGCCTGGCCGAAGGAGGCCGCCGATGAACCTGACCGATGCCCCTGCTCGGGATGACATCCGCAGCGACCTGTTTCGCTATACCGGGCGCACCGACACCCGGGCGCTGCTGCGCTGCTACCGGCAGAACCGCGGCTTCCGTTTCCAGGTCTGGTTCCGCCTGGTCGATGTGCCCAACCCGCTGCTGCGGCGTCTGGCGCGCTGGCGGCGCAACCGGCTGGCGGAACGCTATGCGCTGCATCTGCATCCCAAGACCCAGATCGGCAACAACTGCAATCTCAGCCAGTTCACCACCATCGGGGCCACCGGCGACAGCCGGGCGGCGATCATCAGCGATTACGTCTATATCGGCCCGAGCGTCGGACTGGTGAACGATATAACCAGCGGCAATGACGTCATGATCGGCGCCGGGGCGGTGGTGATCCAGGACGTGCCGGACAATGCCACGGTGGTGGGCACCCCCGGGCGCGTCATCCAGCGCGACGCCCCGCCCGAACGGCGCAAGACCCTGTGGCCTCTCGTCCCGATGCCGGCCGCCCCGGCCCAGCCCTGAGTACGGATCGCAGATGAAGACCCTTCCCGCCACAGATGGAAAGCTCTACTCCCTCCAGGGCCTGCGCGCCCTGGCGGTGGTGCTGGTGCTCTTTGCCCATGCCAGCAACCAGCTGGCCCCGGGCAAGAGCCCCTGGCAGGTGACGGGCCATTTCGGCGTCGACATCTTCTTCGTGATCAGCGGCTTCATCATGGTCTTCATCTCCAGCCGCCGGCTGGTCACCTGGTCCAGCTTCCTGGCCGAACGGGTGCTGCGGATCGTGCCGACCTACTGGTTCTACACCCTGCTGGCCCTGGCCATCTACCTGGTGGCCCCCGGGGCCTTCCGCGGCACCGAGGCAAGCGCCGGGCACGTCCTGCTGTCGATGCTCTTCATCGCCCATGAGAACCCGGTGACCGGCAGCACCTCGCCCTTCCTCCGCCTGGGCTGGACGCTGAACTACGAGATGTTCTTCTACCTGCTTTTCGCCATCGCCATTGCCATCAGCCTGCGCCTGCGCGTCTGGCTGACCGCGGCGGCGATCGTGCTGCTGGTGAGCGGCGGCGCCCTGGCCAGCCAGGCCGGGCTGCGCCTGCCCGCGCCCCTGGCCGGGCTGCTGATCCTGCTGGGGCTGGCCTGGGCGCTTTACACCGTGCGCTTCGAGAACCACGACAGCCTGCGCGGCCTGGTCTGGGGCCCGGCGGCGGCGCTGATCCTGCTGGCCACTCCCAGTCTGGAGGGGCTGGCGCGGCGCCCGGGGCTGGCCTGGCTCAATGCGATCGGCGACGCCTCCTACACGATCTACCTGATGCATCTCTTCCCGCTGTCCTTCTACCGTCTGGTCTGGCAGCGGCTCGGCCTGCCGGACGACACCGCCCTGGCCCAGGGGATCTTCCTGGCGACCGCCATCCCGGGGATCTGCCTCCTGGGCTACCTCGCCTATCTCTTCATTGAAAAACCCCTGGTACGCGGCGCCCGGCGTCTGGCCGGGCGGGGCTCCAGCCCGGCGCGCCAGACGTCCTGAGCAGCCCCTTGCCATTCCGTTCCCAAGCGCGTGGAAACTGACAGATGACCGACCCTGTTGTTCTCGTAGGACTGCCCCGCAGCGGCTCCACCCTGTGCACTGCGGTGCTGAACCAGGCGCCAGAGCTTTTCGTGATCAACGATGCCTATTTCCTGCAACAGGTGGATGCGACCGACAGCTGGGACGGTTTCGCCACGCCCGAGGACGCCCGCGCCTTCCTGGCCCAGCTGACCGAGATGATCACCTGGCGCGCCGCCGTGAGCACCTCGAAGAAACTCGAAAACTCCTCGCGGCTGACCGCCGAACAGCTGGACCAGGTGCTGGCCCGGATCACCTTCGACAAGGTGCCCCAGAACCACTGGGCCACGATGATGACCCATGTGATGTCCACCGCCGCAGCGGCGGCAGGCAAGACCCGTTGGGGCTGGAACACGCCGCAGGATCTGTATCACGTCGACAAGATCAAGCGCGCCTATCCGCAGGCGCGGATCCTCTTCATGATGCGCGATCCCTTCGCGGTGCTGAAATCCTTCCGCTTCCGCCCCAATGCCCAGGCCCTGCGCCGCTATCACCCCCTGGCCCAGGCCGCCGCCTGGAAACGCGCCATCCGCGGCTATGAAGGCGCCCGGGCGCGCTATCCCGACAGCGTCGAGATCGTCCGCTACGAGGATCTGGTGGCCGAGACCTCCGCGCAGATGCGGCGGATGAACGCCTTTCTGGGCACCACCATCCCCGAGGATCTGGACCTGACATCCCTGGGCAGCAACACCTCGTTCCGCGACGACCGGACCGTGGCCCGCCCCGTCCGGCGCGAGGTCTCGGGCTTCGAATGCTGGGCGGCGGACCGCATCGTCGGCGCCTGCCGGGGCCGCGTCGGCTATGACGCGCCGCCGAAGAAGCTGGCTCTGGACGGGCTGCCCTATTTCGTCCAACAAAGCCTGATCTTCACCCGCCACTACGCGGGCGCGTTCCTGACCGACAAGAATACCCGCAAGCGGATCCTGCGCTTCCTGCAAGCCTGAGGGCGCCGCATAGCCAAAAGGAGGGCAGCCTCGCCCCTCTTTTCCGTGGCAGGGTGACCGCATCACCGGCGCGACCCGCGCCAGATTTTCCCGCCCCGCGCGCCCCGCGCAGGGCCGATGAGCCCGAAGAGAGACATCGCGCATGAATACCGGCCGTCTCATCCTGTTCTTCCTGCCGCTGTCGCTGCTCATCGCCGGCATTCTCTATGTCAGCGGCGCGGGCACCGGCACCTCGGGGGCCACGGCGGTGGCCCTGCTGTCCCTGGTGGGCGGCGGGGTGCTGTTCATCGCGCTGCCCGGTGCCTTCCTGCTGCGCGCCTACCTGATCTTCACCATCCTGCTGGCCGGGTTGATCGAATATTACGGCCGGGTCTCGGGCTTCATGCTGGCGCCTTCCCTGCTGGGCCTCGGCCTGCTTCTGTGGGGCCTACCACGCAAGGCCCGCGGGCTGGAGATGGCCCCGGCCCCGGCCTTCATCTGGCTCTTCGCGCTGACCGCGGTCGTCTGGTGCGCCTTCTCTCTGACCAACATGACCGGGCTGGTGCAACTGATCGTGTCGCTGATCACCTTCCTGATGGTCTATGCCAGCTTACCCGCCGTGCTGATGGTGACCCGCCGCGATCCCGAAAGGCATATCGACTGGTTCGAGAAGGCGCTGGCCTGCCTGCCCTTCCTACAACTGCCGATCACCCTGCACCAGCGCTTCTTCGTCGCCCGCGGAACGACGAACTGGGACACCGTCGCCGGGTCTTTCGGCGGGATCTACGGCGGAGTCGGCCGGAATTCCGACCTGATGCTGTTCATGATCGCCTCCTTCGCCATGGCGCTGCACCTTTACCAGAGCAACCGCATCAGCGGACGCCTGTTCTGGGCGATCTTCGCGGCGGTCTTCGTGATCACCGGCATAGGCGAGACGAAGGCCTTCTTCGTCTATCTGCCGATCCTGCTGGTCATGCAGCAATGGCCCCGGATCAAGCGCGAACCGCACAAGGCCATCCTCTTCGGCACCGTCCTTCTGGGGGCGATTACGCTGCTGTGGTCCGCCTATGCCACCTTCAACTATGGCGCCCGCTACGCCGACATGGCCGATGTCAGCGCGCTGGAAATGGCCGATGCCACGCTGGAGCGCTTCCTGGACACCGACAATGTCGACTACGAGGCCGGCGAACTGGGCCGGGTGGCGACGCTCCATATCTGGTACACCCATGTCCAGCAGGACACCCTGGCCGCCTGGGTCGGCTACGGGCTGGGGGCCAGCCGCATCAGCCGCTTCGGCAGTGGCATGATCGCCCTGGCCTATGTGCCGCTGAAGCTGACCTCGACCGCAGCGGCCCAGCTCTTGTGGGATGTGGGGATCATCGGCTTCAGCCTCTTCCTGACCACGATGCTGGCCGCCATGCGGTTCGGGCTGGTCCAGTCGAAACGCACCCGCGATGCCCTTTTCACCAGCCGCTACCGCACCATCGCGGGGATTGCCCTGATCCTCATCCTGTCCCTTGTCTACAAACCCTCGATGACGGAATCCGTGACCGTGAAACTCCTCTTCATGATGCTCATGGCCCTGCTCTGGGTCACCTATTCCCAGGACCTCCGCAACCGGCGGGCCCGGACGGAGGCCCCCGCATGACCGTCTCTCCTGCCGCCGCCGACCGCCGCAAGACGGTCCTCTTCGTCGGCTCCACCTCCTACAGCGGGTCCACCATGATGGACCTGGTGGTGGCCAATGATCCGCGCGGCTTCTCCTGCGGCGAACTCAGCTTTACCTACCGGCCCGAACAGGCCCACCACCTGACACCCCGCTGTGCCTGTGCCGATCCCACCTGCCGGATCTGGCAGAACCTGAGGGACGTGCCCGAAAAGGATTTCTACCCGGCCCTCTTCGCGCAGCACCCCGGGATCGACTTCGCCGTCGACAGCAGCAAGGATCCGCTGTGGATCGCCCGCCAGCGCGGCTATCTGGCCGCCCATGGCATCGACAGCGCCGCGCTGATCATCTGGAAGGACCCGCTGGAGATCGCCGCCTCCTTCAAGAGCCGCGGCAAGCTGGACCAGTGGAAGCGGCACTGGATGAACTATCACCGCCTGCTGGTGCACCAGCTGGGGGCGGATTTCATCACCCTCTCCTACCGCGATTTCGCCACCCGCCCCGAGCGGCTGGAGGCGGTCTGCGCCCAGCTGGGCATCCCCTATTTCCCCGGCAAGGAACGCTATTGGGAAAAGGTCCACCACACGCTTTTCGGCAACCGCTCTGCCCGGCGCCACCTGAACGCGGTCGAGGCCTCCCTGATGGGCGGCAGCTATGTCGACAGCTCGCAGTTGCACTCGATCTACTACAAGGCCCCCAACGACCCCGATCTGGCCGCCCATATCGACCGCCAGAAGGCCGAGGACCCGCTGATCGGCCGGATGGAGGCCTTCCTGGAGGCGCGGGGCCGCGAAGAGGCCACCCCCCTGCCCGAGGGGCTGGCGATGCGCGACCGCGATGTCACCCTGCGCCGCATCCGCCGATCCCTGCCGCGCCGCGAGGTGGTGAAGGCCCGGGCGCGGGTGGCGCTGAACCTGCATCCGAAACCGCAGCCCGCCCCCGATCCGGCGAAACGCCAGCTGGCCTTCGTGCTGCCCGGCCATGTCTCGGCCCAGGCGGGCGGGGCCGAATACCAGGCCCATCTGATCTTGCAGGAACTGGCCCGGACCCCCGGCCACGAGGGGCGCGCGGCCACCTATTTCTGCCGCCAGGGCAATCTGGGCTATGCCCATCCCAGCCACGCCCTGTCGGTGCTGCCCAAGGTGCCGGGGCTGGCGCGCTATGCCTATTTCGTCGACCTGCCGGTGCTGCTGGCGCGGCTGAAGGCGCTGAAACCGGCGGTGATCTACAACCGCGATGCCGGCGCCTATACCTGGGCCTGTGCGCGGGCGGCCAGGGCCGCGGGGGCGAAGCTGGTCCTGCATCTGGCCCATGACAAGGATGTCACCCCGCTGCGAAAGCCCTATCCGCGCAACTTCCTGAAACGGATCGACAAGGCGCTGCTGGAAAAGGGGCTGGTCCAGGCCGATCACATCATCGCCCAGACCCCGTTGCAGGCCGAGCTGCTGAAGGCGCACTATGGCCGCGAGGTGGACCTGGTGCTGCCCAATGCCCAGCCGGTCCCCGATCTGCCCGAGCCGGACCTGCGCGCCGATCCGCCGCTGGTCCTCTGGGTTGCCAACTTCAAGGCGTTCAAGCAGCCCGAACTCTTCCTCGACCTGGCCCGGCGCCTGGAAGGCACGGGGGCGCAATTCGTCATGGTGGGCCAGGCCAAGGAGGACTACGCCGAGCTGCTGCGCCAGATCGGGGCCCAGCCCAATATCACCCATCTGGGCGCCCTCCCCCAGGGCGCGGTGCTGGATCTGATGGCCCGGGCCGCGATCTTCGTGAACACCTCCACCGCCGAGGGTTTCCCCAATACCTTCCTGCAGGCCTGGATGCGCGCCGTGCCGGTGGTCAGCCTGAACGCCGATCCCGATGACGCACTGCAAAAGGGCATGGGCTTCCGCTCCGGCAGCTTGGACGGGATGGAACGCGACATCACCCGCCTGCTGGCCGACCCGGCCCTGCGCGCCGAGATCGGCGCCCGGGCGCGCGCCTATTCCGCCCAGGCCTTCGGCCTGCCTGCCCTGTCCCCCCTGGTGACCCTTCTGACATGAGCAATCTCTACACCCGTGACACGGCGAAACGCGGGATGCGCCAGACGCTGATGATGCGCCCGATCAGCCAGGTGCTGACCGGGGTCAGCCTGGTGCTGATCGTGAACCTGCTGCCGGAACATGATTACGGGATCTATGCCCTGTTCCTGTCGGTGCTGGCCTTCATCGGCATGATCCTGTCCCTGGGGATCTCCAGCATGGTGCAGCGCTTCGTGCCGGAATACGCCAAGAGCGGCGAATACACCCGGGCCAAGCGGGTGGCCATCACCGCCATGCTGCTGCGGGCCGGGTCCATCCTGCTGCTGGCGGGCGGCGCGCTGTTCTTCCTCGAGCCGCTGACCCGGATGTACGACCTGCAGGGCTATGAACACCTCTACCTGCCGCTGCTGCTGGTGGTGCTGACCCACTTCCAGTGCCGCGTCCTGCTGCAGGTGCTGCCGGGCTTCATGTTCCAGGGCTATTCCCTGGTCGGGCAGATCGCGCTGTCGGGGGGCAAGGTGCTGGGCTACCTGGTGATGATGCAGGCGGGCCTGGGCCTGTCGGTGGTGCTCTGGGTGGATCTGGCGGCCTATCTGCTGATGCTGGCCTTGCTGGGCACCTCCTACCTGCGCCATGTCCGCCCCCTGCAGGGCGGGCCCGCCACCCTGGGCGGGACGGAACGCAAGCGGATCTTCCGCTATGCCGCCTTCTACAACTTCAACGACGTGGGGGTGCTGGGCCTGGGCCGGGACATCGACAACCTGTTCCTGGGGGCGATGACCGACCCGGTGGCCGTCGGCGCCTATGCCTTCGCGGGAAAATTCGCCGACATCGTGCTGCGGGTGAACCCCATGCAGTTCTTCTACACGGTCATCCAGCCAATGTTCTTCACTCTGGATACCAGCACCCAGAAAGAGCAGATTAACACCCTCTTCGGGATCATGTTCAAGTCAAGCTTCCTGGTCCTCGTACCTCTCTGGGCGGGCACTGCGGCAGGAATCGAACCCTTGCTGAGAGTGGTCTTCAGCGGCAAGTTCCTTGAATTTGCATGGGTGGTCGTGGCGGTCATGGGCATCACGGTTGCGACAGGGATAATCGGACGACCGGTTGGACTGGTCGCACAGCTCCGCGAGCGAGCGGATATCGTTCTGTATTCCAAGATATTCAGCTTTCTGAACTTTGCCCTGAACCTGGTGCTGATCCCCCTGTTCGGTCTGGCCGGGGTGGTGGTGGCCACTGGGGTCTGTACCCTGGCCAAGGATCTGTTCGTCTGGTGGTTCGTGCGCGACATCGCCCGGCCCCGCCACCTGGGCTATTTCACCCTGGTCACCCTTGGCATCTGGGGCAGCTACATTGCCCTGGGCCGGGGGCTGCAACAGCTGCTCGGCTCGGACCTGCTGGTGCTGCTGGCCCTGGTCCTGCTGGGACTGCCCTGCGCCCTGGCCTATCTGCGCCTGGCCCTGCGCACCCCCGAGGAACGGGCCGAAATCGAAGCCTTGACCGGTGGCAACCGCCGGATCCTGAAACTGATGGGGATGCACCGATGATGCTGATGATCCTGCTGCGGAACATGCGCCAGCGCTGGCGCCTGCGGCGCCGCTGCCCGAGGGTGACCCTGTGGCCCGGCGTCTCGATCCAGCAGGCCCGCCAGATCTCGATCGGGGCAAAGACGATCGTCTATCGCAACACCCGGCTTCAGGCCAGCGCCCGGGGGCCGATCCGGATCGGCCGGAATTGCAAGATCCACGACGGCACGGTCATCCGCAGCTTCGACGGTGGGGTCGTGATCGGCGATGACTGCTCGCTTAACCCCTATTGCGTGATCTATGCGGCGGGGGGGGTGAAGATCGGTCGCGACTGCCGCATCGCCGCCCATACGGCCATCGTGGCACAAAACCACGTGACCAGCGACCTGACCCGGCCGATCCGCGAACAGGGGCTGGACCTGAAGGGGATCACCATCGGCGAGGATGTCTGGATCGGCGCCCATGTCACCGTGCTGGACGGGGCGGTGATCGGCGATGGCGCCGTGGTGGCTGCGGGCGCGGTGGTGCGCGGCACCATCCCGCCCCGCGCCATCGTCGGCGGCGTTCCCGCCAAGGTATTGAAAATGCGCGGAGAATAGCCGAATGCCCCGCCGCCCGCGCATCCTGGTCACCGCCCGCGACACCCATCCGGCCTTTCGCGTCGACATCACCCGGCTGTTTCACGACGGGCTGGCGGCGGAGTATGATTTCGACTGGCTGATGCGCGACGAGGCGGGCGGGGCCAGCCGGACCGACCCCCAGGGGCGGGGCACCGTCCATGTCATGGGGCGCGGGCTGCCGGCGCAGATCCGGGGCCACCTGGGCGCCCTGGGCCGGGTGCTGGCCGGGCGCTATGACGCGGTGCAATGCCGCGACACCTTCCTGGTGGCCTGGGCCTATGCCCTGGCGGCGCGGGCGCGCGGGCGCCCCTTCGTCTACTGGATGTCCTACCCGATGGAGGAAGGCTATCTGCACCGGGCGCGCGACAGTTTTCGCAGCCGCAAGATCGCCGCGGGGCTGGTGCGCGGCGCCATCGGGCTGGCGGGGCGGGCCTCGCTCTTCGGCCTGGCCCTGCCCTTGGCGCGCCATATCTTCGTGCAAAGCGAGCAGATGAAGCGCGACATCACCCGCCGCCGCATCCCGGCGGCCAGGATCACCGCCGTCCCCATGGGCGTGGATTGCGACCGCTTCACCCCCGACAGCCTGGCCCCGGCCCGGGACCCCGCCTATGCCGAGCGCAAGCTGGTGCTCTATACCGGCACCCTGGATGCCTCGCGCCGGATGGAGGTGCCCGCCGAGGGGGTCGCGCGCTTCTGCGCGGCAAACCCCGCCTGGGTCTTCGCCCTGATCGGCAAGAGCACCGAGGCCGAACGCGCCACCGTGCTGGCCCCTTTCGAGGCGCGCGGCCTGGCCGACCGGGTGATCTTTCAGCCCTTCATGGCGCTGGAGACGATGCTGACCCATGTGCGCCGGGCCGATATCTGCCTGGCCCCCTACCCCGCCGACATCCCCATGCTGGCCTCGGCCACGCCCACGAAGCTGGTGGAATATGCCGCCATGGGCCGCCGGGTGGTGGCCAATCACCACCCCGACCAGGACGTGGTGGCCAAGGGCACCGGCCTGGCCGAGATGTGCGATTTCACCGCGCCGGGATTCGCGGCGGCCCTGGCCCGGGCGGCCCAGGCAGGGCCCCCCTCGGCAGCCGAGCAGGCCCGGGCCGGGACCTGGGTGCGCGACGCGCGCAGCTATGCCCGGCTGACGGCCCTGGTGGCGGCAGACTACGCCGCCCTGCTGCAGCCCTGAGCAACCCGCCGCCCACCCACGCCCTGCACCCGGCCTGAACCGCATTTTCCATAAACGGCGGCCGGCTTTGTGATACCCATAGAGATAATATTCACCGATATTATCACAGACCCCCCTTTCGGATGGCCATGTATCACCCCCTCGACAAGACCCTGCCGTCGCTGAACGGATTGCGCGGCTTCGCCGCCCTCATGGTGCTGGTCTCGCATTCCGCCAACGCAGGGATGCTACCCGAGATCCTGGGCGAAGGCATGGGACAGGTCGGCGTCTGCCTCTTCTACGCCCTCAGCGGTTTCCTCATGGCCCATGTCACCTTCGGCCGCGAGATGACCCGCGACAGCGTCGGATCCTACATGCTGGCGCGCCTGTCCCGGGTGCTGCCGCTGTTCTACCTGCTGGTCTTCCTCAACACCCTGCTGTTCCTGGCCCTGGGCGAGGCCTTCTATTCCTTCGACACCCTCGGGGACGTGGCCGGGAACTGGCTGCTGCTCCGGGGCAGCGGCGTCTTCTGGTCGATCCCGATCGAGATCCATTTCTACCTCCTCTTCCTGGCCATCTGGTGGGCCCAGGGCAAAGGCCTGCTGCTGTCCATGCTGGCCGCTCTCATGGGGCTTGCCCTTCTGGCCATGCCGCTTCTCAAGTCCGGGCTGGGCGACACCCGCACCCTGGCCTTCTGGCTGCATTTCTTCCTGATCGGCGTGCTGGTGCGCTGGCTGCTGGACACCGGGGCGCGCAACCTGCTGCCCCGCGCCGACAGCAGGGCCGCCCCGGCCGGGCCCGGGCTGATCGCCCTGTCCTGGGGGGTCTTCGCCCTGCTGCTGCTGACGCCGCCGCAGATCCGCGCAGCCCTGGGGCTGCGCGACTATCCGAACCCCTTCGATGCCTTCGTCATCGCGCTGCTGCCGGTCCTGATGTGGTTCACCCTGCGGGCGGCGGGGCCCTTCCGCCTCTTCTCGGGGCGCCTGCTGACCTGGTTCGGCCAGATCTCCTTCAGCCTCTACCTGCTCCACGCCCCCTTCCTGACCATCGTCAACCGCCTCGACCTGACCGCGCATCTGCCGCCCCTGCTGTGCTTCGCGCTTTTCCTGGCCTGTGCCACCGGCGCCGCCGCCCTGTCGTTCCGCCTGGTGGAACGGCCCGCCCAGGCCTGGCTGCGCGGCTCCCGCCGCCACCCGGGCAAGCGCACAGCCCCCGCGCCCTCGGCCTGAGCCGCCCACGGACCGCCGCATATTGCGGCGCTTTGCCCCCCGCCCCGGCCCGGCTGACCCCAGGGGGGGGCGCCGGTCCCGTCATAGCGACAATCCGCCCAAAGGCAGGGCTTGATGGCGCCCCGCCCCATGGCAAGGTATGGGACCACTTCCGAAGACGAAGACGAGAAGACCTGGCCATGAAAGTCCTCAAGCGCCTCCGGCGCGACGCGCCCCCCGAGGCCGAGCTCCCCCCGGCCCCGGATCAGCCGCTGCTGGCGGTCGGCGACATCCACGGGCGGCTGGACCTGCTGGACCGGCTGCTGACGAGGCTCGACAGCCCCGACGGCCAGTGGCTGACCGCCTTCCCGCTGATCTTCGTCGGCGACTACATCGACCGCGGCGAACAAAGCGCCCAGGTCCTGCACCGCCTCTACGCCCTGAGCCAGGTCCGGCCAGGCGTCACCTGCCTGCTCGGCAACCACGAACAGATGATGCTCGAGTTCCTCGCCGCGCCCGAAGAGAAGGGCCCCCGCTGGGTCCGCTATGGCGGCTTGCAGACCCTGGCCAGCTTCGGCCTGGGCTATATCTCCGAGAACGCCTCGGCGGCACAGTGGCGCGAGATCGCAGAGCGCCTGACCGAGGCCCTGGGCCCCGAGCTGCGGCGCTGGCTCGAGGGGCGGCCGCTGATCTGGACCTCGGGCAATGTCACCGTGGTCCATGCCGCCGCCGACCCGCAGCGACCGCTGGACCGACAAGAGCGTCAGACCCTGCTCTGGGGGCATCCCGACTTCGAGGGCACCCCGCGCGAAGACGGGCAATGGATCGTCCACGGCCACACGATCGTCGACCAACCCCAGGCCCGGGCCGGGCGAATCGCGATCGACACCGGCGCCTATGCCACGGGGCGGCTGACCGTGGCCCTGATCTCGCCCGACGAGGTGCTCTTCGAGCAGAGCTGATCAGTCCCCGGTCTCGCCCTCTTTCGGCACCCGCCGCGCGGTGACCAGCAGCCCGCGGTGGTTCGAGCCCAGATCGGCGCCGATCGGCTCGACCGCCACCAGGCGCATCCCGCCGCGCACCAGCGCATGATCCAGCGGCACGCCGAAGGCCCCGGCGGCGGGCGGCCAGGTGGCGGTGATGGCGCGGGCGGCGCGAAACCCGGACTGGCGCAAGAGGTCCGACAGGGCATGGGTCCAGGGGGCGGCGTTGAAATCCCCCACCATCAGCGCCGGCCGGGCCCGGGAAAACAGCGACCGCCAGGTCAGCTTGTCCCGCTCGCCCTCGGCAAAGCCCGAGAACCAGGGTTTCAGCAGATGCACCCCGAAGACCTCGACCTCGGCGCCGGTGGAATCCAGGGTGCGGCCGCGAAAGTAGCCCTGTCGCGAGAAGGCCGCCACGGGGCCGATCTCATGATCCAGGAAGGGGCGCCGGGCATAGACCGCCAGGTCGCAGGCGCCCTCGGGCGTGGCCGCGTCGCAGCCGGTGGCGAAGGGGAAATGCGCCGCCAGCAGATCCCGCGCCGGGGCCAGCCCCGAGGCCTCGGCAAAGATCGCCACGTCGGGGTCCAGGGCGATGGTCATCCGGGCGATGGCCTGGGCATGGGCGGTATTGCTTTGCAGCACGTTGAAGAACAGCACCCGGATCTCGCCCGCGCCGCCTGGCGCAGGCGGCACCCGCGGCAGGCTGAGGCGCAGGTGATCGAGGGTGATCGCGGCGCCCGCCACCAGGCTCAGCAGGGCCAGGGCCGCGCCGCTGCGCCGCGCCCCCAGCCCCGCCGCCAGCAGGCCCAGCCCCGCCGCCAGGGCCAGGCCCCAGGGGGCGGGGTTTTCCAGGAACCGCAGGATCGAGCTGCCGATCCACTGTTCCGGCACCAGCCGCCCGGCGGCGCAGCCCAGCACCAGCAGGGCGCCCAGGGTAAGCAGCGCCCCCACCAGACGCCCGTGACGATCAGACATTGCAGTTATTCCCGGCCCGGCCTGTGATCCTGCCCCGAGAGCTGCCGGGAAAGCCGGGACAGCGCAAGAGGGCGGCGCGGTGCGCCCGGGCGCCCCTGCCCCGCTGCCGGGCATTTGGGCACTCCCCCCGGCGCAGGGTCAGCGCCGCGCCAGCCAGCGGCGCAGCTCGGCCAGGAAGGCCGGGTCAGCGACCCCGGGGCCCGACAGGACAATCCGCCCCGCCTCGGCCGCGACGGCCACCGCGCCGCCCTGCCCCGCCCGCTCTTTGCCGCTGTCCTGGCCCCGCTCTGTCGCCGGCGCCCTGGCCGGGCCAGGCTGGGCAGAGAGGAGGCGCTGTTCCTCCTCCGCGCTGGCCGGGCCCGCCTCGGCCAGGCGCCCGCGCAGGCGTTCGCCCAGCCCCGGTTCCTCGTCCAGCCGCTTGGCCAGCTCCAGGCCCAGGCGTTCGCCGATCTGGGCGGGGAAGGTCAGCGCGCCATCCAGCGTTGTCACCAGGCGAGTGAAGCTTTTGATCTTCGAACGTTTCGCGCGCGAAACATTTTCGAACAGCGTGTTCAGCGCCGTCTTCAGATCGGGATAGACCCCCTGTTCGACCGATTTCACCGCGATCCGGGCGCGTTCGTAATAGCTCAGCCCGACGCGGATCTCGTTTTCCTCGACCATGGCCACATAGGCCTCCGAGGAATCCTTGGGCCGCCGCACCAGGGCCAGCACCTGGCCGAATCTCGGATCCTCGGCCCGCAGCCGGGCCAGCGCCGCCATGCGCCGCCAGCCCGAGATCAGCCCGTAGCGCGGCCGGGCACCCGCGCCCCGGTCGACCACCTCCACCGGGGTCTGCTGACCGCGGCGGCGCAGGCTTTCGATCAGCACCTGCAACTCGTCCTCCTCGGCCTCCAGCCGGTCGCGCACCAGATGGCCGGTCTCGATGTCGTCCAGGGGCAGATCATGCACCAGGCGGCCCTCGTCGCGCACCCGGGTCATCTCGGCCGACAGCTCCTCCAACGCGGCCTGGGCGGCGCTTTCCCCCGAGACCCGGGCAATCGGCGGCTTGCGCCCACGCACCGGCGCGACACCCAGGGGGATGCTCTTGGCCTCCGGCGCCGCCTCGGGAACATCGGGCTCGGCCGCCAGGCCGGTCTGCGGCAGCGGCTTGCCCTCGGGGGCGCCCAGGAAATTGGGGTTGGCGGGGGTCAGACGTTTACGCTTGGCCATGGACGGACTCCTTTCGGGGGACGGCGCCCACAGGCTGGGCAGCAAGGGTTAAGAGGGCGTGGGCCGGGCGCGCGCAAAATGTTTCGCGCGCGAAACAGTCCCCTCCGGTCCGGGGTAGGGGGCTCCGCCCTCGCCCGCCTGCGGCGGACTCCCCCGGAGTATTTCTGGCCCAGTGAAAGAGCGAGACGGGGCCCAGGAGGGCGGCGGACTTTGGCCATTGAGAGGTCGGACCCGCAGGAAGGCAAACCGAGGCCGCCTTGCTGGCACAGCCTGCTCTTTCACTGGGCCAAAAATACTCCCCGCCGGAGGCATTGGCCGCAGGCCGATCCCGTGGCGCGCCGCCGCTCATTCCGCCGCCGCCTGCGCGGCCAGTTCGTCGCGGCGCCAGGTGGCCAGGAGCAGACGTTTGAAGCCCGCGTAGGTCTCGTCGAAGGTGGCGCGGCCGCGCACATAGGTCTCGCGGTTGAAGTCACGGTAATCGGCCTCGTAGATGCCGTTCACCTGTTCCCCCGCCTGGCCGATCAGCGCGGTGAAATCCTGCCGGTCGGGCGAGAGCACCGGGCCCAGATAGGCCTGCATCAGCGAGGCCAGTTCCCCCTGCTGCGCCCCGTCGTAGCGGGTGATCACCGCGCGCACCGCATCCCATTCGAAGGACAACCCCTCGCGGCCCAGGGCGCGGGCGGCCATGTTCTCGCCCTCCTCGATCGAGGCGAAGGTGGAATGCAGCATGTCGAAGAACCGGCCCGTGCTGTCGAATTCCAGGAAGGAGGCGCCGAGGGGCACCAGCAGGATGTCGGCGGCGGCCAGCCCGTTGATCGTCAGGTAGCCGAGGGCGGGCGGCGTATCGAGGAAGATCACGTCGTAGTCGTCCAGCACGCCGTCCGCCTCCAGGCTTTCGGTCAGCGCGTCCCAAAGCTTCCAGCCGCGCGCCTGCATCCGCCAGACCGGGATCTGGAACTCTGACCAGTAGAGGTTCAGCTGGGCACCGATCAGGTCGATATTGGGCCAGTGGGTTTTCTGGATCAGCTGATCCGCCGTCACCTCCATCGCCTCCGACAGGGTGTCGTCCAGGGGCAGGGGCGCCTCGCCCCGGTCCAG
This sequence comes from Pseudooceanicola aquaeponti, assembly GCF_050897975.1. Taxonomy (NCBI): domain Bacteria; kingdom Pseudomonadati; phylum Pseudomonadota; class Alphaproteobacteria; order Rhodobacterales; family Paracoccaceae; genus Pseudooceanicola; species Pseudooceanicola aquaeponti. The sequence goes on from NZ_JBPAXY010000011.1 coordinate 58,287, forward strand.
CCGCGCCTGGTTCTGGGCGCGCAGGTGGCGGCCGTAGTGACGCGCCAGCAGGGGAAAGACGGTTTGCCATTCATCCTCGACCCGGCCGCCAAAGATCGAGGTCATCGAGCCCTGGCTATCCAGGTCGATCACCAGCACCCGATAGCCGTCGAGCGCCGCCGACATGGCCAGATGCGCCGCCGTGCTGGTCTTGCCGACCCCGCCCTTGAAGTTGGCCACGGCGACCATCTTCGCCGGCAGCCCCTCGGGGCGGTAGGGGAGGTATTCCTTGGTCTTCGACCCTTCGGCGGCGAAATGGGCGCGCAGGCGCAGCACCTCGTCGAGGGTGAACCATTTCGCCCCGCCCTCGGTTTCCGACCGGCCCTGGGGCAGGTCCGGGTTGGCGCGCAGCACGCGGCGGAAATGCGGGGTGGCCACGGGGATCAGGTAGCGGGTAATCTCCCAGGTGGAAAAGAGGCGCAGGGATTTCTTCCCCTCTTCGTCCATGCCGCGCGAGGCCAGATCGCCCCGTCCCCGGGCGCAGGCCTCGGCCACCTCGGCGAAGCGGGCGGTGGAAAAGGGCGCCTCCAGATCCCGCAGGGCGCGGTCGGGGTCGATGTTGAAATAGGGGGGCTGCTCGCTCATCGCTCACCTCATGTGCCGCGTTTTTCCCAAGATATCATGAAAGGGGGCATGTGTAACCCAGATCGGCATCCGATTCTCTTTTTCTTTGAAAACGCGGGACTTTTCCGGGGGTGAAACGGGCAGGCCTTGGGCGGGGACGATTTTCTGTCTCTGTTAAATATGTGTTATCTATAGTGTTACGGGGTCTGGGGATATTTCCTAACTCGTTGAGAAAAAAAAGAGATCCGCGCAGCTGAAACTCCTGCCCGACTCTGAACCCCCGATAGGGCGACTCTGAACCCCCGTTGAAGCGACTCCGAACCCCCGAAGAGAAGGCTGGACCCGGGCGGGGCACACTCTTAGGGTGAGCGTCAATGAAACCACGAAAAGGCCGGCCCCGGCCAAGGCGACAGGCTGCGTCGCTGAGCCAGGGGATCGGACCGGGTTCACGAGCAGGGCGCCGGGCCGAAAGGCCGGGACGCAGAGGCGAAACCGGCCGGAGCGATCCGCGCCGCAGGAACGGGCAGCCATGGCCGGAACATCCCTAACAGCGGGGCAGGGCGCCCTTCTGCCCGACCGCCATCCCCAGGTGGATTTCTTCGTCTGCGACATCTTCGATGCGCTGCCGAAGGACGACATCGCGACGATGGAACATCCCGTCTTCACCCTGTCGACCCGCCCCGACCGGCGCATCCTGAGCTATGAGCATCGCGGCACCACCATCGAGGTCACCCCCTCGATGAAGGGGCTGGCGACGATCCACGACAAGGACATCCTGATCTTCTGCATCAGCCAGCTGATGGCGGCGATCAACGCGGGCCGGGCGGTCAGCCGCACCCTGACCCTGCGCGCCCACGACCTGCTGGTGGCCACCAACCGTGAGACGTCGGGCGATGCCTACCGCCGCCTGAAGGAGGCCTTCGAGCGGCTGGCGGGCACCCGGATCACCACCAATATCACCACCGGCGACACCGAGGTCACCTCGGGCTTCGGCCTGATCGAAAGCTGGGAGATCGTGAAGCGCAGCCGGGGCGGGCGGATGGTCTCGGTCACCGTCACCCTGTCGGACTGGCTGTTTCGCGCGGTGCTGTCGAAATCGGTGCTGACGCTGTCGCGCGATTACTTCCGTCTGCGCAAACCGCTGGAGCGGCGGATCTACGAGCTGGCGCGCAAGCACTGTGGCAAGCAGCCCGAGTGGCGGGTCTCGGTCGAGGTGCTGCTGAAGAAATCGGGCTCGGCCTCGCCACGCCGGGTGTTTCGCAAGATGATCCGCGACATGATCGAACAGGGCCATCTGCCCGATTACGAGATGGTCGAGGAGGAGGGCGACATCATCCGCTTTTCCCGCCGCGCCCAGGTGGTGGAGGAAGGCCCCGCCGCGCCGCCGCTTTCGGCCGAGGCGCTGGAACGGGCGCGGGACATCCTGCCCGGGGCGGATGTCTATGCGCTCGAGGCCGAATGGCGCGCCTTCTGGGCCGGCTCGGGCCGCCCGCGCCTGCGCTCGGCCGAAAGCGCCTTCCTGGGGTTCGTGGGCAAGAAGGCCGGGCGGCGGGCCTGAGGGTTGGGGAGCCGCGAAAATGTTTCGCGCGCGAAACAGTCCCCTCCGGTCCGGGCACAGTCCGGCAATCTCTCAGGGGGAGTGAGTGAGGAGGGGACAGATCAACGGGCAGGGGGCTCTGCCCCCGCCCGCCTGCGGCGGACTCCCCCGGAGTATTGTTGGCCCAGTGAAAGAGCGAGACGGGGCCCAGGAGGGCGGCGGACTTTGGCAATTGAGTGGTTGGAACCGCAGGCAGGCAAACCGAGGGCGCCTGGCTGGTGTGGCCTGCTCTTTCACTGGGCCAAAAATACTCCCGCCGGAGGCGATCCCGGGGCGGGGCCCCAAGAGGTCAGGAGGGCGCATGGCGATCCGTAACCTTTTCCCCCGCCCGGTGCTGATCATGACCGAGGTCGATCTGGCGACCGGGCCGATGCTGGCCTGGCTGGGGCCGGGCGCGCGCTATGCGGGGGGCCATGACGGGGTGGCGGTGCCGGGGAGCGGGCAGGTCTGGAAATGCCTGGGGCGCCAGGTCGGGCCGGTCTTTCTGGGTTTCCCCTCGGTGGTCGAGGCCGGGGGGCGGGTGCGGGGCCTCTGGACCTTCGCCCTGCGCGACCCCGAAGCCTTCTGTGCGCGCCATCCGGACTGGGCGCCGCTTTGGGCGGTGGCGCGCCGCGCCGAGACCGGGCCGGAGGGGCCGCTGCCGGATCTGCCTTATTTCTCGTAGTGCCCGCTCTGGTGCCAGCGCCAGGCATCCTCGATCATCTGCGCCATGGTCGAGCGCTGCGGTGTCCAGCCCAGTTCGGCCTCGGCGCGGACGGATCCCGAGACCAGCTTGGTGCAATCGCCGGGCCGTCGCGGGCCTTCGTCGTAGGGCACGGCGCGGTTGGTCACCGCGCGCGACTGCTCGATCACCTCGCGCACCGAGAACCCCGCCCCGGTGCCGAGGTTGAACACCCGGTTGCCCTTGCCCGCCTCCAGCCAGCGCACCCCCAGCACATGGGCGTCGACCAGGTCGCAGACATGGA
>NZ_JBPAXY010000012.1:0-51497 GCF_050897975.1 Pseudooceanicola aquaeponti
CACCCAGAACCTCGCCCAGCATGGCTCCTCCGAATAAGACACGTGCATAACGACGTCGTTATGCACGTGTCTTACCTCGGAACCCCAGCCTCAGGCAGGCGGCCCCAATCGGTCGGTTACGCTGGAACTACTTCAAGGCCGCAGGATATGTCTCGGGTTAAAGCCGAAACGCTTTGGGGCAGCGACTCAAAACGCGCGGCAATCCGCACAATCTCGTTATCGCCGCCATTTCGCGCAGACTCGCCACCATCGCAAAGGCCATTCCTCAAATCAGGCATCCTCTGCCAAGCAAAGCAGATCATCTAGACACGGATCCCAACCGTTTCGCTCTCTCAGCCATCCTGACCACCTGCGCGCTCGCCGTCGCCGCTGCACTCCGCACAGCAGCGGGGGCCTGGACAGCCCCCCGCCCGATCGCCTCACCCGTCGTGAGCGCACCGATCCGCGCCCTGCCCTGGACACCAGATGTGTTAGCCAGCCCTCGCAGTACCCCTGCGGACCCGCTGACGATCGCCGGTGCCGCCGCCACCATTAGGTTTCCCGAGATGCCGCGAACGATCAGGGGCGTTGCAGCGACGAAGCCCTTGGCTAGGAACACCATGACGAAGAACGGCACGAGCGATCCGATGTTGGTTGCCGAGTTTGGATCACCGAGCTGCGCGAGAAGCGAATTCGCCATGCCGACGACGGTCGAAAACATTGCTGCGATGACGATGGGGTAGAAGGCATAGCTGACCGTCGTCGAGACCCACCTATGGAAGAAATCCTTGGTCGCGTCGAAGAGCGACAGAGCGATCATGATCGGAGCAAGGCCGAGCATGAGGGTCAGCATCATCTTGGCGAATATGAGGACGATGCCGGTCATGAAGCCAAGGAGGCTCAAAAGAATAAGCCCGATGCCGCCTAGGATCGCGCCCGTCATCCAGTTCAAATTGCTGCCGATGGCATTCAGGTACTGGCTGAATTTTTCGATCAGGATGTCGAATTCGCCGGCAAAGTGTGTGGCTCCGGCTCCTCCGCCGCCAACCGAAGACACTAGTGCGCCAGCGACGTAGTCCAAGCCTCCAATGACGGCGTTCGCTACTGCATTGAAGTTTGCCCAGTTGAAGGCGAAGAGCCCTATCAGCATCAGCTTGATCAGGTACCAGAAGAAGCTGGCCCCATCCATGCTGCGGAACTGGAATGCCATGTTGATGCAGACGCCGATTAGCGAAAGCGTGACCATCAGCAGGACGATCGTGCCGGTATTGCTTGCCACGGCCCCGAACTGGGACTCAGCCGCATCGACAAGGAACGCGTCTGCCGTTCCGACCATCCAGCTGACGACGCCCATTACCAGTTGCCTTGAGCTTCGCAGATTGTACGCACGCTCGGCTCGAGTTGCTTCCTTACTTCAATCCAGTCGCGGCGAAACGCTGAATGCTCGGCTTGGCTAAGGCCTGCATACCTTTCATGATACTCGCCATCGGAGCTACCCCAAGCGGGAAAGCGGGTTTCACAGCCGCAGTCGCCAGATTCAGCGATCTCCTCCCAGGCCCGAATTTCGTACAATTCCATCAAAGCTGCTGCCTTGTAGGCTTCCCGCGGATTGATTTCGTCCATCCAGGTCGGGCGCGCCGGACGATCGTTGCAGATCCGGTATTGTTGAGGCGACATATCGACCGTGAGATCGTTTGAGATCGGAGGCGAAGTCTGTGCCACAAGTGGGCCCGCAAGGGCGGCAAGCATGACTGCGAGGATTGGTTTTCGCATCTGGGGGGTTCCTTTTTTACTCAGCGGCAACGGAGGGGCTCTTGTTGCCTCTGCCGTCGACCGTGTCGAGGTTCAAATCAGTGGTTTGGCCCGGGAGAAAGAACTCGGTGATTCCGCGCGCGCCTTCATGGCGGCCTGCCTGAATGATCACGTCGATTGAGCCCTCGATATAATCGAGCATGTCGGCATAGGTCATCGGCACATCGGTTTTCAGGGCGGCGATGGCGAGGCGGCGAACAGCAAGTTGTGGGGTCTCGGCATGCAGCGTGGTCAGCGATCCACCGTGGCCGGTGTTGATTGCCTCGAGAAACGTCATCGCCTCGCGACCGCGGACTTCGCCTAGGACAATCCGGTCGGGTCGCATGCGAAGCGTTGAGGCCAAGAGCACATCGGCACTGCGGGCATCCGTGTCCCGGTCCGCGATCAACGTCACGGCATTGGGCTGCTCGGGGCGCAGCTCGGCCGCCTCCTCGATGGTGATGATCCGCTCTTCGGGCGGGATCAGCGAAAGGATCTTGCGCGCCGCCACCGTCTTGCCGGTAGATGTACCGCCCGAGACGATCATGTTGAGCTTGTTCTCGACGCAAAACCGCAGCGCAGCGTCGATGTCGCCGGACCTCACCACATCACGAAGCGCGGCGTTCCGTTCCCGGCGCAGACCCTCAAGGCTGCGTTCCTTGCCGAAAAGGAATCCGAGTTTGACCTTCTCAAGCGGCAGGGAGGAGAAGAACCTAAGAGAAATCGAGAAACCGCCCTCGACTGCCGGCGGCTGGATCACCTGCGCGCGGATCGGGCGATCACGATATAGGATCGAGACCGAGACGATAGGCTTCTTGGTGCTGAGCGTGGTCGAGGCGGCGGAGGCGATCTGGTTGCCGAGGTCCTTGATCTCGGTCTGGCTCAGCGGGCTGCCGAGACCTCGCATGAAGTGGTCGCCCTGGAATTCGCCCCAGACTTGTCCGTCGGGATTGATACAGATCTCGATCGTGTCGTCGCGCAGGACCTCGGGGCCGAAACGGTCGAGCGACGCTTCCAGATAACTTGCAGCCATGTCAGAAAATCTCGAGGTCACGATCAACCATGACCGTGATCCGTGTACCCTGGTCGACATGTATCACTGGCCGGATCGCCAGATAGTCCTGCATCACGCTTTGCGTGCTATCGCGCAGGTCGGTGCCGACATCACTCGCAACATCGGCCGCCGCCTCGCTGTCGATTTGACCCGCTGCAGCCGCAGGCAGAGCGCCGATCAAGGAGATCAGCGCGGCGGAGCCGAAGCGTTGCGCGAAACGGGTGTCGACAAACCCGGTGGTGCCAGTACGGCCGAGTTCGTCTCCACCGAAGGCGCTGATCTGCACAGTCTGATTGTCGGGCAAGATGATCCGGTCCCATGCCACCATGACGCGCGATTGGGCGAGTGCGACATCGGAGCGGTAGCGCCCGATCAGCCGCGCGCCGCGCGGGATCAGGATACGGGTTCCATCGAACGAATGGACGTCTTCCGAGACGATGGCGCGGATCGCGCCGGGCAGTGTGCTGTCGAGAGCCGTCTCTGTGACAGCCTGAATCATGGTGCCCTGAACAACCGTGTTCGATGGGTTCGCGATCACTTCGGCACGTGTCACCTGCGCAGGTTGTGCGCCCGAACGAACAAAGGCTTCATCTGCATTCAAACGTGCGGCTTCCAGCGTGTTCTCCCTATCCGCACCCGCGCCCATCCCGGAGAATGCGATCATAGGAGACGCGATACGCTCTGCGCGGGCCTCAGCTTCAGCAGCGCGCCGCCTTTCGAGTTCGGCCAGCCGCAATTCTTCTTCACTTGGTCCCAATGAGGTCGGCTCTGGTGGTGCAAGCCGTGCAAGTTCCAAGTCCATGCGGAGCTGATCCAATTCGCGGTCCCGCTCGGTCAGCTGCCGCTCGAGGGCACGCTGAGCCTCGGCGGATGCTTCCTGTAAGGTGGCAATTTGCGCCGTCAGGTCCGCAATAGCCTGCTCCGCCCCGCTATCCGCGGCCTCGGCCGGTCTTGCGCGCAGGTCCTCGAGTTCCGCTCTCAATGTCGCAAGACTTTCCATCAGCGCGAGTTCAGACTCGCTCGGACCTGTGTCCGCAGGCGGGGCTTGGCTGGGCTCCGGGGTAGAAATCGGCGCCAGATCTCCGAATCCGGGGCCGCTGCTCTGGAACTCCTCCGGCGCGGCGGTCGCCATTGGTGCTTCTGCCGACGGCTGTAGGGCAGCCCACGCCAGACCACCTGCTGCGGCGATGCCGACGACTCCAAGGATCGCGGCAAGCGGTGCAGGCCGCTTGTTTGCCTTCGCTTTGCCTGTCGAACCTTCGAGAGCCGCGAGGCGCGCGGCGAGGTCTTCCGTACCTTCGGTCATGATGTGGCCTGTCCTGCGTCCTGGACGCAAATCACCTCTTCGCCAAGGCGAAGGACCCATTGCCGGTTGACGCCGGACACGCGGATGACGCCGTCACTCAAGGCTTGGCTGTTCACCGCGCGTTCCCTGCCGTTCGAATATCGGAAGATGGCGGGCACCGGCGCGTTCCGTGCAAACCGGAAATACGTGAAGGTACCATCATCCCAGATGGCCGTCGGCGTGAACTCTTCTCGGGCGCTGACCGCATAGTTCGCGTTCGGCGCATCGGCCGCAACCGCCCTGGTGGGTTGCACGCGGTTTTCAGGATAGCGGAACTGCACGACATAATGCGGCGTCTCCCGGGCTTCGACGACATGGAAGTAGTAGGAGCGGCGGTTGGTGTAGACGGTGATGTTGGTGGCGACGCCAGATGCTGTCGGCTTGATGGCGAAGGCACGGCCACCCGGGACACCGTCGAATTGAAACCCGACCGTATCGCCGGCGATGATCGAGCGGATGGTTTCACCCTCACCGAATTCGACTGTGGTGACGCGGGTCAGAGTCGTGACGACACGGTAAACCTGGCCTTCAGTCCAGGTCGCGACGCGCACGCGATTGTCATGAGAACCTGGACGGGGCGTAGTTTCGGCCAAAGCAGTCGTTCCCGCGAACGCGAGAATACTGGCGGCCAGCAGCGCAGAGATTGGAGTGCGAGTCATTCGGAACGGTCCGATCGGATGGCATATTGGGTAACGGTGAAACCGAAAGGGTTTTGCCAAACATCGTCGATCGCTCGGGTCCGCTCGGGCCGGAATTCGAACATCAACGTGGCAGTGAACGATCCATCCTGTACCCCCTGAGGGCTGGTCAGGCGCTTTCTGAGCCGCACCTGGGCGCGGTTATCGCCAATAAGGGTGATCGATGCGATCTCAACGGCCATCTCGGCCGCAGCCCCGTAACGCGTCGGCGGATAGCTGTCCTGCCCCGATGTCCACATCGCGCGCATGCTGGCCTCGGCCGATCCGGAAGACTGTGCCAGGACACGGCGGACACGAAGATCGTTGTCGAGCTGGTTGTAGGTTTCGCGGTCGAAAATGTAGCGGTAGATTTGCGCTTCGATCACGGCAGGCCGTTCGGCGAGCGACACGGTTTCAACCGTGGCATTGGGGAGCGCCATCCCGGTCGCGGGATCGTAGGGCACAACCACGGGAGGCGGCGTCTCGACCATCAGCGCGACAGCCGCAGCCGTCAAACAGCCGAATACGCCAAAGCCTGCCCCGGAAATGCCGATCATCCGCCAAAGCTGTTCCCGGCGCAGGGCACCGTAGACAAGTTCCTCTTCCACGAGCTCGCGCGCAGTCATCACCCCTGCCCCACTCATGGCTCAAGATCCGGCAAGGTGAAGTCCATGTAGCGGCGTTCTTCGGCAACCGTGGCGGCGTCGACCACGCCTGCATTGCCTGCGCCTAGGGTTTGGATCGCTTCCAGCTCCCACATCCGGGTCATGGCGATGGCGAGTTCCGCCGTGACGCGTGTGTTATGATCCATCGAGGCTTTGAGATCCTCCATGTCGGGGATCATCTCGACCAGACGTTCCACCCGTTCGAGAGACTGTTCCGCCTCTGCGTGGCTGTTCTGCGCCGCCGCCGACATCACAGCACCTGTGGTGGCCCGCGTGGCCACGCCTTCGGCGCCCGGATTGCCGCTGGTGGCGATCTCGCGGAGTGAATCCTCGTCGAACCCGGCGCTTGCCAGCGCCTGTTCCATCTGCGTGCGCATGGGCCCGGCATTGGGCCCGATGAGCGCGCTCCAATCGCCCGCCTGGATGCCTCGGATCAGGCCGGGGATGTCTTCGAAGTTGGCCTCAAGCAAGGTATCGAGGTCCCCGCCCATGGCAAGTCCGAGGATGCTGCGCGGCCCGGTGAGCGAGGCATACATCTCGTTCAGCTGATCGAGTTGGCTTTGCAGCATGTCCAGTTGCTCCAACGCATTGTCCAGAAGATCGGTCTGGATCCCGAAATCCTGCAGCATCTGCTGAAGCTGGCGGATTTCCTGGGCAATGTTCTGAGTGTCCACCGTGGGCACACCCTGTGCCGCGACAGGTCCGGTAACATTGAGGGCAAGCGCGAGAGCGATGCTACCGGCGAAAAGGGAACGGGGCAGGCGCAGGTTCAACGCAAATCCTCCTGACTAAAATCCATGTATTGCCGCTCGGCAGCTTGCGCTGCCGCCAAGGCGATCTGCTCGGCGCTGAGTGGCTCGGTTCGGGCGGCCTTGATCCGGGTCCGGATTGCGACCAGCCGGGCCAGTTCGGCCCGGGCATAGGTGTTGAGCGCGATGGCCTCGTGGAGATCCTCGGTCTCACCAATGCGGGTGATGATGTCCTGAACCCGCAGGGCGGCGGCACGGACCGAGACCAGCGAATAGTCGCCATAGACCCCTGCGCCGTGGGCCGAGAGGCTGAAACTCGCGTTGGCGAGGAGCACAGGATCGATGGTGCCGAGCGCATCGATGCCGCCCACGGCCGCGAGGTAGCTGTTGTACTGCTGCGGGATCACCACGACATAGTGCTGGGTTTCCGCGAAAGGCGGCACACCGCCATAATCCTGCACATTGCCAGGACCGGCGTTATAGGCGGCGAGCGCATGGATAATGTTGCCATCGAACATGTTCAGCATTTGTGCGAGGTATCGCGCACCGCCGGTGACCTGCAGATAGGGATCGTCGTAATAGGCCGGGTAGATCCCGAGATCGCCCGCGGTACCGGGCATGATCTGGGTAAGTCCGAAGGCCCCTACGGGTGAGCGTGCCCCGATCTGGAAGCGGCTCTCCTGCCAAATCAGCGCCTGCAAGAGACAGCGCCATTGCACGAGCGAAAGACCTGCGCGGCCGACCCCGGACAGACTATGGGTGTCGCGTGCTGCGCGGATGATCAGCTCCTCGATCCCCTCCCTGGCATCGCCGAACATCCGCGCTGCCGCTGGATTGGTGTCCTCGGGCGCATAAAGACTGGCGGCCGCGCTTTCGACGTCGTCTACCGCCCCCTGCCCCGCCTCGAGCCCCGCCACGGTTCCGGCCACGTCTCCAGCGCCAAGCGACATGGCATCCATCAGCCCTTCGAGGGAGGCGAGTTGCTGGCGCTCGATTTCGGCCAGTTCCTCCTCGCGGCTTAGCCGGACCTGCTGCAGTGCCAGGTCCCGATCGGTCTGCTCAAGGATGGCCTGCCGCTCTGCGAAGAGGCGCAGATCGAAGGTCGGCACGCCTTGGGCGACCGCTGGCCCTGCCGTGGGACCTGCCAGTGCAAAGCCGATCATCGAGAGAGGTAGCCAGGTCCGCATTGGCTCAGCCGCCCGCCCCCAAGAGGACGAAATCGCAAGGACTGTCGCGGCGCGTGACCTCCGCCCCCATGGTCGAGATCGTGGCGGTGGCGGTTCCTGCCTGCGCAGGAGCCTCGCGAAAATTGAAGCAGTTGGCTTGCGGGGGGTTATGCTGCGCACAGGCTGTCAGGGTCAGGCCGAGCCCGAGCAGCACTACGCTGCGAATGATGGTACGGGTCATGTCACTCTCCAGAAATCAGGACGTTCGCGATAATCGGCGCCGACAAGCGCTTCGCCCTTCTCCATTCCGCCAAGGATGGTCACGAGCGGGCCGAGCGCGCTGAGATCGGCATCGATCACGACGGAACCACGGTCGTCGCGTACAAGCGCGAGCCGCGAGGCCGAGCCGACGCCCAGAAGCACGTCGAGCTCTTTCTCGGTCAGGCCGAGCATCGCGTAGTCAGCGGCGGAAGCACGAATGTTGGGCAAGAGCACCTGCGTCGGCACCGCTTCCACGATGGTCTTGCCGGTGCGCGTGCGCTCGAGCTGGCTGGCATATTGCGTCATCATCACGACGACGGCGTTCTGCTTGCGGGCGGTCACCAGCCAGTTGCTGAGGCGCTCCGCAAAGTAGGCGTTGTCGAGGGCTTTCCATGCCTCGTCGATGACGATGATGGTGGGCTTGCGGTCCTCGATCACCCGCTCGACCCGGCGGAAGAGGTAGGACAGGACCGCCATGCGTTCCCGCTCGCTCTCGGAATCGAGGATGCCGGTGAGGTCAAAGCCCGCGACGTCTCCATCGATGCTGAAACTGTCCTCGGCATTGGCCCCGAAGATCCAGCCGTAGCGACCCTCGGCCGTCCATTCCTGCATACGCTCGAAGAGATCGCCCTCGTCATCGGTCGAGACCAGCAGCGAGGCGAAATCCGACCAGTTTCGTAGGCCCGCATGTCCTGCGCTCGCGTTCTGGCGCACGACTTCCTGCAATCGGTTGGTCTGAACCGGGGTTAGCGGTCGATCGCGCCGCTCCAAGAGGCTCGCGAGCCAATCAGCAAGCCATGCCTGGCCCCGCATGTCGATCTCGGTCTGGAGCGGATTGAGGCCCGTGGGGCGCCCCGCCCGCACGGTCGAATAGCTGCCGCCGAGCGCGCGGACGGCCATCTCCATGCCCGCGCGATAGTCGAATACGAAGACCCGCGCACCTGCCCGCCGTGCCATGGTCATCAGGAAAGCCGCCAGGACGGATTTGCCGGAGCCGGGACGGCCGAGGATCAGCGTGTGGCCTCCCGTGGGCTCGCGATCCGGCGCGCCCTGTTCGTGGAAGTTGAAGCGAAAACCACTGCGCTCGGGTGTCGGAAAGAGCGTGATCGGCACGCCCCAGGGGACTTCCCGACCTGTCTTTCCGAGCGGGGTGCGGTGAAAGGTGGCGAGATCGGTGAAGTTGTGGTTCGTGATTGCGGCCTTGCGGCTGCGCGCCCCTGTGTTCCCGGGATGCTGCGCCATGAAATGCGCCCGCGCCCCGAAAGCTTCCGAGATCAGGTTGATCCCGGAAGTGGCGGAGATGTTGCGGATTTCGGCCGCGATGTCGTCAAGCGCCGTCTGGGTGCGGGCATAGACGGCCACGGTCATGTGGTGCTCGCCGAAGATCAGGCGTTTGGATTCCAGATCGTCCTGCGCGAGTTCCAGTTCCTGGGCGAGACTGACGGCTCCGTCATTGGCGGCCTGCATTAGCCGCAGCTGCCGCTTGATCCGGCCCGCCATGATGTTGGCGTTGATCGGCACAAAAGAGTGCGTGACCACCATGTCGACGGGCAGATTCAACTCGTCGAGCATCAGGCTATCGGTCTTGGCCGGGTAGTTCTTCACCGCAAAGATCGCCCCGAGCTTGTCGCCGACGGCACCGTCCGAGAGTGCGATGGTCGTGCCGCGGAAGGTGACGCGCGTATTGGCTACGTCCTCGGCGATCACACCGAGGCGCGACCGGGGGAAAAGCGGGGACTCCTCGCCCGTGTTGAGTGAACCGAGGAAGCCCAGAAGCTCGCCGGTGCTTGCGGCCAGCGGGCGGGGCTTCAGCTCATCGAAGGAGGACAGCAGAAACCCCACAACCTCGTCGAGCTTGCGCAAGCGGCGGGTGGTGTCGGCCGCATGTCGCGAGCGAGACGCCCCCAGACCGAAGGGCAGACGGCTGCTCGCCTCGGGGCGCTTCAGCACGGTCAGAGTCAGCGTCTTGTCGCGCAAACTCGCGCGGCCGAGATGCGCGTGCCATCGTTTGTCGACGGCGGCCGCAAACCCTTCGCCCGGAACGGGCGGCAGGGTCACGTCGACCGCTTTCGAGACCTTGTGCAAGTAGAATGAGAACTCGGTCCCGACCTGCGCCACGATGCCAGCCAGCAACCCTCCGATCCGGTCGAGATGCCCGTCCTCGCTCGTGGTGCTGTTCACCCCCTCGAGCCGGATGCATTGCATCAGCTCGTTGCCGCGTGTCCGGATCGTTCGGTCGTTCACGAGGCTCACATAAGGCAGCATCATTGAGAGCCGCTTCTCGCCCTTGACCCATGCGGGTAGCGCGGTCAGCGGATCGATGGCGTTCTCAATCTCATCGGCAATTCCATCACGGGGCATAGCTGTCGCCTCCATGCAGCTTGCGGTTCGTCGTGGGCGGGGTTTCCTGCAGGGTGATCACCAGGACATCGAGGAAGTTCGGATCCCAGTCCGCGGCCTTCCAGAGCGCCGGCCAGGCCAGCCCCGCGAAAACAGCCACCACCCAGCTCTGCACCCAGAGGAACAGAAGCGTCGAGCCGAAGAGCCAGACCATGGCGTACATGATCGGCAAGCCCATCAGCTTGGGTGGCCTGAGAAGGCCGATGAACACGCGGGACTGGTCAGCCATGGCCAAGAACTCCGGGATTGCTCAGGTGGTCCAGATGGCGGCGACGATGGTGGGTGCTGCGGCGATGCCCGCGATTGCAACCACGACCCAAAGCGCCTGACGAAAGTCGAGGATGCCAAAGAGCCAGGAAAGAAACACACCGATCAGTGCGAGCGTGCCAATCACGATGCCCAAGGGACCGGTGATCGCATCGACAATGCCTTGAAGCAGGGTCTGTACCGGCGAGAGGTCGATGCTTTGCGCAAGCGCTGGACCCGCCAGCACGATAAGGGCCGTCGCGCCGAGCGCGACGATCGCCCGCGTGCGGAGCACGCTTTGACGTTTCCTCGATGTCATGAAAGATCTCCTCTGAGCCGCTCAAACACGGCAGTCACACGGGCCACATGCCCTTGGGTTTCTCGAAAAGGGGGGATGCCGCCGTGGCGTGTGACCGCCTCAGGGCCAGCGTTGTACGCGGCAAGGGCCAGAGAACCCTCACCGAACTGGTCGAGCATCATCAGCAAGTAGCGGGCTGATCCGTCGAGGTTCTGCGCAATGTCATGTGGGTCCACGCCGAGGTCGCGGGCGGTATCCGGCATAAGCTGGCCAAGGCCTATGGCACCGACAGGGCTACGTGCAGCCGGATTGTATGCGCTCTCGACTTCGATATTGGCCCGGTAAAGGAGCGCCCAATCAGTGACTGAAAGCCCTGCGCGACGCAGCGCACCATGCCCGGCATACCGCAGAGCCGTGGTCTCGATCGCATGGAGGATTTCTGGGGTGGCGCGGGCGGCGGATCGAGCCGGGATCGCTGTCTCGCTCGTTGCGTCAGGAACGCGAGGTTCTGCGAAGAGAAAAAGGCGCCCGTTTGCCTCTTGAGAAGAGGAAATCAATTGGCCGTCTGGGCCAACCGAAAAGATGAAACCGTCGGCCAGGGCCGGGGGCGCGGAACAAACGCCTGTACCCAAAGCAACGACGAGCGCAGTCGCGCGGTCAGCTGCCTTTGACCGGAGGCGCGGCGTGGCGCTCGCGGCCACCTTCTTCAAGTGGGATGCTAGCGGTCGTACAGCCCATGTCGGCCAGGAAACTGACAAGGCCAACGATGGTTTTGAAGTCGCGGAGCTTGAGGACGCTTCGGCTGGTGACGAGCATCTTATCGTCACGCTCATCAGTGGCGACGGCGCGGATGACCCACGAGCCGTACCAGCTGTTATGGCGCTTCTCTGCTCTCTCCTTGCAGACCACCTCAATGAGGTAGCCCTCGGCGAGCAAGCCGCGCAGTCCGTCTTCTGTAACCACATTCGGGGCTTCTTCAATCATGGCCTTCCCTTGGGTCCTTGTTCTGCCTGGGTGCAGTATCAGGCCCACGGGGTCGCAACACCGTGAGCGATACAAAACAACATTAATGATAGCAAGACAATAATAACGTGTTGACGAAGTTCGCCTTGCTCCGATAACGGTGATAGCCGACAGAATGATAATCTTAAAGGCGGCAAAGGAGTTTTGCCCTGCGGCTGTTTATTGCGCGCAACGCACCGTTGCTGTTCGCGTTCCTGCTTGGAAGCATGCCGATAGCCGCGGCAGCAGATTGCGTACCTCCCGAACGACCGTTCTTGCCTCAGTCGCAAGACGACATGCGTGCCTACGCCGATCTGATCAGAAGCGATTTCGAGACCTACATTGCCGATGTGCAGGACTACTTTCGTTGTCTCGACGCCGAGCGCGCTCGCGCCTTTGTTGAGGCGAGGGAGGTCAGTGATGACTACGCCAGGTTCCTGAATGCTCTCGAGTAAGCGACTACGGGTTTGTGCCGCCAGTAGAAATCAACCGTTAGACCAACGCTCCGTCAGTCTCTAACGCAATGATGTTTTTCAAGCGGGCGATCATGTCGTCACCGCTTGCGACATCCGCGCTCGCACATTCATTGATCGATTAGGATTTCAGCAGTTTGTTCAGACTTCTACGAAGAATGTATGAAAAATTGGCCCACACGTTTTGGTGACTTGCCGACATTTTGTTTCAGCAATACAGCTTCAAAAATGATGTACAGGATTCGGGCCTTTTTTGGGATACTCCAGATTGCCTCCATATTGGTGGCAGTGACCCTGATGCCGTCCAATGCATCAGCCATGGTTTCGTGCTCTGTTGAACAACTCGCCCAGGAGTCTTCAAACGAGCGCCACCATCATGAAACGGACATTCCGGCTGCAGATATCGACCATGGAGCAGACCACTGTGCGTCACATATCTGCGTGGTCGGAGACTTCGTAGGTGCCGAAAGTTGCACAAAGCAGTCCGCTAATGTTTCCCTCCGGTCCTGGGATATTGCGTCCCTAGTCCGTTCGGCCACACCCGAAGGTTTGCGGCGCCCTCCTCGCGCCTGATGCACCTGTAGCCGCAGTTTGACTGCGACCATCTGCATCTGACATTTCGAGGAAATCTAAGTGAAAATTCTGCTTGCGGCATCCTTGCCGCTGTTCGGGGCCGCCTGCTCGGCGCTTCCTGAACTTGAAACCGTGCCAGCGCTTACGGCGGCGGTTACATCGCCTGTGGTCGCGTCTGCGCAACCCGGGCCTGTTGTTGCTTACGCGGGCTACTCGGTCGGAGAACCGGCCGAATGGCGGACGCTGAATGATGAACAACGGGAGGGTGGCGAATGAAACTGCCTCTTCTCATGGGGTCCATGTTGCTGGTGTCCGCCTGCGCCAGTCCTGCCGTTCTTGAGCGCGCAAAACCAGATCGCGCGGGCTTTGGCAGTGTCGAGACGGGTGCACGCCAGGCTCTAGGGGCCACACCGATCTGGAACCTGTCTGCCGCGGACCTTGAGGAAACGCGCAAGAGGGTTCACGCCATGGTGCATGGTAAGACCGTCAGCGCCGACACCGCAGTGCAGGTTGCCCTGATAAACAGTCCCGCACTTCAAGCCAGCTTCGCTGAGCTAGGTCTGTCCTCAACTGACTTATGGGAAGTGGCTATGGGGCCGGTGCCCTCGATCGGTGTGTCAATCTCCGGGTTGGCTGGCGATGTCACTCGCACACTTGAGGCAACATTAATCAACTCCCTGCTCGACGTGGCAACATCCGCACCGCGGACCCAACTTGCGGAGATTCGCTTCAGACAATCCGAACTTGCTGCGCTCGCCGACACGATAGACTTGGCCGTTGAAACCCGCCGGGCCTGGATTGAGGCGGTTGGCGCTTTCGAAGCCGCTGCACTGATCGCTCAAACTCAGGGCACTGCCGAGGCAGCGTCCGAACTTGCTGTGCAACTGGGCCGTACCGGCGCGATGAGCAAGGCCGATCAAGCAAGAGAGCATGCCTTTACTGCTGAGCTTGCCGCCGAACGTGCAGCCGCCCAATTGGAGGCGCAATTGGCCAAAGAAAAACTGCTTCGGCTGATGGGGCTTTGGGGTAGCGACACCACTGTATTCGTGCCGGACTCGCTGCCCGCCTTGCCTGGTGGCCCGCGCGTTGCAGGAAATATCGAACAGCTGGCACTGGCAAACCGCGTAGACCTGGCATCTGGAAAGCTGGAACTCGAGGCGCTCGCGCTGGACTACCGTCTGACCGGGCAAACCCGTATGGTCTCGGACGTCCAGTTGGTGGCTGGTTTCGACCTGGAACGTGCAGCCGGAGAAACCGAGGCCAATCCAGCGCTTGCTCTAGATTTCGAGATCCCGCTCTACGACACCGGTCCGCTGGTGTCGAAGCGTGGCCGCATGGCCTATCTGCAGGCAGCGAACAGGCTGGCCCAGCAGGCCGTCGATGCGCGTTCGGACGCACGCATGGCCTATAGGGCCATCACCGGTCGCCATAGCATCGCGCGGCATTGGCGCGACTCTGTTTTGCCTCTGCGACGCCAGATCGATGACGAAGCGCTGCTGTCCTACAACGGCATGCTGACCTCGACCTTTGAATTGATCGCTGATGCCCAGGAGGGGCTCGCTTCGCGCCTCTCTGCCGCAGAAGCGAAACGTGACTACTGGCTTGCCGAAACAGACGCGACCGCGGCGATTTGGGGCGGGGCAATTACTCTGACCGGAGGTAGCGAAGAATGATGAACCGTCGTCAATTACTGGGCGCGGGATTGACCGCGAGCGCTGGAGCTGTGCTGGCGAACGCCGGGGCCGCGCAAACACGCTTTCGCGATCTGCCCGAGGCCGCCTTTACCGACAGCCCCTATACACAAGTTCCCCCAAGGCCTTCGGATCGGTTCGACTACAACCCCGTTGTAACACTGAACGGATGGTCTTTGCCGTATCGCATGAACGGAGATGTAA
Organism: Pseudooceanicola aquaeponti; assembly: GCF_050897975.1. NCBI lineage: Bacteria > Pseudomonadati > Pseudomonadota > Alphaproteobacteria > Rhodobacterales > Paracoccaceae > Pseudooceanicola > Pseudooceanicola aquaeponti. Next base: position 14,575 of record NZ_JBPAXY010000012.1, read on the forward strand.
AGGAGTTCCACCTCGTTGCAGAGCCTGTTGAAAGGATTATGGCGGACGGGATGATTGCGCGGCTCTGGGGCTACAATGGCCAATCCACCGGACCCACAATCGAAGCGGTCGAAGGCGAGCGGGTGCGTATTTACGTAACCAACCGTCTTCCGGAACATACCAGCGTGCATTGGCACGGACTGATCCTGCCATCGGGAATGGATGGAGTTGGTGGTTTGTCGCATCCCGGCATCCCGCCGGGTAAGACCTTCGTCTACGAGTTCGACCTCATCAAGTCCGGCACCTTCATGTACCACCCGCATGCGGACGAGATGGTACAGATGGCCATGGGCATGATGGGGCTCTTCATCGTGCATCCGCGCGACACGGCGTTCATGCCGGTGGACCGGGATTTCGCGTTCCTCCTTGCGGCCTATGACATCGACCCGGGGACCTACATCCCGCGCGTGGCCGAGATGACCAATTTCAACATGTGGACCTGGAACAGCCGGATCTTCCCGGACATCGATCCTCTGGTGGTCAACAAGGGGGACCGCGTCCGTGTGCGTTGTGGCAACCTGACGATGACCAACCACCCAATTCACATGCATGGCTATGACTTTCAGGTCACCTGTACTGACGGAGGCTGGGTGCCGGAAAGTGCCCGTTGGCCCGAGGTCTCGATCGACATTCCTGTAGGCGCCATGCGCGCCTACGAGTTCGACGCGATTCACGAAGGTGACTGGGCGATCCACTGCCACAAGTCGCACCACACCATGAATGCTATGGGCCACGACATCCCTACATTTATTGGCGCCGACAAGTCCCGCCTGACCCAAATGATCCGCCGCCAGCAGCCTGGCTACATGCCGATGGGCACGGCGGGTATGGCGGATATGGGCGAGATGTCGATGGAGATCCCCGAGAACACCGTGCCGATGATGACCGGATGGGGGCCGCATGGCCCATTGGAAATGGGTGGCATGTTTAGCGTGGTGAAGGTTCGCGAGGGCATCGACCGCGACGATTACAGCGATCCTGGCTGGTACGACAACCCGCCCGGAACACAGGCCTACGAATGGACGGGCGAGCTGCCCGAACATGCATACAACACCAGTCCGAAAACCGTGATCACGCCGCGCGGCGGCGTGCGGCAGGGCTGATGCCAGAGCACAGGAGAAACACGCTCATGAAAACTGCACTTTTGACATTGGGGCTGGCCCTGATTCCCGCCCTCGCAATTGCGGACGCCGGGCACGGCAACGGTCAAATGGCCATCGGCATGCCTGCGATGCATGGCCATGAACCCACGCGAACCATCGATGTGATAATGCGTGAGGACTACGACAAGGACGCACCGTTCGTCTTCGAACCCTCCTCGGAAATGACTTTTTCTGAGGGTGAAACCGTGCGCCTGCGCATCACGAACATGGGTGAGGAAACCCACGAGTTCGTGATGGATTCGATGGCACAAAACGCTGAACACAAAGAGCTGATGGCCAAGTTCCCTGAGATGGAACATGACGACCCTAACGCTGTGCGCCTTGAACCAGGTGAAGAGGCGGAGATCCTTTGGACTTTCAACAAGGCCGGCAACTTCGAATTCGCCTGCCTGCTGCCCGGCCACTATGAAGGCGGCATGCACGGCGCCCTTACTGTCAACTGATCTCAAATCAAAGGAAACCAATCATGACCAAATTTTTGACGCTCGCCGCTGCCCTTCTGATGACCGCTGGAACTGCAATTGCTGCTAGCGATAGTGCCATGTCCTCGGGCACGGTGACCAAGATCGATGCCAAGTGGAACAAGATTACTGTCGACCATGGCCCGCTGGAAAACCTCGACATGCCAGCAATGAAAATGGTCTTCGTTCTCGCCGATCCCGCGATGCTGGAAGGGCTGAGTGAAGGCGCACAGATCAACTTCGTTGCCGACCGTGTGAATGGCAAGCTGACTATTACAGAGCTGGTGCAGTAACTACAGGTCGCGCGCCCTGTCTCGCAGGGCGCGCGATTTCATTCGTCGTCGGAGATCATGAGAAAGTTGCGTCGTCTACGACAGAAAGATCCGCAAGAATTGGACAATCCGGTCGGTGATCGCCAGCACACTGGTGCACGAGAGACGAAAGAGTTTCTTTCATCGACATGAGTTTAGAGATCTTTTCATCAATCTGGCGCAGGTGCACCTCTGCGACGGCCTTTACCTGCGCACTTTCTCGATTGTCATCGTTATAGAGCGCCAAAAGCGTACGGCAGTCTTCGATTGTAAATCCCAAGGCTCGCGCTCGTCCGATGAATGCCAGCTTATGAAAATCGATCTCTCTGAAGCTTCGATACCCGTTTGCAGCGCGCAAAGGTGTTACTAGACCGATATCCTCATAGTAGCGAATGGTCTTGGCCGGCACTCCTGACCGCTCGGCAACATCACCAATGTTCATTTCTGCCTCCTCTCACTCGGCCGGGACGGGGGCGAAGTCCTCCACCCGCCCAGACTCTTGGCGCTCGTCCATCGCCGGTCTTACGCGCCGCAGCCGCAAGGCGTTCGTCAAGACAAAGACCGAGCTAAGTGCCATCGCACCGGCAGCGACGACCGGTGACAGCAGCACGGCGAAACTCGGATAAAGCGCTCCGGCGGCCAAGGGTATCAAAGCCACATTGTAACCAAAGGCCCAACCAAGGTTCTGTTTGATGTTTCGCATGGTGTGTCGCGAGATCTCGAAAGCGTTCACAACGCCGCGAAGATCACCGGACATCAATACGACATCTGCGCTTTCGATCGCCACATCCGTGCCAGTGCCGATGGCGATGCCGACATCCGCGTGGGCGAGCGCGGGTGCATCGTTGATGCCATCGCCAACAAAGGCCAATGTGCCCTGCTGGCGCAGATTTTCCAGTGCCGCCACCTTGCCGTCGGGCAAGACCCCCGCGATCACGTGGTCGATACCAGTCTCTTCGGCAATTGCTTCTGCCGTTTCGCGTTTGTCGCCGGTAATCATTGCCACCTTCAAACCCAGACTGTGCAGTGCGGCAATCGCGGCTCGGCTCGAGGGTTTGACCGGATCGGCGACGCCAATCGCAGCCACCGCCTTGCCATTGATTGCGGCGAAGAGTGCGGTGCGACCTTGCCGTGCGAGCATAGTTTCAGCCTCTGCGAGTTCACCAAGATCGATCCCTTCGCGCTGCATCATTCGGTCAGCTCCGACAACAACCTCGGCCCCGTCAACGATGGCGCGCACGCCATACCCTGTAATCGAAGTAAACGCGCTCGGTTCCGACAGTCTGATGTTTTCCGCCTGCGCGCCGCGCACGATAGCTTCGGCGATCGGGTGTTCTGATCTGGCTTCGACCGATGCGACTGCCGCAAGAACGGTGCAGCGCTCGGCTCCTTCCGCCAGCACAAGGTCGGTCAGCGCGGGACGTCCGGCGGTGACGGTGCCGGTCTTGTCCAGAGCGACAACCTTGACGTCCCCCAATGCTTGCAGAGCATCCCCCTTGCGGAACAACACGCCCATTTCAGCAGCGCGACCGGTCCCGACCATGATCGACGTCGGCGTCGCCAGTCCCATCGCGCAGGGACAAGCAATGATGAGAACTGAGACACCCGCGACCAGCGCATAGGTGAGGGCGGGATCAGGGCCGAATATTAGCCAGACAAGGATCGTCAAGGCGGCGAGGGTCATCACAGCGGGGACGAACCAAAGCGTGATCCGATCCACCAACCCTTGAATGGGGAGCTTGGCGCCCTGCGCATCTTCGACCATGCGGATGATTTGGGACAACGTGGTATCCGCACCAACACGCGTTGCTTTATAGGTCAGACTGCCCGCGCCATTGACCGTACCGCCCGTGACAGGATCACCAGCCGACTTGCCGACCGGCACGGGTTCCCCGGTGATCATGCTTTCATCGACATGGCTTTCGCCGTCCACAACCTCACCGTCCACGGCGAGTCGTTCTCCGGGGCGCACAACAATCAGATCTCCGGTGCGCAAGGCATCGATCTCGACCTCGACCGCATCGCCGTCACGCAAAATACGCGCCGTACGAGCCTGTAGGCCGAGCAGCTTCTCGATTGCAGCCCCTGTTCGCCCTTTCGCTCGCGCTTCGAGCCAGCGCCCGATCAGGATCAGGACCACGATGACCGCGGCGGCCTCGAAGTAGACAGCGCGGACGGCCTCGGGCATCAGCGACGGGAAGAACGTTGCGACAACTGAATAAAGATAAGCTGCGCCTGTGCCGACGGCGACCAGACTGTTCATGTCTGGAGCACCTTTCAGCAAGGCCGGAAACCCTTTCAGATAGAACTGTCGGCCGGGCCCAATGAGCACAGCCGTTGTGAGGATGAACTGGATCAACCAGCTGGCCTGCTGTCCTATGGTATTGTTGATCGCCATATGCACGGCCGGGATCAGGTGCCCGCCCATTTCCATCAGGAAAACCGGCAAAGCGAGTGCTGCGGCCAGTGCCACCCGGCGTGCCAACCCGCGCGCTTCCTCTTCTTTTCGCGAAGTGCGATCCTGTGTTGCCGTGGCCTCGGCCACGCTGGCTGGATATCCGGCTTGCTCGGATGCACGGATGAGGGCCACAGGGTCGGTCATGCCCTCAAGATATGTGATGCGCGCATTTTCCGCCGCAAGATTAACGTTGACCTCCAACACGCCGGGAACCAAGGCAAGTGCCTTGTCGACGCGCCCGACACAAGAAGCACATGACATGGACGCGATGTTCAGCGTCACGGATGCCGTTCGCGCTGGATACCCGAGATCTTTCAGGGCTTGGACCGCATCTTGCAGGTGGGGCGAACCATCCACGCTGAAACGCGCCGTCTCGTTCGCGAGGTTCACCGAGACATCGGATATTCCCCTCAACGCGGCTAGGCCCCGATCCACGCGCCCTACGCATGAGGCGCAAGACATTCCTTCAATCGAGAGCGTCACTTTGGATTGATCTGTCATTTCAGTCTCCTGGAATCCCATTTGACACCCCAAATAGGAGTTCCAGTGACTGGAAGGTCAATACCCAATTTGAACTTTCCTGGCTTCGCTTTAAAAATCTACGGAGACCCTTGACCTTCCCCCCACTGGAAGCCCCATCTGCACTGAACAAGCTGTCACAGAGGAGACATCGACATGAAATTCAACGTTCCCGACATGAGTTGTGGTCATTGCACCAGTACGATCGAAAAGGCGATCAAGGCAGCTGACGCAAATGCGAGCGTATCTTGCGACATTCCGGCCCGCACGGTTTCTGTTGAAGGTGCACTGTCAACAGAACGGCTGACGGCCCTGCTTCGTGAAGCTGGGTACGAAAATACCGTGACTGCCTAATCTATGGGTCATCGCACCCGTCGTGACGGGTGCGATGACCTAGCGATTTCTAGCGACGGATTTGCCTGGTTTTCTGAGGTTCCGCAGATCATGAGCGCGAAGGCAACAGGATGAGAGCACTGCCTAAGAGGCAAAGAAGAATGCCTGCAATGTCCCAGCGGTCCGGTCGGCTCCCCTCCACTAGCCACATCCAGATCATGGACGCCGCTATGTAGACGCCCCCGTAAGCTGCATATGCCCGACCGGCCATTTCGCTTTCTGCGCGCGTCAAAAGCCATGCGAAGAGTGCCAAACTTACCAGACCTGGCCCGACCAAAAGTGGCGAACGATCGAGCCGCAACCATGCCCAGAAAGCAAAACATCCGGCGATCTCGGCAAAGGCAGCAATAAGATACCAAAGGTAAGTCATCTTCTCGCCGCCTCTTTCAGTGGTAGGCCGTGCCTAGGTCTTTTGGTATGTAGGGGCTCCGGCTCATTCGCCTGCATCATTGCTCATCGGGCGTGATGTCAGAACCCACCGCAGAGTGCTAGTTTGCCGACGCCCGCACGTTGTCGACCAGTTCCGTGAGCTTATCGCTCTCCACGAAGCCTGGAACCAGATTGTCGCCGATCACAAATGAAGGCGTGCCACTGAAGCCGAGCGACTGCGTCAACCGCATCGAGGTCGCGATGTGCTCTTCAATTTCGGGGCGCTCCATGTCGGTTTGAAGGCGTTCGATGTCGAGACCAACTTCTTGTGCTATCCTGAGAACGCTTGCCTCTTCCGCCCGGCCGTTCATACCCATTAGGGCCCAGTGGAATGCCTCATACTTGCCTTGCAGCCGCGATGCGAGTGCAGCTTTGGTTGCAAACACTGACCCGTCCCCGAGAATTGGCCATTCGCGATAGACCAGACGCACATCAGGATCGGCCTCCAACAGAGCCTGAACTTCCGGCATAGCGCGTCGACAATATGGGCAGTTGTAATCGAAAAATTCGATAACGGTCACATCCCCATCGGGATTGCCGAGAACCGGTGCATTCGGGTCTTGCTCGAGCAATTGTCGCTGATCGCGCAAGACGGTTGCCTGCGCTTGTGCCTGGGCTTCGGCGTCCTGACGTTGAAGTATTTCGACTGCTTCCATGATGATTTGCGGATTCTCGCGGATAGCCTCATATACAAGTTCCTTGACCCGCGCTTCGTCCAGGTCTGCGGCCTGCACTGCCATTGGAAGTAAGGCAAATGACGATACGAGCATCAAATTTCTGAAAATCATGTCCATTATCCCTCTTGTTCTGCTGCTGTGCGTGCGGCCTGAGCATTGCGCTCTCGCTCTAGCCAGGTCGACTTAATGAAGCCGAGAATGTTCCAAATTTCCTGATCTGTGAGTTTGCCGGCGAAGCCCGGCATGCCACTATCGAAATCTGAGCCCTGTTGTCGCATCAGTTCCGCCCCCCCGAGCTTGGTGTAGGAGAACAAAATCTGGTCACTATGGTGCCAGGTATGACCGTTGCGATCATGCGGCGGCGCGGGCAGGCGGCCATCTGAACCAGGGCTTCGCCAGTCTGGTTGCCCTTCGAGATTGGCGCCATGGCAGGACGCACAGTTTTCAGAATAGAGAGCTTGCCCCAGTTCGATATTGACGTCGTCAAACGGGGAAGAACCCTGGGAGGCATTGCCGCTGAACCACCAGGTTGCACCTAGCCCAATCAGGCCAATGGATGAAATTACCGCCAGGTAAGCTGATCTCATGCGACCTCCAGCCACGTCATCATGCCGGATGCCGCGTGCGAGAGCATGTGACAGTGAAACAGCCACTTTCCCGGATTGTCGGCAACGAAGGCGATCTCGCGAGTCTCGCCACCGAACATCAGCAAGGTATCCCGCAGGGGACCAACTTCACCGCCCTCCAGCACCTCCCGGAAATGCATCCCGTGCAAATGCATGGCGTGGGGGAAGGATGTATCGTTGTAGATCTCCACTCGCGCTGTTTCACCGCGTGACAGGCTAGCCAGTGGCTTCTCGGTCATGCCCACGGTACCATTGAAAGCCCAGAACTGGTTCGCGTCGACCAGTTGGCGGAACGTTTTTCGCTCACCCTCAAGTATGGCTGCGTCAAGGTTGCCCATTGCCCCGCCTTCCATGTTGAGCCTGATGCGTCTCGCCTGCTCCAGTCCCGGCACATCCATATTAGGGTTCGGTGGCAGAACTTGGGGGACATCCCGCACAGCGGAGGCCAAAGTGCCGGTCACGCGAAACTCGGTTTGGGCAAATCCCTGGCCGTCTTCAAGCCGCACCAGATGAGCACTTTCCCCTTCATCCGCAATGACGTCGACAAACAAATCCGCTCGTTGGCCCGGCCCAAGGATGATCGGTTCGCTGATCTCACTCGGCGTCACCAGTGGCATTCCGTCGAACGCCATCACCCACCCCTTTAGACCTGACAGGCCCAAAACAAAGATCCTGGCATTTGCCGCGTTGATCAACCGAAGCCGCATCCGCTCACCCTGGCTCACGTTGAGCGTAGAATTGAAGCTTCCGTTGGTGGCGACAAAGTTGCCACGTCGGCCTGCATGGCTACGATCATGAACGGCTTCAAAATCTGGGTCGAGTTGTGCGGTCTCCGGGTTGAGGAGCCAATCGTCAAGAATAAGGACTTCATCGCGATCAACATCCGGGGCTATCGGTTCTTCGACGATCAACGCTCCGTAGAGCCCACGAGCGACCTGTTCGACGGAGCGATTATGCGCGTGAAACCAAAAAGTTCCTGCATCTGGAACGGCAAAATCGTAGTCGAAGGTTTCGCCTGTGGGGATGGCATCTTGGGTGAGCCCGGCCACGCCGTCCATCGCATTTGATATCCGCACGCCATGCCAGTGCAGGGACGTCGCCTGCGGCAACTTGTTGACGAGCCGACGTTGAAGACGCGCGCCCTGCCGAACACGGATCACGGGGCCAGGAAACTTTCCGTCATAGCCCCAAATCTCCGTCTTGGGGTAGTCCGGAGGGGCGAGTTGTACGGCGCCACTTTGCGCTGTCATCACCTGAAATTCAGGGGTGGCTGCTGATCCAGCCTTAGGGAAGACGCTCAACGCACTCATTGCCAACCCCGATTGAATGAATGCTCTTCTGGTGTGTGTCATTTCGTTCTCGTTTGTTGTGCGAGCCAGTTTTGGCTCACACATTGTCTCTATTGCAGTCACATGTCTTTATTAGCAGCGGCGCCCTCGCCCTGAGCGACCCGGTCGGCTCGAGGTTCGTCACCATCAAGCAAGTACACGGCCATCGCTTCCAGATCATCGGGGGACAAAAAGCGCGTATTGCCCTGCACGACCTCCACCATGCTGCCGCCGAAAGCGTCGCCTGACGGCGTCACGCCAGTACGCAACGCATAGGCGAGGTTGGAAACGGTCCAGCCGCGTTCCGCCAGTGAGTTCGGCGTGATCGAAGGCGCCTTGCTCCCCCCTGGCAATGCCTCATTTCCAGCAAAAACCGCGTCAAGCAGGCGCCCGCCTCCGATATTGCGTGGCGTGTGGCAAGCACCGCAATGTGCTGCACCTCGAACCAGCTCGCGACCGCGGTTCCATTGTGCGTTTTTCTCGTCAATGGGTTCCGTGGGTGGATCGTAGAGATAGGCCGCCCGCCATAGCTTCAGGCCCCATCTCTGATCGAAAGGAAACTTGACATCATGCTCAAGCGCTGCCTCGGCGACCGGTGGCACGGTCTGGAAAGCTGCCCAAAGGTCGGCAATGTCCTGATCCGTGAAATCCGCATAGAACGGATAGGAAAAAGCGGGATAATACGGCTCTCCGCTAGGACTAATGCCCTGGCGAACCGCCTTGGCGAACTGCTCAACCGTCCACCCCCCGATGCCGCTCTCTTTGTCTGTCGTCAGATTGGGCGGAAAAAACGTGCCAAAATCTGTCGCCAGCCCCGCGCCGCCTGCGAGTGCGGCGCCGCCAGCCTCTGAATTGGTGTGGCATGAAATGCACCCGGATACGCGAGCCAAATAGGCGCCGCGCTGGACATCACCCGTTTGCGTGATCGACGCGGGCACCTTGCCAATCGGCCAGATCACAAGGCCGCCGACCACAAGGGCGCCAAGCGCCCCTGCAGCAAAGACCAGTTTTTTCATCCGGCCCATCTTTACTTCGCCTCGTAGCGGAATTTCGCGTGACATGCCGAACATGTCTGGGTCACCATGTTGAATGCCCCATCTGCGGGCATCGAGGCATAGTCCATCATCGGGCTTCCTGACGAAGTTCCCATCATGGACGAAGCTCCCATCATGCCACCGGGGGATTGCGTGCCCATCATAGAGCCTGCATCCATTCCCGCCGCTGACGCCATAAGCCCGTTGTCGGCGGCTTTGGCAAGACCTTCGCTAACCACCTTGAGCTGCTCTGCGAGCGCACTGAATTCTTCCCAATCCGACCAGATCTCGGGCTTTGCTTCCGACGGTTTCCCAGCAGACCCTTCGGGAAACAATTCGGTCATGCCTTCGCTATGTTCGACAAAGACGCGTGCTCCCGCACGAACAGCTTCAGCATCATAGGTGATTTCACCACGCATCATCGGAGCCAGTTCTTTGACCGATTGCCCCATGGCCATCATGCCGTCCATGCGTTCCTTGACGACGCCTTCCGCGCCACCATGTGCAAATGCAGCTGCGGCCATTGTCGTTCCTGCCAAGAGGCCGATCATCAGTTTGCTTTTCATCGTTCCGTATCCTGTATTTCCATGCTTGATAGATTTAATTTGATGAGGCGTGGTTGCCCCTAGGTCAGGATAGGTGTTTGGGAGGCGGGGTGTCCCTTAGGACATTCCGGTTAGAAAAGCTCTGATCTGGATGTTCGCGAGGCAATTGCGACAAGTTGGTCGAAGCTCTCGGAGCTGATAAAATGACAATTACCATATTTTTCGAGCAGTCCGGCCCCGGATCGCAATGCCCGGGGAGAAGATTATCTGCATCTTCCTCATGAGAGGTCTGATGTTTTTGCGCACTTCGTTCGGAAACTTTGGCAGCGACCGTTTCATGGCCAATTGCATCGAGAGATCCCGCCGGGAGAACGACAAATAACGCAATCGAGACCAGCAGGAGAATCTGGATCGCGCTACGGAAGATGTTCAGCCTGACGACCAAAGTCAGTTGATCCCGTTCGCGCGCTGCAGTTCGCGCACGTATCCAGCAATCATCTTCACATCACCTTGGGTGAGGCCTTCAACGGGAGGCATATTGCCAAAATTCCAATGATGAGATTGGACGCCGTTTTGCGCCGCATTCAGGAACGCGGCATCGGAATGGTGGTTCGGCTCGTAGATTTTGTGAACAAGCGGAGGAGCGACCCCATTCTGGCCTGCGGCATTTTCACCATGACAGCTGGCGCATTTTGCCTCGAACGCGCGTTGCCCCATTTGGGCTTGCGGCGAAAACTCAGCGGGAATTATTACATTGGCAATGGGCGCGCCCTGAGGAATGCCGCTCGTGTCCGGCGGAACCATTGAGTGTCCTTGAGCGGTCTGCGCCGGGGCCGGCTGCAACGCTTGCCAACCGACCGCTCCAAGGCCGAGCACGAAGAACCCGCTAACGAACCATCCCCAGAAATTCATAGTGTTTTACTCTCCTGCATGTGATCCGTTCAGATCAACTTAACCTGCGTCCCGACCGGCGTGCGATCGAAGACCTCTTCTATATGTTCGTTGTAAAGGCCGATGCAGCCGTTTGATGATCGACGCCCGATTTTCCGCGTGTCTTGGGTTCCGTGGATCCGGTAGTATTGCCACGACAGATAGAGCGCACGCGTTCCCAGAGGATTGGAGGGATCTCCTCCAGGCACATAGGCTGGCCATTCCGGATTGCGTTCCCGCATTGAAGGGGTCGGCGCCCAACTTGGATTTTCCCGTTTCTCGACAACTTCTGTATACCCGCGCTTCGTCAATTCATCAGTCAAGGGAACAGAGGTCGGGTAAATCCGCATCTCTTCATCCTCTGTCCAGTGTTGGAGCACCTTTGTGACAGTATCCGAAATGATGATGCCCTTCCCGAGACGGTCAAAGTGATCACGCCAATTGTGGAGAACGAACGACGAGATATTGCGTCTTACCACACCAGCCTCTTCCGCCCGAAGAGTGTGGGGGGTCATCAAGAATGCGCCTGAAATTGCAATCAGGCTCCGCCTGTTCAAACTCGGTCTCTCTGCCATTTGTTCGTCCTTGGTTACTCAATTGGACGAGACAGGCATTGCTCAGATGGGGCTGAATCTCAACCGCAACAGGCCGCAAGATTTGTATCGAAGTGTATCCTTGACCTTCCAGCGGGAGATCAAGCTAAACAGGATGCGTTGACCAAAATCAGAGGTGGATTCCATGCAAGAGGATAGCGAGTCAGGTGGCAATCGCCACGGAAAGTTGATGCACTGGGGCATGATGGCTTGCTGTGCTGTCATGCTTCTACCCATCGCAGCTTTCCTGATTGGCGGAGGCACCGTCGCAGGCCTTTGGGCAAACGCTACCGTCTTTGCGCCTCTGGTGCTCTGCGTTGGCGCCCATTTTGTGATGCACAAGATGATGGGGCGTTCATGCCATGGAAGCAAAGAGCACAAGCAGACCGCCCCCCAGCCAGTGCCGATTGAAGATATGACCGACAGCGCCGTCCGGCGGTAAGTCGAAATGAGAACAAGAGCGCGGCTGGCGACTGTCTTCTTGGGAGCGATTTTCGTGAGCGCTTGTTCCGGCGGACCAGTCCTGTGCCCGACAAACCCGCCGCCAACTTTGTCGACAAAGTCACCAGAGCTGGAGCTGCCCAATGGATGTCGTCTGGCAGGGCCTATCTCCAACGGTGTGGGCCAGTTGGATTGTGTAAACGGCCGATCAGGCTTTGTTGCCACTCAAGTTCAAAGCCTGGAGATAGTGCGATGACCATCTGGCGCTCGCCAATCCGTCTTGCTTTCTGCGGTACCCTCGCTGCCGCAATGTTCTGGCTCTTGATCCCCTTTGCTGCAACGGCCGAGGTATCAGTCGCCCACAAGGTCACTGCGGTGGAAGCGCGGCTGATCTCCGCCGAGGATGCCGTTTCCGCCGAAGCTCAAACGCTCTCCGCCGGTCTGGATCTGAACCTTGCTGACGGATGGAAAACCTATTGGCGTTCGCCTGGCGAGGTTGGCATTCCGCCACAGATCGACTGGAGCGGGTCGACGAATGTCGCGGGCGTTGATTTCCTATGGCCTGCGCCCGAGCGGTTCACTGCCTTTGGCATCGAAAACTTCGGCTATCATGATGAGGTTGTCTTTCCACTTCAGATCACCCTGAAGGATCCTGGGGAACCTGTCGAACTCAGAGCAAACGTCAAGCTCTTGACCTGCTCAGCAGTTTGTGTCCCCCAGGATTTTGACTTGGCACTTTCGTTGCCTCAGGGGAACTCAATCGATCAAGTCTCGGCTAATCGTATCGGGGCATTTCTCGCACGCGTTCCGGCGGAAGGAGGAGCGGCAGGCGTGACCGCCGCCACATCCCATATAAACGATGATTTCACCCGCCTAACGATAGAAATAGCTGCCACGACTGCCTTCAAAACCCCGGACGTCTTTCCTGAAATTGGTGATGGCAACACGTTGGGGAAGCCCGACATTCGCCTTGGGGCAAGCGGGCGAACGCTTTGGGCTGAATTCCCAATTCTTGCCTACATGGCAGATACAGACGCGCCGCCACGGGTAACCGTGACGGACGGGCCGGATCACGCCCTCACCGTCACGCCAGATCGGGCAACAACCGCCCCAACTCCCCCTTTCAGTATTGATCGGGTGGTCCCCGGCATTGATCAAGTGATCTGGATCGCCATCATCGCTTTTCTTGGGGGCTTGATCCTGAACGCCATGCCTTGCGTGCTTCCTGTTCTGTCGATCAAGTTATCTTCTGCCCTGAAATCCGAAGGACGCGGCAATGCCCAAGTCAGGGCAGGCTTCTTGGCCGCCGCCGCCGGAGTCATGGTCTTTATGTGGGCACTCGCGGCTGTTCTCTTCGCATTGCAAAAGATTGGCGTTGCCGTCGGTTGGGGGCTCCAGTTCCAGAGCCCAACGTTCCTGGTTCTGATGCTCCTGATCCTTGGTCTGTTCACCGCAAACCTGTTTGGACTGTTCGAATTCTCTTTGCCAGCCGCCCTGACAACGCGGTTGATGAAAGCAGGAGGTACGGCCGGTTATGGAGCGGATTTTGCCACCGGATTTTTCGGGGCGGTCATGGCTACTCCCTGCTCCGCGCCGTTTCTTGGAACAGCTATCGCATTCGCACTTGCGGGGCGGGTGATAGACATCGCTGTCGTTTTCACCTTTCTCGGGTTAGGTCTGGCCAGCCCATATCTGTTGGTGGCCATCGTGCCGAACGTTGTTCGGTTCGTGCCCAAGCCCGGCCGCTGGATGATCGCCTTGAAAGCCGGCCTTGGCATCCTCCTGATGGGTACCGCGGCATGGCTGTTCTATGTCCTGCTCGGCGTTGCTGGATCGCGCGCGGCCCTAACAGTTGCATCTCTCGGTGCGGTTATGCTCTTCATAGCGGCATCGCCCTGGGTGCCAAGATCTCTTCGCTGGCCCTTTGGGCTGGCGCTGGCGGCACTCGCGGTCGCGGCCGCGCCATTCTTGGCAACACCCGCCGCACCCGATGCCCAAGCAGGAAAAATTGCCTGGGTCACATTTGACCGCGGCGATATTGCCCGTCGGGTTTCACGCGGAGAGGTCGTTTTTGTCGATGTAACCGCCGATTGGTGTTTGACCTGCAAAGCCAACAAGGCGCTCGTTCTTGAACGCGACCCGGTTCTTTCGGCATTGAACAGCTCTGGTGTCACGCCGATGCTGGCCGACTGGACCCGCCCAGATGACGCGATCACCCGTTTTTTGGAGACCAACAACCGTTACGGCATTCCATTCAACGCGGTTTATGGGCCGTCTGCTCCCGAAGGAATTATCCTGTCTGAAATATTGTCGACTCAGGATGTTCTTGCTGCTCTGCACGCGGCGCGTCCGGGGGCCGCTCAAGCAACGCTCATCGAGGACGATGTGAAGGTTTCCAGATTTGGAAACACTTTGGAGCAAAGTGCCGACTGAGTAATTTCGCCTAAGCTGCGCATCAAGGACGCCGAGTCAGGCAGCACTTAACGCCCTGATTTAGATCAACCACACCATCTGGATAGCGTGTTATAATCACCTAGGAAGGACTCAAATCATGCGATCAAGGCCACATATCGATGTCAGAAGAGTGTCGCGTATTCGCGTCAGCTTCGTCCTGATATTGATCGGAGCCTTGTTTTTCGGTCTCATTGCCGATGGTTTGCATGCGCATGAGGGCGAGCCTGCCGGGTTAGAGACGCAGATTGTTCAGGTCACCGACGCAAATTCCTCCGTCCACGTTATTCTGGACGCGGATTGCGGAATTCATCCCGGTTGCGCCGCTGCTCTGATCCCTAACGGGCTTGTCAGCGCAGTAGTTTCGAACCGTAGCACGCGAATGGTAATGTCGTGGCGGCAATCGGCGTCTTTCGCCGATGACGAATTCATACACGTCCCCATTCTCTTCTGAGCATTCCAGTCAGCGAGGTAGCGAAGCGCCTCCCTTTCGGCTTTTACGCCAATCGTGACGCTTAGGTTTTTCGACAGGCTCGTAGTCTGGATGTCCGGATTCTGCCTGACCGCGCTCCTCACTTCATTCGCTCCTATTAACCGTGGATCCGCCGGTTTTCTGCCCTCGCCACGGCCACCGCATGATCTCGACCAGATAAAGGTTCCAAAAATGAACATGTCGCCCCGCATCGCCTATACGCTCGCCACTTTGTTCGTGTCAGCACCAGCTTTGGCCGCTCCGCCTACGGTCTTCATTCCAGAGGGCAGCGCCAATTCAGTCCTGATGGTTCAGGCGGAGACTGGAAAAGTCCTGCGTCGGATCAATGATGTCGAGGCGGTCCACGGTCTCGCAGGCGCACCCGGCGTGCCGTATCTGGTCGCCGGCAGCTATTCGGAGATCCCGCGCGAGGATGTCGCGGCGCTAGAAAAGCCCTCCACCGTGTCTGCAGACGATCACGCCGCGCACCACGCACCAAAGGCCGCGCCAATGGGGCCACCCGATGCCGGGATCAGTCTTCTCTCGATTCTGGACGCAAAAAGTGGCGATATCCTGCGTCGGATAGAGGTGCCGGGTGCCGTACATCATACGGCAGTTTCCCCTGATGGACGCTTTGCCGTTGCGACCCATCCGGCAGGTGACGGAATATCGGTGATTGACCTGGCGACTTTCGGCATGACGGCATTTGTCCCGACTGGATCGATGCCGAACTATGCAGCGTTCGGAACTGATCCCAATCTCGTCTACGTCTCCAACACCGGTAACGGAACGATCAGCGAAGTAGACCTGTCGCGGGGTATCGTTCGTCGCAACTTCATTGCAGGTGACACCCCGGAACATACGGCGGTTTCGCCCGAAACTGATCGACTCTTTGTGGCAGACGCGGACGCAGGTCAGGTTCTGGAACTGTCTTTGAGTACCGGTGAAAAGCTGCGGACCTTCGAAATTGGCGGCGAGATTCATGGACTGGGGCTGTCAAATGATGGGGCAACTTTGTTCGTCGCGGGTAGGGGAGAGGACAAACTCGCCTCAGTTGCACTCGCTACCGGGGAAGTGCGCACAGCCACGCTTGCACCAGAACCCTACCACCTGACGGTAATTCCAGGCTCCGACATCCTTTATGTCTCAAGCCGTGCAGAGCCCGTGGTTTGGCTCATCGATACCAGCTCACTGCAAACGCGTGAAACAGTTTCTGTCGAAGGAGAAGGACATCAGATGGTGGCGCTTCCCTGAAGGGCTGCCGATGGGAATGAAAGGCACAGGATCATGGCACAGGACACTCGCCCAACACTTCGTTTTCTGGGAGCCGCCGGAACAGTAACCGGATCGCGCTATCTGATTGAAACCGGGGATCGCCGCATTCTAGTTGATTGTGGCTTGTTTCAAGGCTTCAAATCGCTGCGGGACCGCAACCGCAAGGCGTTTCCGGTACGCCCCTCCACCATTGACACCGTACTTCTGACGCACGCGCATCTCGATCACTCAGGCTATCTGCCTGCGCTGATCCGCGGCGGGTATCGAGGGAAGGTGATGTGTACCGAAGCGACGGAGGAACTCTGCGGCCTGATCCTGCCGGACAGCGGCCATATCCAGGAAGAGGAGGCACGTTTTGCCAAAAGGCACCGATACTCCAAGCACAAGAACCCCAAGCCGCTCTACACGTTGAAAGATGCTCAGGCGGCGCTTGAGCATTTGCACAGAGTTCCCTTCAACAGCACAATCGATGTTGGTGACGGAATATCCGCAGAGTTCATCCCGGCGGGCCATTTGCTCGGTGCGGCGCAGATCCGTATCAGACTGCCGGGAAGGACAATCCACTTCAGTGGCGACCTCGGCCGACAGAACGACGCACTGATGCGACCACCACAACCGTTCTCAGGTGCGGACGTGTTGGTTTGTGAATCCACCTATGGCAATCGCCATCACGCAGCCATCGACGCGGAGGAAGAGCTTCTGCCAATCCTGAAACGTGTTTTCGGGCGGGGCGGTACGGTTCTCATCCCCTCATTCGCGGTTGGGCGCGCGCAGGGGCTTATGTATCACATTGCACGCCTGCAAAACCGCGGCGAGATCCCATATGTGCCGGTTTATCTCAACTCGCCAATGGCGATCGACGCGACCGAAATCTACCACGGCCATCACGAAGAACATCACGTTGCCTGGGAGGATTGCCTTGCGATGTTCCAGATCGCCAAGCGGGTCACTTCGGTCGAGGAGTCGAAGAAGCTGAACACGCAGCATGGCCCGATGATCATCATTTCGGCGAGCGGCATGTTGACCGGCGGGCGGATCCTGCATCACCTCGCCAGCTTCGGCGGCGACCCGCGCAACGCAATCCTGCTGTCGGGCTTTCAGGCTGGCGGTACCCGCGGGGCGGCACTGGCCGCTGGCGCGGACAGTCTGCGCATGTTCGGTCGAGATTTCCCGATCAGGGCAGAGGTGATCCAGCTCGAAGCCTTTTCCGGACATGCCGATGCCGAAGAGTTGCTGGCCTGGATGCGCGCGTCGGATCGCGCGCCGCGCATGACCTATGTGACTCACGGCGAACCTTCTGCCTCGGACCGGCTGCGCTGGCGGATCGAACATGAACTCGGCTGGCCTGCCCGCGCCCCCGAACACCTCGAAACGATCCGGCTGGACAATCCAAAATGACAGAAATCGACAATACGCTCGCCCTGTCCCGCGCGGGGATCGACACTTACCGGCAACCCGTTGTCTTCATGCGCGAAGACTGCCACGTCTGCCGCGCCGAAGGCTTCGCAGCCCTGACCCGGATCGAGGTCACGCTCGGCGACAGGTCGGTGATTGCCACGCTGAACGTGTTGACCAATGGCGACTGGCTGCCCGACGACACTGCCGCCTTGTCGGAAGAAGCCTGGGCCGCCCTGAAGCCCCAACCGGGGGACCGGGCAAGTCTTACGCACCCGGAGCCACCGGACTCCGTCTCAGCGATCCGCGCCAAGGTCTATGGAGAAACCCTTGAGCAGCAAAGGTTCGACGCAATCATTCGTGACGTCCTCGATCATCGTCTCTCCGATCTCGATCTGGCAGCCTTCATCACCGCCTGCGCGGGCGACCGGCTTTCGATTGCGGAAACCATCGCACTGACCCGATCCATGCAGGCGGCGGGCGAAACGCTGGATTGGGGCGGCGCCGAGATCTACGACAAGCATTGCGTCGGGGGGCTTCCAGGAAACCGCACCACGCCGATCATCGTTTCGATCATCGCGGCGGCGGGGCTGATGATCCCCAAGACCTCTTCTCGCGCGATCACTTCCCCCGCAGGCACGGCCGACACGATGGAGGTCATGGCTCCCGTCTCGCTCGACATCCCCGCGTTGAGACGCGTCGTCGAGGCTGAGGGCGGGTGCATCGTTTGGGGGGGCAACCTCGCTCTCAGCCCTGCGGACGATGTTCTGATCCGGATTGAACGGCCACTCGATTTCGACAGCGACGGACAGCTGGTGGCGAGCGTCTTGTCGAAGAAGGCTGCGGTCGGTGCGAAGCGCGTGCTGATCGATGTGCCCGTCGGACCAACGGCCAAGGTCCGCTCGGCGGAAACCGCCGCTGCGCTGGCAGAGCGGCTCCGCGCCGTTGGCAAGGCCATCGGCCTGACGCTCTCGATCCATCAAAGCGACGGGACTGCACCTGTCGGCCGCGGAATTGGACCCGCACTTGAAGCCCAAGATGTCCTTGCCGTGCTACGCCGCAACGAGAACTTCCCTGTCGACCTGCGCGACCGTGCACTCGACATCGCTGGAGCGCTGCTGGACCTTGTCCCCGAGACGGGCAGCGCGGGAGGGCGAAAGGTGGCCGCACAGCTGCTCGACAGCGGCGCTGCCGAGGCGAAGTTCATGGCGATTTGCGATGCACAAGGCGGTTTCACTGAGCCCGGTGAGGCGCGTTATCATGCGGTGATCACCTCCCGCACGGCGGGGCGCCTCATTGCGATTGACAATCGTCGCATCGCGCGCACAGCGAAACTCGCCGGCGCACCGCGGCAGCAGCTCGCAGGGCTGCGCCTTCTGGTCCAGATCGGTGACCATATCGAATTTGGCAAGCCGCTGTTCGAGATCCACGCCGAAACGCTGGGAGAACTGGAATACGCCCGCTCCTATGCCGAGGCGCAATTGGGACTTTGCACAATTGAGGAGGCAAACTGATGACCATTATCGCCCCCTTTCCCGGCATGGAGCCATTGGCGCGCAGAATGGCGGCGACATCCGGTGCCGAAATCCAGCCGGTGGACTTGCACCATTTTCCCGATGGTGAAACCCTCGTGAAGCTCGGCGGCGATCCTGCAGGACGCGAAATCGCCTTCCTCGCCACGTTGCGCGATCCTGATCGGCTGGCGTTGCCTCTGCGTTTCGCAGCTCTGACGGCGCGCGAACTTGGGGCCGCGCGTGTGGGGCTGGTCGCGCCCTATCTTGGCTACATGCGCCAGGACAAGCGGTTTCATCCACGCGAAGCTGTGAGCGCCCCGATCTTCGCGGGATTTCTTGATGAATGTTTCGACTGGGTGATGACCGCTGACCCCCATCTGCATCGCAACCCGAGCCTTTCAGCGCTGTTCCGCATTCCCGCATATCGTGTCGCCACAGCCCCTCTGCTGGCCGACTGGATTGCGGCGAACGTTCCAGAGGCCGTGCTCCTTGGGCCTGACAGCGAAAGCCAGCAATGGGTGGCTGAAGTCGCCAGGCTCGCCGGACGCCCCTACGAAGTGCTGACAAAACATCGCTCCGGGGATCGGCAGGTCGAGATCAGCCTGCCGGGCAGCGCCGTTTTCCGACAGGGGACACCCGTGATCCTCGATGATATCGCCTCGTCCGGACACACGCTGATCCGAACGCTCGAACAACTCGAGCAGGCCGGTGCCCGACCTGCGACTTGCGTAATTATCCACGCGGTTTTCGCACACGGCGCAGAGGAAGCAATCCGCCATGCCGGTGCCGCGCGGATCGTCAGTACCGATACGATTCCACACTCAACGAACGCAGTCTGCGTCGGCGAGCTGTTAGCGACAGAAATGAAAGTTGCTCAATGCGCCACTTGACCTTCCAGTTACTGGAAGAATTAGGTTTGAGGCAATGAGCTAGAAATACGGGAAAGGATCCCCGAATGAACAACCATCACGAACATGCCAACGGATCTGACGATCAAGTTCCTTCTGGCTACGCGGGCACGGTCTTCACTTGCCCGATGCACCCCGAGGTACGCCGCGCCGAACCGGGAGATTGCCCGAAATGCCAGATGCATCTGGTGCCGGAGGGCGAGCCCTCGCAACACCACGCCCATCATCAGCACACGGGCGACGCGGTGGAGCCAAACCACTTGGACTCGGTTCCCAACGACTACACTGGCCCGGTTTATACCTGTCCGATGCACCCTCAGGTGCGCCAGACGCATCCCGGGTCTTGTCCGATCTGCGGTATGGGGCTGGAACTGGAATCGGCCGCCATGGAAGCGGAAGGCCCGAACCCGGAGCTTGTGGATTTCAGCCGTCGTTTCTGGGTGGGGGCCATTTTGACCGTACCGCTCCTTGTGCTGACCATGGGCCCCTATCTTGGCCTGAGCGGGGTGCGCGAGATATTCGGAGAACGCGTCACCCTCTGGGTCGAACTCGCGCTCGGGACACCCGTTGTCTTTTGGTCCGGCTGGCCTTTCCTTGTTCGTGGCTGGAACTCGTTCCGGACAAGGAACCTCAATATGTTCAGTCTCATTGCCATGGGTGTAAGCGCCGCATGGCTGTTCAGCATCATCGCCGTCCTGGCACCGGGCATATTCCCCGATGGGTTCCGGGATGCCGAAGGGCATGTCGGCGTCTATTTCGAGGCGGCGGCTGTGATCGTCACGCTGGTCCTTGTGGGACAGGTGATGGAGCTGCGCGCTCGCGAAGGCACTGGCAAGGCGATCCGTGCTCTTCTGGATATGGCCGCCAAGACGGCACGTATTATCCGCGACGACGGAAGCGAGGAAGAGGTTCCATTGGAACAGGTCCAGGTCGGCGACCGACTACGTGTGCGACCCGGTGACAAGGTGCCGGTCGATGGTATGGTCGTCGAAGGCAGGTCCTCAGTTGACGAAAGCATGATCACGGGCGAGCCGGTACCTGTAGAAAAGGTCGGAGGAGACCCTGTAACGGGTGCCACGATCAACGGAACCGGCAGCCTGATCATGGAGGCGACGCGCGTCGGCGCCGACACGATGCTGAGCCAAATCGTCGAGATGGTGGCCAATGCGCAGCGGTCTCGCGCGCCGATCCAGAAATACGCCGACAAGGTCTCCGGATATTTCGTGCCTGCAGTTATTGGCATCGCCGTGCTGGCCTTCATTGGCTGGGCCATTTGGGGCCCGGTCCCGGCCCTTTCCTATGCTCTTATTGCGGCCGTTGCCGTTCTCATCATCGCTTGTCCCTGTGCCCTCGGCCTTGCGACACCGATGTCTATCATGACGGCGACGGGGCGCGGCGCGCAGGCGGGTGTCCTGATCAGGAATGCAGAGGCACTGGAACGGTTCGAGAAGGTCGATACCCTGATCGTCGACAAGACCGGCACGCTGACGGAAGGCAAGCCGAAACTTGTCGGCGTCTACCCTGAACCGGGTCACGATGAGGTAGAAGTGCTTCGGCTTGCCGCATCGCTGGAACGCGGCTCCGAGCATCCTCTCGCGGAAGCCATCGTACGCGGTGCTGAAGAGCGTGGCGTCGACCTGGCAAAAGCCGACGCCTTCGAGGCGGTCACCGGCAAGGGCGTCAAAGGCACGGTGGACGGGCGGGTAGTGGCGCTCGGCAACGTGAAACTCCTGACTGACCTCGGACTTGATGCAGCAGAGCTTCGGGACAAGGCGGATGCCCGTCGGGATAATGGCGAAACGGTTATGTTTGTCGTCGTCGAGAATGACGTTGCCGGTCTTGTCAGCGTCGCAGACCCGGTAAAGGCGACCACACCGGCCGCCCTGAAGGAACTGCACGCACTTGGGTTCCGTATTATCATGGCGACGGGAGACAATGAGCGTACCGCTAGGGCCGTCGCGTCCAGTCTAGGCATCGACGAGATCCGCGCCGATGTGATGCCGGAAGACAAAGCGAAGATCATCAAGGAACTTCAGGCCAAGGGGCACAAGGTTGCCATGGCCGGCGACGGTGTCAACGATGCACCTGCCCTGGCTCAGGCCGATGTCGGGATTGCCATGGGCACCGGCGCCGATGTGGCCATTGAGAGCGCAGGGTTCACGCTCGTCAAAGGGAACCTCGACGGTATCGTGCGTGCGCGCAAACTCGCCCGCGCGACCATGCGGAACATACGCCAGAACCTGTTCTTTGCTCTGATCTACAACACTGCGGGCGTGCCCGTCGCTGCGGGGATCTTGTTCCCATTCCTCGGGATCTTGATCAGTCCGATGTTTGCGGCCTTTGCCATGAGCGCTTCCTCAATCTCGGTCGTCCTAAACTCCCTTCGGCTACGGCGCGCGCAGATTTGAGGGGAAACAAGAACGATCGCGAGGTCCATCAGACCGTTCAATAAACAGTATTGGGTACAATCCATCGCCGGAGAAGGGGCAACAGCGTTCAGACAATCACCTGCAAACCAAGGAGACCAAAATGACCTACATTTCCAGACAGATGATCTTAGCCATTGCTGTGGTGTGGGCGCTGCCAGTCGGCGCCCAAGACAGCGGGCATATGACAGATAATGGGGCGATGAGTCAGATGATGAGCTCCGGACTGTTCCTGCCAAACATGGATGCAGCCAAGGGGCGTGCGCTGTTCGCCTCGAAAGGCTGTGTCGTTTGTCATTCTATCAACGGGGTCGGAGGCGAGGATGCCCCCGCCCTTGATGCAGCGTATATGGACCTGCCAATGAACCCGTTTGAATTTGCCGCCCGAATGTGGCGCGGCGCGCCGGCGATGGTCGCTGCCCAAGAGGATGAGCTCGGCGGGCAAATTGAATTCACAGGTCAGGAGCTTGCCGATATCATCGCGTTCGTTCACGATTCCGAAGAACAGAAGGCATTCTCTGCCGGCGACATCCCCGAAAAGATTGAAGAAATGATGCACCAAATGGGTGAGGAGGATCACGACTGAAGCGTCAGGGGATATCGCAGTAGAATAAGGCAATGCGTCGAAAGTTTCATTTGCGCCCTAAGATGCCGATCCTATGGCGGACCGCTTCTGCGCCAGCCAAAGTAATCCAAATCCCGCGGCTAACATCGGCAAGGAAAGGAATTGCCCCATCGTAAGCCCCCAGTCACCAAACTGCACAACATACCCAATCGGATTGTTCACGTCTGCGAATTGAGCGTCGGGCTGGCGAAACAACTCTACAAAACTTCTCGCAAAACCATATCCGGCCAGGAAGAGCCCGCAAATTGCCCCTGGTGTCCTAAGCCATCCGCGCCGCCACGCAAGGAATAGGAGAGCGAAGCCAAGCAACAGGCCTTCCAAAAGGGCTTCGTACAGTTGCGAAGGATGCCGTGCGCAAATGTCGGTTATTCCCGGGCATGATTGCGCTGCGTCACCGGGAAATATGACGGCCCAGGGCATGTCCGATGGGCGGCCCCATAGTTCATTGTTTATGAAATTTGCGATCCGGCCCAAGAACAAGCCCGGAGGCGTTGCCAGAGCGAAAAGGTCAGCCATGCTCAGGAGCGGCATACGCTGACGGATGCCATAAACAAGCGCGGCAATGGTTACGCCAGCAAACCCACCATGAAATGACATTCCCCCTTGCCAGACCTTCAGAATTTCTAACGGATTGGCAAGATAGAACCCGCGCTGATAGAACATCACGAACCCTAACCGCCCGCCAACGATCACCCCGATGATAATCCAGGTCAAAAGATCCTCAATTTGGCGCGGTGTTAGCGGGGCGCCCGATGCAGGCCACAGAGCGGCGCGTTTGACCGTGGCAACACAAATTCTCCAGCCGACGAGAAGGCCGATGATATAGGCCAACGCATACCAGCGGAGAGTCAACGTAAACGTGCCGATCTCAACCGAAAATATATCCGGCCCGATATTTGGGAACGGAAGTGCGGACAAAGGCATGGACATTCTTTCTAGTCATTCGGGTGAGGTCGGATCGTGCACATACGCCGTTCGTGCTCTCTCATGGTTTGTTCATCGCGAGTGAAGCTTCCGCGGGCTATTGGCCCGACTGGAGTTCTTCCAAGGACTGCAAAATGACACTTTGGCGCGGGTCTTCGGAGGAAACGGGCACCAATAGCTCTTTGGCTCGACTGTACGCGTTCAAGGCGAGGTCAGTTTCGCCGAGCACCCTGTAGGCCCTGCCAAGACGCATCCATCCATCGATATCGTCTGGTTCAGCCTCAAGGCGTGTTGCCAAACGTTCCACCATGGATCGGATAAATGCATCTCGATCGACATCATCCATCTGGCTGGCCGCTTCGACATCTGCAGCAGTGGGGCCGGGCGAATTGCCTGACATTACTGGAGCATAATCCGACAAACTGATAGGCGCTCGGCCCAGTGCCGCACCTATCCGGTTTGCTTCCGCGACAAATGTTTCCATCCAGGGTGCGAACCCATCCACTTCGTCCAATCGCGTGAGAAGACGATTGTAGGCCTGCTCATTCGCACCCGCTTGCGCAAGCCCGACAGCATCGTAAAAAGTTCCAGCAGGATTGGTCGGATCGAGCTCAAGTGCTCTTGCAATGGCCCGCTTCGCTTGGGGTGTCACGATCCCCTGTTCGGAAACGATGAGAGCTTCCGCATAGATCGAAAACACAGCAGAATCGGCATTCATGGATTGTGTTGCACGCTCGTAGGCCGATGCGGCATCCGAAGCGCGGCCCAATTTCATGAAGGTCTGTCCAAGGAGCATCCAGCCCTCCAAGGCTCCGCCTTCTGAATCCGCCTGCAACCGCTGCAATAGCTTCTGCGCCAACGCTTCGATTTCACGATTTTGCGCGACCTCTGCCTGGCGATCCTCGAAAGCGATGCTGGATAGGTTTGGCGCTCCAGCAAAACTGTAATACCCCGCCGCGAACAGCGGCACAAAGACCGCAGCAGCCATGAGTATGACCCTGCCGCCGCCGTTGGATTCCCCGGTGTTTTTTACTCTCCCCACGGAGAGAACCCGCCGCTTGATTTCCTGTCGCGCCGCATGCGCCTCTGCGACAGAAAGCAGGCCGCGTTCAGCATCCCGATCGACTTCAGACAACTGGTCCTTCAAAACTGCGAGAGTCCTGTCTTCGGCCGGACCTTGCACCAAGGCAGGCTTCCACGCCGAAGCCGCAACAATACCTGAGGCAGTCAAGGCGAGGACTGCCATTGCAATCCATATCATCGGTGGTCCCCTTCGCTGGATGAAGTGAAAATGCGTGCGACCTCGGCCTCCTCGTCATCGCTCAGGTCTGCGATTTTTTTTCTTTTTCGAGAGCCCATCAGGATGCCGCCACCGATCCCCAGAGCCAAGAGCCCAAGGAGTGGGGGGGTAAACCAGAGAGCGTAGGTCTCGGGTTTAAACGGAGGCTTCAGTAGAACGTAATCGCCGTATCTCGCTTGGATGAAAGCAATTGCATCTTCGTTCGTGTCACCCGCAACCAACCGTTCCCGGACCAAAAGTCGTAGGTCGCGCGCAACGCCGGCGTTCGAGCTGTCAATATCCTGATTTTGGCAAACTACGCAGCGAAGCTGCCTGGAAACCTCCCGTGCCCGAGCCTCGAGGATTGGATCGGAGAGGATTTCGTCGGGCTCAACAGCCTGCGCAGACATTGGCATGATGAGTGCCAACACAAGGAAAAAACGACGCATGTCAGCTCCTCTCCTCTAACACACCCGCTTGTCGGAGAGCCTGGCGAAAGGTTGATACAGCCTCTTCACCGACGATCGGGCCGACGTATCGGTAGAGCACCGTTCCATCGCCTCCGACAATGAATGTCTCGGGCACACCCGAAATCCCCCACTCGATCCCGGCACGACCTGAAAGATCCAAGCCAATACGTTCGTACGGGTTCCCGAGATTTTGAAGCCAATTGACCGCGTCTACCGGTTGATCCTTGTAGTTGATCCCGAACAAACGCACGCCATCGCGCTCAACCAAAGCGCTCAGAACCGCGTGTTCGGCACGACAGGGAACGCACCAGGAAGCGAACACATTAACGACGACTGGCGTTGGGTTTCCGAGCAGGTTTTCCCGAGACAGTCCCTGTACATCAAGACCCGGCACCGGCCCGAGAATGAACGAGGGAGCTGGCTGAGAAATGAGAACCGAAGGAATCTCGCTTGGGTCACGATTGGGATTCAGGCCCCACAAGAAAAATCCGCCGACAATCACTGCCAGTACCAAGGGAATAATCGCTACAGCTCGTTTCATTGCTCACTCCGCTGCGACCGGTTTCGTGGATCGTGCCTTGGAGCTTTGGGGTGCCCCGACCCGGAAGCGGCGATCGGACAAGGACAGACTGCCGCCTATGACAAGCATGGCCGCACCCAACCAAAGCAAGCCGACGAATGGCTCATAGAGAATACGCAGAGTCCAGGCACCGCTCTCTTCGGCTTTGTCCAGAGAGGGTTCCGTGATCGAAGCGTATAGGTCTCCCGCCAGGGTTGACCGTATCGCCGATTCTGTTGTCGTACTTTGTGCGACCGGATAGCTGCGCCGTTCAGGTTTGAGAGCCGTCACGAAAGAGCCGCCCCTTTCGACGCGCAGGGTTCCCTGATCCGCAATATAGTTCGGGCCACGAACGCGCTGCACACCTTCAAATGTGACATCAAATCCCGCAATGTTGACACTCGTGCCGGGCTCTACAAATGCGATCTCTTCAGATTTCCAAACCGAAGAGCCAATCATGCCGATCATCAAGACCGCAACTCCCGCATGAGCGAGCGTCATTCCATGCGCCGCGCGGGGCAAATTGCGGGCACGCCGGATGCTTTCCTGGAGCGGAACCTCGAACAAACGAACCCGCAGCGCCCATTCACGTAAGGAAGCAAAAAACAACCAAAGCGCGATGAGGATCGAAAGATATGCCAACACGGGCCCGCCTTTGGCGAAATACCAAATTGCGAGCGTTGCCAGCACCGCCAGCACCACCACGAAGCGGACACGTTGAAGCACTCCGACGAGATCGGCTCGTTTCCAGGACAAAAACGGCCCCAGACCCATGACAAAAACCAAGGGGAGCATCATTGGTACGAACGCGCCATTGAAGAACGGCGGACCGACGGAAATCTTGTCACCAGAAACGGCTTCGAGAAACAGCGGATAAAGCGTACCGAACAGAACCGTGCCAGTCGCTGTAGCCAGGATCAGGTTGTTTAGCAACAACCCTGCCTCTCGACTAATCGGCTTAAACAACCCGCCACCTTCCATCATTGGCGCCCGCCACGCATAGAGTGCAAGTGAGCCACCAATTGAAATCGCAAGCAGGCCAAGAATGTATAGGCCTCGCTCCGGATCCACGGCAAAAGCATGCACAGAGGTCAGCAAGCCAGACCGAACCACAAATGTGCCGAGGAGTGACAGCGAAAACGTCAAGATCGCGAGTAGGATTGTCCAGCTTTTGAACGCGTCACGCTTTTCAGTGACAATCGCCGAATGGAGAAGTGCTGTCCCGAGAAGCCAGGGCATAAAACTGACATTTTCAACCGGGTCCCAGAACCACCATCCACCCCAACCCAGTTCGTAATATGCCCACCACGATCCCAGAGCTATCCCCGCAGTCAGGCTGATCCACGCGGCCAGTGTCCAGGGTCGAACCCATCTTGCCCAGGCTGTGTCGATCCGTCCCTCGATCAAGGCTGCGGCTGCAAACGAAAAGACGATCGAGAAACCGACATATCCAAAATACAGCAGAGGCGGGTGCATCGCGAGGCCGATATCCTGGAGCAGAGGATTGAGGTCAGCGCCATCAAGCGGCGGAGGAAAGACGCGCTCGAACGGATTGGATGTGAAGAGAAGGAAGGACAGGAACCCGACGCTGATCCATGCCTGCATTGCCAAAGTTCGCGCTCGAAGTGTTTCCGGTAGGTTTGAGCCGAAAGCAGCAACCGCAGCACCGAAGATGGTCAGAATGAAGACCCAGAGAAGCAACGATCCTTCATGACTTCCCCAAGTCGCCGCGACTTTGAAGATCATTGGTTTCAGCGAATGCGAATTGTTCGCAACGTTCAAAACAGTGAAATCAGAGACAACAAAAGCGCGCATCAAGGCTGCAAAGGCAAGTCCGACGAAGACGACCTGCCCAAAAGCAGTCGACCGGGCCGAACGCATCCAGAGAAGATTGCCCCGGGCCGCGCCGAAAAGAGGAATAGTCGATTGGACGAGGGCCAACGCCAATGCGAGGGCCAGCACAAAATGGCCGAGTTCCGGGGTCATAGGAGCCTCACGATCTTTAGCAGTGGGGTCGACTGGTGATCACTTTCTCAGTCGTCTAGAGCGGCTTTGCGCTTGCGATACTCTTCTTCATCAATCTCACCGCGCGCGAAGCGATCCCTGAGAATGTCATGCGCGCTCGACCCGGAGGCACGGCCCTTTTCGCTGAACCAGCGAACGGCGAAGAATATCAGCGCAATAATCACGCCCCAGAACACGATCATCATCAGCCCTCCCAGCATTCCAAATCCACCGCCCCACATGTGGCCGTAATAATCTCCGCCGGGGTCCGCCATGGCGGTCGTCGCGAACAGTGTGAATGCTGCGGTTGTGTTGGTAAGTCTAAGCATGTCGGTTTCCTTTTCTGTCATTTCATGTTTCAGCAACTGGCAATCGAATTGTCGCGATAAGCCCCCCGTCCGGGTGGTTCGCCAGACTGATCTCCCCACCCTGCGCACGAAGAATGGACCTTGCGATCGACAGGCCCAGCCCATGCCCGCCGGTTTCCAGAGATCGGCTTTCTTCAAGCCTGAAGAATGGGTCAAATATGCGTTCCAATTCTGCGGTTGGAATCCCCGGCCCTCTGTCAGTGACGGAAATTTCTATTTCCCCCTCGGCTGATATCCAGCCCAGGGTTGCGGACCCGCCGTAGCGCACCGCGTTCTCGATCACGTTTCGCAATGCGCGTCGAATGGCATTGGGGCGCAATCGAACCGTGACTTCGGGGCCGTCAGAGAGCACAAACGGTACGACCATATCCCCCCGCAGAGCTTCTAGGAACGATTGCAGGTCAACATCCTGCATTGGTTCGTTCCCTGAGAGACCTTTCGCGAAGGTAAGGGTTGCTTCCACCATCGACTGCATTTCTTCGACGGTTGCGACGAGACTCTCTCGGGTTTCGTCTTCCTCTACCATTTCTGAATGTACTCTCATTGCGGTGAGCGGAGATCGAAGATCATGTCCAAGGGCCGCCAGAACCCTCGTTCTGTCGGCAACGAACCGTGTCAGCCTGTCCTGCATACGGTTGAAACCAGCGGTCAGCTCCCGAACCTCCTGGGGTCCCCGTTCTGGCAACGCGTCTATGTCTTCTCCACGCCCCAATCGTTCCGACGCCCAGGCCAATCGCCGCAGAGGGCCCAGCAGTCCGGTCATGACAAACCAGCTCACTGCGACCAACAGGGCCATTGCCGTCAGACCAAATGTCAGCATGGAATAAAGCGGCCACTGGATCGGCGGACGCTCAAAGCGCGTACTTACGTTCAACCACTGGCCGCCGGCGATCGAAATTGAAAGGTTCATCTCGATTGCGGACAGTTCACCTCGCATCATGGCCAAGTGCATCTCGGTCATTTCGTGCGAAAGGTTCGGTAGCGGCAGGATCGCGCCTTGGATCTGGTGAAGCTCCACACGAATGTCGCGACTGTAGCTGTCGTTCAGGAGTGCGCGGACGCGGGTTTCAACCAACCCGCCATCCGAATGGTCGCTATGTTGCACAAGCGGCTTCGTCCCGAGGTCAAAGCGAACAAGGGGCGAGTTCGCCGCGCGGATAATTGATGGGCGCAGGTCAGCGGGTGCCTCTTCAATCAAGCGCGCAACATTTGCCGCTCGTCCAGCTGCCTCAAACCCAAGAGCAGCCCGTATGGCGAGGCTTCGTTCATCGGCGAAGAGCCACAGGCTGACAAACTGTGCGATCCCCAACGCGATAATGATGAGAAGAACGAGTTGGACCCGGAGAGATCGTAGGAGCCGCCAGATCATTCGGACACCTCGACGTCGACCGACAGGCAGTAGCCGCCGCTTCTGATCGTCTTGATAATACGTGGACGGAGAATGTCGGGCTCGAGCTTTCGCCGAAGGCGCGAAATCTGGTTGTCAATTTTCCTGTCCAACGGACCAGCGGAAATGCCCTGAGAAAGATCTAGCAACTGATCGCGGCTCAACACCATCCGAGGGCGCTCCAGAAGGACCGTCAGCAGTTTGAATTCTGCGACCGTAAGAGCGGTCTCTTGTCCCGCGTCGTCGAGAAGCACCTGCCGGTCTACATCCAAGGTAAGGTGTGCAAAGCGGACTTTGCGGCCGCTCAGAGATCCGGTGAAGGCCTCTTTGTGCTCGCTTCTTCGCAGGACGGCTTTGATCCTCGCAAGGAGTTCGCGTGGATTAAACGGCTTGGGAAGATAATCGTCCGCACCGATCTCCAAACCGACAATACGGTCCGCATCTTCACCGAGCGCGGTTAACATGATGATCGGCAGTCGCCCTTCGCTTGACAGACGTTGGCAAACGGAAAGGCCATCCTCGCCAGGCATCATGATATCCAGGACCAGTAGGTCGAAGCTTCCGACAGCCAGCTTCGCGTCCATCTCCGCCGCATCCTTGGCAGCGGTTGCTCGCATGCCATTCTTTTCCAGATAGCGGGTTACACTTTTCCGGATCTGTTCATGGTCATCCACGACGAGAATATGTGGCGCGTGTTGCATGGGGCCCTTCTAAAGCATTGGAAATCAGACGGTCAGGTTCCTTTTTGTCGCCAATTGTATCAGCCCCTGTCCATTGCGACAGACGGATACAAATCCACGGGTGTACGTCCTTACATTCAAATGTTTGATGCCAAGTTGTATGAGGTCAAAAGAAGGAAAGGCTTCAAAATGTCCTACTCAACAAAAGTTTCTACCGGTCTTCTGGTTGCCGTTCTCACAGCAGGTGCTGCGCTCGCCGATGACAGCCATCACCAAGCTGCGGGCGGTGAAAGCGTCTCTCCCAATGTACTTGCTCAACCGATGGCAGGGACGGGCGGGCCCGGAATGATGATGGGTGGCGGCATGATGGATCCCAGTCAGATGGCCGAGCATCTTCAGATGATGCACGGCATGATGCGCATGATGATGCAAATGCATTCGGGCATGATGAGCGGAAACGGCAGCATGATGGGACCAAGCACAACCGGTCAAGGTATGTTCCCGATGATGGGGGGCAACATGATGTCAATGTTCGATATGGATGGAAACGGCGCGGTGTCTCCCGAAGAGGCGCATGAGGGCCTTCAGTCGATGCTGTCGGACTATGACGCCGACGGTAATGGCACGCTCTCGATTGACGAATTCGCGTCGCTTCACGCCAAGGCGATGCGCGAGACCATGGTCGATCGTTTCCAGATGCTTGATGCTGATGGCGACGGCCAGATTTCTCAAGGCGAAATGGTCGCCCCTGCCGACAACATGGCACAGGGTATGGCCGCAAATCCCGGAATGATGACGGACGAAGACAACTGAACCCCGTCGTTCAGAAATTCCCCATTCAGGTAAGCCCGTCAACGGTTCGGTGCTTTGGGTTTGCCTGAACAAGATCGAGAGGGCTCAAAATGAGTTATACCTACAACAGACATCTGCCCAATACGGCGATTGATGATGCGGAGATGCGCCTGCGCGAAGCCCTGAAAGAAAAGGGATTTGGTGTACTGACCGAAATCGACGTACAGGCAACAATGAAGAAAAAGATTGACCGCGACATGGATGGATACCGCATTCTGGGTGCGTGCAACCCTCATATGGCATGGGAGGCCATTGGGCTGGAGCCCCGTATAGGATCGATGCTGCCTTGCAATGTGATCTTGCGGACGGTCGAAAACGGCACTGAAATCAGCGCTGTTGATCCAGTGGCTTCGATGGCCGCTGTCGAGAATGAGAAGCTGCACGAAGTCGCCGCGCAGGTGCGCGATATGCTGCGATCTGCGGTTGATAATGCATAAACTAAACTGAGGAGGCAGACCATGCTGAGCCGCCGTCAAACTTTTGGCCTGTTCGCATCGAGCACCTTGCTTGCCTATTCGCCAGCTTGGGCTGACAACCATGACGTATGGGCGCTCGATACTCTCCATGATGCGCTGAAAAGCGATTTGGCAAGGCTTGTGGACATCCGCAGACCCGAGGAATGGCAAGATACCGGCGTCGCGGAGGGGGCGTGGCCAATCGACATGACCCATCCGCGGTTCGGGGAGCGCCTCTTCGACGCCCGCGATCTTGCTGCGGGACGCCCGGTCGCCCTGATTTGTCGGACCGGCCATCGCTCAGGTCTCGTAATGAGCAAGTTGCGTGAAGCGAAAGCTGCCGGCTTTGTTGACGCCGTAGGCGGGATGCTTGGCGCCCCGGGGAGATCCGGCTGGATCGAGCAAGGTCTGCCGACAGTAACAAGAGAAGCCGCACTGGCCGCCCTCCCAAGTGAGCTAGCGTGAGACACAAGCTATACCATGACAAATCGTAGAGCCTTCATCGCCGGCTTGGCTGGCCTGCCGTTCGCCACAGGTCCGCTGGCGGCCATCGCACAGGGGAGTGTCAGGGCGTTGGCTATGCCACCATTGCTCGACGCAACCCGCGATCGGCATTTCCGTCTGACTGCCCAAAAGGGCAAGACCGATTTTACAGGACTGGGCGGCGGTGAGACCTGGGGGTTCAACCAATCCTTTTTGGGGCCTACGCTACGTCTTCCCGCAGGAGCTTCGACGCAAGCACAGATCGACAATACGCTGTCAGAGAAAATCTCGGTGCACTGGCACGGTATGCTGATACCCGGCGAAGTTGACGGCGGCCCACACCAGACCATTGAACCGGGCACGACTTGGTTTCCCGAACTGGATCTGACACAACCACCCGCTACTCTTTGGTACCACTCGCACGTTCATGGTGACACCGGACGACAAGTTCAAAGGGGATTGGCCGGTGTGATCCACGTTGATGACGGTCGGGACGATGCTCGGGGTCTCCCGATCTCATACGGCGTCGATGATTTGACCTTGGTTCTGCAAGACCGCCGGTTCGACCGGCAGGGCCGCATCGATTATGGCCTGTCTATGCCAGATCAGATGATGGGTTTCATGGGCAATGTCATTCTTGTTAACGGTCAGCTAGGCACCCAGGCTGTCGTCCCTCGCGGTATTGTCCGTTTGCGCTTGCTCAACGGCTCGAACGCGAGGATTTATCCCCTATCGTTTTCTGACCGTCGCGAGATGCACCTCATCGCGACGGACAGTGGCTATCTCAATCAACCTGTCGCCATTGAGTCCCTCGTGATCGCTCCCGGCGAACGATACGAAGTCCTCGTCGATTTTTCGGGAGGAGAGGCTGGCACGCTGGTATCCTCTGCAAATCCCAATCAGATGATGGGTGGGATGATGGGCGGCGCGAGCACTGCTGGGGGGAGCTTCGTAGTTGTACCCTTTGGTGTGGATGCGAGACTTCCTGCCCGCATTCTGGAAATACCCGCCGACTTGGGCGGCGTCCTGCCTGACGGTGAGGCCCGATCAGTCAATACACGTCAGATCACACTCGATATGCCAATGGGGATGGGCATGATGATGCGTAGGTCGAATGATCGGTTTGCGATCAATGGGCAGTCCTTCGACATGGGGAGGATAGACTTGTCTCTTTCGAAGGGGGCGACCGAGATTTGGCAAGTCTCCTCAAACATGATGATGCACCCGTTTCATGTTCATGGCGTGAGGTTTCAGGTGCTCGCCGAAAACGGAAAGAAACCAAGCATACAAAATTCTGGCTGGAAGGATACCGTGCTCGTAAATGGCCGAGTCGATATCCTGGTCAGCTTTGAGCAAACGGCAGATCGCGCCAATCCCTTCATGTATCACTGTCACATCCTTGAACACGAAGATGGAGGAATGATGGCGCAGTTCACGGTCACATGATCGTGCAAGCATGGGGATATGGTCGCCTGATTGGTTGTTTGGCGATAGCAACAGTTCTGTCTCTTGCAGGGCGCTGTTGCGCAAATCAGCTGATGATCGCACTTGCCCTTTCCCCGGACACTCTTATCCTGCGGCCACGGTCATCGGGATACCGAGTGCCGTGAAGCGGTTGAGGACCGCCGCGCGGATCTGGACCTCTGCCACTTGGCGGTCAAAGTCCCGCGACATCAACCGCTGGCCGAGCAGCTTCACGCAGTTCATTTTTGTTTCGACCCTGCTGCGGCGGTGATACCCGCTCCAGTTCCGCCAGAGCGCCCGGCCCAAGTGCTTCGATGCTCGCAGGATCTCGTTGCGCGCGCGGGCTCCGGCTGTGTCCGGCTTCCATGGCCTGGCATTCCGTCTCGGCGGGATGATAGCTGCAGCATCGCGCGCGGCGATGGCGTCGTGGCAGGCGCGGGTGTCATAGGCACCGTCGGCGGTGACGGTGGCGATCTCCTCCTCCGCCGGGATCTGGGCAAGCAGGTCCGGCAGCATCGGCGCATCGCCGACATTGCTGGACGTGACCTCGACGGCCCGGATTTCCAATGTTTCCTCGTCGACTCCGAGGTGGATCTTGCGCCACACGCGCCGTTTCGAGCCGCCATGCTTGCGCGTATGCCACTCACCTTCACCTTCCACCTTGATGCCGGTGCTGTCCACGAGCAGGTGCAGCTGCCCCTTCGAGCCGCGATACGGAATGATCACGTTCAAGGTTTTCTGGCGGCGTGACAGAGTGCTAAAGTCCGGCACGGACCAGTCGAGCCCAGACAGTTCGAGCAGGCTCGCCACGAAACCGGTCGCTTGGCGGAGCGGCAGCCCGAGGAGGATCTTGAGGGTGAGGCAGGCCTGGATCGCCGCGTCGCTATAGGCCTGCTGACGGCCGCGACGCCCCGACGGAATGGCTTCCCACTGCATCGAGGGATCGAACCAAACGGTCAGTGATCCCCGCTGCCTCAGCGCCTGATTGTAGCTTTGCCAGTTGGTGGTCTTGTAGGTCGTCTTCGGAGGTCTGCTCATGCTGCCCAGCTAGCATGCCGGATTCACAACATGAATCCTCCCGGATTTGCGCAACAACGCCCTCTTGCAGCTTTCGGTTTTTTTTCGGGCACGGTTTCTCTGAGCAATCTTGGGGTCGCCTTTTCACAGGCTGAAGTGCAGCGCCATATTGAAAATGCCGGAGCCGTTGGCCCCCTCGCGGTTATTGCACTCATGGCCCTCGTGATTGTCGCAAGCCCCATACCGAGCGCACCAATCGCACTTGCCGCCGGGGCTGCATTTGGTCACTATCTCGGAGCCGCCTACGTAGCCATAGGCTCGGAGCTCGGTGCTACAATCGCATTTGTCTTCGCGCGAAAACTCGGTCGAAGCACAGTTCGGCGTTTTTTGGGTAAGTATTCAGAGTTCGGGCTGTTGGGGTCGCAAAAGGCTCTGATGTTATCAGTGTTTGCGTCCCGCCTGCTTCCATTCGTTTCTTTCGATGCAATCAGCTATGTTGCGGGCTTGAGCCAACTTCATCTATGGCGCTTCATGCTGGCAACTTTTGCCGGGATTTTGCCGGCGAGTTTTGTTCTTGCCCATTTTGGAGCTGTGGCCATGTCAGGGGATTGGGGAACGGCTGAATGGATCACGATAGGACTTGGGGTTGTGACAGCACTGCCTTTTGTCTTTTTGACCCTCAAAAATAGAAAGCAGATCGACGATGAATAGCGACTATAAAGCGGGCAGCATTTCTCTTTGGGATGCCGTCGCCATGGGGACTGGTGTCATGATTGGCGCCGGAATTCTGGCACTCACAGGCCAAATTGCGGAACTGGCCGGCCCTACCTTTCCACTTGTGTTCATCGTTGGAGCCATCGTTACAGCCTTCAGCGCTTACACTTACATAAGAATGTCCAATGCCTACCCGTCAGCTGGCGGAATTGGAATGATCCTGCAAAAGGCCTATGGACCAACCGCCGTAGCCGCTGCAGCGGCTTTGCTTATGGCTCTGTCAATGGTCATTAACGAAAGCCTAGTCGCACGGACCTTCGCAAACTATTTGCTCCGTGGACTGGGCATTGCACCAGATGGCTTACTGGTTCCGGCAATAGGCGTTGCTCTCATTATCGCAGCCTATGTCGTCAACATCTCGGGCAACCGCTCTGTAGGCTGGATTTCCCAGTTGCTCGCGGTACTGAAGGTTGGCGGTATCACTCTGTTTGGGATCTCTGCGCTTTGGGCCGGCGGGTTTACTTTTGGCACAACAGGAGATGGAACAGCTTCACAGGGTCTCAGCGGATTTGTTGGTGCCACAGCGTTGGCAATTCTGGCATTCAAAGGGTTCACGACAATCACCAACAGCGGCGCCGAGATAGTGGACCCACACCGCAACATCGGACGCGCGATCATCATTTCATTGGCGGTCTGCGTAGTGGTGTATCTCTTGGTAGCATTTGCGGTGGGAAGCAGCTTGCCGCTTGGCAAGATCGTCGAAGCAAAAGACTATGCGCTCGCGGAAGCGGCAGCACCGTCCCTTGGGGAAACGGGCTTCTATCTGACCGTCGCGCTCGCTTTGATCGCAACTGCATCAGGCGTGATTGCCAGCATCTTTGCGGTATCTCGTATGTTGGCAATGCTGACAGAGATGAAATTGATCCCGCACAGTCATTTTGGGATGTCAGGCGGAGTCCGCGACCATACACTGATCTACACAGTAGTGATTGCGAGCCTGCTGACCATTCTCTTCGACGTTAGCCGAATAGCGTCGATGGGGGCCTTCTTTTACCTTGTAATGGATATGGTTATTCACTGGGGAGTGTACCGAAACCTTAGGGCCGAGCTTTCTGCGCATGGATGGATCATGTGTACGCCTCCGGCGAGGGCCGTCTGACGGGGATTTGGGCGTGATGCTAAGTCCGACCTTATGGTCGACCTAAAGTTCACACCCGAGATCGAGATCCTGGCAGCCGGGGATGTTCCGCGTCG
>NZ_JBPAXY010000013.1:0-43119 GCF_050897975.1 Pseudooceanicola aquaeponti
ACACCCAGAACCTCGCCCAGCATGGCTCCTCCGAATAAGACACGTGCATAACGACGTCGTTATGCACGTGTCTTACCTCGGAACCCCAGCCTCAGGCAGGCGGCCCCAATCGGTCGGTTACTGCTGATCTTCGACGAGAAGGAGATCAGAGATGTCGAAACGCAAGCAGCACGCGCCTGAGTTCAAGGCGAAGGTCGCGCTGGAAGCCCTGAAAGGCGAGGAGACGGCCGCCGAGCTGGCAAGCCGGTTCGGGGTGCATCCGACGATGATCCATCAATGGAAGCGAGCCCTGCTCGAAGGCGCCTCCGGTGTGTTCGAACGTGGGGGACGCAAGAAGCCCGAGATTGACGAGGAGCAGGTGAAGGAACTCCACGCCAAGATCGGGGAGCTGGCGGTGGCCAACTCTTTTTTGGAACGAAAGCTGAAGCCCTGGGGCGGGAAGTGAGGCGCGGCATGATCGAGCCTGACCACCCGGATCTGTCGATCGGCCAGCAGTGCAAGTTGCTGTCGATCGCGCGTTCGTCTTTCTACTACACCCCCAAGGGCGAGTCTGATCAGAACCTCGGCCTGATGCGGCAGATCGACGAGCAGTTCCTAGAGACCCCGTTCTTCGGCGTTCGGCAGATGACCTGGCATCTGCGCAACGACGGACACCTTGTGAACGAGAAGCGCATCCGGCGACTGATGCGCCTGATGGGGCTAATGCCGATTTACCAGAAACCCAACACGAGCAGGCCGACGAAGGGCCACAAGACCTATCCCTACCTGCTCAGAGGTCTGCGGGTGGAACGCCCGAACCAGGTCTGGTGCTCGGATATCACCTACCTGCCCATGCGGCGCGGGTTCCTATACCTCGTGGCGATCATGGACTGGCACACCCGCAAGATCCTGTCCTGGCGGATCTCGAACACGCTGGAGGCCGACTTCTGTGTCGAGGCGCTGAACGAGGCCATCCACAAGTTCGGCCCGCCCGAGATAATGAATACGGATCAGGGATCCCAGTTCACATCCTTCGCCTGGACGGACCGGCTGCGCCGATCAGCGGTGCGGATATCGATGGATGGGAAGGGCCGTTTCCTCGACAACATCTTCATCGAGAGGCTGTGGCGCACCCTGAAATACGAGTGCGTTTACTTGCATGCCTGGGAGACAGGATCAGAGACGAAGGCGGCCATCCGGAAATGGATGACCTTCTACAACCACCAGCGCCCGCATTCAGCCCTGGGCGGCCAGCCTCCGGCGCTGGTCTACTGGCAGAGAAATGATATCAACCAACCCGATCAGCAGGTGCAACGAGTAGCTTAATTTACGCCAGATCCTGTCCAAGCGACGGGGAGTAGCTCAGCGGACGGGCTTCCAGAGGCTTGCGGAGCTAGCGTCGAGGGCGCTTGATGAGTGTTTTTCCGGGGCTTAGACGGCGAATAGCGGCGAGGAGAGAGACGGTTCCGAAAATCTGACCATACGGGATAAGTAGATTTTCGGCCCAACTCGAGCGTTCCATGATTGACCGAGTCGCAACCCAAAGATCCTTGCAACGGCCTCGCCGTTCACTCGGCCGTCGATAGGCCCGGAGGCGCTCCTGCGCCGCGCCCTCGGGAAATGAGGCCGAAGCCTCACCCGAAGGGATCGTATTCCGAGACGATCACGACTTCGTCTCCGTCGATTTCATCGGCGGGGACGGCGCCATAGGTTCCATCACCTGCCTGGAAGACGACGATCGAGACCATGAGCGTGGCGGCGAGGGAGGCGGCGAAGGCGTGTGCATCTTTGCGGGACATCTGTTTGGCTCCTGTCTTGGAGGCGGAGGACCATCCCCCGCGCGACAGGACCCCGCAGGCCCGAAGACTGGCTGACATCACCGGGTGCGTTCGGCTCGTCCGAATCCACCCGGCGGCACGGGTTCGCCCGTAATCCGACCCCTCGCGGGTTGATCTCGAAGACAGGATTCGGGGCAAGGAAGGGAATGGCGAGCGGGGGATGGTGCGACCGCTGACTGGAGCCGGATGTCCCGCTGATGCTATCGCTGCCAGCCTCTCGGGCAGACATTTGGTAGAAGACCTCCTTCCGTGTTGGATTGGATCCTATGGTGCCCCGCGATCTCGCGGGACAGGGTCGTGATGGGTGAGAGGCCCGCGCTTTGGCGGGCCCCTTGGGTTCTACATGGGCTCAGGCGGCAAGCTCCGAGCCCCCTGCCCTATCGCCGTCCTCGCTGCCGACGATCTCGAGCCGCGCGTTGCGATAGCCTTCTCTGGCGATCCAGAGCTCTGCCGCCGTGACAGACTCGGCCAGGTGGAGCAACTCCGTGCAGCCGCCAAAATCCACCAGGACGCGCACCTGCCCGGGCTGTGGTTCCTCAGCGACCTCGAAGGTCAACGCACTGTCAGCCGAATGCGTTCGCATGATGGTGACGAGAATGACCCCGTCCGAGGAGAAGTTCCCCTCGTGCAGCGTGAACGACGCCGGCGCCGTCCAGGTTGGATAGGGTCGCGGCGGCTCCTTCTTGACGAGACGGCCGACGCCGTTCGAGCGTTCCCAGGCCGCGAGCTTTTTCGTGAACCGCGACGGAGGTTTGGGACTGCTATCGGTGTAGCGAATGAGCGCCCCTAGCGGCGCGGTGTCGAGAATGGTCGTTGCAGACATGATTCCTCATTCTGAATGCACAAAATTGCATTCATCATATTGATATTGTTGATTTTTATGTGATTGAGGGCGGGTCTCCCCGCCCTCGGATGGCGCGGATCACTCCGCAGCCATCATCGACGCATCATCGCCCGGCAGGTCAGCGGTGAGGAAGGCGGGAAGGTCGACATCTTCGGCCTGGCCGGCGTCGGAAACGGGCTCAGGCGCCCCCTGCCCTTCCGCGTCGTCGAGTGCTGCCAGATCGTGACGGCGAAGAACCTCCGGCAACCAGCCGCTGCCTTTCAGCAGACGCTCGGCTTCGGTCGCCATCTCGCCCTTCTTCAGGTGATCGAGGAGTTGCGCCGTCCCCTCCCCTTTCGCCTCGCGCACGGCCTCGAGGATCCGTGCCTTGGGCACGCGGTTCAGGTAGGTATCGGCGGTCGGCTGCCAACCCGCCTCGACCATGTCGAGTTCGACCGCCTGTGCGACCACGTCAGCCTGGGTCATCCGCTTGGTCAAACCGCTGGCCGAGATACCAGCACCATAGGGGTTCACCTTCTCGTGGAGCGCGTTGATCCCGAAGCTGAGGCAATGCGCGAGCAGGGACAGCCGGCTCGCCTGATCGAGGGAAGCCAGATAGTCCCAAAGAACGGCATCGTCGCCGAGCGGCAAGTCGGCCTCCCACTCGGCGTGGCGATCATCCACCAGCTTGGCCACCACGCTGTCCTTCAGATCGCTCGCCTGCGCGGACATGTAGACGTGACGGACCGAAGCCTCCAGGCAGCTGCCGGCCGAACTGGACGTCCGGAAGGTGTCGTTGACGAGCTTCAGGAGCAGCAGCGTCAGGGCGACATCAGGAGAACGCCCGACAGCTTCCCGCAGGGCCAGGGTGCGGTGCGTCGTCAGCTCCATGACCAGCCGTTCGGGCAAGGGCTTCAAGGCACCATCGTCCTCGTCGTCGGGCACGTTGGAGGCAAGCGCCTGACCGGCAGAGGTGATCACCGTACCATGGCCGACACCGTCCGCGCTGCTCGGAGCTGAAAGCTCAGCGCCCTGCCTGTCTGCCGCCTGTTCACCGCTGTGGACGTCGACGTCTGCCCGTGGCTCATCCTCGGGCCGCACGAAGCCCCGATAAACGGCAAGCTCGCCATAGCGGTCAAGCGTCACGAATGCCCCTGCCCGTGCGATCTCCTCCGCGTCGAAGATCAGCGGCCGAACCTCGAGCTTCTCCATCGCGACTTCCAATTCGCCAAGACGCGCGTCGATCTCTTCGGGGAATTCATCCTGGCCCTCGTATTCCTCCTCGATCGCCCGGTACTCGGCAAGCAGCTTGGCATGGGCCGCGCCTTCGTCATCCGTCATCGGCGCCGGGTCACCGCTCAGCCGCCGCAAGCCATGACTGTAGCCATAGGGCAGGTCGAGCGAGACCTCGATCCAATTCCAACCTTCGGTCGCGATCGCTTCGGCTTCAGCTTGAAGCTTCTCGCTGACC
Organism: Pseudooceanicola aquaeponti; assembly: GCF_050897975.1. NCBI lineage: Bacteria > Pseudomonadati > Pseudomonadota > Alphaproteobacteria > Rhodobacterales > Paracoccaceae > Pseudooceanicola > Pseudooceanicola aquaeponti. The sequence goes on from NZ_JBPAXY010000013.1 coordinate 4,112, forward strand.
AGACGATCGAGCAGGGCAGGGTTTTCCATCCAGCCGCCGTCATCTCCCTGGAAGAGGTCATGCAACATGGTTCCGCCAGCAGACTCATAGGCCTCGACGCCGACGAAAACGGCACGACGGTCAGAGGCGCGCACAGAGGTTTCGGTCAGCATGCGCCGGATCTGATAGGGCTCCTTGTTCCAGGACGACCGGATCGCCTCCCAGACTTGAACCTGGCGCTCATGATCCGGATTGACCGTGAAGGCCATCAACTGCTCCAGCGTCATCTCGTCCTCGGCATAGATCTCGAGTAGGGCAGGGGCCACGGCGGCGAGCTTCAGGCGCTGCTTGACCACCTGTGGGGTGACGAAGAAGGCAGCTGCGATCTCTTCATCGCCCTGACCCTTCTCGCGCAGCGCCACGAAGGCGCGGAACTGATCGAGCGGATGCAGGGCGGCGCGCTGCATGTTCTCAGCCAGAGAGTCGTCTTCGGCAAGAATCGTGGAATTGGCATCCCGCACGATGCAGGGAATGGGCGTCGCCTTGGCCAGACGTTTCTGCTTCACCAGGAGTGACAGGGCTTGGAAGCGCCGACCGCCAGCGGGGATTTCGAACTTACCGGTCTCGGAACCATCTTCCGCCAGAACGGGCCGGACGCTCAGGCTCTGCAGCAACCCGCGGCGGGCGATGTCTTCGGCCAGCTCCTCGATGGAGATGCCGGCCTTGATGCGCCGAACGTTGGACTGGCTCAGCACGAGCTTGTCGAAGGGAATGTCCCGGGACGGGGACAGGGTGACTTTCTGGGCAGATTTCGCCATCAGATCTTCTCCACGACGGGCGCCGGAAGCCACTCTTCCGATCTCACTTCCCGTCACCCCTCCAACCAACAAACCTTTCCCTCTCCTGTTCTGACACTCCCGAGGTAGGACCTTAACAGCTGTTAAGTCGTCAATCCCGAGGTGGCGGAACAGTACGCAGTCTCTCAACCTTAACAGCTGTTAAGCTGCAGTTCGTCGTCCAATCAATGCCATGACCATCGGCCCACAGGAAAACTCACCGGCCACAGCTTTGGCAGTCAGAGCTCGCAAGTATCCACCAGGCGATCTGATGTCCTCAAAGCGTTCCAGCATGGCAGAAACGACGATCGACGCTTGCTCCGGACCCATGAACCGCTGCGCTTCTTCCCATGCAGATGCACTGATCCCCATGGCTGGTCGCACATGGCATGCCGCATCGAAAAGCTGGTGCCAATGCCGGATTTCGCCTTGGTAGAAGGTCTTGAGCGAGGGACATGCCGCGATCACCAGGTGCAGCGGGATCTTTGGCAGGTGTCTTGTGTCCTGTTCATCGACGTCAGCCACGGGCTCATCCCTGTCCACATCTGGCACGCCGGTCGCCGCCCCGCTTTTTTCTAAAGCAGGTTCAAGATCTATAGATTCTTTATTTGAATTATGATGGTGACGCTCAGATCGAGCATCATTGGTGTTCATTTCTTCTGTTTCAGAGCCATCAATGATGTTGCGTGCCTGATCGAGGAGAGCTTCAAGATCGGCTCGATAGGCCGCGAGGTCCTCAATTGAAAGCTTGCGGCGAAGCGCGCGCGCTGTGAGGATAGCCTTGTCACGAAGCTGGTCCCAGATGCCTAGGCCTGGCTGCATCTCGTCTCCGAACTCCGCGAGGGCCGCGAGATCACGCCGCATGAGGCTTACAACCTCTCTCAGACGCCTGACGCGCTCCTCAGCCTCACGTACGGCCTCTGCGGCCCGCGCTATCTCCTCGGACTGGCAGTAGAGCGGGGAAAGATCGAAGCCAAAGGCGACGCGCTCTTCGCCGTGGTTGCGGACATAGCGCTTTCCATTGGGGCTATCACGCCGCTGGAGCAAACCAGCCTCGACAAGACGCGCGAGGTGACGACGCATAGTGGAGCAGGGCATACCATTCAGGCGGTCACAGATCGCCTTGTTCGAGGGGAAGACTACCATCTCGGCGTTCCCGCCAAGTGCATCGTCTGGAAAGAAGCTGAGGAGCCCCTGCAAAACAGTTAGATCACGTTCTGACACGCCAAAGGCCGCTTGCGCCTTGGAGAGCTCGCGCAGGAGTTCCCACTTGTTGACGGGTCTGCCCGGAACAGATGCCTCGGGTCGCTCGATCACGCGCAGATGGGCGTGCGAGATCGGCCGCATAAACGGCGAAATCGGTGTGTACTCCATGAAAACGTTCACGAAGGCAAAATTTCTACGGCCCGCGAATCGCTTTGCGCTTGCGGGGTAGGGGCCAGAACGCTACATTCAGAGGTGCGAAAACTGAGATTTTGTAGCGGGCTGATCCCGGTGCGAAACCTTACAAAGGTCTCGTGAAGCTAGCTTCTCGGGGCCTTTTTCTTTTTGCCTGTATCGTGCCTCCTTCTTGTTGGTTGCTCTTCCTCAGTCTCCTGAACGCTTCCAGCGCTCATGAAGCTCGGTAATCAGCTTTGGGGCATTGCCCTCCAACCAGCTGATAAAATCAGGTTCATCCGTAGTCAGATCGAGTTTAAGCTGCTTGCCTTGGCGGCCGGTCTTAACCGTCGCAGCTCCGACACCGGGGATCGCCAAAGCAGGCACGCCCTTTCTAGACGGGTTTGCTTTCTTCTCTGGGCTCTTCGCAGCTGCCAGAACTGCGAGAAACGCACGCTCAGAAACCTCATCGACCGAGCCGGAACTTTCGGACTTGGCTGCATGAGCTACCGCTTGCAGTTGGTCTCGATCACCGTCGTAGGTACCCAAGGCCTTTTTGAGCTCTTCCCATCTCGGGCGACCAATCCCGGGAGCCGCACCAATTGCCTGGATGAGTTCCTCGCCGACCGTCCGAACGACACTCAAGAGTTGTGAAACCCCGGCTTCGTGGAGGTTAAGGACTTCGGCGACACCTCGATTGGTGCGCTCAGCCCCTTCCAAATGGTCACCGTCCAGAAGCGCCGTCGCAACAAGCGCCCGTTCAATAAAGCTCAGATCACGACGCTCTTGGTTCTCGAGAAGCTGATCTCGAAGCGCTTGATCACCATCAACTTCCGTGACGATGGCTCGAACTTTGATACCGAGTTCGCGACATGCTTCCAGGCGTCTGCGGCCATAGATCAGGTTGTAGCGATCGCCTTCCAGTGGGCGGACCAAGACAGGCACACGCTGACCGTTCTTGGAGATTGAATTCTTCAGGCCCTCAACTTCAATCTGAAGCCTGTCATCCAATCGTCCTTCGGTAATAATCTGCGCCGGATCGATCTCAAATACACCGCCACGCAGTCGGCGCCCTTCAAGAGCGTCAGGAGCGTTGCGAAGGGTCTGCAGCGGCAGGCCAAGTTTAGGCTTTCTTGCCATTCCGCCCCCATGTGTTCTGGATGATTTCAGCGATCTCATCGTTCACTGCGTTCATGGATTCGATCGCACGATCAAACGTCTGACGCGTGAAGTCCTTCTTGTCAGCTTCGTAGAGCGTTTGCTTGGTCAAGCCGGCATCAGAAATTGCGGTCGATTCAACCATGTGATTGGTCAGGACCGACCTCCCGAACAGTCCGCGAATGAAAGCGATGACTTCGGTTTGTGGCGCGTCGCCGACTTTGTATCGCGTTGGCAAAAAGCGCAGCCAATCGAAGCGCAGATTTGCGCCTGCATCCCTGATCACTCCCAGGAGATCCGCGGTCATTCGCAGGAATTGGGACATCGACATGAGGTCAAGCATCTGCGGGTGAACCGTCACGAGGACACCCGAGGACGCGGAAAGTGCTGACATCGTCAAGAAACCAAGCTGCGGCGGGCAGTCGATCACAACAACGTCGTAGTTCGCTTCAACACTATCGAGTGCGTCATGAACTCTCGCGAAGAACGCTTTCGCTCCGCCTCGCTGGATAGCAGCAGGCGTCTCGTGCTCGAACTCCATGAGTTCAAGGTTGCCCGGGATAAGATCAAGGCCGCGGATGTAGGTCTTGCGGATCACTTCGGCGATCGGAACCGGATCGTCATAGCGAACGGCATCATAGAGGGTTCCGCCCTCCATAAGGTCGAGTTCTGGCTGGATTCCGTGAAGAGCCGAAAGAGATGCTTGGGGGTCGAGATCGATCGCAAGAACCCTGTACCCCTTGAGCGCCAAGCGCTGAGAGAGGTGAGCAGACGTCGTCGTTTTGCCGGACCCGCCCTTGAAGTTCACCACTGAAATAACTTGAAGCTCGTCACCGTCGCGACGCCCAGGCACGTAAGTTCCAGACTTTTTTGCGTTTCCTTCAAGCGTCTGCCGGATTTCCCAGATATCGTCGAGAGTATAGCGACGATGACTTCCAGCCGTCGTCTCGACGTCAACGATCTTTCCTTCTCGATGAAGCTTCCGAAGATAGGTATGGTCGACGCCAAGGAGCTCGGCAGCTTCGCCGCTGGTCAAAGTGCGCATCACCTTCTTTGCATCCGGAGGGAAGTGTGCGGCGCGCTGAGCATGCAGGTTCGACGCGAGAAGTTCCGCGTAGTGCCCGATGGCGATGTCTAGATCCTGTTCTGCTTCGCTCATGTCTGCCCCGATCCGTGGGCGCGTTTTTTATGTGACCGCGCGTTATTTTTCGAGACTATTGCCCGACCAACCAGATTCGTGCAAGCACTTTCTAGATTTAGTGGCAATCGGTTAGGCCAACACAAGTGTGATCCTCAGAGGAGCCCCAGCTTTTCAGCACGCTCCAGCAGCATTCTGACCGAGGAAGGCTGCCAGCTGGTGCGACCGCGAGGGGTGCGCTCACGCATGGATTCCAGTCGGTCGCAGATTGCCTGCAAGGTGATCTCGGGGTCAGCACCTTTGATTGCGGCGACAATCGCAGGCAGGCGATCGTCGGTTTCGCGACGTCCAGCGCGTCCAAGCACTTCAGCGGGCAGGAATCCGTCCGCCACGTATGCCTTCACGGCGCGGAGCAGGCGGCTTTGCGTCCAGCGCCGATCATGGGGCAGGGGGCCATTGATGATCCGCAGGACGTCTTCCCAAGCCATATCGGGGCGCAAACGGCGCACATGGGGCACCCAATCCTGCGCAGTTTCGTTCAAGCGCTCCATGTAGCCGTCCTGTCGCGCCAGCCGCACCTTGCGCAGCGCTTCAGGGTCCTTGGCGCGAAGACCTGGGTTGCCGCCGACGCGGCCCTTTGAGCGTGCCGAGGCAAGTCCGGCTTTGGTACGCTCGCGGATCAGAGCGCGTTCGAACTCAGCCGCAGCGCCCAGAACCTGCAACGTGAACTTGCCCTGGGGCGAGGCAGTGTCGATCGGGTCCTGGAGCGAGCGGAAGAACGCCCCCTTGCCCTCCAGTCTTTCGATCACCTCAAGTAGGTGCGACAAAGACCGCTGTCGCGTTTAGTTCCCGATTTCAATTGAAGCAGTAAGTTTAAACGGAAGCGCTGGAATTTCACCTTAGCGCTTCACCAATGGGTCAAGAATCCTGAGCTTCACAGCCCTGCGGCTTTGGTCAGGTTCACCCGGAACCTGTCGCGCCTGCGCTGATAGCGCCGGGTCATCTCGGCCGACGCATGTCCGAGTTGCTTTTGAACATAGCGCTCATCAACCTCTGCCGACGAGGCGAGCCCGGCACGCAAGGAATGCCCCGAGAACATTGCCAACCGTTTGGCTTCCGGCAAATCGGATCTGATGCCACTCTTCATAACGGTTGCCTTGATCAGTCGCGCTATGTGCTTGTCGGAAAGGCGGGACTCGAGGGCACGCTTGCCGTCCCGCGAGATGCGCACGAAGACCGGCCCAAAGTCGATCTTCGCAAAGTGTAGCCATTGCTCAAGCGCGTGGACGGGACAGGTCTGGCCGCTTGAGCCACGCCCGACCTCAACCTCGCGCCATCCGGTCTTGGCATTGAGGGTGAGCAGGGCGCCGCCGTCGAAGACTTCGACCCAGCCGCCGGAGTCCGGTGTATCGTCCTTATGCACATCGAGGCAGACCACCTCCGACCGGCGCAGGCCACCTGCATAGCCCAAGAGCAGGATCGCCCGGTCTCGGAGGCCGCGGAGATCATAGGGAAGGGTGGCCACCATGGCCTGGATGTCCTCGGGCAGGATCGCTTCCTTCTGGACCGGCGGGCGCGCATGCTTGCGTTTGATCCCGGCCAGAACCGTGGCGATGTGGCGGTCCTTGCGATCAAGAGTGAACCCGCGCTGCCTGTAGTTCCAGGCAAGCCCCGAGAGACGACGCTCAATCGTGGAGACCGAAAGGGCAGGGGCCTTCCCGGCTGGTGCAGCCAAATCAGCCACATAAAGTCCAACCATCTCGGGTGAGGGGGGCAGAGGTTCTGTGCCTTTCAGTCGGCACCAGCGGGTGAAGTGTTTCCAGTCGGCGGCGTAGGCCTTGTTCGTGTTCCCAGCCGTCGAGGCCTCGGCGTAGTCGCGGGCGGTATCGATCAGCCGGTCGAGCGCGCCGGAGCCGGCCACATGGGCGGGCAGAGCGATTGAGGCTCGGTCCCGAGAGGTTCTCTCGTCGCGCTCGTCACTGTTCGGTGCGGTATGGGGTGCTGAGCCCGAAATCTCGGTCTCTGACCCGCCCGAACCCTCGATTTTGGTGCTGCTATTTGTGAGACTACCCATGTTTTTGAGTATATCATTTTTACGTCCGATAACGCAAGGTTATCGGACATTATGGCAAAAGATAGAGTGAGGCGTTTTCTGTGCTATTTTCTGGAGAAAAGCGCCGCGATGGTTTAGGCTTCAGTCATGACATTTGCCCGACCGGAACACTCCATCGACACAGACACTCTACCCCGGATGCCCGCCTGGGTCACCTCGGCACGGGTTGAAACCCTTGAAGATGTGGCGTTTTTGTCGGGCGCTGCGTTGAACCACTTGCATGTTGTGCTGGGATGCGCGGAGTTGCCCCAAGCCTTGTTGCGGGAGCGGCTCGCGCTGTGCGCAGCTGAGGCTTGTGTTGCGTTTTCTGGCCGACGGGAGCGGGCAGGGGAACTGCGCGATGCAGCGCACCTTCTGCGTCCCGGCGATCTACCCGGACCGGCAGGTGAAACCTATCTGATCTGGCGGCGCGCGGTGGAGCGGCCGGTGGCGGTCAAGGCTCTGGGCCGAGCCTTGTCGGCCTTCGAGCCGGGCCAGATCGCGACGTGGCTCGATGCGGGGGTGGGGGCGCCGGTCAAACGAGCAGCACTGGTGCTGGAAGCTGTTCTGCGCGAGGCGCCACGTGCTGACGAAGCTGCGCTGATCCTCGCGGATGCTGCACTCGCCCAGGCGCTTGGTTGGGATCATGTCGTGCCGCTGCTGGCGGCTGGCCTGAAACGTGCCGACCTGCGCAAGCAAGGCGACGAATTGAAGCTCGCCTGTCATCGGGCGCTCGTGTCATCGGCGGCCGAGGCCGTGCGTCTCTCCACCAACCTCGCGCGCCGGGCGGCGCATCTGAAGGCGGTCGCACCAAAGCTTCGGGCCAAGGGGGCGGCCGACGCCGTCGAGATATTCCTGAAACAGGACGCGGTCGCTCCCTCAGTCTTGCCTTTGCCGGACCGCGCGGCGCGGCGGCTCTGCGACCGGCTGGTCGATCTCGGCGCTGTGCGCGAACTGACTGGCCGCGACACCTTCCGGCTCTACGGGGTGTAACGATGGCCAAGGATCGCTCCGAGCCTGAATTTGACCGCGAGTTGTCCGACCTGCCGCCGGAGCTGCGCTGGCGCGAATGGATGCGGCGGATCGAGGCGGTACTGTTTGCCTCTGCCTCGCCTGTACCGCGCGAGGATCTGGCGCGCATAGTGGGGCAGGCGACCTCGGTTGATCTGCTGATCGAGGATCTTGCCGCCGATCTAGAAGGGCGGGCGTTCGAGATTGCCATGGTCGCAGGGGGGTGGATGTTCCGGACGCGGTCTGTTTACGCGCCTGCGATCCGCTCCGCAGCGGATGTCGGGGACCAGTTGCTGGACCTGAACGAGTTCGACGTCGCGATTTTGGCGGCCATCGCCTACCATCAGCCAATCACGCGCGATGGGCTGAAGGACATCTTCGGCAAGGAGATCGGTCGGGACCTGATCGGGCGGCTCCATGCACACGGTCTGATTGGAACTGGGCCGCGCGCGCCGCGTCGTGGTGCCCCCTATACCTTCGTCACCACAGACGCGTTCCTCGCGGCCTTCGGGTTGGAGAGCTTGCGGGACCTGCCGGATCCTGAACAGCTGAATGATGCCGGGCTGGCCGCGAGCGCCTGAAACTCACCGGGAATTTTTACAGCGCTTGCCGCTGCTGATCGAGCCGCGCGGCCGCCTGAACGAGATCCGCCAAATTCGGGCCAGCGGTGTTAGAGCAAGGCCCAGCTTTGGGCCGAGGCAGGACGGCATCGCTGAAAGATGTGACCAGTCCGCCCCAAGCTGGCGCAACCTGAGCGACGCGTTTCCAATAAATGATCGCGGAACTTCTTCGCGTTCCGAACGGCGTCGATTGCCCGTCCGTCAATTGCCAAAACAGCTGATAGCGATCCCGATGAGAGAGGCGCGCGATGGACATTGGCCGTCGACTAAATTGAAAGCAGGCTGATCCAAGAAGGTCCGGGAGTGATCGCCCCTCTGCCATTCGATGCCCTGATGCCTGCAGACGAAGCAGATCGTCGATCAGACGCTCAAGACGCCGAACCCCATTGGTGGCAGGACGGGTGCGTTTGCAGAGGGCCGCGCCGCACCAGGCGCAGATCTGATGCGGCACAAGACGCTTCTGGCTGAACGGAGCCAATCCTTGTCCGCAGGATGGGCACCTGTCCCGAAGTCGGCAGCCGTGGCGAAAGCAAGAAACGCGTGTCGCGAGGCGCCAGTCTCGGCGAAAATAGGGCGTTTCGTCTTCCGCCAGACAGGCCGGGCAGAATTGCAGCCAGGTCGCCTGCGTCTTTGGTGCGCAACTCTGCTGAGGCGATGCCCGCAGGGGCAAACGCAGCACGGCCAAAGGGTCGGGAGCATTAGTCAGAGCCGTTATGTCTTCCAGAGGTATGTGGGTATGCTCTTCCAAAAGCTGCAGGATGCGACCGGGCAATGCCCGATCAAGCCGCGCCGACCAGTTCTCACCCGGCGCTTCGAGAAGCGCACCAAAATAGTGCGGAGGTATGCCGTTTGCGTAAGCGAGGCGGTGCAGCCAACTCGACAGAAGTTCACCTGGTGCGGGCATAATGCTCATGGGCCAACGGTTTCCCGCCGCACTTTCATACCGCTCTGCAGGTGTGACGGAGATCCCGGCCGACCCGAGCCTCATGTCATCTCGTGACGCAAAGCCGAATTGCGGCGCCTCGAGAGAGGCACATAGCCAAGGTCCGACAGGGTTGCGCCCGTGATCCGGTCCTCACCGCGCGAGATGGCCGCAACTGCGGCCCGGGTGACGATCTCGACAACCTCGCCGATCAGCCCCTCTGACAGATCGTGGATGATCTTCGCCAAGGGTTCGCGCGACAGATCGGAGGTGTCGGCGAGCGGCAGACTGGCTTCCAGGCTGTCGAGAAGCGTCGCGAACTCCTCGTCATACGCCCATCGTGGAATGGGGATCGTATCGAAACGTGAGCCCATTTCGTCGGTGTCATGCACCGCATCGTAGATCGCGATCTCGCCGACAAGGACGGGTGAGATGTCATGCACCCGTGCGATCCGCCGCAAGAACGAGAAGATGGCCTTCACATCCTGGCGCCGCCCACGCAACGCGCTGTGGAACTCGTCGAAGATCAAAAGGCGCGGCTTCAGGCGCTCGAGAAGATGATCGACCTGATCGCCGGCGCGGGACAGGCTGCGCCAGCCCGCGGCTTGTGGTGCGCGCAATCCGGACAGGATGCTGGCGTAGAAATGCGACAGGCCCGCACCTTCCCGGGTCTGGATCACCCACACCTTTTGCTGGTCGGCGGTACGCAGATGTTCGACGGCGAAGCGTTCGGCGATCATGGTCTTGCCGTTATGGTAGGGACCGGCAAGCAGCAAACCGCGTGGGCGCAGCGATGGCGGTCGCTCAAGCAGCAGTCGCATCGCGTCATGCGCCGCGCCGGCCGCCGGATGGCTGATCCAGCGCGGCGCGCGCACATGGGCGATCCGCACTGCGTCATCGGCCTGCAAGAGTGGCACTATGGCGGGCATGAGGTGGTCCGGCACCTTACCAATCCTCGACAGGGAAGACCCGCCGCGGACGATCCGGGTCGAGCTTTGCCTGGGCCGAGGCGGAAGGCGCAGCGAAGTCGGCATAAGGCTTCTTTGCCTCGGTGGCATGCCGGGCGCGGGTCATCTCCTTCAACCGGCTTTTGGGGGTTTTGGCGGCGGCAACAGTTGCGGCGATTTCGCGTCGGATGGCTGATGCCTCCTGCACAGGGCGCCGCTGGATTTCGCGCCGCCGCTGTCGATCCGCCTGGTGCTGCCAGAGCGTGATCGGCTCGGCCAGTCCGTCCCGTCGCCTGACCGGCCGCCAAGCCTGGGTATCCGGATCCTTGACGTAGACATGGCTGATGTCGCGAGGATCATAGCACAGATCGAGCGGGTTCAGCCGGTCACGACGCGCGACCAGCGGGCCCAGCCAGGGCTCGAAATAGTCGATGGCGAAGAGACTGATGCCCTGAGGTGAAATCTTCCGCGTCTTGCGCGGCAGGAAATTCAGCAGCACATCGACAGGTGCATCGATCGGCTGGTCTTTCGGCTGGAACCGATCTTCCCACTCTTTCGCCGGAACGGTCAGCTTGCGCGCATTCTGACTCAGGTTGTGGTCGATGATCGCGAGCGCGATGCAGCGTTCAAGATCCGCGAAGCTGAGCCGTGCCCGCGCTTCCGAGGCATAGTCGCCCCGATCCGCGATGGAACGCCCCGTCTTGCCCGGCAAAGCCCGCAGCGCCGTGTTCACTTTCCCCAGCAGGCGTTCGACGACTCCGCCCCGATGCACGGTGCCCTTTTTCCGCATGCGTATGGCGATGCCATAGTCCGCGCATCCTCTGCTGAAGGTGCTGCTTTGGAACTCCTTGGCGGAATCGACGACGATCTGCTTCGGGCGACCATGCATTGGCCAGGCATGATCGATGCCGCGTTCTGCCAGCCAGGCAGTCTTGCAGCACATCGCGTGCGCCAGACAAAGCGCGACAGACAGTCGTGACGGCCGCTCGAGGGTCAGGCAGAAGCCGATGATCGCGCTCGTGGCCACATCTGCAGCGATGGTCAGATAGGGGCGACCAACGAAGACGCCGTGGTCATCAATCACCTCGACAAACTGGATGTCTGCCGGCGTGTGATCGATCTGGACAACGTCGAGCGCGTGGTTAGCCCGGATGTAGCCGGGTCGCGGCTTCAGCCGGTTCAGGTGTTTACTATCTGACAGGCGGCGGCGGGCAATTTCTTCCGGGGCGAACAGGATGGTGATCCGCCGGGCGACAGTGACATAGGCGGGCGGAGAGTGCCCCTCCTCTGCGCAGCGGGCGCGGATCTCTTCAACAATCGGCGCAAGATCCGGCTGCTCCGGGCGCAACCACATCTCCCGCAGGGTCATCGCGATGATGCTCTCGACCGTGGGGCTGATCCTTGGTTTCCTTGTCCCACTCGTTCGCGGCAGCAGGGACGATACCCTGCGCTCTTCCCGATACCGCGCCAGATAGTTGTAGACTTGGCGTGTCGAAAGCCGCAGCTCGGATGCCGCGCGCATCACGGCCTCACGCACGGGCGCCGCCCCGTCAAGAATCCGGTCCAACTCGCGCGCGATCCGCGTCGCCTTGGCCCAAGTTTCATCCGAGGCATGCGCTCCGCCGGACGTCATCGATATGAAACTTTCGAAACCGGCTGGGCAGTGCGCCAACAGGGCGGCCACTTGCTGAAATACGGAACCAAAATTGAAACCTTAAGCTGAAAAATGATGTGCAATATCGCGGTATCTTCCAGAAATCACGTAATAATCATGTGCTGAAATGGTGAAGAAAATGCGACAGTGGTTCCTGCCCGGTCCGATGGAAGTGGAGCCGGATTATCTGCCGCCCGGACCGAGGGCAGAGCTGCGTGAAACCGCAGTCCTCGACGACTGGCGGAAGGCAGAGGCAGGCAATGCCGCCCGTCTCGCCCGTGTGGCGGGCCGGATTGGCGCGCTGGATGACCGTCTGCACCGTGGCCCGGAGGGCTGGCGGCATAGGCTCGCGCTGATGGAGGCGGCAGACCTCAGCTGGTTTGTGGGCGACCGAATTGGCCCGGATCGGCTGGCACTCTGGATATCCATGCGCCTGTCGGGTGTGCAGGACGACCCCGCAGCACTCGCGCGTGTCGGATGGGCGGTGCGGCGTCTGACAGGCGGTCCCGGCCCAGAGGTGGACCTATCCGCTTTCCTCGATCGCCGTGACCCTGAAAACATGGCCAATGAAGCCGAGCCCTTTGCGGATCGCGCGGTCGGTTGGCTTGACCTGATGGCGCAAGCCGCCGACCTGCACTCGATCACACGCGCCTGCATGGGGTTTCACCTCTGGAACCTTGCGGGCCTCAGGCAACAGGGCGACCGGACGGAAGCAGCGGTTACCGCCGCACGCATTGCCGCGAGCGAAGGCCCGAATTCGAATCGCGGGGCCATCTTTGCGCCTCTGGCTATGCGCGGGGCAGGGGGGCTGCGCGCCAGTGGCCCACCTGCTGAGCGCTTGGAGCGTTGGCTCGAGGGAATGGAAACAGCATGCCTGACCGCGATGCGGCACCTCGACGATATCCAGGCATGGTCTGTGCGGGCGGAAGCCATGATGGCCCCGCTGTCTGGCAGGACACCACCTGCATTGCGCGCTGTGCTGACCGAATGGCCCCTCGTCTCCGCCCCAATGGCCGAGACCCTGACCGGTGCCAGCCGCGGCGCCGTCCAGCGCAACCTTGCTTGGATGGAAACGCGCGACCTGATCCGCGAGGTGACCGGACAAGGGCGTTTCCGCATGTGGCGGGCGATGCCATGAAACACCTCTACAGAAGCACTCGTTTTGGTGCGTAACATCTGTTGATAGTTCAACGGAGGCGCTGAATCGTGACAGAATGAAAATATGAGACAGTCTATTTCGACGCGCGGCTCAGCAATAGTAGTCAGATGGATTTGCAGTGTTTTCACCTATCTGTGGGATCCTCTAGTCGCTCTAGCCTCAAATTCTTTATTTCGAAATCACGAAAGAATAAGTCTCTTGGGCGCACAAACTGGGGCACGAAAATTGCGATCTCCCCGTGGACAGACGGGGTCAGTTTATAGAGTTGGGCGACCGCCCCATGAAGCCGAAACAGCCGATCACCGCTCAGATCTTGATCAATGCCGCCGTCGCGTACATGAAGGCGATGCCGCCCAGAAACCCGACCAGTACGGCTGGTGACATCAGCGCCGCCTGCCTGTCGGCGTTTTGACGTACAAGGTAGGCGCTGACCTCGACCATGACTTGCAGGATAGCACCCGCTCCGACGGCGAGTGCCAATGCCGACCATTGCGGCGCATAGGCAAGGCTGCCCGCCCACATTCCGAGGATGGCCGGGCCACCGGCGAGCAGGGTCAGGGCGGCAAACGTCCAAAGCGTTGGCCGGGCACGAAGCATCGGGGCGGCGATGCCGATGCCCTCGGTGACATTGTGCAAGGCAAAGCCTAGGACGAGGAAAGTGCCAAGCCCTGCCGATCCTGCGGCGAATGCACCGCCGATCGCCAACCCTTCACCGAAGTTGTGCAGCCCTATCCCGAGGGCAATGTAGAACGCCAGCGCAATGCCCTCCGGGTTGCCGCGCCAGCGCCCGATCGCCATCAGCAAAAGGAAGCTTGCCAGCGCCGCGAGCCAGACCATGGCGGAGCCCTGGAATATTGCGGCCGCTTCTGCCGACAGCTCCATTGCTTCGGATAGGGTGTCGATCAGCAAGAAGGCCAGCAACCCAACCGTCAGTGCCAGCAGAAAGTTCATCCCGCTTCGCCCGACGCCCTTCATGGCCGGATAGAACATCAGGCCAAGCGCCACCGGCAACAAGCCGACGATCGCCCCGATCACCGCCTGAAGTCGAAGTTGACCCCAGGTGGGACTTGGCGTCGAGACGGCGACCCCGATCTCATGCCCGAAGGTCGCGCCCGTGTTGGTCAGCAGGTTGACGTGATGGGCCTCGCCGAGAACCCACGGATAGGGAATTCGTAACCAGACCGCTTCGCCGCGGGCAATCGGCCCCGCGGGCTCCTGCGTGAAGGTCCAGTAGGCGTCGTCCACTGCGACCTGCGCGACCACCATTGCTTCCGATCCGCCGGCGCGCACACTGAGCGAAATCCCCGACCCATCGAGGATCGTCCGTTCGACCGTCAACGCCTCGACCGGGGGCGCGCCATTGTTGAAGCCGCGCAGCGGATCGAGCGAGGCAATCCACACGAAAGCCCCCAGCATGACGGCCAGCGGCACGAGAACGAGAAGCAGGCGGGTCATTGGCGGGCGGCTTTGTTCGGTCTGATCGGTCATGCTCCGGCCTCCCGCACGTCAAAAAATCCCATCCAGCCTAGTTCGGTGAACTCGGCCTGATGGGCATGGAACATGTACAATCCATCCTCGTGGTCAGCGAAACTGAACTCGAGGATGCCGCGCTGCGCCTGACACTGCATGATCACATCGACCGTGCGCAGGGTTGGCGTGAGTTGCGAACCGGTCTCGTAGTAGTCGAAGAAATTGCCGTGCAGATGGAACGAGTTGATCGGGTCGAACTCGGTCGCATTCATGAGGTAGATACGGACCGGGCGCGACTTGTCGATCCGGATAGGCGCGTTCATGTAAGCTTGGCCGACCGTATTGACGGCATAGACCTCGTTCTCGCCGTCGAAATTGGTGTCAAAGCCGTTCATCACCATCGCCAGTTCCTGCCATTCGGCGTTTTCCGGGCTGCCCAGCACGCGCGACGCGGCGATTGCCGCAAATTCGGGGTGGCGCGCCGGATCAGGGTCGACCACGAAAAGTCCGTACATGCCCTTATGCATGTGCCGTTTCAGCGGCAGGGCATGGCAGTGATAGAGATGACAGCCGAAGGGCTTGGCATCGAACTCATAGACGAACTCCTCACCCGGATCGATCAGCCCGGCGCCTTGAACGCCGTCCATCCGCGCCGAGTGAATGCCGTGAAAATGCATGGAATGCGGGTGTGAACCGAGGTTGCGAAAGACGATCCGTAGCCGTTCGCCTTCTTTGGCGCGCAGGGCGGGGCCGGGAACGCGGCCGTTGAACGTCCAGGCGGGAAAGAAAACGCCGGGAGCGATCTCGATCTCCACGTCGATGACGTCCACCTCAAACGTTCGTAACGTGCGCCCATCCGGCAGAACTTCGGTCTGGCCTGTCTCCCAGTCGGTCAGCATGGCCGTCGGGTCGAACCCGTTCCGGGCGTGGTCGACCTGGCCGACCATCGTCATGTTGCCATGCGCCATGCCACTGTCATGGGCCGAATACGGATCGACCGCCCCGCCGGGCATCGCATGCCCCGCCATCGGGTCGGGCGTTGCCTGGGATTGCGCGCGGCTCGCGGCCACGGCCGCTCCGCCGGCAGCCACTAGACCGCCGACCAACAACGCGCGTCGCGACGCCGATACTGGCTCCGTGACCATCGCAGGTGGCGCTGTGGGCCGAGATGTCTCCACGGCGGACGACACATCGCGCCCTCGCTTGCTGGTATCGGCAGGCATGGACGTGGTCCCTTCAAATGACACGCAGGCCAAAGTCCCGGCGCAAAAAGTTAGCTTCGGCTAACAATCATCGCTTAGGCTTTACGAGTCAATCCCGATCGTGCGAGGGTGGCGGCATGACGAACGATGAGAACCATGAATCAACGCAGGCAGAGGCGCGCGCGGTTGAAACCCGCGCCGAGGCCTTCATCGGTGTGCGCGAAGCGCGGCGCAGCGAAGTGGCGGAAGACTATGTCGAATTGATCGCTGAGCTGATCCACGAGAACGGCGAGGCCCGGCCGGTCGATATTGCGGCACGCATGGGCGTGACCGCGCCAACAGTCGCCAAGACGCTTGGCCGTCTGGCGCGGGACGGCCTGATCACTCGCGCGAAATACCGCTCGGTATTTCTGACCGAGGAAGGCCGGGCGCTTGCCAAGGAATGCAGACATCGCCACGAGATCGTCTTGCGGTTTCTCCTGAGCCTCGGGCTCGACCCCGAGACGGCTGAACGCGATGCCGAAGGGATCGAGCACCATGTCAGCGAACGGACGCTTGCCCTGTTCGCGGCCTTTTCCAAGCGGTCATAGGCGGGTGGTTGCCGCTGCAACAAGTCGGTTGGCCGAGGATTTGAACGAGCCAATTTTTGGATGGTCCAAGAAACGTGATATTGTGCCGCTGGCATTCGGATCGCGCGGGTAGTAGATCAAGATCATGAGACGTTGGGCACGCCTTATCTGTATCCTCTCGCTGGTGGCTTTTGCCATCGGCGCGGTCGCGCAGTCTGCTGGCTCAATTGCCATGGCCTCGTCAATGGTCTCCACGGATGGCGGCATGATGGCGATGGACGATTGCGACGCCTGCGGCAGCTTGGAAGACGGTAAGATGGGTTCCGTCTGTGATTTTGTGTGCAATGCCGCGGGAATGGCCGCTCTTCTTTCGATCCCGGCTGGTACCAGCCCGATCGCTGCCACCGCAGCCCATGAAATCCAGCTCGTGGACGTTCCGCACGGAATATCCGGCCCCCCGGCCCAGCAACCTCCTCGATTCTACCTCTGATCTGACACGCGGCGCCTGATTGCGCTTCGTGTGTTTCTCCGTGCCGGACGCACTCAAATGGGCGTTTGCGCGGGGCCATGAACATCGCCGCGCAATTGCTTTGGCGGCGTACAGTGAAATCAGAGAGTGTTCATCCATGTCCTACCAAATCAATTCCCTTTTCAGTCGCCGATCATTTCTTGCAACGTCCTTGGCGGGTATCGGCGCCACGGCTTTCGGAAAGCCCCTGCGCGCCGAACCGCAAATCCGCAGCTTTTCGCTGCGCCCCACGGCGGGACAGGCAAGGCTGGTCCCAGAACCTTATCCCGCAACCCCCGTTTGGGGCTTCAACGGTCAGGTTCCCGGCCCGGAGCTACGGGTTCGGCAAAGCGATCGGCTGCGCATCGTCGTCACAAACGGTCTGGACGAGGAAACCACCGTACATTGGCACGGACTTCGTCTGCCGAACGCGATGGATGGGGTTCCACACCTGACGCAGAAGCCGATCGCACCCAGAGAAACCTTTATCTACGAGTTCGACGCGATCGATGCCGGGACCTTCTGGTATCACCCCCACCAGCGCAGTTTCGAGCAGGTCGGACGTGGGCTGGCCGGACCGCTCATCATTGACGAATCCAACCCGCCGCGGGTCGATCGCGATGTCACCTGGCTGCTTGACGACTGGCGGCTGACGCAAGACGCGGCGATTGCGGATGACTTCGGCGCAGCCATGGACATGAGCCATGCGGGCCGTCTGGGCAATACTGTCACGATAAATGGGCGTGTTCCCGATGTCTTCGTGGTGCGGCAAGGCGAACGTATCCGGTTGCGGCTGATCAATGCCGCGAACGCCCGCATCTTCGCGCTCGACTTCGGCGACCTTTCCGCGCGCATCATTGCGCTCGACGGCCAGCCGATCACCCCGCACGCCGCGCCTGACGGTGTCGTGGTTCTGGGCCCGGCGATGCGTGCCGACATAATGCTCGATTGCCCTGCCGACCCGGGAACCACGCTTCCAATCGTCGACCGCGCCTATCGCGATAATGAATTCAACCTGCTGGATGTCGTCTTTGACGACACGCCCTTGCGTGCCGCGCCGCCGGAATGGGAAATTGCCCTTCCAGCCAATCCGCTTGTCGAACCTGATCTGAACGCGGCCCGTCGTCACGAAATCCTGTTCACCGGGGGCATGATGGGAGCAATGGTCGAGCGCCAGATGGGCCTGAGCCAGTCAGGCAGCATGATGGGCGGAATGATGGGTGGCGTTGTGGGCGGCGGCATGTGGTTCGTCAATGGCGTTGCGGCCGAAGGGCACATGCTCGATCCCTTCCTGACATTGGAGCGCGACGCGAGCCATGTCCTCCACATGACGAACGCCACGGCGTTCGACCATCCGATCCACCTGCACGGCCACTCCTTCCGCGTCATCAGCCGCGATGGCGTTCGGACCGAATTCCCTGAATGGCAGGACACCGTGCTGATCGCGCCGCGCGAGCAGGTCGAAATCGCCCTGGTCGCCGACAATCCCGGAGACTGGATGTTCCATTGCCACATCCTCGAGCACCAGGCGGCCGGGATGATGGGCGTGATCCGCGTCGCATGAGCAGGGGAGCATGCAGATTGAAGTCGATTGAGATCGAATTTCGGCCAAACCGGCGCAAGGTACTCACCGCGGCACTCAGTATCGGCGTCGCTTCGATGTTGCCGGGGTTCGCACTCGCGGCGAGCGATGGTGTTCCAGCGGCACTTGCCTTTGATGGTGATACCATCCTGCTGGCGAGAGGAGGGCTGTTCGTCAGTGATAATGGCGGCCGGACTTGGACCGCGGCAGAGACACCCGGAAAAGTGCTGTCGCTGGCGACCCATCGCGACCGGCCCGGGCTTGTGGTTGCGGGGCTGGCCGAGGGCGGTGTCAGCATTTCCGAAGACGGGGGCGCTTCGTGGCGTATCTTTGAAGCTAGGCTGCCTGACGGAGAAATCACTGCCGTTGCTATCGCCTCGCGGAACCCGGACATGATCTATGCCTCGCTTCGCGGCGACGGGTTGTGGAAGAGCGAAGACGCCGGTGCAACCTGGTCGCTCGCCATGGACCGCCCCTGGCTCGACGACGCAGAGCGCGATCCTCTTGCTCTGGCTTCGGTCGAGCTTGAAACCGGCATGGGCGGGATCTGGATCTATGCGGGCACCGAAGTTGGCCTAACGCGGGTGCCCGATTGCTTTTGTCGCTGGCAGGACGTGCAGCCAGGCAACGCGATGGACGCATTGGTTGCGGGTGAAGCCCCACCGTCCGAAGCGCCATTGCCTGGAGGTGAACCGATCCTGTCGCTGGCCAGTGCCCCCTCGGCGCCGGAAGTGATGTACGCCGCGCTGCCCTCGGGCCTCTGGGCATCGCAGGACGGCGGAGTCATCTGGCAAAAGCGGGCCAGCAAAGCTGCGACCGCTGTTGCGGTTCATCCAAGAGACGAGACCTACATCGCTGCCCTGTTGGGCGGCATCTTGAAAATCAGCCGTGACGGCGGCGCAACTTGGATCGAAACAGGAGAACAATGATGGAGAAAATGATGCAGAGAAGAAACGCGCTTGGCCTGATTGGCAGCGGCATTGTCGGAATGGTGGGCCTGTCCACATCGGCCTGGGCGCAAGCGACAGGCGATATGGCGTCCGATTTGGCGGGCAACGAAAGGCAGATCACCATCTGGCGCGATCCGGGCTGCGGCTGCTGTGATGCCTATGGGGATTATCTCGAAGAACACGGCTTTACCGTTACGCGTGTGGATGACCGCGACTTCGACAAACGCTCGGTCGAAGTCGGTGTGCCCGCCCAGGGCATCGGCTGCCACCTGGCCGAGATCGACGGCTACTATGTCAGCGGTCTCGTCCCCGTCGACATCATCGATCGGCTGCTGGAAACCCGTCCGGCGATAACGGGTATCACCTTGCCGGGAATGCCCGCGAACGCGCCGGGCATGGCTGCGGTCAAGTCAGGCACGCTAAGGACCTATGCCTTTGGCCCAGACGGAATTTCAATTTATGCCGATGAATAAAGGGCCGAAAGATCGATCGGCGAAGTGTACGGTCAGGCGGTCAGTGCACCTCGCTGCCCTAG
The DNA here is from genome assembly GCF_050897975.1 of Pseudooceanicola aquaeponti. Lineage (NCBI taxonomy): Bacteria > Pseudomonadati > Pseudomonadota > Alphaproteobacteria > Rhodobacterales > Paracoccaceae > Pseudooceanicola > Pseudooceanicola aquaeponti. The sequence continues at coordinate 23,821 of NZ_JBPAXY010000013.1, forward strand.
TGTCCGCGCTCGCGACCACCGGCGTTGTGGTGCTGGCCCAATCGGAACCGGTTGACCCGCGTGTCGAGGGACTGACGTTTTTGGGAGAGCCCGTGCTCGCATCCCAGGTCATGGCAGGGCAACAGCTTTATGCGGACAACTGCGCCAGTTGCCATGGTGCCAGCCTCGAGGGTCAGCCCGATTGGCGTCGTCGTCTTGACACAGGAAGAATGCCGGCCCCGCCGCATGATGACTCAGGCCACACTTGGCACCATTCAGACCGCATGCTTTTTCAGATCACTAAAGGCGGGGTCGGGGCCGTCGTGCCGGGATACGAGAGCGACATGCCGGCCTTCGGAGAGGATCTGACAGACGCAGAGATCGCGGCTATCCTCGTCTACATCAAGAGCACCTGGCCTGAGCGACAACGTGAGTTCCAAGCCGAAGTTTCGGCCAATGACACGGGCGGGTGAAGATCGACAGGGTGTCAGGATAGTATCTTTCGACCAAAACCGATCCACCGGGGGACCAATTCGGCAAATCTGTCCTACTCCGCCCCCTGACTCCCGCTTTACCACGCTAATTCGGACCTGACCTAGTTGGCCGTTAACCCGCCCGCAAGGCAAGCATGTGCTACCAGGGTCGCGTGCAAGCGTTCACGAAAATTTACCCTTGAACCTCTAGCCACTAGAAGTCCTATCTAGTCGACGAGAATTTATATCGTTCTTGCCATTGATCGCCGGTGGGAACCGAAAGGGTACGACATGCTGACAAGACGACACTTTATTCAAACGACAACAGCGCTCTTTTCGGCGACTGTGGCCAACCCTGTGTTTGCCGATAGCTGGCCCACCGAGGCGCAGAAGGCTGAATGGGACGCGCAAGTCAGCCCGCCCGGCTTCGATCCGGCCACGTCAAACCCTTGGGGACTACACCCACGTTTCTTGCCTCAGCGTGTGGACGCGAAAAACGGCCTCGTGCCGGGAGACATCCATGTCGATGCGGTCGCGCGGTATCTCTACCACATTGAGGAGGGTGGAACCGCGATGCGCTACGGCGTGGCGATCGCGCGGGGCAACCTCTACGAGCCGGGTGTTTATAACATCAAGCGCAAGGTCAGGTGGCCGCACTGGACGCCAACACAAAACATGATCGAACGCGATCCCGTGAACGCACAATGGGCCGATGGGATGGAACCAGGGCCGGAAAACGCTCTCGGGTCACGGGCGCTCTATCTCTATGTCGGTGATCGCGACACCTATCTTCGGATACACGGCACACCCTATCCGAGAAGCATCGGCGGTCGTGCGAGTTCGGGTTGCGTGCGGATGGTTATGGCACACATCAACGAGCTTTATCCGAACGTCGAGATCGGATCGACAGCACATCTTTATTCGGCTGAGGACAGCGTTACCGCGAGAAGTTGAATGAGGTAATTAACTCTCAGCGCATTGATGTGACGTGCGGGTCGTCGTCACACTTCCCGCGCGACGCAGATAGGGTTGCCGTTCGCCGTGCGCAGCGGCAGCAAGGTCGTTTCAACGGGGCCGCTGTGTTCGTACCAGTAGCACCCGTCCTCGGGCACCAAGCGCGCGGTTGCAACATCCTGATCCGGGGCAGCCATTGCAATCACGGCTTCGGGAACGTTGCCCCGCCGGTCTGCCGAGTCGCCCGGTCCAGTCGGCTGGATTGCGCACCCGGCCGTAAGAGACAGCGCCACTGCAACGATTATTTTTTGCTTCAGCATCAAAACCCGCATCAAGCTTCCTTTCGTGTCTGTTTTTCTTTGCATCGGCTTTTCATGCCTCAAGGCGTGATGGAGCCGATCGCCGCATCCTCTAGCAATAAAACAAACTGAAATACCACCGTATTTTGCTCTTGAAGCTCTAGCTACTGTAGGGGTTATGCCATGGTAAAGCACCCGAATCCAGAGGTCCATTCATGCCGTCCGACACCCATCGTCACGACCACGATCACGCCGAAGATGCCCAGACAAGCGGCGGCAGCTGCTGCGGGGGCGCCGGAACGTGCGGCGACATCGTTCCGACGACGCCCGCGCCATCGGGCGGGCGCAGTTTTCAGGTGTCCGGCCTCGATTGCGCCGAGGAGGTAGCAATCCTGAACAAGGTGGTCGGCCCGAAGATCGGCGGGGCCGAGCATCTCGCGTTCGACGTGATCAATGGGCGGATGACTATTCTCGACAGCGCCAAGAGTTTATCGGACGGCGAAATTGCAGAACTGGTCGCAAGCACCGGCATGACCGCCAAGCCTTGGGATGCCGAGAACGCGTCGGTCGACCAGGCGGCCCATCTTGCAAGACAGCGGCTGTTTACGGCGCTCAGTGGAGGCTTCTGGGCCGCAGGATTTCTGTGGCACATCATCGAGACCGGCATGGGCGGGGCGCTCGGCCTCTTCGCGGGTCACGGCGAAGCGCCGATGCCACTGGTCGAGGCAGGGCTGTTCGCGGTTGCGATCCTGTTCGGTGTCTGGCTCGTGGCACCCAAGGCATGGTCGTCCGCTCGGCGGCTGTCGCCCGACATGAACCTGCTCATGGTGGTCGCCGTGGCCGGTGCCATCGGGCTTGGCGAATTTTTCGAGGCGGCGACAGTCGCGTTCTTCTTTTCGCTCTCGCTCTACCTCGAAAGCTGGAGCGTCGGGCGTGCGAGGAATGCGGTTTCAGCTCTGCTCGACCTCGCGCCGCCGACGGCAAGAGTTCTTCATGATGACGGCTCGGAAGCGGACGTTCCGGCTTCTGCGGTTGCTATCAACGCACGTTTCATCGTGCGCGGCGGAGACCGCATCCCATTGGATGGTGAGGTTGTCGATGGGGCAGGGGCCGTCGATCAGGCGCCGATCACCGGAGAGAGTGCGCTGGTCCCAAAGGAACGGGGCGACGAAGTCTATGCCGGTACGATCAACGGCGAAGGCACACTGACGGTGCGCGCCACGAAGGCCGCCTCGGACACCGTGTTGGCCAAGATTATCCGCATGGTCGGCGACGCCCATGCCCGCCGCGCGCCGGTGGAGCAGTGGGTGGCGAAATTCGCCCGCATCTATACGCCTATCGTCATGGCTCTCGCCATTGCAATTGCCCTGCTGCCGCCGCTCATTTTCGGGGGGGCCTGGGATTATTGGTTCTACAATGCACTCGTGCTGCTGGTGATCGCTTGCCCATGCGCTCTGGTCATCTCGACACCGGTCTCCATCGTCGCTGCACTCACCGCCTCAGCGCGGGCCGGGGTGCTGATCAAGGGCGGTGCATATGTTGAGGCACCGGGCAAGACCACTGCACTGGCCATGGACAAGACCGGCACGATCACCATGGGCGAGCCCGAGGTGGCGGCGGTGCATCCGCTGGGCAAAGCATCGGCGCAAGATCTGATGACCCTCGCCGCTGGGCTGGAGGCACGTTCCTCGCATCCCTTGGCGCGCGCCATTCTTGCGCGGGCAGAAGCCGACGGCATCAAGGTATCCGCCGCGGAAGATACCCGAACCGTTCCGGGCAGGGGACTTGAAGGACGCACAGACGGCCGGTCGATCTGGCTGGGGTCGGACCGGTTTGCCGAGGAGAAGGGTTTCGGCGACGCCATTCCGAAGGATTTGCGCGACCGCATCGAAGGGGCTGGCAGCACCCTTGTTGCCGTGGGCGACGACACCGGTGTCACCGGCATCTTGGAATTGCGCGACCGTATCCGACCGGATGCCAAAGGCATCGTGGCGCAGCTTCACGCGCAGGGTGTGAAGACCATCGTCATGCTGACCGGTGATAACGAGCGGACAGCGCGCGCTGTTGCAGCCGAGGTCGGCATCGACGAGGTCCGTGCCGAGCTTCTGCCCGAAGACAAGGTGACTGCCATCGAAGAACTGGTCGAAACGCATGACATGGTGGCCATGATCGGCGACGGGGTCAACGACGCCCCGGCCATGGCGCGCGCGCATTACGCCATCGCAATGGGTGCCGTTGGTTCGGACGCGGCAATCGAGACGGCGGATATAGCCCTGATGACCGACGATCTCGGCAAGGTGCCTTGGCTGATCGGTCATTCGCGCCGGACAATGTCGATCATTCATCAGAACATCGGTATTTCCTTGGCGACCAAGGGCGTTTTCGTTGTCGCTACCGCGTTCGGACTGGCATCGATGTGGGGCGCGATTGCAGCCGACGTAGGAGTGTCATTGCTGGTGGTGGCCAATGCCCTGCGCCTGCTGAACAGCCAAGAGGCCAAGGCGCCGCCGTCCGGCGGTGAGCAGGTTGGCCCACAGATGGCAAAGGCCGCGCTTGCCCACGGACATTGATCACGCAGCATTTGCAAGGTAACGTAATGTCCATAACAGACCTCACGAAAGAGGCATCGAGCAGTGAAAACCATCCGATTTCCCCGCCGCGCCGTCCTGTTGGGCGGGCTGGTAGCGTTTCTGTCCGGGTGTGCCAGCAAGTTCCGCAGCTATGACGGACCCGAAGTCACCCGTGTTCGGCTTTACAAGGGACAGCGCTTGCTTGTTCTCGACGGAGCCGATCGCGTCTTGCAAACCTATCCGGTCGGGCTGGGTTTCGCTCCTGAGGGTCACAAACAATTCGAGGGGGATGGCCGGACTCCGGAAGGAGTTTACACAATCGACAGGCGAAACCCCAACAGCACCTACCATCTTTCGATTGGCATCTCTTATCCGAACGAGGCCGACATCGCCTTTGCCGAAGCGCAGGGCCTTTCCCCCGGCGGCGACATCTTCATCCATGGTGGCCCACGCCCCGGCATCGACCCGACAAATGTCCGCGACTGGACAGCTGGCTGCATCGCGGTCACGGATCGGGAGATCGAGGACATCTATGCAATGGTGAAGGACGGGACACCTATCCACATCTTTGCATGACGGTCTTTCTCATGCGGCGGTAGTGAGCCGTCGCATTGGCGCCATTGCCCAGCTCCACGAAGCCAAGATGAGCGCCAACAGCATCCAGTCCCCGAAGCTCGCGTAGAGTGTCGGCGGTCGCGCGGAGGGCAGGCTAGCGTCGATGATGCCCGTTTCGCCGGTATCGAGCCGCGCAACGATCTCTCCGCTCGCGTCGATGACCGCAGAGATGCCCGTATTCGCGGCTCGGATGACTGGAAGGCCTTCCTCTACGGCGCGCATACGTGCGGAAGCCAGATGCTGCTCGGGTCCGATGCTGGTGCCAAACCAGGCATCGTTTGTCGCGTTGAAAATCCAGTCCGGCCGGAACAGGTCGTCGACCACATGCCCTGGGAAGATGATCTCATAGCAGATCGCCACGGCGACCAGCGGCACACCCGGAAGCGCAAGCGTTCTCGGGCCCGGTCCGGGCGTAAAATCGCCCAGACCCGCCGTGAGCCGCTCGATGGGCAACCAGCCGCGGAATGGCACATATTCGCCGAAGGGCACGAGATGGTGTTTCGCGTATCCGGTCAGGATCTCGCCGGTCTCGTCAAATGCCTGGACCGTGTTGAAATATCGGGTGCCATCCTCGCTCGGTACACGGTCCGGCACACCGGTAAGCAGCACTCTGCCGTCTGGTAGCGCTGCGGCAATGCGGGCCCGTGCCTCCGTATCCTCATCGAGGAAACCCGGAAAGGCGGTTTCCGGCCAGAGAAGCACGTCGAAATCGCCGGGCCGGGTTGAAAGCTCAAGATAGCGCGCGAAGGTCGCCTCGCGGTTCTCGGGAGCCCATTTCTCCTCTTGTGGAATGTTGCCCTGGACGATGCGCAGGTCGACACCGGGTGGCTGTTGTGCATCCGACTGGAGGCGCAGCGTGCCGACAGCCCACATCGTCGCGATTCCGGCCAGCGCCATGAGCGAGATGGTCAATCGTTGCCGCCCGGACGCCATAGCAGCCGCGCCAGGGAGTACCGCGACGAACACGGTGAGAAAGCTTAGCCCATAGCTTCCGACCCAGGCGGCGGTCTGGCGAAGGGCGGCGTAGTCTACAAGTGCGTAACCGGCCAGGTTCCAGGGAAACCCTGTCAGAACGTGACCACGCAACCACTCGGCCACGGTCCAGGAGGTCGCGAACAGGAGGCAGGCCAAGAGACTGCCCATGGCTCCGCGCCGCGCGATTTCGGCAAAAAGCGCAGCGGCAATGGCTGGGAAAATCGCGAGACCTGCGGACAATCCCGCGACCGCCGGAATCGCCATCGTCCCAAACCGCTCGGCCTCGACGTAGAAACTTTCCGCGATCCACCAAATCCCGAAACCGAACTGGCCGAGACCAAACGCCCAGCCGACGAGGAAAGCGCGCCCGAAGGAGAGATCGCGAAGCCCGACAAACAACGCGGAATAGGCAACGGGAACGAGCAGGAGAATCGAAAGAGGCGGGAAAGTCAGAACGGTCATCGCCCCGGCGGCGAAACCAAGCGTCATCCGCGAAAGCAAACGGTGGCGCAGAGCGATGCGGTTCAGAATTTCCGGCTTCACGACTTGATCGAACGCCGCGCGCTGATCCATGGCGCGGCGAGCAAGAGCCCCACGCCACTGACGACAAATACATCGGCCAAGTTGAAGGCAGGCCAATGTGTTGTGCCAATGTAGAAATCGAGAAAGTCTGTTACAGCCCGATACCGCACACGATCGATGACATTGCCCAGGGCTCCGCCAATGATCGCACCGTAGGCAAGCGTTTCCACCGCATTGTCGGCGCGAAACAGCATAACCCCCAGCCAAACACAGATGGCAAGAGCGAAAGCGATGAGGCTCCACCACGGCGCGCCGCCCAACATCCCGAAAGTCACGCCGTCATTACGATAAAAGACGAGGTTGAATCCCGGAAACACGGGAATTCCGGCGCTTAAAGTGACGGCATTCGCAACGACAATGGCTTTGGTGATCTGATCGATCGCGAACGCAGCAAGTGCTGCGAAGACGCCGATCATCGGAGATACCTTGTTTAGTGACATTGCCTCATCCCAACCAGACATCAAGGAACAGCATCAGAACGAGCCCGACTGCGAGACCGAGCGTCGCCCTGTTCTGATGGCCGCTGCGATGGGTTTCGGGGATGATTTCGTGGCTAATGACGTAGAGCATTGCGCCCGCGGCAAAGGCCAGACCCCATGGAAGCAGCGGTTCCGACAGTGTGATGATGCCGGCCCCGAGCAAACCGCCAATCGGCTCGATCATGCCCGTCAGCGCCGCGATGCCCCAGGCGCGCAGCTTCGGATATCCCTCGCCCAGCAGAGATACAGCGACGGCCAATCCTTCGGGCGCATTCTGAAGCCCGATGCCGATGGCGAGCGGCAGACCGCCCTCCATACCTCCGGATCCGAAGCCGACCCCAACCGCAAGGCCTTCGGGGAAGTTGTGGATCGTGATTGCGATGATGAACAGCCAGACCCGCCGCAAAGACGCCGCTTCGGGCCCTTCGCGTCCCGTCTTGAAGTGCTCGTGCGGCAGCTTTTCGTTCATCAGGGCGACAGCCCCCATGCCCAGAAGAATCGAAACGCATACGATGGCCGCAGGCATCGCGCCGTTTTCGAACATCGGCTCCGCCGCATCCAATGCCGGGATGATCAGCGAAAAGAAAGAAGCGGCGAGCATCACACCGGCAGCGAAGCCGAGCGACAGATCGCGTGTGGCCCGAGACGGGATGCGCCCGAACAGCACGGGAACTGCTCCGACTGCTGTGAGCGATCCGGCGGCAAGACTTCCGAGAAAGCCGAGCATTATCGGAGACAGATTTTCCATGGGCGGGCCAGATTATCCTTCGGCGTAGCTCGAAAAGACTTCCGTCGACCCGTCCTTGCGGATGAGGAAGACATCATAGGCCTCGCGGTCGTCTTCTGGCCCCATGCCGGGCGAGCCATAGGGCATCCCCGGAACAGCGAGGCCGACGGCGTCCGGGCGCTCCTCGAGAAGGCGGCGGATGTCAGCGGCCGGTACATGGCCCTCGATCACGTAGCCGTCAATGAGCGCGGTGTGGCAGGAGACCATGCGCTGCGGCACGCCGTTGTCTAGCTTGAAGCGCACGAGAAGCCCGCCGAACATGTCCTGGCCGGTCTGCACAAACCCGTTCTCTTCGAGATGTTTCATCCACGAGAGGCAGCAGCCGCATCCGTTGGTCTTGCGGACGTCGATCGCCGTTGCCTCTGCGAGGGCCTGGGCCGCTGGGAACAGGGCGAGCGTGATGGCAAGAACTTGTGTCATGCGTTTCATGGGTCAGAGCCTTTCGGTTGTCGTTTTGGCAATCTCGCTGCCGAGGTTTTCATTCAGAAGCGCCCGCGCCTCGGCCAGACGCGAGAGCGCGGCGGTATCATCCGCATCGCTCTCGGCCGCTTCGGCGAGCCGGTCGTCAGAGAGGGGGTCAGTCGGGCGCCCATCTACGAGCACCTCATAGTGCAGGTTCGGACCTGTCGCCGTGCCAGTCGCGCCGACGCGGCCGATCACGTCTCCCGCCGCAACGCGTTGGCCTTGTGCCAAGTCTTCCGGCACGGCGCTCAGATGCGCGTAGCGCGTCATGGTGTCGGAGCCGTGCAAGATTTCGACCACGCGACCATATCCGCCGCGCCAGCCGATGAAATTGACCCGCCCCGGTGCCGTCGCTTGAACCGGTGTCCCACGTGCCGCTGCAAAATCGACGCCGGTGTGCATCCGGACGTTGCCAAAGACCGGATGCGTGCGGCGTCCGAACACCGAGCTGAGGCGCGCACCCTCGACCGGCTGTGCGAAGACGCGCAGCACCTCGCCATCGACGTAGATCGTCGCCTGACCGCTGCCGTCGTCCGGCCATACGATCTCGTAAAGCGAACCGCCGATCTCCAGTGCGGCGAAGGCGAGTTCGGGCTGTCCGATCCTGTCCTCTCCGACCCGCGCCTCACGCCAGAGAAGCCTTAGTGTTTCGCCACCGGCCATCTCGCGGCGGAAATCCACGGTCCCACCCAGCATCTGCGCAAGGTCCACGGAAAAACGGGCGGGTATGCCGGCTTCGTCGAGTGCCGCGAAGATCGAGCTGTCGATCATGGCTTCGCCGGCAAGGGTTACGATTTCCGGATCCGGAGCCACGACCTGCGTGGACATCTGCTCGCCGAAAACCACCTCGATCCGAACCCCGTCCTCGACGGCGAGTGAGACGGTGCGGGGGCTGCCGTCCACGGTCGAAGCGACAGTGACCGAGTGCCCCGGCCGCAGCCGTCGCAGATCGTATTCCGCACCAAGCGCGAGGGCAACTTCGGCTCTGTCAGGTGCCGCAAGACCGGCCTCTGACAGCAAGAAATCGAGCGTTTCGCCCGGAGCAATGTCGCGCGACCACGTCGACAGGGGTGGCTCGATCGCTTGCACCGGCCTGTCGGCAAACGCGGCCTGCAGAAGGGGCAGCGGGCTGAGGTCGGGTGCATCGTCTGCCCATGCCGCCGCGGGCAGCGTCACGGGGATGTCAACGTTCTGGGGGGCTTCAGGACCTTGGGGCATCCAGCTACCTGCCTGGGCAAGTTCCGGCGGCACGGGTTCTTTCGACATGGAATCAGAGATGGCGATAGCCGCTCCCGAAACCGTCCCCGCAATTGCGACACAAGCCGCCAAAGTTCTGAGCCTCATGTCGCCCCCTCCATTTCTTCTTCCAGCGCGCGGCGGATCTTCGGCACCGCGAATTCTTTGGGCTCGTGATAGTCGATCATGGTGACGAATCGCCCAGAGGCTGCGAACAGGAAGACGCTCGCGGTGTGGTTCATCGTGTAATCGCCGCTCTCCGCCGGTACTCGCTCGTAGGTGGCGCGGAAGCCGTCCGCGACGCGCGCTATCTGCTCTTCCGGTCCCGTCCAGCCGCGGATCGCCGGATGGAAGTAGCCGACATATTCGGCCATCGTTTCGACAGTGTCGCGCTCGGGATCGACCGTGATGAAAACCACGTTCATCTCGTCGGCCTCGTCTCCCAGATCGTCGAGCCATCCCGAAATGTCAGAAAGCGTGGTCGGGCAGACATCGGGACAGTAGGTGAAGCCGAAGAACGCCATCGTCGGGCGACCGATCAGGGTTTCCGGCCCGACCGCGTTGCCCTCATGATCCGTCAGACGGAAATCCATCTCGGTCAGGGCCACAGGCCGCTGCCCGACAGGTTCGGGTCCACCGGGTCCATCGACCTGCCACCAACCGACGAAGAGCATCAGGGCGACCGCCCCGACACCAGCCGCGCCGTACCCCAGGACCGCCCGTCGCCGCATCAGTCCTCTGGCCCCCGCGCGGCGATTCCGAGGATCGGCACCTCGACCGTCACTTCGCCTCCGTCGTCGAAAAGCAGGGTCAGCGGAAAGGTGTCCCCTTCCGTCATCGGTTCTTGTAGCCGCATCAGCATTGCGTGCAGGCCCCCCGGTTCGAGCGCGACGCTCTCGCCCGGGGCGATCGCGATCTCCCCCGCCGGGCTCATGGAGCTCACACCTTCGGCATTGGTCTTCGTCTCGTGGATTTCGGGCATCATCGCGAGCGGTGTTGTAAGGCCGATCAGCGTCACCGGCTCGTCGCCAGTGTTGCGGATCGTCATGTAAGCGGCCCCGGGACGGTTCATCCCGATGGAGGCGCGGGACCACGCGTTCTCGACGACAACATCCTCGGGTCCGGCCAGCGCGGGCACCGAGAGCCCTCCAAGGGTCAAAAGCGCGGCCAGTGTGCCAGTCAAAATATACTTTTTCATCGTTCTGATCCTGCCCTTTCCATTCAGCTTTGCGCGGCAGCGACTTCGGCGGCCACCAGACGACGCAACTCTGCCTCCCCGAATGGATCGAGCGGCTTGCCGTTCACAAAGAATGTGGGCGTCTGGCGAATTCCCACGGCCTCGACGTCAGCACGATCCTGGTTAAGGATCGCCACGACACCGGGTGCCAGCATTTGCGTGCGCGCGGCTTCGGCATCGAGTCCGGCCGTGGCGGCGATCTGAAGGATCAGGCCAGGCGCCGGGGCACCGTGCGACGCCCATCTCGGCTGTTCCCGCAGAACGGCCTCGAGCACCGGCACGTAAACGTCCTGCATGCGCGCCGCTTCGAGCACGCGGATGGCTTCCTCGGATGCCGCGCCGTGGAAGGGCGTGTAGCGGATCACGACGCGGACAGCTTCCCCATGCTCGGCCATGATGTCCTTCACGATGGGATGAAAGGCGCGACAGGCCTCGCAGGCCGGATCGAAGAATTCGACGATCGTGACGGGCGCATCCGCAGGCCCGAGGATGGGCGAGTAGGGGCGGATCATCGCCTCCGCAAGTTCCGGAGCAACGGGCTCCGCTTCGGCCACTGGGCCGGGGCGGATTGCAAACCAGGTGGCTCCGCCGAAACCGGCGGCGCCGAGGGCAAGAACGGACAGGATCAGGCCGCGTCGATTCATGTTCGTGTGTCCTTCAATGAAAGGGCCGACAGCGCCCCGATCAGCGCGAAGGCGGCGAGCGCCATCAGCGGGATAGGGATGCCGAAGACCAGTTGGTTGTCATCGGTGCAAGAGGGGCCGGTGGCCGTGCAGGGCTGGACGCGTTCGGGAACAAGACCGACGTACAGCCCCATGTGCCAGAGGGCGATTGCGCCGCCGCCAAGCGCCAATGCGATGCCGTAGCGCCCCACGCGGCCGTCCCGCCACCAAAGGCCGAGCCCGAGGACAATGGCCAAGGGGAACATGAAGGCGCGCTGGAACCAGCACAGCACACAGGGCGTCTGCCCCAGCACCTCGCCGACAAAAAGCACGGCAAGCGAGGCGACGAGCGCGATGATCCACGCCAGCCCGAGGGCTGTTTCTCCGGACATACGGTTCATGTCGGTCAGAACCTTTCTTCCAGATCGGCGAGTATCTCTTCGGCGGAGGTGCCGTAGGGCCACGAGTCGGCGAAGCCCGCGTCGGGATCGAAGAGGAACAAATGCGACGTGTGGCCCATCGTGTAACCATCCGGCGCCGCAGCCTCTTCGACGCGTTCAAAGAAGATCGGAAACGTCTCGGATGTGGCGGCGATCTGTTCCGGCGTGCCGGTCAGACCGATGATGCCCGCATCGAACAGCGGGACGTATTCGGCGAGTGCGGCGGGCGTGTCCCGTTCGGGGTCGATGGTGATGAAAATCGGCTGGACCTTGGCGGCATCGTCGCCCAGACCGTCCATCACCGCCGCGACCTCAGATAGGGTCGTCGGGCAGACGTCGGGGCAGTTGGTAAAGCCGAAAAAAACCAGCATCCAGCGCCCCGCAAAGTCCTCCTCGGTTTGAACCATACCCTGGTGGTCCGTCAGTTCGAACTCAGCGAAAAAAGGCGGCTCGGCGTCAGTTCGGGCGCTATCGGCACGATAATCGGACCATAGCAAGAGCCATACGAAGGCAAGCGCTGCCACGCCTGCCAAAACCCAAAGAAACTTCTGTGCCGATGTAAGGGACAATCCTGTTCGCCTGTTTTTGATTCTTATTGCAAGTGCGGATACATCCTCTAGCCGCTAGAGGTTCAAGCACGAAATCATGGTATAGCTTGAACTCACGCGTCTGTGAAACCGACACTTGTTTATTCCGACGGCAAAACCTACACAAACTGTATCTTTTTCATGGAGGCGAAAATGCTCACGATCGGTACTCTGTCAAAGAAGACTGGCACGAAGGTGCAGACCATCCGGTACTACGAACAGATTGGGCTCATGCCCGAACCTGGCAGGACCGAAGGCGGGCAGAGGCGCTACGACAATGCACAGCTCGACCGGCTGTCCTTCATCCGCCATTCGCGACAACTCGGTTTCTCGCTCGATGCGATCCGCGAGCTGCTCGACCTCAGCGACCATCCCAACCGGCCCTGTGATGAGGCTGATGCCATCGCGCGTCGCCAGCTCAAACAGGTGGAGCAGCGCATGGCCCGCCTGAAGGCGCTGCGCACGGAACTGAAACGCATGGTTCACGAATGCAGCGGCGGGCGGACGGGAGATTGCAAGGTGCTTGAGGTGTTGCGGGACCATTCGGAATGCTTGACCGAACACGAGGAAATCGGGGCCTGAAGGAATTCAGCCAACATTCCGGCTGGAACGCAGATCAGCCGCAGAAGTTAATGTGTCGTACAACACAAGCTGGAACCACAAAATGGCCGCTAGACAAGATTCAATGGAGAGACGGACGCTTTGGATCGTTCTGGCGCTCAATATCGGTTTGGCCGTGGCTTTTTTCGCAACAGGCGCCTTCGGCGACTCAAGTGCCCTGATCGCCAACGGGCTCGATAACCTCTCCGACAGCTTCGTCTACGCGATCAGCCTTTTCGCTTTGTCCCGATCCGCCAAATGGAAACGCGGGGCGGCGAACGTTTCCGGCGGGCTGCTGATCCTGTTCGCTGCAGGCATCCTCTACGATGCGTGGCGCCGCTACATCGGTGGGTCAGATCCGCTCGGGACGATCATGATTGCAATGGCCCTGATCGCGGCGGCTATCAACGCAGTCTGCGTTTGGCTGCTCGCTAAGCTCAAAAATCCAAACGTCAATATCCGCGCGGCCAACACCTTCAGTTACAACGATTTCGCCGCGAACCTCGGGATCGTCGTGGCCGGTGGCCTCGTCGCTTGGCTAGGAACCAACTGGCCGGACCTTGTCGTCGGTGTGATCGTCGCCGGGATCGCGGCCTGGGGCGGTATCGACATCCTGCGCGACGCACACGGCGAACACCACAAAGCGGTTCACACGGACAAATAGTTGCGGGAGATTCTTTCTGAAAGAAAGGATTGAAGCTATAGTGACTATAGCAATTAGTCTTGTTCCAAGACGATTCGAGGAGCGACCCGTTGCAGATGATCGACCCCCTACTTGTACCCACCAAACTACTGGATTTTGATGCCGCGCCTCTTGCGCGTCTAATTGAGAACCGCAGCTGGCGCGGCTTATCCGAATACGATCGGATCGGAGCTGCCTATGATTTCGTTCGGAATGAAATCGCGTTCGGATACAATCGAGCTGACGACATCCCCGCATCCGAAGTGCTTTCCGACGGCTATGGGCAGTGCAATACCAAAGGCACGCTCTTGATGGCGCTGCTGCGTGGTGTCGGCATTCGTTGCCGGTTGCATGGGTTTACGATCCACAAAGGCTTGCAGCGCGGTGTTGTCCCTGAGCTGGTGTATCCGCTTGCTCCGCAGGAAATTCTCCACTCATGGGTCGAGATCGAATTTCAAGGTGCCTGGATCAACCTTGAAGGCTTCATCCTGGATGACGCTTTCCTCGATGTCCTGCAAACGTCATTCTCGGACACAGAAAGTCTCTGCGGTTATGGCGCGGGCACGGATTGCCTTGGCGCGCCTCCCGTCGCCTGGAACGGAGAAGATACCTACATTCAGAAAACCGGCATCGTGCAGGATTTCGGCGTGTTTGATACGCCGGACGCCTTCTATTTTTCCCATGAGCAATCCTTTGGATGGCTGCGTGGTGCCCTTTACCGTCATATCATACGCCACTGGATGAATGCGCGCGTTCGTGGTTTCCGCAGCGACCGCCTCAAGACTGACCGACGCGCGACACACGCGCATGAGGAGCCTGCCAATGCCACATGACCACGGGCACGCGCATATCGATCCGGATTCTGGCGATCGGCGGGTTGCCATCGCGATCTGGGCGAACGGGCTTCTTACCGTTGCGCAAATCGTCGGGGGCATATTGTCGGGCAGCCTGGCACTGATCGCCGATGCGCTGCACAACTTTTCCGATATGGCCTCGCTTGTCATTGCCTTTGCCGCACGCAAGATCGCGCGCCGCCCGGCCGATGAGCGCATGACCTTCGGCTATGGCCGGGTCGAAATCGTCGCGGCCCTGATCAACTACACCACCCTCATCGTGATCGGCTTCTATCTGATCTACGAAGGTGGCATGCGCATGATTGATCCACCCGAAGTCATGGGGTGGACCGTCGTCATTCTCGGTGGAATCGCGCTTGTGGTCGACACGCTGACCGCAATGCTGACCTATTCGATGCAGAAGGGGAGCGTGAACATCCGTGCGCTTTTTCTCCACAACCTTTCGGATGCGCTTGCTTCGGTCGCGGTTATCGTCGCTGGGTCGCTGATCATCCTTTACGACATGCGTTGGGTCGATCCTGCCATCACCATCGGCATCGCGACCTACATCCTGTATCTGTCTTTCACTGAAATAGGCGGCCCAATCCGAACCCTGATGCTCGGGAGCCCGCCGGACATCGACAACGAGGCCGTCGTCGAAGCGATGCGGAAAGTCGAAGGCGTCGCCGACGTCCACCACGTCCATCTCTGGCAAATGGAAGAGCACGAGGCTGCGCTCGACTGTCATGTCGTCGTGGCAGCCGAGGGATGGTCGAAGATCGAAGAGATCAAGAGCGCGATCAAGGAGCGGCTGAAGGAAGAATTCGGCATCAGCCATTCCAGCCTCGAATTCGAGCACGAGGATCGCGCTCATCAGAACGCCGATCTCTACGGTCACGGCAACGCAAGTGAAAAGGAGAAGACCAATGTTCAAGGAAACGCTGACCGAGCGTGATGATGTCATCGGGCTCGTCTGCGAAGGCAAGTTGACGGAGACAGAATTCAAGCAAATGCACGCGCTGCTTCATGAGCGTCTTGGAACAACCGATAATCCGGGTCTGGTTCTCGACCTTACAAGTTTCGAGGGCTACGAAGAGCCTTCGGCGATGCTAGAAGATCTGAAGGTCGACACCGCCCACGCGAACGATTTCGGTCGCATAGCGGTTGTCGGAGAACGCAGATGGATGGAATGGGGCGCACGGGTGGTCAACCTATTGACGGGCTCCGAGATGCAGTGGTTCGAATCCAGCGATACCGAGTCCGCAATTGCGTGGGCGCGTGACGGGTAGCCAGCGATTCTGCAAGAAAAGGACTCTGGCCTGGAAATTGACATCACATCAGATGCTTCACGATTAATGGAGGAACGGAACGATCTAAATGTAGTCAGCAACATTTGTCTGCTCGGATGAAACAATCCGATGCAGTTTGATGTCGACTTTAGGCTGCATAATAAGTCCCTACGCGCTGAATTCTTCGAAATTTAACATAAACTTCATTATCTGCCGATTTTCTGTACGCGGGGGCAGAGCCTTCCCGGATCCAAAGCTTGGCAGGTGAATCTACCTGGATATCTCCCCTGCCAGCACCGCTCGTCCGTGCACCGCCAACGTCGCTGAAAACCTCTGGCACCCAAACTCGTGGATCACATCGAGTACACGCGCTTCGTAGGCAGTGTATCCGATCAAGCGACACAAGTCGGACGCGTGGAACTGGCGGTTCGAAGTTGGTGCGGCTTGCATCTGTCTCAGCAATTCGCGCTCTTTGGGGTCCGTTATTGGTCTCGCGGGCGGCTTGACCGCGGGACGAGTTGGAGTTCCCGACGAATTTCGCCACCGGCGCATGAAGCCAAGCAGGAAGCCGGCCGGCACCCTGCCGTTGCCTCGGGACCGATTGAAGGCGAGGAAGCGATCCCAGATGACCTGGGTGTCGATGTTCCAGCAGGGCAACGTGGCCTTCGCTGCTTTGATGAGCTCTGCCCAACTGGTCTGAAAAACGTTCGAACTCGCGGTGATGTCGATCAGTCCTGAGAAGATAGTTTTGTTATTATTATCTCTAGATAGTGATGTGTCACCTTCACCTGACACGAGATCATGGGTTTCACTCTCCTCGTCGAAGGCGGAAAACCGAAAGATCCAGGGCGCGAACTTTCCATTCGGCTTTGCCCGCTCGAGCTGCAACTTCGACGTCTCAAGTTCGCTCAATAGAACCGAAAGATATTGTCGTGAAACACCCATCTTCTCCGCCAGGGCCGAGAGGGTGAAGGCTGCCGTTCCGCGCGACAAACCGTTGTAGCCATCCTTCCAGGCGATGGCATCGAGGATGAGGGTAGCAAGCTTGTGCGCAGCAACAGAGAGATTTGTCTGTGTGATCCGTCGCAGGATCAGGCCGGTCGTAGGTTCCATGGTCGAGGTCTCCTTGGAGAACCGACGCCATGTCGTGAGACAACAACATTCTTGCCAGCAAAACAACTTTGCTGGTTGCGGGTGTTTTAGCGGTGCGCTAGGAAACTCTTGTTCACGGAGTTTTCTAGCACGGCGTCAGGCTTCACGGTCTGGCGTCGTCTCCTTTTCGGGGGTTTTGCACAGCCTTCCGTGCGGGGTTGTCAGGACGCGCGCGGTAATACCGCGCGCAGATTTTGTCAGTAGCGAACCTCTTCAGAGCCATAGTTCCCGGCGTGATCACGCCAGTCGACGAAGACGGAACGGTAAAAGTAGCTGCCGCATCCATTCGGGATGCTCAGGCCGGATGCGGCTGGCACCTGGCCCACGGTGGATCTTGTCCATCGGTAGTCGCCCTGCACGCCGTAGGACCCCAATCGCGTCGAGTCGCTGCGATTGCAGTCGCCATCTCGGTTTTCGTGCTGGCGATACTGGATGTGATAGACCCGTATGCTGCGCACGAAATCAAAGGCGTCGCCCGAAATGTCGATGTCAGCTTGCTCATCTGCTTGGACGCGAACAAGGGGTTTCGAAGTCGATTCCTGCGGTTCGGGCGGATCGCGGAACGTGGTGTCATAAAGGCGTTCCATAGGCGACATCGGGCTGGGATCGTTGAACGACACACCCATCGGACACCGCCAGATTTGTAAGGGCGGCTCGATCGGCCATGGTGTGATCCGCCGAATGAAGACCGCTCTGGCATGCGCGCAGGGCGCGGAGGCAGGCCAGCCGCCCGCAAGGCAGAGGAGGATTGCACAGTCCACCTGATAGGCCTGAGCCGGACCTGACGAGGCCATTAGTCCGGATATGGTTAGTGCCGTGGCTGTTGCCACGCTGTGGATCACGTGCTTCATGATGCCGACTCCATCTATAATGGTGCAGCGATACGAAACAACATTAATGATAGCAAGGAGATTTGATTGATGGTTGCTTGCGACTGTTCGCTTGTGTCGCTTGACCGCTTCCAAGATCTGACGCCGGTTCTGGCTGCTTCTGCGTCTTGAAAGTGGCCAAAATTGCGGACCCCTTTCATGTTAGCTGCTAAACAAACGTCTGTTACAAAGGGGAAATTGGGTGTTCCAATGTGGCCGCGAAAGTGGTCACGGAAGGACAGATCGAATGAGCCCTCCAAACCGCGTGGCGCAGCGCTCCTGGCCTCGGGAAGGGCTGTATCGGGAAACTGCCCGGCCCGGCTCTCCGCATGGAATCCGGGAGCAGAAGGGCGGGAGCAGCCAGCGAGCCGATTTGGGGCCCAAGTTGGGATCGAGCATGAGCTTGAATATCTATGTCAGTATCTGATACGATTGAGCATGGATAGGAGAGTCTGATGCCAAACGTCCACCTGACCGAACCGATGCAGAAATATGTGCAGGCGCAGATCGAGTCCGGCGCCTACGCCAATCTGAGCGAAGTCGTGCGCGCCGGCGTAAGGATGCTGATGGAGAAGGATGGCGCCCGGCAGTTCTATGCCCTCAAGGCCGACCTAGAGGAAGCAGCCTCCCTGGCCGAAAATGGGGATTTCGCCGAGTTCGATGCTCATGCCTTCGAACCGGATGCATTTGATCGCTGACCCATATGATTATTCGACTTTCCGGTCGGGCCAGGGCCGACCTTGAAGAGATCCGTGCCTACACCGTCGAAACTTGGGGTAGGGACCAATGGCTCGTCTATTACCGCCAGTTGGTCAACGCCTTCGAGCAGATCACCGGGGATCCCGACCGGGGTCGGGACAGGAGTCTCTTCGTTCCGGGGTTGCGGTCCGTCAACTGCCAACGTCACGTGATCTTCTACAAGCGGCTAGATGCGGCGGATGGGGCGGCAGTCATCCTGCGCATCGTGCATCAGCGCCGCAACATGCCCGCGCTCGTCTACTACGAGGATCTCGACGGCGGTTAAGCCCTTGCGTTTCCTCATTTCAATGGCTCGACCAGTCTTCCATAGTCTTCACTGACCTCGTGAAACGCGCGTTGGCGCCCGCCATCGAGGCAACGAAAGTAGTCCTACACATCGGCAAAGTGGGTCTCAAAATCGCTCAAACCCGACCAATTTGAATGTTGGAAGCGCTAAGAATTACTGCTTCGATACCTGGTCATCACGCGAGCACTCAATGCCCATTGTGATCATGTTGATGTGGCTCGGTTTTTGTGCGCTGAAGAAACCAATGCTCAAAGATCAATACACAAGCCATGATCGCGAATGCGACCACTACAATCATTGGATCGCTCTGCCACTTTAGTGAAGCGAATACGGCAAGCACGATCGCGTCGAGACCGATTGCAGTCAACATGATCGTAAGCATCCGGCGTAGGCCGTGGTCATGCTGCGCGCCGGCGCTCCGATGGCTGCCAATTCCAGGGCAGAAGGTCCGGCACGCGTGATGCCGTTGTGCTGGGGAGCCGAGCGAGGACG
>NZ_JBPAXY010000014.1:0-39630 GCF_050897975.1 Pseudooceanicola aquaeponti
CAAGCGTGGCTTGCTGATGTCCTCGACCGCATCCACGATCACAAGATCAACCGCCTCGACGAACTGCTCCCGTGGAACTGGAAGTCGTAGGATCAGGCGACGGTATCAACCGGCCGGTTACGATCAGCAGACTGCAAATCGTAGCTTATGTCAGTGTCCGAATTTCGGGGGGTAGCTCACATGACCTATGAAACTGTGCGTGACTGGGTGGCGCGTTTTGGCACCCAGTTTGCCGCGAAGGTGCGCCGGGATAGACCTCGCCCGGCCGACAAATGGCATCTCGACGAGGTCGTGGTGCCGATCAAGGGCCGCAAGCATTGGCTTTGGCGAGCTGTTGATGCCAATGGTGACGTTCTGGACATTTTGGTCCAAACCCGCCGAAACAAGGCGGCGGCGCTGCGCTTCTTCAGAAAACTGTTCAAGGTTTGGGGTCAACCGCGCGTGATCATCACCGACAAGCTGCGGTCATACGGCGCGGCGAAGGCGGACCTGGCTCCCGGCATCGAACATCGCCAACACAAAGGGCTGAACAATCGTGTCGAGGCTTCACACAGAAATACGCGGCGGCGGGAGAAAATCATGGGCCGGTTCAAGTCGCCCGGTCAGGCACAACGGTTCTTGTCGGTCCACGATCAAACCGCCGCTCTGTTTCGCCCTAAACGTCACCGACTTTCAGCCCGTTCCTACCGCCACGCCAGAGCCGATGCCTTCGAAATTTGGGCTGAGTATGCACGCGAGTTGATCGCTTGAAAATTACGCGCAGCCCCGTTCTTGAGTGCCATCAATAATAACCTGACAATGCCGAGGCTGGCTCGGCCAGGCGGCGTCCTGGGCCAGAGCGGGGTTGCAAAGCGTCATGGCGGCGGCACCCAAAAGGGCCGCACGGCGCGAAATGATCATGGTAGAGCCTCCCGAGGTCATATGTGGCGTAACCGCCGTAAATCGCGCGCAAGATTGCGGAAAGCGCGGGATTTGGCAAGGCGTTGTCAGGATTTACTTTCGCGGCAGTGGCGTGCGCTTTTGCGTCTCGGATCAGGCGGAAAGCTCTAGAATTTGCTGCACCTCGGCGAGACTGAGCGGCACAGGGTTGGCCTGTGTGGAAGAGGCCGAAAGGGCATGTCGCGCGGTTTCCTCCCAAAGCGGCGGGCCGCAGTGCAGCTCGGCGAGAGAGGCCAGCCCATGCCCGTCAATGAAAGCGCGCAGGGGCAGTCCAAGCCCGTCTTGCACCCATCGTTCGATCTCTTCGCAGCGCGCGGTGGGCTTGCCTGCTTGCGTCAGCGCGGCATGATTGACCGTCAGCGCGGCCGGGAGCAGACGCCCGCAGATCGCGCCATGGGCACCCCCACGACTGCCGATCACAGCCGCAAGACCGTGGACAATCCCAAGACCGGAATTCGCCAGTGCCAGACCGCTTAGATAGCTGGCTTTGGCCAAAGTGTCGCGCGCGGTTTCATCCTCATGTGTCATGAGCGTCCGAAGCGCGGCGGCCGCGGGCCCGATCATGCCGCGGGCGAGGGCATCGGTGAGCGGATTGGCGCGGTTCGACAGGTAGCTCTCGATCAGTTGCGTCAGGGCATCGAGCCCCGTGGAAAGCGTCAGATGTTTCGGCAGACCATCGGTCAAAGAGGCATCCACCACGGCCAGATCGGGCACAAGACGCGTGTCGCGCAGGCTGATCTTGAGCCCCTGATCGGGCACGCCGATGACGGCGTTTCGGGTGGCCTCTGCGCCGGTGCCTGCGGTGGTCGGGATCGCGACGAAGGGCAGGGGGGCGTTGAGTTTGGGCGCGGGATTTGGCCCGAGACCGAGATGATCCAACACATCGCCTTCGGAGACACATAGCCCCGACACCGCCTTGCCCAGATCAATCACCGCACCGCCGCCAATGGCGACGATACACTCGGCGGCGGACGCACGGGCGCGGGCCACCGCGTCGCGGACCTGATCAACGGTCGGCTCGCCTCGGGCGGTCAGCGGCGTGACCTGTGCGCCTAGGCTGTCGAGTTCTTCGATCAGCACATCGGCCCAGGGGACCGAGGCGCTGCGCAAGACGAGGACCCTTTGCCCCATCTCGCGCACCAAAGCTGCGACCTGATCCTTCGCGCCGCGTCCGATCACGCAACGTGCGGGCGCGGTAAAGGCGAGATCCGCGACCGGATTGGACGCGAGGCTGTCGGCGTGATCCGGCATCAGACCAGCATCGTGGCACGAACGGCCCGCGCCCAACCGTCGCATTTGGCCTGTCGCGTCGCCTCATCCATGGTCGGCTCAAAGGTGCGCTCCAGCGCCCAAGTGGCGGCAAAGCCCTCCATGTCGGGATAAACGCCCGCCCGCTGACCCGCGAGCCAGGCGGCGCCCATGGCCGTGGTCTCAAGGACTTTTGGACGATCGACGGGCGCGGAAATGATGTCGGACAGGAATTGCATCGCGAAATCCGAGGCACTCATGCCGCCATCGACACGCAGCGCCGTGGTGGCCTCGCCCTGCCAATCGGCATGCATGGCCTCCAAGAGGTCGCGGGTCTGATAGCCGACACTTTCAAGCGCGGCACGGGCAAATTCCGCTGGCCCCGAGTTGCGTGTCATCCCGAACATCGCGCCGCGGCATTCCGCATTCCAATAGGGCGCGCCCAGTCCGGTGAAGGCGGGCACAAGGATCAGGTCCTGCGTCTTGTCGGCGCTTTCGGCCAGGGGCTGGGTCTCGGAGGCTTCGCGGATGATTTTCAGCCCGTCACGCAGCCATTGCACCACGGCACCCGCGATAAAGATCGACCCTTCGAGCGCATAGGTCGTCTTGCCGCCGATGCGATAGGCGATGGTGGTCAAGAGCCGGTTTTGCGACATGACCGGCGTCTCGCCCGTGTTCAAAAGCGCGAAACAGCCGGTGCCATAGGTGGATTTGACCATGCCCGGTTTGAAACAGGCCTGACCGATGGTGGCCGCCTGCTGGTCGCCCGCGATGCCCAAAATCGGGATCGGACGACCAAAGAGATCGGGGCGGGTTTCGCCGAAATCGGCATCGCAATCGCGCACCTCTGGCAACATCGCCATGGGAATGTCGAAGCGTTTGCAAATCGTCGTGGACCAATGGCCTTTGCGGATGTCGTAAAGCATGGTGCGCGCCGCATTGGTGGCGTCGGTGGCGTGGACCTTGCCGCCCGTCAGTTTCCACACGAGCCAGCTGTCGACCGTGCCAAACAAAAGCTCGCCCGCCTCGGCGCGGTCTCGCGCGCCTTCCACGTTGTCGAGAATCCATTTGAGTTTCGTCGCCGAAAAATAAGGATCGAGCAAAAGCCCGGTCTTTTCCGTGACGACCTCTTCAAAGCCTTCCGCCTTGAGCGTCTTGCAGAGCTCGGAGGTGCGGCGGTCCTGCCAGACGATGGCATTGTAGATCGGCTGGCCGGTGGTCTTGTCCCAGACAAGCGTGGTTTCGCGCTGGTTGGTGATGCCGATGGCGGCGATGTGTGATACATCCGCCGAGGATTTCTCGATCACCGCACGACATGTGGCCGCCGTGGTGGACCAGAGATCGAAAGCGTCATGTTCGACCCAGCCGCTTTGGGGGAAATGCTGTTCGAATTCTTCCTGCGCGGTGGCTGTGACGGAGAGGTCTGCGTCAAACAGAATGGCGCGGGTCGATGTGGTGCCCTGATCGATGGCAAGAATATAGGTCACATGCATCTCCTTGGCGGTCTCTGCTCGGTCCAAGGCTATGCCATGAGCGCTGGACGGAAAAGAGGGGCAAAAGAGGGCGGTGATCCCGCCCTCTTTCTGAACTTACTGCCAGGAGGCGACGAGTTCGTCGTAGGAGACGGTTTGCGGCTCCTCGCGTTCGTTTTCGATGGCCGGTTTCGGCGCACCTTCCATGGCGAGCCATTCGGCGGCGTCTGTCTCGTCGTTCATGACAGGGCCAAGATCGCCTTGGATGCCAGCACGTTCGAGGCGCTCCATCACACGTTCCATGTCAGAGCAGAGGCTGTCGAGCGCGTCTTGCGCGGATTTCGCGCCAGACATGGCATCGCCGATGTTCTGCCACCACAGCTGGGCGAGCTTCGGGTAATCCGGGACGTTGGTGCCGGTGGGCGACCAGCGCACGCGGTCGGGCGAGCGGTAGAACTCGACGAGACCGCCAAGTTTCGGCGCACGATCGGAGAAGCTTTCATGCTGGATGGTGGATTCGCGGGTAAAGGTCAGACCGACATGGGATTTCTTTACATCGACGGTCTTGGACCCCACGAATTGCGCATAGAGCCAAGCGGCCTTGGCGCGATCCTCCGGCGTGGATTTCATCAGCGTCCAGGAGCCCACGTCCTGATAGCCGACCTTCATGCCGTCTTCCCAGTAGACGCCATGCGGGCTGGGGGCGAGACGCCATTTCGGGGTGCCGTCCTCGTTCATCACCGCCGGGCTGTCGACCAGAGGTGCGACAAAGGTGGTGTACATGAACATCTGTTGCGCGATGTTGCCCTGACCCGGAACCGGACCGGCCTCCGAGAAGGTCATTCCCATGGCGGAGGGCGGCGAGTATTTGTTCAGCCAATCGATGGCTTTCTCCACCGCATAGACCGCCGCCGGAGAGTTCGCCGCGCCGCCGCGTGCCATACAGGCGCCGACAGGTTGCGAGTTCTCGTTCACGCGGATGCCCCATTCATCGACCGGAAGGCCGTTGGGTTCACCCTTGTCGCCCATCCCGGCCATGGACATCCATGCGTCGGTGTAGCGCCAGCCCAGGGACGGGTCTTTCTTGCCGTAGTCCATGGAGCCATAGACCTCGACCCCGTCGATCTCACGTCCGGTGAAGAACTCGGCGATGTCCTCATAGGCCGCCCAGTTGACCGGAACGCCAAGCTCGTAGCCGTATTTCTCTTTGAACTCGGCCATGATTGCGGGATCGGTGAACCAATCGTAACGGAACCAGTAAAGGTTCGCGAATTGCTGGTCGGGAAGCTGATAGAGCTTGCCATCGGGCGCGGTGGTGAACTGGGTGCCGATGTAGTCGTCGAGATCGAGACCGGGGTTGGTGACATCCGCGCCTTCGTTGGCCATGAAGTCGGTGAGGTTGCGCACCTGTTGATAGCGCCAGTGGGTGCCGATCAGGTCGCTGTCGTTGACATAGGCGTCATAGATGTTTTCGCCGGACTGCATCTGAGTTTGCAGTTTCTCGACCACATCGCCTTCGCCGATCAGGTCGTGGGTGATCTTGATGCCGGTGATCGCCTCGAACGCGGGGGCGAGCACCTGAGATTCATATTCATGCGTGGTGATGGTTTCCGAGACGACCTTGATCTCCATGCCTGCGAAAGGCTGGGCCGCGTCGATGAACCACTGCATTTCGGCTTCTTGATCGGCGCGGGACAGCGCCGACTGATCGCCGATTTCCGCATCGAGGAACGCCTTGGCCGCATCCATATCGGCGAAAGCGGGCACCGACAAAAGGCCGAGGCCTAACGCCAGTGCGGTGGTTGTCTTGAGACGATGGTTCATTGGTTTCCTCCCTATGTGAACCTTTGTTTTTAGGTGTCGATCCGTCGCGGGGCCTCCTCAGACCCAGCGAAAGACGATGGCTGCAAAGATCAGGCAAACGACAAGCGCGAGCGCTTGGTTGGCGCCGACCAGACCGAGCCATGCAAGATTGATGAAGGCCGAGCCCAGAAGGGTGATGAACAAACGATCCCCACGCGTGGTCTCGATGCCCAACACGCCAACGCGCGGCGTTTCGGGGAATTTGATCGCCAGAATGGTGAAGATCACCAAAAGCGTTGCAATCGTTCCGAAAAAGGCGGCGGTCGGCCATGTCCATGCCATCCAGTCCATGTCGAATTCCTCCTCTTAGACCCGACCGAGGGCAAAGCCCTTGGCGATGTAGTTGCGCACGAAGTAGATCACGAGCGCGCCCGGCACGATGGTGAGCACCCCGGCGGCGGCCAGCACGCCCCAGTCGACGCCTGCCGCACCCACGGTGCGGGTCATGGTGGCGGCGATGGGTTTGGCGTCCACCGAGGTCAGCGTGCGTGACAAGAGCAGTTCGACCCAAGAGAACATGAAGCAGAAGAACGCAGCCACACCGATGCCCGAGGCGATGAGTGGCATGAAAATCTTCACGAAGAAGCGCCCAAAGCCATAGCCGTCGATATAGGCGGTTTCGTCGATTTCCTTCGGCACGCCGCGCATGAACCCTTCGAGGATCCAGACGGCGAGCGGCACGTTAAAGAGACAATGCGCCAGAGCCACGGCGATATGCGTGTCGAACAACCCGATCGAGGAATAGAGCTGAAAGAAGGGCAGGGCAAAGACGGCCGGCGGCGCCATGCGGTTGGTCAAAAGCCAAAAGAACAGGTGCTTGTCGCCGAGGAAATTGTAGCGCGAAAACGCATAGGCGGCGGGCAGGGCTACGGCGAGCGAGATCACCGTGTTCATCACCACGTAGATCATCGAGTTGACGTAGCCCATATACCACGCCTCGTCGGTGAGGATCGTGACGTAGTTCTCGAACGTCAGGTTTTGTGGCCAAAGCGAGAAACTGCCCAGAATTTCCGCGTTGGTCTTCAGGCTCATGTTCAACAGCCAGTAGATCGGCAACATGAGGAACAGAAGATAGAGCGTCATCACCACGGCGCGGCCTTTCACCTTGGGCAGGCTGCGCGCGCGGGTGGCGGGTGTGAGTGCGGTTGCGTCCGTCATCTTACATGCCCTTTTTGTCGAGGTTGACCATGACGGTGTAGAACACCCATGAAATCAACAGGATCACGAGGAAATACATCAAGGAGAAGGCGGCGGCAGGTCCGAGATCGAACTGGCCGAGAGCCATCTTGACGAGGTCGATGGACAAAAGCGTCGTCGCATTGCCCGGACCGCCGCCCGTCACCACGAAGGGTTCGGTGTAGATCATGAAGCTGTCCATAAAGCGCAGGAGAATGGCGATCATCAAAACGCCCATCATCTTGGGCAGTTCGATGAAGCGGAACACTTTCCAACGGTTTGCCTGATCGATCCGCGCGGCCTGATAATAGGCGTCGGGGATGGATTTGAGACCGGCGAAGGCCAGAAGTGCCACCAGTGACGTCCAATGCCAGACATCCATCACGATGATGGTGATCCAGGCGGAGATCGTGTCCTGCGTGTAGTTGTAGTCGATCCCAAGCGCATCAAGTGTGTAGCCCAGAAGGCCAATGTCAACGCGTCCGAAAATCTGCCAGATCGTGCCGACCACATTCCATGGGATCAAAAGCGGGAGCGACATGACCACGAGGCAGAAGGAGGACCAAAAGCCCGATTTCGGCATGTTGAGCGCCACAAAAATGCCCAGCGGAATTTCGATGGCAAGGATGATGCCGGAGAACATCAACTGACGTTGCAGCGCGTTCCACATCCGCTCGTCCGAGAGCATCTCCTGGAACCACTCAAGCCCCGCCCAGAAGAACTGGTTGTTGCCGAAGGTGTCCTGCACGGAATAGTTCACCACGGTCATGAGTGGGATCACGGCGGAGAACGCCACAAGCACCAAAACCGGCAGCACAAGGAACCATGCTTTGTGATTGGTTGTTTTCTGTTGCATCACGCGGCCTCCTCGCCTTGCGGCGCCACACGCCAGTCGTTCGCATAGACATTCACGCGCGCCGGATCGAAGGTGACGCGGGTCATGTCCGCGCGCACGGGATCGTCCTCGCCTGCGATGATGTTGATGTCTTGGCCAAAGAATTCGGCACGGATGATCTTGTGACGCCCGGCATCCTCGACGCGGCGCACTTTCACGGGCAGGCCTTCGCTTTCGCTCAACCGCGCGAATTCGGGCCGCACACCGATCTCCACCTTGCCGTCGACGGGTGCATAACCCGCCCCAAGCGCAATTTCCGACCCATTGATATAGGCCTTTGTGCCCTCGACCTTGGCGGGGATCACATTCATGCCCGGCGAGCCGATGAAATAGCCCACAAACGTATGGGCGGGCCGTTCGAACAACTCCTCAGGCGTGCCGATCTGAACCACGCGCCCGTCATACATCACCACCACCTTATCGGCGAAGGTCAGCGCCTCCGTCTGGTCGTGGGTCACATAGATCATCGTATGGCCGAAATCGTGGTGCAGCTTTTTGAGCTGGGTTCTGAGTTCCCATTTCATATGCGGATCGATCACGGTCAGGGGTTCGTCGAACAAAAGCGCGTTCACGTCCTTGCGCACCATGCCACGCCCAAGAGAGATCTTTTGCTTGGCATCCGCACCCAGCCCGCGCGCCTTTTTGCGCAGCATGTCTTCCATACCGATCATCTTGGCGATTTCCTGAACGCGCTCGGCCACATAGGCCTCGTCGCGGCCCCGGTTGCGGAGCGGAAAGGCCAGATTGTCGTGTACGGTCATCGTGTCGTAGACCACCGGGAATTGGAACACCTGCGCGATGTTGCGCTCCGCCGTGGGGGCGCGGGTGACGTCTTTGCCGTCGAACAGAATGCGCCCCTGCGAGGGCATCAACAGCCCCGAAATGATATTGAGCAACGTGGACTTGCCACAGCCGGACGAGCCCAAAAGCGCATAGGCCTCACCATCTTCCCAGTCGTAATTCAGTTCCTTGAGCGCATAGTCGTTCTCCGACGTGGGCGTAGGATTGTAGGAATGCGCAAGGTTGTCGAGTGTAATTCTAGCCATGATCGCGCCTCCTCACGCCGCCATCGCATAGGCGGCGGGCGCAACGAGCCCCCCGTCTTCGCCGAACACATAGACATGACGCGGGTCGAGCCAGACGTCGAGCGCGGCGCCAATCTCGAGATCGTGCACGCCGTGGATCAACCCGACCCAACGCGCGCCATGGTGATCGAGGTGGACAAAAGTTTCCGACCCGGTCAGCTCCGTGACATGCAATTTTGTGGTGAACTTCATCGCATTCTCAGCATGTTGCAGGATCTCTAGGTGGTTCGGACGGAACCCGGCGGTGTAGCGCCCGTCGGGCAGTTCCGCGAGCTTGCCGGTGGCTTTCGCGCTTTGTCCGTCACCGAACATCAACCGATCGCCGGTCTTGGAGATTTGCAGGAAATTCATCGGTGGATCGGAGAACACCCGCGCCGTCGTGGCATCCACCGGCTGGCGATAGACCTCGGGCGTCGGCCCGAATTGCGTCACACGGCCCTCCCAGAGCGTCGCGGTATTGCCGCCGAGCAAAAGCGCCTCTTCGGGTTCCGTCGTCGCATAGACAAAGATCGAGCCAGAGGCTTCGAAAATCTTCGGAATCTCGACGCGCAACTCCTCGCGCAGCTTGTAATCGAGGTTGGCGAGCGGCTCATCCAGAAGCACAAGCCCGGCGTTTTTCACCAGCGCCCGCGCCAGAGCACAGCGTTGTTGTTGCCCGCCTGACAGTTCCAGAGGTTTGCGGTCCAGCATCGGCGTCAGCTTCATCAGCTCTGCCGTTTCCCGCACCCGCGCGTCGATCTCCGCCTTGTCCGCGCCCATCAGCTTCATCGGCGAGGCGATGTTGTCATAGACGCTCATCGAGGGGTAGTTGATGAATTGCTGATACACCATCGCAACCTTGCGATCCTGAACCCGCATGCCGGTGACGTCTTTTCCGTCCCAGAAAATCCGCCCGGCGCTCGGTTGATCGAGCCCGGCCATCAGACGCATCAGCGAGGTCTTCCCCGACAGGGTCGGCCCCAGCAGAACGTTCATCGTTCCTTTTTCGAGCGTCAGATCGGTCGCGGCAATATGCAGTTGCCCCTCGACGATTTTTGACACGCCCTTCAGTTCCAGCGTCATTAGGTCCTCCTCCCCGCGCCTTATTGTCTTTGACCTTTGGCTTTATTCAGCTGCGGCACTCCCCGCGCGGCGGGTCTTCATCCAGTCATCCAGATCATGGATCTGCGTTTCATCCAGACGCAGCCCAAGCTTTGAGCGGCGCCAAACAATATCCTCGGCCGTGCGCGCATATTCGCGCTCCATCAGCCATGTCACTTCGGTCTCGGTCAGGGTCGCGCCGAAATCACGTCCCAGTGCCTCGGCACTCTTTGCGTCTCCCAGCACGTCACGCGCTTCGGTGCCGTAGGCACGCACCAGACGCCGCGCCCAGAACGGGGTCAGAAACCCGAATTGCGCACGAAGTTCGGAGACAAGCCGGTCAAACCCGCCGACCGGGAAATCCCCGCCTGCGAGCGGCACACCTGCCGTCCACTGGCCCTTTGTGTCCGGCAGGTGTTCCGAGATTTTCTCAAGCGCGCTTTCCGCCAGCCGCCGATAGGTCGTGATTTTCCCCCCGAAGATGTTGAGCACCGGCGCACCGCCCTCTGCATCGACCTTGAGCGTATAGTCCCGCGTTGCCGCTGTCGCCGATGACGCTCCGTCATCATAAAGCGGGCGGACGCCGGAATAGCTCCAGACCACATCCTCGGCGCTGATTGGCGCTTTGAAATATTTGTTGGCAAAGGCGATCAGATAGTCGCGTTCTTCGTCGGTACAGGTGGGTTTGAGCGACGGGTCGCTGTGTTCGGCGTCCGTGGTGCCGATCAGGGTGAAATCCGTTTCATAGGGGATGGCGAAAATGATCCGCCCGTCGGTGCCCTGAAAGAAATAGCATTTGTCGTGATCGTAGAGCTTGCGGGTCACGATATGGCTGCCGCGTACCAGTCGCACGCCCTCTTTCGACGGCAGGTCGATTTTGTCGTGAATCACGTCGCCGACCCAAGGCCCGCCCGCATTCACCAGCATTTTGGCGTAATGGGTGGCGGTTCGGCCATGTTCCATATCTTTCGTTTCGACACGCCAGAGATCGCCTTCGCGCGTCGCATGGGTCACTTTGGTGCGCGTCAGGATCGCCGCACCGCGCGCCTCTGCGTCGCGGGCATTGAGGATCACAAGGCGGCAATCCTCGACCCAGCAATCGGAATATTCATAGGCTTTGGCAAAGCGTTCCTGAAGCGGCGCGCCCTCCGGCGTTGCCGTCAGATCGACGGTTTTCGTGCCCTGCAGGATTTTGCGCCCACCCAGATGGTCATACATGAACAGGCCAAGCCGGATCAGCCATGCCGGCCGGCGCCCTTTCATCCAGGGCATCACGACAGACAGAAGTTTCGAGGTCGGCGTTTCGGATTCGAAGCGCATATCCTTATGATAAGGAAGGACAAAACGCATCGGCCAGCTGATGTGCGGCATGGCGCGCAGGAGAACTTCGCGCTCGATCAGAGCCTCACGGACCAAGCGGAACTCGAAATATTCGAGATAGCGTAGCCCGCCGTGAAAGAGTTTTGTGGAGGAAGACGAGGTCGCAGAGGCCAGGTCGCTCATCTCCGCGAGCGTCACGGAAAAACCCCGTCCCGCCGCGTCGCGCGCAATGCCACAGCCATTGATGCCGCCGCCGATCACAAAAAGATCGACGGGATGTGTGCTGTCATTCCTCTGCACAGGTTTTCCTCCCAAGTCTTGGCGCTCAAGTTGGTTGGAAAAGATCAGAAACGCAAGCTATTTGTTTTCGTTTTTGTTCGATTGAGAAAAATCAACAAGTTAGGCCAGATATTTCTGCAACTGCGAAGAAAAGATCGGGGGAACTCCGCAGGTGCGGCAATGAATTGACTGGATTCGCATCGGGTTTTCGCGTCTCTTTCCATGAAGCCACAGAAACGAAGCAAAGCGAACATCTATGTCCAACAACTTTCGTCACCCCGAGATTCTCGAAATGACACGCAAAGAGGGGAAGGTCACGGTCGAGCGGTTGGCAGAGCATTTTGGTGTGACGCTTCAAACCATTCGCCGCGACCTGTCCGAATTGGCGGAACTGGGGCGTGTCGAGCGGGTGCATGGCGGGGCGGTGCTGGCGTCCGGCACCATCAATATCGGGTACGAAGACCGTCGGCAGTTGAACGCCGAGGCCAAGAGCGCGATTGCGCGGGCCTGTGCGTCGCGAATTCCCAACGGGATTTCGTTGTTTCTCAACATTGGGACGAGCACGGAAGCTGTCGCGCAGGAGTTGTTGCAGCACAGGGATTTGATGGTCGTCACCAACAATATGAATGTCGCCAACATTCTGGCCGGGAACAGCAATTGCGAAGTCATCGTGACCGGCGGGCATTTGCGGCGGTCCGATGGCGGCTTGGTCGGCAATCTGGCCGCAGAGACCATCCGCCAATTCAAATTCGATCTGGCGGTCATCGGCTGTTCCGCGCTCGACCGTGATGGCGATCTTTTGGATTTCGACATTCAGGAGGTCAGTGTGAGCCAGACGATCCTGCGGCAATCGCGCAAGGTTTTTCTCGTCGCGGATCACACCAAATTCTCAAGAAGCGCCCCCGCAAGGATCGCATCGCTGTCCGACATCGACGTGTATTTCACCGATCATGCCGTTCCGGCTGAGCTGTCCCAAGCCTGCAAGAGCTGGAACACAGAGGTGGTTTCGGGCGGCTGAGCGTAAGTCTGGCATTGTCAGGTTATTATTGATGGCACTCAAGAACGGGGCTGCGCGTAATTTTCAAGCGATCAACTCGCGTGCATACTCAGCCCAAATTTCGAAGGCATCGGCTCTGGCGTGGCGGTAGGAACGGGCTGAAAGTCGGTGACGTTTAGGGCGAAACAGAGCGGCGGTTTGATCGTGGACTGAATAGCCCCGGGTTTCTTAGACGCTTTCGTGTCTCAGTTTGTGCTGCTGCTCGAAGTCGACGGGCGACAGCATTCCGTTGCGGGCGTGTTTGCGCTTCGGGTTGTAGAACATCTCAATGTAATCGAACACATCCTGCCTGGCTTCTTCGCGTGTTCGGTAGGTCCGTCGCCTGATCCGTTCACGCTTCAATAGGTTGAAGAAGCTCTCGGCGACCGCGTTGTCATGACAGTTCCCTCGGCGGCTCATCGAGTGCTCCAGATTGTGGGCCCGCAGGAATGCCGCCCAGTCCATGCTGGTAAACTGGCTGCCCTGGTCCGAATGTATCAGGACCTTCTCCTTGGGCTTTCTTCGCCACGTCGCCATCAGCAGCGCTTGCAGGACAACGTCTGTCGTCTGGCGGCTCTGCATTGCCCAGCCGACCACACGACGCGAGAACAGATCGATGACCACGGCCAGATAAGCGAAGCCCTCCTGTGTCCGGATGTAGGTGATGTCGGTCACCCAAGCCGTATCCGGTGTCGCCACGTCGAACCGCCGATCGAGCGTGTTGTCGACGACCACCGAAGGCTTCCCGCCATACTTTCCCGGTCGGCGTTTGTAGCCGATCTGCGCCTTGATGCCGGCCAAGCTGGTTAGGCGGGCAACCCGGTTTAGGCAGACGCTTTCGCCCTGCTCGAGAAGATCGTCATGCAGCTTGCGGTGACCATAGACTTTGCCGCTGTCCAGCCACGCCTCCTTCAGCATCTCGGTCTGCCGCTTGTCTTCTTGGGCTCGCTTGCTCAGCGGTGCCTTCAGCCACGCGTAGAACCCGCTCGGCTGGATGCGCAGGCAGCGGCACATCGCCCGGACAGAAAACTGTCCGCGATGCTCGGCCACGAACGCGTATCTCACTTTGCATCCCTGGCGAAATACGCGGTCGCCTTTTTTAAGATATCCCGCTCCTCCGTCACTCTCAGGAGCTCACGCTTGAGCCGACGGATCTCAGCCTCTTTCTCGGCGTCACCAGATGACGCCTTCGCGAACTTCTCCTTCCAGGAGTAGAGCGAGTATTGGCTCACGCCCAGACGCTCGGCCACCTCCCTGACCGGGTAGCCCCTCTCCGTGATCTGCGCGACGGCGTCTTTCTTGAAATCGTCGCTGAACTTGGTGCTGCTCATCATGGCCTCCTTGCCTCAAAATTAGCAAAGAAAGCGTCCACGATACACGGGGCTATTCAATCCACCTCCTCGTCAATGCACACGGGCTTCCCATGAGGACAGAGATCACGCCAGGCCAGACGTCGGACTATCTCGGCTTCGATCTGGTGATGGCGGATAATCTGCCCCGCCCGAGCGTGCTACTCGCGGATCGCGGCTACGATGCAGACAAGATCAGAGACGGCATGGAAGCGCGCAACGTCCTGCCCGTGATCCCGATGCGAAAGTCCCGCAAGAAGCGGATTGGTGTCGATCGCTCGCTGTATCGCCTGCGTAATCTGGTCGAACGCTGCTTCAACAAGCTCAAGAACGCCAGGCGTGTCGCGACCCGCTACGACAAGACGGCGGAAAGCTTCCTCGGCTTCATTGACATCACGTCGATCCGTCTCTGGATCCGCCATTTGTCAACATGACCTAATCATGCGGATCGCACCCTCGACGGACCTGTAGAGCGACGGACTTTCAGGCTTCCGGTATTGCGTAGCCGCAACAGCCCGCGAGGTTTTCGTCTCAGTGCCGACGAGTTTGGCAAGGAGGTAAATGAGTTCCCGGGCGAAGGCTTCCACCTTGGCGCGGGCTTCCGCATTCTGATGATCCTCGAATGTAGAGATCGCCTCAGCGACGTCCTTCTGCATATTTTTCAGCTCGCTAAGCGTCAGTGCCTCGAGATCGAAAGCAGCCGTTAGTGCGGTTCGTGTCCTGGATTTCCCGGTATCGATATCCCATCGCGGCAGGGCCCTGCATTTCCCGGCAGGCGCGGGCAGGGGTGAGAGCTGGTGATAGCCACTTAGGCCGCTAGCGGTGTGCTGGGCTTTGGGTCAAACAGTCCTGATTGGCATGGGGACATGGTCTGGCATGGGCTCCCCGTATCTCTCTGTCTCCTGGGCCATCCCTTCGACTGACAATCCCCTAATCCCGTTCGATCTCCTGCGCGCAACCCCGCGTCAGTCCGGGCCGTGTTGGACGCCTTTGGCGTCCTGCCCGCTCCTCCCCGGTCCTCTGGGGGTGTCCGGTGTCCATGCTGTCCACCGTGCACGCGTCACCCGACGGGCTTTTTCAGGGTCTTGTCGAAGGGACGGTCCCGAAGACAGGAAAAACAGGAGCTTATCATGCAGAACATCGTCATCCTCGCCGGCAACATCGGTCAGACCCCCGAAGTCCGCACCACCCAGAGCGGCACCAAAATCACCAACTTCAGCCTCGCCACCTCGCGTCCCCGCCTCTCGGAAGGCCGTGTGATGCGCGACGAAAACGGCTACCGGGTCATGGACACCGAATGGCACCGCATCACCTGCTTCAATGGTCTCGGCAAGACGGTCGCCGAGCATTGCGAAAAGGGGATGAAGGTCCTCGTCCACGGCCGCATTCACTACACCAAGTGGATCGACAGCATGGGGAACGACCGCTACGGCTGCGAGATCATCGCTGAGAAGGTCGACTTCCTGAGCCGTCCGAAGTCGGCCGAGAACGAAAACCCCGAGCTGGTCGACCGCGACGATGAGATCCCGTTCTGAGGAGCGGGGTCTCCCCCTCAGCCCGGCGGGTTAAACCGCCGGGCTAAAAGTCTCTTCGGGCCATTGGAAAAGGCATCCACGCTTGCCTTCCGGTGCTGAGCGCCTTGAATGCGGCTAATTGTTCAACGTGCGCACGAGCTAAATTTCGTCTTTGGTTCTGGTCGCGCCGTGACTGCGATACGCGTCGAGCATCAAACGCGTATATTCGGCCGTGCTCTGGGTCACGGTGCCCAAACCGGGCCATGCGAACAACGGACCCGACCAAGTAACTTCCAACTCAATCTCGATTCCAAGCAGTGCGGCCACTTCGATCGCAGCAGTCGGCTCCTTGTCCTCGGGCCAGTAGTGATCCTCGAAGGAAACAACCACGTCGAGATCGTCATCAACCCAGATTTCGGCCAGACTCGCTCCCATGCGCTCGCTGGCATTGGTCGCATCCTCGAACAGGGCAGCCCGGATCAAATGGGTCACCTGGTCACTGTCGAGGTCAAGCCTTGGCCGCGGATCTATAATTGACACGATGGGTTCAATCTCTTGCCTTTCGGCGCGGGATTGGACTGGCACTGGTTTTTCATCGGTCGCTTCCAGCCAGAAGGCTTCTGGAAAAATGTTGATTGGTGATGCGCCGCAGCAGGGGCAGTGCCATTGGTTTCCAGCGATCTGTGGGCCGGTGATCTCTGAGTTGCAGTGAAGGCAGTACCAGAGGTTCGACTCCTCCATCTCCAAGAACGGGTGCCGCACATTTCCTTCTGCATCCGGCTTTGTGGCGCGCCGTGGCCAATCGGCCAATCGCCGCGCCTTGACGCTCTGCATCAATTCCCTCGCAATCCCGATGGCTTCTTCACGTAGCACGCGATCGTTCATCGGACTGGTCTGGGCATGCTTGATGTCGATCTCGACACGAGGGGCGGCCAAAGGGTTTTCTGGCAGCACGATCTGCCAACCCTCACCATCCATGCGGACGTCACCAAGCATTGTTTTCAGTTCGTATGGATGCCCCCGTACTTCTCCTCGAGTGACGGCATCGGGGCTTCCGAAGATATGGTCGAAGGGCGCACCCTCGTAGGAAGTGATCCGTTCCACGAAGGCCTTGATCGTGGCAACTTGTGCTTCGGAGGGAACCCACTCTCCTTTGGCGCTGCCTGTCAACGCATTCCAATGAGCAAAGCCCATTCGACTGGCAACAAAGTCGAGCGCTACGTGCTGTGGTTGACCCGTCGCCCTAGCGTAACGCTTCGCCAGTAGTTTCAAAGTCTTAAGCTTAGTGTTCTCTGTCATGATCCATGTCCAAGCCGGATCTGACTAGGTGCCCGCTGCTAATCAGACCCGCCGATGGCATGAAGTCTGCTGTTCGAAATCAAGATCGCTGCAAAGCTTCGCGTGGCGGGCACACCGGCCTGCGAGAAAGGCCTTGTTTAACCTCTGCCATTTTTGAACGCAGGTCAACACCAGCGAGTTGCGGGCGTGCGGCGCCTCCGACTTAGCGCCGTTTGCCCGAGAGAGTTTGAGGTTGGCCGGTTTCCCGGTGACGGGTTGAGGGCTGGGAGAGTGGCTCCCGGCGCCCGTCGCGGGAGATAGCTGATGGGCGTTGTGGAAGTTCTGGATCCGGTTCAGCCGGCGCGGGCTGGTGGCTGGAAAGTGGATGTCAGCCGGGGCGAGCGGAACGGGCGGGTGTCGTCCGAATGGTTCAACCGGCCGGATGACGAGCGGTATCTGTCGCTCGACGATCTCTGGGCCAATGTGAAGAGTCGCTCCGAGCGCAGCCGCAGCCGCGTGGTGCAGACGGCGGACATCCGCGTAGAGGCCGCGCGCGATAACCCCGAGCGCTTGCACCTGATGCTGCCGAAAGCGCATGAGCCGGTCGCGCCCACGCATTGGGCCTTTGGCCAGCTTTCCAGCATCGTCGGCGCGCCGGCCTCCTACCTGCGGCAGTTGCCCGCGCCGCTAGCGGGGATCAACCTGCAATACGGCCTGACCAACCACCGCGCCGAGCAGGTGAAGACTTTCGAGACGGAAGACGGCCGGACCGAACTGCGCGCCGTGACTGGTCCCGACTACGGTCGCATCCATGACTTCGAGCTTGTCGAGGCGGTGCAGCGCATCGCGGGCAATGGCACGGGCGATACGCGCTGGAAGGTGCCGGGTGTGCTCGACTGGTCGACCGGGGTCTACAACCCCGATGTCGAAATCAGTCGCGACACGACCACGCTCTACGCCTCGGACCGCGACGTCTTCTTGTTCCTGGTCGACGACCGCAATCCGATCGAAGCAGGCAAGTTACCCGACGGCTCCCCCGATCTCTATTTCCGGGGCTTCTATTGCTGGAATTCCGAGGTCGGTGCCAAGACACTCGGCATGGCGAGCTTTTACCTGCGGGCAGTGTGCCAGAACCGCAACCTCTGGGGCGTCGAGGATTTCCAGGAGATCAAGATCCGCCACTCGAAATACGCCGCCTCGCGCTTCGCACATGAGGCGGCTCCGGCGCTGACGCGGTTTGCCAATTCCTCGCCGCAGGGCTTCGTGAACGGCATCAAGGCCGCGCGGCAGCAGGTCGTGGCGCGCAGCGACGAAGACCGCGCGGATTTCCTGCGCAAACGGGGTTTCTCGAAGGCCGAATCCGGCAAGATCATCGAGAAGGTGCTGGTGGAGGAAGGTCGCCCGCCCGAGAGCATCTTCGACTTCGTACAGGGCATTACCCGGCTTGCGCGCGACAAGACTCAGCAGGATGCCCGCCTTGATATGGAAGGGCGCGCCAAGAAGCTTCTCGACCGCGTTGGTTGAGGCGGCGACCGGAGGCGATATCGCCTCCGGTCTCGTTCCTGTTTCATCGATCTGCTACTGTGCCCGACACGTTTAGGTGTTGGAAGTACGCGTATGGAAGAAATTGATTGGTCAGATCGTGCATTTTATGATGACGGCGAATGGGTTACCTGGTCGGAAATCGACGAGCAGCTTCGCTACAAGGAGTGGGGCGCTAAATACCCGAACGCGATCAGGTCTATGATCCCATATTTTGAGGATCTCCTGTCCCTCGCGGAAAGCTATCACCTCGAGACCGGCCTTCACCTCTCTGTCTACGGCGATATCGGTGAGCTGTTCGGTGCTATCACGTACGGTATCAAGCTGAACAAGACCTATGCCCAGGGTGCTGACGGAAGACTTGGCAATGATCATGTCGAGGTCAAGACCATTACGCCATTCAAGACAAAGGATGTGGTTGTGGTCGATACAAATGGGCATTTCAACAAGCTCTTGGTTGTAAAGATCAACGAGGATTTTCAGGTCTCGGGTCGGATGATCGACCGAAAAGATCTTCCAAAGCGCGAAGGGCGCTACTTGCGGGTTCGATGGGGCGATTTACCAACGCCGAAATGATCGGCCCGATCAGCGACAGAGAGTCCGAGGGGGCGGTTTGGTCTTTGACGGTTTGAAGCGGGGAGAGAGGCTCTCCGCACCGTCGGAGATATGCCCATGTTCGACCTTCCTCTCCAAACTCAGCCGGAAACACAGAAGACAGGTTTGCCGCCGAGCTTCCTGACCGTTCTTGCAGATCAAGACTTGCCGTTTGCGCTCACGACGGCTTGCCACGCGTCGGCGGCTCTAATGTCCGGGCAGGCGCACCCCAAGGTACTGGAGCGGTTTGCCACGCTGGCCGAAGCCATGCAGGGGGCAATCGTTCATGCCGAAAATGTCACCCCTGAAGACGCGCCGCGCATCCTGGCGATCCTCGATCGAGAGGGCCGCCTCGTTCTGGCCGGGGCTGTCCATGGTGGCGGGGTTGCATGGTGCCACCCGGTCTCGGATGCCGCCGAAGCCCGCGCCGTCGTGTCCGAGGCCAGCCAGGCCCGCGCGCAGGCCATGCGGGCGGCCGAGTGGCATGAACATGGCCTTGCGCGACGGCTGCGGCACCACGCCGACGTTCTCGATGCCCGTCTTGTCGATCCACTCTGGCGTGTCTTCGCGTCTCGCGCCCTGCAGATCGCGGCGTGACGCCCGAGAGCCAGAGAAGGGCAGGGGAGGATGTGAGCCTAGGAGGACGAGAGAGCCTCGGGGTTCAGATCCTTTCCCTCATTTCGGAGTTTCCAATGTCCAAGATCGAACCCACCCTGGCCGCGCCGATGGCGCCGTCCAGGATTGATTTCGCCGCCGTGCTGGCTCGGCAGTCCGAGCGTGACGCGCGGATCGCAGCTTTGCGTCCGGCCAACAAGGAGCGCCTCTTCGATGGCCTGACTGCCGCGGGCATCACCCATGTGACCGTGAGCTTTGACGGCTATGGCGATAGCGGCCAGGTTGAAAGCATCGAAGCCTACGCTGGCGACGCCGAAGTCACTTTCCCCAAGACCCAGATCGCCTATGCCGCATTGACCTGGGACGACCCGGAGGTCGAGATGCGGGCGCTTTCGCTCGAAGATGTCGTGGAGCAACTGGCGTACGACTTGCTGTCTGACACCCACGGCGGTTGGGAAAACAACGACGGGGCCTACGGCGAATTCTGCTTCGACGCTAGCGCTCGCTCCATTCACCTCGAGTTCAACGAGCGCTTCACCTCGTCCGAACTCTACGCACACGATTTCTGAGGGGGCGGCGATGGCACATCCGTATCACCACGCCCTGTCCTCGGTGAAGAAATGGGGCGGCACGGTCGAGGATTACCTCGCCGTGCATTCCTGGTTCGACCAGAGCAAGGAGATCACAGCCGATTTTCGGCACCGGGCGTTGCGTCACCATGCCGAGGGCATCTTCATGGCCGAGATCATCTTTGGTCAGATCCTCACGCTCTCGACCGGGCGCGTCATCCCCACCCGGTGGGTCGGCGAGCAGCATGTTAAGGAGGACCTCGGCTTCATCCCGAGCTTCGCCGATTGGGTGAAGGCCATTCGGCCCGAGCCTTGGATGGGTCGGACCGAACGGATCGAGGCACAGGTCGATCCGCATCTCGTCTCGCCCGTGGTCGAGGTCACGTGACATGACCGATCCCACTTATCTAAGTCTTGGCTTGCCACCGACCGCTTCGCCACTGGCAGTGGTTCGCGCGGCGGTCCGGGCGCTGCACCCCGACACACGCGCTGTTTGCGGCCTCCGGACGGCGCGCAAGCGCTTCTACCGGCAAATGCTCTGCGCTCATGCCGCACGACAGGCGGCAGACGACACGTCGATCGGCTGATCGCTCCCGACCGACCCTTCCAATCCAGTACTCGGCCTTCTGGCCGGGTCTTCCCCATTCAGGAGGTCCCCATGGCGGATTACTTCACCCATTTCTCATGCCTGCTCGACGTCGGCACTCCCGAAAAGGCGGCCCGAGCACTCGCGCTGTTTCACGATCTGCGCGCTACGGATCAGGACGCCGACGACCCGGAGGTTGCGGGCTTTGCTCTCGTGCGCCAGGACGCGCCCGAGGGCAGCAGCCTCTGGATCCATGATGACGGGAATGGCGATGTCGAAGCCGTCATCCGCTTCGTCTTGCGTCTTGCTGAAGAGCTCGACCTCACCGGCCTTTGGGGGTTCCAGTATGCTCTGACCTGCTCTCGGCCACGACTCGACGCCTTTGGTGGCGGCGCGCATGCCATCGATTCCGGCGCTCGCAAATCCATCGGCTGGTCCAGCACGCAAGAATGGCTGGCCGCCGCATTGAAAGGGGAGGACATCGATGCCTGAGATCATCTGCACCACCGTCTACCAGTTCCTTGAGCTTTCGGATGCGGCCAAAGAGAAGGCCCGCTGCTGGTATCGCGACCTCGGGCCCCACGATGACTGGTGGGATGCGGTCTATGAAGATTTCGAACGGGTCTGCGAAATCCTCGGCATCCGCCTGAAGACCACACCCGTCCGCCTGATGGGCGGCGGGACTCGGGCCAAACCCTGCATCTGGTTTTCCGGTTTCTGGAGCCAGGGCGACGGCGCTTGCTTCGAGGGCTATTGGTTTCACGCCAAGGGCGCGGCCGCGCACATCCGGGACTACGCGCCCACGGACGCGACGCTGCATGGCATCGCCGACCGCCTGCAGGCCATCCAGCGGCGAAACTTCTACAAACTCGCCGCCGAGGCCAGCCACCGTGGCCGCTATTACCATGAATACACCATGTCGGTGGACATCACGCGGGACAGCGCGACCTGGCAGCCGCCGACCGAGGATGCGGAAGAAGTCGTGACCGAGGCGCTGCGTGATCTGGCCCGCTGGCTCTACCGCCAGCTTGAAGCCGAATACGACCACCTCGCTTCGGACGAGGCCATCGAGGAGGGGATCATCGTCAACGCGTATACGTTCACGGAAGGAGGGCGTCGGTTCGGGTAACAGTGATCAAAGCGCAAGGTTCATTTGATCTTTACAGTAAGTCCATATGGACTATATTGAAGCCAATGGAGGACGCCATGTACGTTGCAGAGAAAATCCGGGAACCCGCACAGATCAACGCCGTCGCGTTGAAAGCTTATGCACGCGTGGCCGATGCTTGGGGTCTCAGTCTCAAGGAAGCGGCTGGCCTTGCCGACATGTCAGAGAGCACGTGGAAGCGCGCCAAGAAGCCGGATTTCGCCGGAGAGCTCACCAAGGACCAACTGCTGCGGCTCAGCGCTGTAATTGGCATCTTCAAGTCGCTCGAACTCTACTTCTCGGAGCCTCTGGCAAAAAGCTGGTTTACCCGACCGAACACCGGTCCGCTCTTTGGTGGAAGCCGACCAGTCGACACCGCCATCGACGGGGGGTTGCCGCAGATCCTCGCGGTTCGGACCTATCTTGATGCGTTGCGTGGTGGGGCATGAAGCAGACCGAGATTTCCGATCGCGGTCTCGTTCGTCTCCTGCCCGCCACCTACCACAAGCCACCATCGCTGCGCGGTCTCGTCGATACCGATGACGAGATGGAGATCTTGGCAGAGATCGAGGGCCTGACCAGTGGACGTCTACAGGCCGAACGCGGGCGCAACCCGCATCTGGACCCGCGCGAACTCGCTTGGCAACGCCGCAGCCGCGATCTGCGCATCTATGGGGACAGTCACGTCAACGCAGCCTTCACTTACGCCCGCGCCGGCGGAAACCGCTTCAACGCCGAGGAGCGCGGCGCGTGGTACTGCGCATGGGATGTGATGGTTTCTGTCAGCGAAGTGGCTTGGCACCGCACACGCGAACTCGGCTTTACCGGCAGCTTCCACGATAGCGCCCGCTATGTGGAATTGCTGGCCGACTTCATCGGCGTCTTCGACGACATGACCGATGAGGCAGGTCATCCGGCGCTGCATCCGGATCCGGCTGTCGGGTATCCCGAGGGCCAAAGCCTGGCACAGCATCTGCGTCGGGGCGGATCCAAGGGCCTGATTTACCCTTCGGTCCGGGCTCCTGCACCGGGCGGGAATTGCCTGGTCTGCTTTGAGCCCCACGCAATTCAGAACGTTCGTCCGGGCGCGTCTTGGGATCTTGTGTGGGATGGGACACCGCACTACTCGATTGCGGCCGTCGGCTGATCCGCAAAACCGTACTTGGCCAGGAGGCCTATAAAGATGGCAACGCCTGATATCGAAAGCCCAGACCGCACCGATCTCAAGCAGATCGACCATGAGCGCTTCTTTGAAGCGATAGACTCGCCGCCTTTGCCGACCGAAGCCCTGCGCTCTGCCTTTCATCGGGCGAAAACGCGGTCATTTCAGCGAAACGCAGGGCTTGGAAGCGCCGACTGAGTTCACCCGTCTTCGGCGCCTTCCATCGACGCGATGAGGATGGCCAACGCAAAGCGCCCCTCGCGACGGTGCTGGGCGTGGCTCAGCCCAGGAGCTTCAACAAGGCGTCGCGATGCGTGGCATGTTTTTCGGGGTTGTCGCGCTTCAGTTTGTTCAGGTTGAGGACTTTCCACTTCACGGCCGGTAGCTCAGCGGCTTGCGAGCGGTTGATCGCCGCAAAGTCAGGCTCGCCGTCCTGAAGCGTCAGGAGGAACTGCCTCGCCTTGTCATCGAGCCTCGATTGCAGATCGGCGACCAACTTCAGGCGTGTCGCCAAAAGCGTAGCGAGCGGGACGGGTGTTCTGGTCATGCCTTCGAATTCCCGCGCGTAGGGTTGCTCGAGATCGATCAGGTTCGGATCGAGCAGCTCATGCGCCGGTCGCGGCGAACTGGCGACATAGATCAGGAAGGTGTGGAACAGGTCCTGCGTCAGGCTCTCGTTTTCGTAGAGGAGTGTGACGTCGTAGAGATCCCGGGGATGCTGCCTGTCCAGGGCGGCGTGCAGCTTTCCCGCGAACAGGTCCTCGAACGAGACGATCTGCATTTCGGCATAGCCATAGGCATCCTCCACGGCGGCAGATACGGTCCGGACTTCCGGGTCGTGGACTACGCCCCGGGTCACGGGCGAGGTTTCGATCTTGATCTCGGCATTCCCGAGGCGCGCCAGGAGCCGGGTGGCTCCGCCGCCGCCCCCTTGGATGCGCTGCGATTTCGCGCCTCGGATTCCGGTCTCGATGGAAGCCGCGATGCGATCCATCGCGGCGTTGATCTCGTCCAGGCTCTCGGCGCGTTCCTTGATTGGCAGGTAGGTCAGGTCGATGTCGACCGACAGCCGAGGCAGGTCGCGGTGGAAGAGGTTGATGGCCGTCCCGCCCTTGAGCGCGAAGACGCTTTCGCCCGCGACATTGGGCAGGACGCGCACCAGGAGCGCAACCTGGGCTTCATAGGTCTCACGCGCCATTTTCGGCCTCCGGTTTCACGAATTCTTCTGGCACCATGATCCGATAGCGCGGGTGGATCTTGCCGCCCTGGATCAAGGCTCGGTCGCCGCTGCCGAGGTCGAATGCCTGCGGGTCGATCCGTTTGCGCCAGGAATGATCGTGGCGGTCCGCGAAGACGAAGAACAGGCGCTTGACCTTGATTTTCTGGCACGCTTGCAGGAGGTCGGAAATCAGCCTTGGGCGCAGGGTTGTCAGGCTCTCGAAGACCATGTCGAGCGTGTGGAAACTCTCATGGTGGGGCAACTCGTCCATGGCTTCCAGGATTGCGCGCTCCGGCGTCGACATCGTCAGACCCCAGTCCCATGGCAGGCCAGAATTCTTGCCCTCGATCACGCCCAGCTTCGGATCGGTGAACAAGGAACGGGGGCGGATACTGAAAGGGGCATCCGTCGGCAGTTTGATCAGCCAGTTCGGGACCTTGTCCCCATAGACCCAGACTGGAGCGCTTTCCCCCAGGCGGAGGTAATGGGCATGTCCTTGTTCACCGAGTGCCGTTGTGCTCCCGACATGCAGATCATGACCCATGATATGTTGCATCGAAAGGATGCAGGTCTTCCAGTCGATGCTGTTGGACGCCTGCATATTCGGGACTGGTCGGCGGAAGACACCGCGTGCGATGCGCTCCAGCCAGCCGCGTTTCACATAGTCACGGAAGCTCTCATAGGCGATGCCCTGCGAGACGAGCCATGCCGCGTCGACCAGATACCCGGCGGGTACGGCATCGAGCACTTTCTTCAGATTCTGTGACCTTGCGGTGTCCATGATACTTAAAGTGACAGATTTTCAAAGAGACATCTACAGGTTTCTTTGATGAGAATGCTTTTCCAGCGTTATGGACGCTCCTATCTCACCATTTCCAAAGAACTGAGGGACTAGCCCCAAGGGGAGGGAGATCTGAAGACGCTGGGTTGAGAGACGGCTACGACTTGCGGTGGTTACCGAAGGTCGCAGCGGTGCACCTCCCGGCGTGCCGCCGGAACCAGACCTTGGTCCTTCGGACAGGAGCTTGACCGAGGCTGATGTCCCGAAGGTCCAGTCTGCCAACCTACAGCTTGGCAGCTGCGCTCGGTTTGCCAAACCGCGGTATGGCAGAATCTCCGGCAGGTCGGAGCCAGCCGGTGCCGTTCTCACCTGTTCCCGTCGATCCACTT
This sequence comes from Pseudooceanicola aquaeponti, assembly GCF_050897975.1. Classification (NCBI taxonomy): domain Bacteria; kingdom Pseudomonadati; phylum Pseudomonadota; class Alphaproteobacteria; order Rhodobacterales; family Paracoccaceae; genus Pseudooceanicola; species Pseudooceanicola aquaeponti. The sequence goes on from NZ_JBPAXY010000014.1 coordinate 25,139, forward strand.
CGACATGAGCCCCCTGTCGCGAAAGCATTCGTCCGGAACGGCGCGTCGATTAATCCGGGCGAGTTTCTCAGCGAAGGCCACCTGCTTGGACGTGGGCAGCCCGTCCATGTCCGATACCGGCTTCAGCCGGGCCTGAGCCTCGATCCACGTGCTCAAAGATCGCCGGTCTTGCTGAACCTCCCAGGGCAGGAGCGTCCGGTTGCGCAGGGCGAGCGACCGCGCATAGGCAATCTGCTTGGGTGTTACGGGCAGGGCGCGGGTGGTGCTTTCCATGGTGGAACCCCCTTTCTGGCTTGGCTCAGAATATAGAACATAACAAGAACAAAATCAAGCCGAGCTTCCGGGACGCGTCGGATTCGAGAGGGAGAGAGGGGCCGGGAAAGATCAGGTCCGAGGCTGCCCGAGAGAGGGTGTACGGGCCTGATCCTGTCCTTCATTCCGGAGTTTCCCGATGACCCATCTTGCCCCTGTTGCGCAGGCGTCCTTGCCTGCGCCCATTGTCCCGTTGGCAGCAAATCCTGCCCCTGCGATCGTTGCTGTTGCCGAAGCGCTGCAGCCCGATCTGGCGCAAGGGCTTCAGATCGACGCGCTGCGCCTGCGCCGCGAGATGGAACATGCCTTTGGCGGTTCCGATGCGACCGGTGCTTGGGACTGGAAGCTCGCCTATGAGGCGGGCGAGGTGGCGCTGATCCTCTTTCTGCGAAAGTTCGGTCGGGCGCTGCTTGCGCGTGCCGGCTCGCCTGCGGCGCTCTTGCCGATCCTCGCCAAGGTGGCAGGCCTCTTGCCCACGCACACCCGGCGGTCGGAAGAGATGGAGCGCTTTCAGCAATTCTCGACGCCGCTGCCCATGGGGCTCGCGGCTGTGGCGGCAGCACAGATCACGCCCCGTGATCTTGTCCTAGAGCCGTCTGCCGGGACCGGGCTTCTGGCGATCCTCGCCGAGATCGCCGGCGGCACTCTGGCTCTGAACGAGTTGGCCGACACCCGCGCCGATCTTCTTGGCCTGCTGTTCCCGGGCCGCCCGGCCACCCGGTTCGATGCCGCGCAGATCGATGATCATCTCGACGCCTCCTCGAGCCCGAGCGTCGTCCTGATGAACCCGCCCTTCTCGGCCCAAGCCAATGTCGATGGTCGGTCGACCGAGGCGACGGCCCGGCATCTGCGCTCGGCCCTCGCGCGCTTGGTCCCCGGCGGGCGGCTCGTTGCCATCACAGGGGCCGCATTTGCGCCGGATGCGCCTGCCTGGGCCGAGACCTTCGGCCGTCTGACCGAGACGGCCCATCTCGTCTTCACCGGCGCGGTGTCGGGCGTAGCTTTCGCCAAGCACGGCACCAGCTTCGAGACGCGGATTTCTGTCTTCGATAAATGCCGCGGCGGCGAGCCGGGCGGCATCACCGCAGACCTGCGCCAACCCACATCCCCGGACGTGGCACATCTGATGTCCGGGGTCACTGCCGAGGTTCCGCCGCGCCTCGAACTGGATCCAGCTCCTGCTGCGGGGCAGGGCCATTCTTCCCCCTTTCCGGGAAATTCTCACCTCACCACCCGCAAACCCGCCAGCCGATCGCACGCGACCTCTGCAGCCAACCCGGCGACACCTGAAACGCCGATCGAGGCCGAAGACCTGGACTACGCACTCCGCGACGCCGCCGAGGACGCAGATGCCGCACGGCTGTCCGACGCGATCTACGAGACCTTCCGCCTGCAGGCCATTGATCTCCCCGGCGCGGCCCTGCACCCGACCAAGCTCGTGCAATCGGCGGCCATGGCCTCTGTCGCGCCCCCGAAACCGAGCTATCGCCCCAAGCTTCCGGCGACCATCCTGCGCGACGGCCTGCTGTCAGACGCGCAGCTCGAGACCGTCATCTATGCGGGGGAGGCGCATGGCGCGCATCTCACTGGGTCTTGGACCGCGGATGAGACCGGAGACGTGGTCTCCGCTGCACCGGAGGACGCCGCTGACGCCGTCCGCTTCCGCCGGGGTTTCTTCCTCGGCGATGGCACCGGGGCGGGCAAGGGCCGCCAATCGGCCGGGATCCTGCTCGACAATTGGTGCCAGGGCCGCCGCAAGGCGCTCTGGATTTCGAAGAGCGACAAGCTGCTGGAAGATGCGCAGCGCGACTGGTCGGCGCTCGGGCAGGAGCGCCTGCTGGTCACGCCGCTCTCGCGCTTTGCACAAGGCCGCGACATCCCGCTTACCGAGGGCATTCTCTTCACCACCTATGCGACGCTGCGTTCGGAAGAACGAGGTGGGAAGAAATCCCGCGTCGACCAAATCGTCGACTGGCTCGGGGCAGATTTCGACGGGGTGATCCTCTTTGACGAAAGCCATGCCATGGCGAATGCCGCCGGTGGCAAAGGCGAACGCGGCGATACCATGGCCTCGCAGCAGGGCAGGGCGGGTCTGCGGCTGCAGCACAAACTGCCGAATGCCCGCGTGGTCTATGTCTCGGCCACGGGCGCGACGACGGTCCACAACCTTGCCTATGCGCAGCGTCTCGGGCTTTGGGGCGGGGAGGATTTCCCCTTTCAGACCCGGTCGGAATTCGTGGAAGCCATTGAGGCTGGCGGTGTCGCGGCGATGGAGGTTCTGGCCCGCGACCTTCGGGCGCTCGGCCTCTACACAGCGCGGTCGCTTTCCTATGACGGTGTCGAATACGAGATGCTGGAACACGCGCTCAGCCCCGAGCAGCGCGGCATTTACGATGCCTATGCCGAGGCCTTCGCCATCATTCACAACAACCTGACCGCGGCGTTGGAGGCTGCGAACATTTCCGGCGCGGCCGACGGGCCGAGCGGGTCGGGCACGCTGAACCGCCAGGCCAAATCCGCCGCGCGGTCAGCTTTCGAGTCCGCCAAACAGAGGTTCTTCGGTCACCTGCTCACTTCGATGAAGACGCCGACCCTCATTGCCAGCATCGAGGCCGATCTGGATGCGGGTCATGCGGCGGTCATCCAGATTGTCTCGACGGGCGAGGCACTGATGGAACGCCGCCTGTCGGAGATCCCGACCGACGAATGGAACGATATCCGCTGTGACATCACTCCCAGGGAGTATGTCCTGGACTACCTCGCCCATTCTTTCCCGGTGCAGCTCTACGAGCCTTTCACCGACAGCGAGGGCAATCTCTCGTCCCGGCCCGTAGTGCGGGATGGTCAGCCGGTCGAGTGCCGCGAAGCCGCCCGCAGGCGCGATGCGCTGATCGAGAAGCTGGCCAGCCTGCCGCCCGTGCCGGGGGCGCTCGACCAGATCGTCCAGCGCTTCGGCACCGACCTCGTGGCCGAGGTCACGGGGCGTTCACGGCGCATCGTGCGCAAGGGCGAAGGGCATTCGGCACGGCTCGTGGTGGAGAACCGGGCCGGAGCCGCGAACCTCACTGAGACCCAAGCCTTCATGGATGACGAAAAGCGCATCCTGATCTTCTCGGATGCTGGCGGCACCGGGCGCAGCTATCACGCCGATCTCGGGGCGAAGAACCAGCGCCTGCGGGTCCACTACCTCTTGGAACCCGGCTGGAAGGCAGACGCGGCGATTCAGGGCCTCGGACGCACCAACCGAACCAACCAGGCGCAGCCGCCGCTCTTCCGGCCGGTGGCCACCGATGTCAAAGCGGAGAAGCGGTTCCTGTCGACCATTGCGCGACGTCTCGACACGCTTGGCGCTATAACGCGCGGCCAGCGCCAGACCGGCGGGCAAGGGCTGTTCCGGCCCGAAGACAACCTCGAGTCGCCCTACGCCCGCGACGCCCTGCGCCAGCTTTACCGCCGCATCTATCGCGGCGATCTGGCGGGATGTTCGCTCGGGGCCTTCGAGGATGCCACTGGCCTTGGGCTCACCGATGACAACGGGCTGAAGGATGACCTGCCGCCGATCACGACCTTCCTCAATCGCCTGCTGGCGTTGACGATCGACATGCAGGCCGTGTTGTTCGCGGGTTTCGAGGAGCTGCTCGATCAGCGAATTGAGGGCGCCATCGCCGCCGGGGTCTATGATCTCGGGCTCGAGACACTTCGTGCCGAGAGCTTCCGGGTGACCGACGCACAGGTCATCTACACCCATCCGGGCTCCGGCGCGGAAACCCAGCTGCTGACCATCGCGGAAAAGCGCCGCAACACGCCTACCTCGCTGGCCGATGCGCTCGACTGGTTGGATGACCCGCAGGCGCGGTGTCTCATCAACAGCCGCTCGGGCCGGGCTGCCGTGCAGGTTCCCGCCACCAGTCACATGCTGGACGATGGGACCATCGAGCCGCGCCTGCGCCTGATCCGCCCGCTTGATGCCAGCACAGTCCCGGCGAGGATCATGGAGGACACCCACTGGCTCGAGGCCGACCGTGCAGCCTTCTCCGCCGCCTGGACCGGGGAACTGGCCGAGGTGCCGGAGTTCTCCGAAGCCACGCTGCACATCGTCGCAGGTCTGCTGCTGCCGATCTGGAAACAGCTTCCCCAGGATGAAACCCGCGTCTACCGCCTGCAGACCGATGACGGGCAGCGCATCATCGGCCGCCGCGTCTCGCCTGCCTGGGTCGCGACCACGCTGGCCGCCGATGCGCCCAAGCTCTCGGCCGCGCAGGTCCATGCCCTCGTTCTGGAGGGCAAGACCGCGGTGTGCCTGTCCGAAGGGATGGAATTGCACCGCTCGCGCGTCATGGGCGCGAACCGGATCGAACTCTCGGGCTTCTCGGAGGCAGCCAAGGATCGGCTCAAGGCCGATGGCTTCTTCTCGGAGATTATTAGTTGGAAGCTTCGGCTGTTTTGCCCGACCGACGCCGATGGCGTCGCGACACTGGATCGTCTGCTTGCACGTTGTCCTGTCGCAAGGCTACATGATCGCGGAGGTTGTTGACCCATGTATTCCGAGACCGAAGACCTCGTGCGCGATCTGGCAGAAAATGCCGAAGGCGTCTGTCGTGCCTACCTTCCCGCCGGACGGCGGGAAGGATCCTACTGGATCGTCGGCGATCTGCAGAACAACCCCGGTCGGTCGCTCTTCGTGCGGTTGACGGGCCCTGCGTCGGGACCAGGAGCAGCGGGCAAGTTTACGGATGGGGCCACAGGCGAGCATGGCGATCTCCTGGACATCATCCGCGCCCGGACGGGGATCACGCGCTTCCCCGACCTTCTCGCCGAGGCCCGAGCGCATCTTGGCCGTCCGCAGCCGGTCGTCCCGGGTAGGCAAGAGCCGAGGAAGGCCAAGGCGACCGGTGGCACTCCTGCGGCGGCGGCGCGCTTGTTTGCTGCCTCGGTGCCGGTCGCAGGCACGCTTGCTGAGACCTACCTCCGTTCCCGAGGCATCACCCAATTCGGGGCGAACGGCGCCTTACGCTTCCACCCGAAGTGCTGGCATCGGGAAGAGGGGCAGACCCGGAGCATCCCCAAACCGGCGATGTGAAGTGGTCCTATCATTTCGGACAGGTTTGCAGCGTTTCTAAGGTGTATCGGGTTTAGGTTTCATGCTGCTTTTTGCTCTTCCAAGCCTGCCCAATATGCGTCGTCTGGCGTCCGCCGATCAAGCCCGGAATGGGGCCGCTTGGTGTTGTAGAAGGCCATCCAGTCCTTAACGACGCGCCGCGCCTGGAAGCCGTCGGTGATTTCCTCAAGGTAGATGGCCTCTTGTTTCAGGCTTCGCCAGAGGCGCTCGATGAAGATGTTGTCGAGGTAACGGCCGCGCCCATCCATCGAGATGCGCACGCCTGCCTCGGTCAACGTCGCGATCCAGGCCGATCCCGTGAACTGCGACCCTTGATCTGTATTCATGATCTCCGGTGGGCCGTGTTTCGCGATGGCCTCGTTCAGAGCCTCGACACAGAAGTCGGCATGCATCGTGTTCGACAGCCGCCAGCTGAGCACCTTGCGCGTGGCCCAATCCATGATGGCAACCAGATACAGGAAGCCGTTCTTGACCGGCACGAAGGTGATATCCGCACACCAGACCTGGTTGGGTCGGTCGATCTGCATTTTCCTCAGCAGATACGGATAAACCGGGTGCTGCGGATGCCGCTGGCTGGTTCTGGGGCGCTTGTAGATTGCCTCCAGCCCCATCTTCGCCATCAGTCGGCGCACGCGATGGCGGCCCACGACGGTGCCTTCCCGGCGCAGATAGGCCGCGATCTGGCGTGACCCGAAGAACGGATACTTCGTGAACACGCGGTCAATCTCTTTCATCATCGCCAGCGTCTCGGCATCAACACCGACCGGCGTGTAGTAGAACGCCGACCGGCTCAGGTTCACCAGCTTGCATTGCCGGCTGATGCTCAGTTCGGGATGGTCGCGCTGGACCATCGACCGTTTCTTTGCCGGGCTCACCTCTTGAGCCCTTCCGACAAAAAATCGTTCTCCACCGCCAGCCTCCCGATCTTGGCGTGAAGCTCCTTGACTTCGGCTTCGGTCGGGCCGCTTTGCTTGCCGCCCGAGAATACGTCCGCCATGCCCTCGATGGCCTGCCGCTTCCACGTGCTGACCTGGTTAGGGTGTAGCTGATGCTTCGCCGCGATCTCCTGCACGGTCTTGTCGCCACGCAGCGCTTCCAACGCCACCTTGGCCTTAAACTGGTCTGTAAAGTTCCGGCGCTTCGCCATTCTCGTATCCCTTCAAAGGTTTGGGATACACCTTAGCCGACTGTCCGGATTCCTAGGACCACTTCACCTCGTCGGGGACTTGCCGAATGGCCGAGGGCTGTCACCTTGCCGCTTCGACGGCAGGGCGATCCCGGGCGCGCGCCATTGCAGGACCGACGCTCGCCCTCGCTTGCCGCGTGCGATGACCTAGGCCTCGCGGTCGCTGCCGGAATCCGAGGTCAGCCCGTAGCGGCGCATCTTGTCGTTCAGGGTGCGGCGCGGGATGCCGAGGGTCTGCGAGGCGCGCAGGGTGTTGCCGGCGTGGGCATCGAGGACGGCGGCGATCTCGCGGGCCTCGAATTCGGCCACCCGGTCGGCAAGGGTCGCAGGCCCGGCCGCAGCGGCAGAGGGGGCGGGCGCGCCGGTCGGCATGTCCAGCAGGCCAAGCGCATAGGCCTCGGCGCTGGCCTTCAGCTCCCGGACATTGCCGGGCCAGGCGAGGCGCTTGAGTTTCTCCTGCAGCAGCCAGGGCAGGTCGGGGTCGGGGCGGCCATAGCGCCGGGCAGCAAGCTGGGCGTAATGGGCAAAGAGCAGGGGGATGTCCTCTCCGGCCTCGCGCAGGGTCGGGGTGGCAAGCTCGGTGCCGGCGAGACGGAAGAACAGGTCGCTGCGGAAGCCCTCGAGCAGGCGCAGCGAGGCCTTGGTGGTGGTGATCACCCGCACGTCCAGCGGCCGTGGCGCGGTTTCCCCGATGCGCTCGATGGCCCGTTCCTGCAGGACACGCAACAGCTTGGCCTGGATCGCGGGCGCCATGGTCTCGACCTCGTCGAGCATCAGCGTGCCGCCATGGGCGGCTTCCAGCTTGCCAGGGCGCCCGCCTGCGTCATGGGCGAAGGTGCTCTGGTCGTGGCCGAAGAGGATCGTCTCGGCCATTGACAAGGGCAGCGCGGCGCAGTTCAGCGCCACGAAGGGCCCCTCGGCGCGGCTGCTGCCCGCATGGATGGCGCGCGCCGCCAGCTCCTTGCCGGTGCCGGTCTCGCCGGTGATCACCACGTCGAGATCGACCGAGGCCAGCGCCGCGATCCGGTCGCGGAAGGCGCGCATGGCGCGGGACTTGCCAAGCAGGCTGACCTGGTCCCGCTCGGACAGGACCCGTTGCAGCCGCGACACCTCTTGCCGGGCCGCCTGGGCATCGACGGTGCGGCGGATGATCGACAGCAGATGCGCCGAGTCATAGGGTTTTTCCAGGAAGTCATCGGCCCCGGCGCGGATCGCCTCGACCGCATGGGCGACATCGCCATGCCCGGTGACCAGCACCACCGGCGCGGCAATCGACTGGGCCCGCATCGCCCTGAGCAGTCCGATCCCGTCCATGCCCGGCATCCGAAGATCGCTGATCACCATGTCGGGCGGATTTTCGGGGGCCACGGCCAGCAGCGCGGCGGCTGAGCCGAAGGCGCCGACCTCGTAGCCCGCCGTCTCGACCAGGTCGGCCAGTGCGGCCAGGTGATCGGCGTCGTCGTCGACGATATGAATTCGGGCTGCCATCACGTCCTGTCTTCGTCGGGGTCGGCAAGGGGCAGGGTGACGCTCACCCGGGTGCCCTCCTGCGGGATGGAGCGAATATCCAGCGTTCCGCGGAAATCGGCAAGGATCGCCTTGCAGATCGCCAGCCCCAGCCCGAGGCCCTCGCCGGTCTGCTTGGTCGAGAAGAACGGATCCTCGACCCGTGGCAGGTCCTCGGCGGCGATGCCGCTGCCGTTGTCGCAGACGGTGATCCGCGCCGCGTTGCCCTCGCGGGCCAGGGTGATCGAGACCTCGGGCGCGGCGACGGCCTCGACCGCGTCGAGGGCATTGAGCAGCAGGTTGGCGACCACCTGTTCGATGCGCACCCCGCCGGCCATGGCCGGAACCGGTTCGCCGGGCAGGTGCAGCACCGGGGCGACACCGACGGTGCGGGCGCGCGGCAGCACCAGGTCCAGCGCCGAGCGGATCGGGGCCCGCAGGTCGATGCGCGACAGCTCGACCCGGTCCTTGCGGGCAAAGCTGCGCAGGTGCTTGGTGGTGCGCTGCATGCGGCGGATCATGTCGCGGGCCTTGGTGATCCGCGCAGGGGTGCGGGTGTCGCCCGGCGGGATGCCCAGCTCGGCGGCGGCCAGCGTGGCCTCCATCGCGGCCAGGGGCTGGCTGATCTCGTGTACGATGGCGGCGGACATACGGCCCATGGCGGCCATCTTCTCGGTGTGGATCAGCGCCTCCTGGGTGCGACGCAGGTCGGCTTCGGCCTGCTTGCGGGCCTCGATCTCCCAGCCGAGATCAGCGGTACGCTCGATCACCATGGCTTCCATCTTCTCGGACTGCGACAGGCGCATGGCGATGAGCTGGCGGCGCTGTTCCAGACCATGCAGGGTGGCCGAGACGGCAAGGGTCGCCAGCGCGGCCAGCGCCGCCCAGGCCCAGGCCACCAGGTGCACCCCGCGCAGGGGCCGGGCGGCGATGACCTGACCGCCGGTCGCGGGCACCTGGCCGATGCGGGCGATCCAGCTGTCGCCGCGCGCGTCGGCGCCCTCGGGCGGGGCGATGAGCAGCGGGGTGGCCGCGTCCAGCCCCACGCCCTCGTAGGTGCGCGCCCCGGTCAGGCTGCCCAGTACCGCTTCCGGCAGCGCCACCAGCGGCCGGTACTGCCACTCCGGACGGGCTGAGAGGAAGACCACCCCGTGTTCATCGGCCAGGGCCACATCGGCCTCGGCGGCACGCCAGGTTTCCTGCAGTGGCTGCAGGTCCAGCTTGACCACCACCACGCCGGGGCTGCCGGCGACCTCGACCCGGGCCGAGAGGAAATAGCCTGGCACGCCGGTGGTCACGCCGATGGCGTAGTAGCTGCCGAAGCCGCTCTGCATGGCCTCCTGGAAGTAAGGGCGGAAGGCGTAGTTCTGGCCGACGAAGCTTTCCGGCAGGTTCCAGTTCGAGGCGGCGATGGTCTGCCCGGTCGCATCCAGCAGGTAGAGGACATCGGCCCCGGTATGGGCCGAGACGGCCTGCAGGTAGGCGTTGGCCTCCTGCAAGGTCCCGGTGCCCGAGAGCGCCCCGCGGATCCGCGCATCCTCGCCGGTGACCGAGGGCAGGGCGCGCAGGCGGTTGATCTCGGCCTCGACGGCGCGGGTGGTCAGCAGCAGCGTCTGATCCAGTTCGTGCCCGGCGGTGGCGACCGCGCGCGATTGCGCGGCGAACCATGCCAGCGTCGCCATGAGCACCGCGCATGCGAGAGACCGCGCCAGGATCATGGCGCGGCCTTGCCTTTGCGTCATGCCGCCAGACCGGCGCCGTCGTCGCGGTCCCGGCGCGCCTGCACCCAGTTCAGCGCCAGCAGCGCCACCACCAGGGCCGCACCGGCGATCTCGATGCTCAGCGAGGGCCAGAACAGCGCCACGATGCCGGGCATCAGCAGCACCCGCATCCACAGCTGCATGGGACGCCACAGGAAGGCCTCGAGGACGGCGGCGAAGGCCACCAGCCCGAGGATCGCGATGGCGCCGCTCCAGAGCACCAGCGGCAGCGGGCCGCCGAGGATGATCTCGTCGTTGTAGACCATGAAGAGCGGGATCAGGTAGAGGCCCTTGGCGTATTTCCACGCCTGGACGCTGGTCTCCATCGGCTTCGAGCCGGCGATGGCGGCGCCGGCGAAACCGGCCAGGGCCACGGGCGGGGTCACGTTGCTGTCCTGCGAGTACCAGAAGACCACCAGGTGGGCGATCAGCAGCGGCACGCCGAACTCTTCGGTCAGGGCCGGGCCGACGAGGATGATCAGCACGATATAGGCTGCCGTTACCGGCAGGCCCATGCCGAGGATCAGCGAGGCCAGGACCACGAGGATCAGCGCCAGCAGCAGGTTGCCGCCCGAGAAGGCGATCATCATGGCCGAGAACTTCAGCCCCAGACCGGTCAGCCCGACGACACCGACGATGATGCCGGCGACGGCACAGGCCATCGACACGGCCACGGCATTGCGCGCGCCCAGCTCAAGCGCCTCCAGCGTCAGGGCAATGCCCCGGCGGCAGAGGGCGATGAAGCCGGCGGCACTGGGCCCGGAGGTGGCGAAGGTCCAGAGCGCGCGGGCCGCGGCGGCGGCGAGGATCGCGCCGATGGCATAGAAGCCGACGCGCATCGGCGAATAGCCCGCGACCAGCAGCGCGATCAGCGCCACCAGCGGCAACAGGAAGTGCCAGCCCTCGGCCAGGACCGTGCGGGTGCGCGGCAGCTCGGCGGCATCAAGGCCGGTCATGCCCTGCTTGACGGCGGCGATATGCACCATCAGGTAGACCACGCCGAAGTAGAGCACGGCCGGGAAGATCGAGATCAGCACGATGTCCACGTAGGGCACTCGGGTGAACTCGGACATCAGGAAGGCGCCGGCGCCCATCAGGGGCGGCATGATCTGCCCGCCGGTCGAGGCCGCGGCCTCGATCCCGCCGGCCTGGGCGGGGCGATAGCCCAGCTTCTTCATCAGCGGGATGGTGAAGGCGCCGGTGGTGACCACGTTGGCGATCGCTGAGCCGCTGATCGAGCCCATGCCGGCGCTGGCGATCACCGCCGCCTTGGCCGGGCCGCCGCGCTGCCGCCCGGTGGCGGCATAGGCGAGGTCTATGAAGAACTTGCCCGCGCCGGTCACCTCGAGGAAGGCGCCGAAGAGCACGAAGATGAAGACGAAGGTGGCAGCCACCCCCAGCGGGATGCCGTAGATGCCCTCGGCCCCCAGGGTCATCTGGCTGGCGAGGCGGTCCAGCGAGTAGCCGCGGTGGTTGAGGATGCCGGGCATCCAGTCGGCGAGGAAGGGCAGCTCTCCGCGGTTGCCGGCGAAGGCATAGATGACGAAGACCACGCCGATCACGGTCATGCCCAGGCCGACGGACCGGCGGGCGCCCTCGAGCACCACGAGAACGGTGAGCACGCCCATCCAGACGTCGATCTGGCGCGGGAAGATCTGGTTGGCGATGGTGTCGATGTTCATCGGCACCCAGGCCCCGACCGCGATGCTGCACAGGATCAGCGCGCCGTCGATGAGCCAGCCGAGCGCGCCGCGCGTGCGGTCCCGCCCGAAGGCCGGGTAGATCAGGAAGCACAGCACCAGGATGAACCCCAGGTGGATCGGGCGCTGGAAGAACAGGCCCAGGGGCTGCACCCCCGCCGACCAGAGCTGGAACAGAGACAGGGCGATGCCGATCACTGTGATCGCGCCCAGCACGAAGCGCGGCTGCGGCATCGGGCCGGTTGCCGGGCCAGAGTTAGGGCCAGTTGTGGTTTCGTTGTCCGTCGTCATTTGTCCTCTGTCCCCCTCAGGGCGATCCGAACCCGCTCGTGCGTGGCGACCGCCGACAGGGATACCTCCCTGTCACCCATCCTGATCCGGTGATCGACCGGCCCGGCCCCCGGTCGCAGCACATAGGCGTCGCCCGGCACGGGTTCGTCGATATCCAGTATGAAGTAGCCACCCTGTCCATCGGTGACCTGGCGTCCGCGTCCGGGAATGTGGTCGAGCCCGGCTGCGAAATCCGGCAGGTGCGACCAGACCAGCACCATGTGCCCGTTGCGGTTCTGGTAGCAGTCGGAGACCTCGAAGCCCTTGACCGAGTGATGCCAGAGCACGCACCAGCGTCCGCCCTCGGGCACCTCGAAACGCGCGATCTCCTCGCCGCTTTCGCGGGTCGCCAGAAGGATCTCTGCCCGGACGATGCCGGGCAGGGACAGGAGGAGGGCCAGAAGCCCTCCGCTGATGCCGCGCATCACGGGCGCAGGCGATCCGGGACCTCGGCCCCGATTTCCTCGAAGTAGCGGATCGCGCCGGGGTGCAGCGGCACCGGGGTCGCGCCGAGGGTGAACTCGACCGTGGTCTGGTTCGCCGCCGGGTGCACCGCCTGCAGCTCGGCAATGTTCTCGAACATGGCGCTGGTGATCGCATAGGCCAGGTCGTCGGACATCTCGGAGGAGACGGCCAGCACGTTGGGAATGCCCAGCACGTCCATGTCCTCGTCGACGCCGGTGTAGGTGCCACCGGCCAGGGTGCTGACGGCGAAGGTCGCGTCGGCGGCCTTGGCGGCTTCGAGCTGCTCGGGCGTCAGGGTGATGAACGAGATGTTCTGGGTGGTGGCCAGGTTCAGCACCGAGGAGGTCGGCGCGCCGACCGACCAGAAGCCCACGTCGATATCACCGTTGGCCAGCGCGTCGGCGGTCTCGTTGAAGTTCAGGCGCTGCTCTTCGATGTCGTCGTAGCTGATGCCGTTGGCGTCCAGGATGGCGGCGGTGTTGACCTCGGTGCCCGAGCCGGGCGCGCCGACCGACACGCGCTTGCCGCGCAGGTCTTCCAGGGTCGAGATGCCGCTGCCTTCCAGGGTGACGATATGCACCATGTTGGAATAGAGCGAGGCCAGGCCGCGCACCATCGACAGCTGCTGGCCCTCAAAGCGGCCGGTGCCGCTGTAGGCCTGGGCGACGGTATCGGCCAGGGCGATGGCGAGGTCCGCATCGCCGGTGGCGATCAGGCCCATGTTCTCGACCGAGGCGCCGGTGACTTCGGCAGTGGCCGAGTAGCCGTCGATATGGGTGTTGATGATTTCGGCCAGGCCGCCGCCGAGCGGGTAGTAGACGCCGCCCGTGCCGCCGGTCGCGATCGACAGCTGGCTTTGCGCCAGTGCCGGCGTGCCGAGGCCGAGCGCCACCAGCGCCGCCGTTCCGATCAGGCCCTTGGGCCCGCGAAGAAGTCCGTCAAGCATTCTGTCCTCCCATGACATTGTCGTCTTCAAAGTGTCTCGCGATCCTCCCGCGACGGTCGCAGGTTCTCAGAACTGCCGCCGGAAGTGCATGATTTTCTGGCGTGCTGCGCCAATTGCGTGGCAATCGACCGCCATGCCCGAGGCAGGATTTTGCCACGGCGGGGTGTCTCGTGTCCACTTCCGCGCGGCCCGCTGCGGACCAGATCCGGGACGGCGCGCGCAGGGTGATAGGAAAACCCGTTCGGGCGAATAGACATACGCCGGGGAATTTTCTGCTAGGGTCGGATCGCACGTACCGGGACAGACGGACTGCGAAAAGTGCAGGGGGAAAGGACAGTTATCCACGACAGACAGAAAAGGAGACGCCCATGCACGATCAGGGGGGAACAGGGCTTGGTCAAGGGACAAGGGACCAGGCAGAGGATCTTTCCGGACAGAGCCCCCAAAAGGGATTTGTGCAACATGTGTAACCGCCCGTTGCGCAAGGGGTAATTTCAGAGCTGCTTTCCGCGCTTCACCGGGTGCTGACATGTGTCCGGCCTCTGATGCGGCCTTGGTCATGCCGCGGGCCCGTATGGTCAGCCTCGACGCGGACACGATATCCATCGACAGGCTGATAGGGGGATGGAACCATGACTAGTCGACTTGATACCCGTATCGAGGAACTTCGAGCCAGACGAAGCGGCACACTCCGGAAGACGGAGGCTGAGCTCGCGGAGATGCAAGCTCAGCTCGAACGCAGCGTCGAGGCCTTTGAAAAGGGGGTGGCGGCAGAGGTAAATCGGATTGGCGGCGTGATGCAGGTCACAGGACGAAGGGTTGTTGCAGCAGAGAAACGGCAAGCAGAGCTTGAGGCGAATCTTGCCGCCCTAGCGGAAGAAAGTAGGGTACTCCTACGGAGACACAGTAGGCTTGGCCTCGGGATACTAATCGGAAGCGCCATGATAGGTGGCGTGATCGTCTTTGGCGCTGCGTGGGATGCGGCTCTTGAATGTTGGTATATGTGAGACGCCGCTCGAAGCTCACTCGTAAAAGCGAAATTGTTGAATCGTAAGCATCCGGCGTAGGCCGTGGTCATGCTGCGCGCCGGCGCTCCGATGGCTGCCAATTCCAGGGCAGAAGGTCCGGCACGCGTGATGCCGTTGTGCTGGGGAGCCGAGCGAGGACG
>NZ_JBPAXY010000015.1:0-32934 GCF_050897975.1 Pseudooceanicola aquaeponti
AAGCGTGGCTTGCTGATGTCCTCGACCGCATCCACGATCACAAGATCAACCGCCTCGACGAACTGCTCCCGTGGAACTGGAAGTCGTAGGATCAGGCGACGGTATCAACCGGCCGGTTACGCTTGATCCAGCAGGGGGCGCTGAAAACTGTCGCCAAGTCATCTGAGGGAAGTGGCTACCTGTCTGTGCGGCTGGACCCACAAGAGGTTGCCGAGGCGTTGCGTCTGCTCAAGCCAGAAGGCTACCTTCGGTCCACGCTAGCACGTTATCTGGGAATCAATGAAACTGCCGTCCGGTATTTGGTGGAGGTGGGCTACCTGACGCAAGTTCGGGCACGGCACCCGCACTCGCGGAAGTCGATCAAGGTTGTGACCTACGAATCCGTCGATCGTTTCCTGGAGCGATATGTCCCCTGCAAACATCTTGCTGAATTCGAAGGGGAAGGCACGCGGAGTGTCGGTGATCGACTCGAAGCAATCGGGTTGAAGCCGCTTCCATTGTCACCAGCGGGTAGGGGGCGTGTGTTTCTGCGCTCCGACGTGCTGTTCTGTGGGTGGGAACGAGGCAATCGCTTGCGCTCTCTGAAGCACGGCGACATCGCTTGGCCTGACCTGTGATGCAAGGTTTGCTCTCTGGAGTGATCGGTGTTCAACCTGTCTACGTCAACTCGGCAAGACCCGTCATGACGCCAGGCCTGAACCCGAACGGCGGAGAGCAGTCTTTTGCTGCCGGAATGCTGAGTGTCGGTCTGCGGACTTTTTGACTTGAAGCAACGTCGGATTGACACGCTGTCACCAACTTGCATCACACGAGGAGCGGCCCATATCGCGCCTGACGGGCAATAGGGTCACGCACATGGCAGGCGCACACCGGGATTCAGCGCCAAGCGATCAGCAAATCTTTCATCCAGCCGTGCTGTAATCTGATCGAAATACCGCCTGTCCTCGTCAATTGTACCGATGATCAAAGCGACTTGTGCCGCGAGGGCCTTCGCAAGACCCCCCAAGGGGCCACGAAGGTCAGCTGTCTTGGGATGTGAGGCTGCTGCGGTTGCTGCTGCCTTTGCCGCCCAGTCTGCCATGGCGAGGTATTCAAGTACGCGCTTCTGCTCGCCTTCATCTTGCGCCACCTGCAGAGTCTGCAATGCCCGAGCGGTACCGAAATGCTGCTTGAGTAACCGTCCGACCAGTCGCGGCCAGTCGTAGCTGTTCTTGGTATGGATTGGCAGGAACTGAGTTGGCAGCGCAGCCCCTCGGATCGGTTGGGCATGAGAAAGCAGGATTTGGAGTAGAGCACGAAGCCGCACAAGTTCCGCAGTACTGATCGGCTTGCCTCTCAGCAATCGACATCTTGCCTCGAATGCGTCGACCGCCTCTTTCATCTTCTTCGCAGTGGCTACCGCCTGCTTCGTGGGTTTCGCTGGTTTCGGCGCTTGTTCTTGCGGTGTGGATGGTGCGGCATCACTCGGTGCCGCAGGTTCGGTCACGCGGAAGTCCATGGCCGCAATTGCCTTAAACTCCCGATCTTCATCAGCGTCTAGGTCCAGCCCGACGAGGCCAATGATCCGGTTAAGCGCCGCACTCAGGGTATTGGCCGGGCTATCGTGCCGACCGAAAAACCCACCCGAAATCTGGCTTCCCTCCGCCATTGCACTGCTACGTGCCCGCACGAATTCGTCATAGGGCAGAATCGCATGGACCTGCTCGGTTGATGCAGCCGTGGGAGGGGATAAGGCCTCCAGTCCTGAATCGGCAGTTATACCGGTTTCTTCAAGCTCCAGCGCTTCGAGCTGGTTCAGGGTCTCGATCAAGATCAGGTCTTCGTTCATCGCCTCGGCAAGGATATCCGTCAGCGACTTCTTGCGACCTCGCGCGGGTGGTAGTGTGCGGACGGCGAGGACATCGAGATCAATGACCTGGACCGGCGCGGATACGGAGCCATTCGCAAAATGGACGATGCCGGACTTGGGACGTCCTGCTTCGAGGTCCAAGCGCCAAGCCGTGTCGCCTCCTTGCACGAGGTCAATTCGATTGCCGAACTGAACCTCTTCCCGGTCCTGCAGGGTGATGGCAATGGCCGAGCTAGGTACAAAACCGGCTGGCGGCTTCCAGACCAACCGTCCCGACTGCAAGGTCATCGTCCCGCCATCGGTGTACGCCTCCTCCAATGAACTTTTCGCCGTGGCGGAGGCCTGGTCGTGGAGATCAGTCGGCTGCAACGGCGCATCGCGGTAGTTCTCCAAGCCAAGTGCCGCGAGGGCCGTTCCCGGCGGGACGCGTTTGTAGATCCCGGCTTCGGCGTTGCCGCGCACAATCGTTGGGCCGAGCAAGGCAGGCAAGGTACAGTTCATGCTGCCCGAAATCACGTGATCCCATGCCTGGCCTTGTGCAACCACGAGCTTGGCGTGGACAAACCTCTTGCTGTCGGACGTGTCGACCTTGAAAATCCCGATGTCCGAGAACCGCGGCAGTTCGGATTTCGGAAAGTAGGTTGAAGCGGCGTCGATCAGCAGATCGGTCGGCGGTTCACCCATGATGGCCCTCAATCGCGCCAGCCCTTCGAGCTTCATGTCCCAATAGGGCGACACGACGATCAAGCGCTCTATCCGATCATCGCCCACGCTGGCAGAGATCTGGTCGAGGATGGTCTCGTCCGGACGATCGTGCAGCAGGGCGACTTCATGCTCGGCCTCTTTCTCTGGAAAAGGGGGGGCGATCACGACGCGCAGCCATGGCGACGATCGAAGTGCCCGCTGCATCGCCGTTGCAAACCAAAGGTCATCCGAGGGGACCTTGCTGCGAATGTAGTTCAGCGCCGCAGCGAAGTGGTAGGCGTTGCCTGTCGCGTCTTCGTCGTAGGAGAGGCTGGCGACCAGTTCCCTGTTTCCACCGAGGCCGAGCGCGGTCAGATTGGCCGAGCCAATCAGCAATCGGCCTTTCTTCGCCCCAACAAGCAAGGTGATCTTCGGGTGAAAGGCACCCGGGGCATCGGCCTTGACAAGGTGATAGCTGCTTCCTGCAAATTTCGGCGGACCCAGTTCGGCAAAGCTCTGGTTGACCATCTGCCGATCGGCAAGGATCACGATGTTCCGGCAGCCAGATCCGCGCAGCCGCGAGAATGGCACGTCCTCGAAGGCCTGCGCCCCGAAGGCGTAAGTTGTCAGAAATGCCGAGTGAAAACCGCTTTCGGCGAATATATCAAAGTACTTCATGCGGCATTAAGCTCCGCGCGGCCGAAGTCGGTCAGGCCCGCATTGTCAATCAGCTTGACGTCCCGAAGGAACCGCATGGCTTGATCCAGGCGTGGGCTGCTTGGCGACACCCGGAAACGATCCCTGTACCGCAGCAATCCCTCCTCGGGCTCGATCAGGAAGGTATAGGCTTTTTGGTTGCGGAACTTACGCGACGCCACCCAGAGATGGCGTTTCAGGACACGTTCACGAACCAAGGCGTCAAGGACAGTACGGGCATTCTCCTGCTCTCGCACCTGTAGGTATTTGACTTCTGTCCGCAGCGACTGGAAGTGGTCCGGCGCATTCAGTGCGCTGTCCAGCAGCTCGCCGAAGGCCGCCGTCCGTTCAACTATCGCGGAGATTAGCTCCACTACAGATTGCATTCGTGTTGCCCGTTCTCCCGAAGCTCGGGCCTTGACCATGCGCTCTTCAGCTAACCTCGCGGCCTTGGACGGGTCCAAGCCTTCGAGCAGGCTCGCGGAGTAGCCCCGCCACGTTGTGCCACCGGGCACGTCGACAAGGCCGACCAATTCCGTGACCACCCTACTGAGCGGCATCCGGCGCAATTCTGCCTCTTGTAGAATGTCCAAGGCAAGATCGAGGATGTTCTCATAGGCGAGACGCATAAGGTCACATGCCTGATAGAGCGCCCACAAGCTGCGAACGTCCTCGGTCGCGGGAACGGGTGCGACAGCATGATGGCCAGCACCGAACCATTCCCATTTCACCGCCTCGGCGCGCGGCACTTCCTTCGTCGCGCCAATGAGCTGCAGAAGCATGAGCGCGGTGGATCTTCGCAGTTTGTCGGGCGCGATTGCTGGCGACATCTGGCCAAGCAAGATTTGAACGAGCAGCCGATGTTCGGCGCTGCCTGCAAGGATCTTGGAGGGCTGCATTGGTGCCATCCGGTCGAGGTCGGCGAGCGTCACTGTTCCGCCTTTCACGCAGCGCAAGAATGCAGTTCCGAGCTCGCCAATCTCCACGGCGAAAGCCTCTGCTAATGGAAGTGCGCGGTTCGTGCAGACTGCAATCGGGTTCCGATCATCGCCAAGTGTGATCAGGCCCATTTCGAACATCTGGGTGGCATAGATGCCGCCGAATGCGCCGCCCTTGTTGCGCAAGTAACGCTGGCTGACGTCCGTGTCCGGATCGGCCCCGATTGAAAAATCGATGATCGTCTCCGGATCGTTCGGAACGTCGTTCAGTTGTTTCTGCGCCCAGTCTATCCCGGCAACGCCCAATTCAGTCGCGCCTCGCGCGGCAATAAGGGCAAAGAGAGTTTCACAGCGCCGCTGGAACGCCCGGAAGGAAACAGGATCAGTGTTTCCTTGATCTCTTGCGTAAACTTCGAGCATCCAAACGAAGAACGAATAGTACCTGAAGCGAAGTGTGATAGTGCTGATCCCGGGCAGCAGGGACTGATAAATCGCTTCTATAGGGCGCTGCATTCCAAGGGGATCAAGGCCGCCATCCTGTCCAAGTTCAGTCCACTCCGGGAAGCCCGGCCCAAAATCCTTCATCTTCAATCTACCATCGAGAAAACCACGGGGTGATGATGGAGGGAACCGAAAACGCGCGCAACTACGAGTTGCCCGCTAGTGCCAGAGATTACTTGCTTCTGCGCGATTCTTTGGGTTCCCTGAAGTAGTGTTGGTGTGGCGCTAACGCCTCCACTTCTTTGCCGTGGCGGGTGGTCTGATACGAATTTTTCCAAACAATGAGCTGCATAATTGAACGAAAAATCGGATCCGTCTCGTGAGTCGGGCTCGCTCGTCCAATTCACGAAGTGATAGGTTGTAGAAACTGCCAGAGACCAACAAGACCTAAGGCAACTCCAATCATGCCTATGATTAACGACCAGGCGCCAACCCAAGCTGGCACATACACATACGGGTCTCTATGCTGAAGATACCAGCATAGGCTACGCCAACCGGTTACCAGTTCGACGTCCAGTCTTACGTTCGAGTTCACTTTGCCCAAGCCTAAGTGTTCACGGACATCGTAGTCGGCTAAGACAACTCCGTTTCCTTCCTCGTGTCCCAGCCCCACAAAATAGCCGCTGTGCCCATTATGTGTAACTTTTAAGAGTGTATGCCGGTCGGCCCCGAGCCGGTCCGAGCGAGAGAAACGAATGCGCCAGCGGCCGACATCGGCGTCAGGCGGCTTGCGAATGACAAAATCTCCAGAGCTTTTACGCATACAGTCGACCATCCTGTGCTTCACCGCCTTATTTGAGAATGGCCAAGATAGCTCTGCGAGACAATGTCGATCTAGGGGAGAATAAGTGTATTAAATTTTTCGAGGGTGAGGCTTGGTCAAGGTCTCTTCCTGATCGGCGCGATCAACCTTCATCGATCTGAAGCTAACTATTTGTCACACATCCCTTTCGTCCGCAGCCTCTGCTCTTTCGACCTTGGCGTGCCAAGGCATGCTTCATGATGAGACTAATGTCCGTTCTTGTGAAGTTGGGCAGCCGAGATGACCACCCCGGCTAACGCGGAATGCGCTGCCGTTACTCAGTGAAGGTAGGGAGTTGCGCTCCTTCACCGCACCATACTCTTCGCATGAAGGTCGTTCTTTTTGAAATTTTGTGTCAATAAGCTGTGCCGCTGGAACCAAAGTGAATTGAAAAGAAAAGATTTTTTATATGCTGATAGGTAAGGTCAGGTGGAGCGCCACACCCGCCCCGGCCCTTAAACAGAAGGCCCCGTCGGCATCCGCCGCGGGGCCTTTTCCGTTCCTGGGGGCGCCGCCCCTCAGACCACCTCGATCCGCACGCCGCAGGCCTCGGCGCGGGCGGTGATGGGGGCGGGCGGGGCGGTGTCGGAGACCAGCAGGTCGACGTCCGACAGGCTGCCCAGTTGCACCAGGCCGCGATGGCCGAACTTGCTGCCGTCCACCGCCAGCAGCACGCGGGCCGACTGGCGGATGGCGGCGCGGACGGTTTCGACCTCGGCGCTGTCGTCGTCGCCCAGGTCGCCCTCGTCATCCACCCCCGAGACCGACAGGATGCCCAGGTCGAACTTGAACCCGGCCAGAAAGCTGTCGGCCTGGCCCTGGAAAACCCCGCCGTCGACCTGGCGCACGAAACCGCCGGGGATGGCGATGGTGAAATCCGTCGTCTCGCGCAGATAGGCGGCGATGCGCAGGCTGTAGCTGACCACGCGCAGGTTGCGCCGCGCCAGCAGGGCGCGGGCGATGGCCTCGCAGGTGGTGCCGGTGTCGAGGAAGATCGAGGCGCCGTCGGGCACCAGGCCCGCCACATGGCGGGCGATCCGCTCCTTGGCCTCGGCATTTCGGATGCGGCGCCGGCGCAGCTCTTCGGGGCCCACGGCATCGGCGATCATCGCACCGCCGTGCAGGCGCCGCAGGCGGCCCTGCTTCTCCAGCTCCATGATGTCGCGCCGGGCGGTCTGGGTGGTGACCGAGAACCGCTGCGCGATCTCCTCCAGCGAGATATGCCGCTGCCGGGCCAGCTGTTCCATCAGCAGGTCCTGCCGATGCGTCTTCTTGTCTGAACCTGTGCCGTCCATCGCCCTATGTCTCTGCGCCGCCGCCTGAGGCCTGTGTAGCTGAAGCCTGTGTCCTTCAGGCCTGTGTACAGGGGCGGGGTCTTGTCTTGCAACAAAAGGCCGCGGCGCTGCCGCCGCGGCCCTGGTTTCGCGTCAAGGATCCGCGCTTAGAAGCGCATACCGACCCCGAGGCTCAGCGCATTGGCCTGGCCCGCGTCGCCGAAGCGGCCCTGATAGCCCAGGGTCAGGCTGGCGCTGTCGCTGATCGCGATGGCGGCGTCCAGACCCAGGGTGACCACATCCTCGGCCAGGCCGGTGCCTGCCACGGTGAAGGCGTCGCCCCCGGCAAAGGCCAGATCGGCGTTGCCGGTCTCGCCGTCCAGGACGTGACGCCAGCTCAGCTCGCCACCCAGCGTGGTGCCCTGACCCAGGGCGCGCTCGGCGCGCAGGCCCAGTTCCGCCAGGGTGACCGAGGCGTCGAGGCCGCCCAGGCGCAGGGCCGCGTCCCCGCCGGTTTCCGCACCGTGATCGCCCGAGACCTCGATATGGGCCAGACCGGCGAAGGGGGTGATGCGGGTGCCGCCCAGATCCAGCTGATGCGAGATCTCGGCGAAGACCTGGGTAGTGTCGGCACTGAAGCCACCGCGCAGCACCTCCGACAGGCCCGCGTAGTCGGCGCCGCGCCAGACCGAGACATCGCTGTGGCTGTAGATCAGCCCGCCGGTCACGGCGGTCTGGCCGAAGCGCTGCCCCAGCATCAGACCGATGTGGGTGTCATCGCTGTCGGCCTGACCGGCCAGGCCGTTCAGGCTGGCCTCGGTGCTGCCGAAGCCCGCCATCACGCCCAGGCTCAGGCCACTTTCCAGCATCCCGTTGACGCCCAGCAGGGTGCCGGTGCTGCTGCGGTTCAGGTCGCGCAGGTCGCCGGTGCCCTCGACATCGGCCTCTTCGCCATAGGCCTTCAGCCAGAACCCGGTGGTGCCCGGGGCCAGATCCAGCGCCGCGGTCAGCTGCGCCCCGGCCAGCCCGCCGATCAGCGCGCTTTGCCCGGCCAGCGCCCCGGCGGTCGCCGCGTAAAGCTCGCCCGAGAGGCTGTTGAAGGCGCGCGAGGCGCTGTCTTCGCCCAGCATGACGAAGCTGTTGTAGAGCGCATTGCCGTAGCCAAGGCTTTCGATCCCGCCCGCCGCGGCGCGGCCATTGGCGGTGTTGGCGACACTGTCGAAGGCGGTGTCGTTGCGTTCCAGGTTCAGGGTCAGGGCATTGCTGCCATAGTCCAGCGCCGCATCGAGGAAGGCCAGGGTCGAGGTGACCTCGTCGAATTCGCCGGACAGGCCACCCTGGGCGGTCAGGATCTGCATCGACAGCTCGGGGGCATAGTTCAGCCCCTCGCCGATCACCAGGGCGGTGCCGCCCAGGATGTCGACCTGGCCGGTGACCGCGACGGTGTCGGCATTGCCGTCCTCGTCCGTCTCCACCTCGAAGGTGGACCCGCTGGCGAAGGTCAGATCGCCATCGACGGTCAGCGCGCCGATGCTGTTGCCGGCGCCGAAGGTGCCGCCCGACAGGACCGAAACCGAACCGGTGGTGCCGTTGCCGCCCAGACGGGCGCCGTTCTGCACGGTGGTCAGCGACGAACTGGCGTTCGAGCCGTTCACCAGCAGGGTGCCCGCCGTCACATCGGTGGCGCCGGTATAGCTGTTCTCGCCCGACAGGATCAGCGTGCCCGTGCCGCGCTTGGCCAGGGCGCCGGTGCCGGTGATCTCACCCTCGGCATCGACCTTGCCTGCGGCGTCGCGGATCTCGATCCAGCCGCCGGCGCCTTCCAGCGACACGTCGCGCGACAGGGCCTGCATGGCGGTGCCGCGCACGGCCAGGCCGCCGTTCGACAGCCGCAGCGTGGCATCCGCGCCGCCCAGGGCCGCGTCTTCCTCGACCAGGACAGTACCGCCCGAGGTCACCAGCGTCTCGTCGATGAAGCTGTGATCGTCGATGCAGTAGTCCACGATGGCCTGGGCCAGGCGCGGGTCGTCGCTGGTACAGTCCAGCAGGGTCTTCTTCTCGTCCTCGGTCAGCCCGGTCAGGATCGGAGTGCCGTTGTCGTCGGCGATCTGGCCCAGGTAGACGTCGGTCCGCATGTTGTTGCGGGTCAGGAAGAACTCGTTACCGTCCGAGAAGGTGGTGGCCTCGTCGCTCCAGACCAGGCGGGTGCGTTCGTCGACGGTGCCTTCGTTGTCGTATTCCAGTTTCGGCCCGACCCAGCGGAAGTCATGCGCCACGACCTCGTGGTCGGTATAGGCGGTGCCATTGGGCAGGACGTCGGTCTGGTCCAGGGTGCCGGTATAGGCGTCATCTGCGGCATCGGTGATCACCCACCATTTGCCGAAGGGGCGCGAGGCGATGAAATGGTCGATGCGCACCCGGTCCCAGCTGGGCCAGGTGTTGGTGTCGTCTTCCTCGGCCGAGGGCCAGGAGACCGAGCCGTCGGCCAGGTCGTGCGGGGCGAAATGCTCGCGCTCGGCCTCGGTCTGCAACAGGATGAAGTTGCGCTTGAGGTAGTTCATCGTCACCGGGGTGTTGTTCTCCACCGGGTACATCTCATCCGCGAACAGGTCGTCGGGGATCTGGTCGAGGCTGAGGCTTTCGCCGTAGTGATCGTCGATGAAGTCCGCCATGGCGTCGGGGTCGACGGCGTATTCCTCCAGCAGGGTGCCGTAGAAGCTGTTGCCGGTGCGCAGGTAGTTCTGAAGGATCAGCTTTTGCTGCGAGGCGCGGTGCAGCCCGCGTTCCGACACGTCGCCCGCGTTCCAGTCGCCGGTCAGGATGACGGGGCGGTCGGTCGAAAGGGCCCATTCGGTGATGCCCTTGGCCTCGTTCAGGCGGGTGGCCGAGGGGTCGCGATAGTCCAGGTGCAGCGAGCCGATGACGGTCTCGGGGGCGCCGCCGCCGACCTGGGTATGCTGATAGGCCACCGCGTCGCCCAGGGTGTTGGTGTCGAAGTCGCCGCCGATCCGGCTGAGCACGCCGCTGTCACCCTGGCGGATGTATTCGTAGTCGCCCAGACCCGCGTCGCGCAGGATGGCCTGAAGGCCGGACAGGTAGGTGTCGTTGCGCAGCTCCTGGAAGGCGATGACGTCATAGTCGCCGTTGATGAACAGCGGCGCGATGGCGTCCAGGTTGGTGCGGAACTGATCGCCCCAGGTGTTCATCGTCAGCACGCGGATGGTGCCCGCAGGGGCGGGGGCGGCGGCGTCGCTGGCGTGCAGGGCGGCGGGGGCGGTCAGCAGGCCAAGGGTGGCCACACCGCCCAGCAGGGCGGCGCGCAGCCCGGTCTTCAGACCGGCGCCGCGCAGGGGAGTGAGGGGAGAGAGAGGCATGGAGATGTCCCTGAGAGTGTCAGACAGAGCAGAAGTGCGTGGGCGCGCAGGGCGCCTCGGTCCCCCTCATGACAGGTCAATATGTAGGTTTTCTTACATTTTGTAATTTAGATAACATTTCGCCCTGCCGCGACATGCCTCGGGGCGCCCGGGCGCCGCCGGTGACGCTTCGGAGCCGGGTTTTGGCGCTAACGTATTGGCCAGCGCGCCCGCTCTGCGGCTATAAGGATCCGGGGCCCGACCGGGCCGCGACGGGAGGAACGAATGACCGATATTTATGATGTGGATCTGGATACTTGCGCGGCGAACTACGCCCCGCTGACGCCGCTGACCTTCCTGGAGCGCAGCGCGCGGGTCTATCCCGACCGGATCGCGCTGGTGCATGGCGCGCGCCGTCAGGACTGGGCCGAAACCTACGCCCGCTGCCGCCGTCTGGCCTCGGCCCTGGCGGGGCGCGGTCTGGGGCGCGGGGACACGGTGGCGGTGATCGCCGCCAATATCCCCGAGATGTTCGAGGCCCATTTCGGCGTGCCGATGATCGGCGCCGTGCTGAACGCCATCAACACCCGCCTGGACGCCGAGGCGATCGCCTTCATCCTGGACCATGGCGAGGCCAAGGTGCTGATGGTCGACCCAGAGTTCGCCGCCGTGGCCCGCGCCGCCGTGGACCTGTGCCACCGCAGCGACCTGCTGATCGTCGATATCGAGGATCCCACCCATGGCCCCGTCGATCCCATCGGCGCGCTGACCTACGAGGCCCTGCTGGCCGAGGGGGACCCCGCGTTTGCCTGGACGCCGCCCGGGGATGAATGGGATGCGATCTCGCTGAACTATACCTCGGGCACCACCGGCAACCCCAAGGGGGTGGTCTATCACCATCGCGGCGCCCATCTGAACGCCCTGGCGCAGATCCAGTCCTGGGACATGCCGACCCATTCGGTCTACCTCTGGACCCTGCCGATGTTCCACTGCAACGGCTGGTGCTTCCCCTGGGCGATGGCGGCCAATGCGGGCACCTCGGTCTGTCTGCGCCATGTCCGGGCCGAGCCGATCTTCGATCTGATCGCCGACGAGGGGGTGACCCATTTCTGCGGCGCGCCCATCGTGCTGAACATGCTGGCCCAGAACCCCGAGTTGAAACGCTTCGACCACCAGGTGAAGGTGATGACCGCCGGCGCCTCGCCGCCCGCCGCCGTGATCGAGGCGATGGAGGCCATGGGCGTTGAGGTGACCCATGTCTACGGCCTGACCGAGGTCTACGGTCCCGCCGTGATCTGCGCCTGGAAATCCGAGTGGGACAGCCTGCCCGCCGCGCAGCGGGCAAAGCTGAAGGCGCGGCAGGGGGTGGGCAACATTGCCCTCAACCAGGTCATGGTCGCCGACCCCGAGACCCTGGCGCCGGTGCCCCATGACGGCCAGACCATCGGCGAGATCTTCCTGCGGGGCCACAACGTGATGCGCGGCTACCTGAAGAACCCCGCCGCCACCGCCGAGGCCTTCCGCGGCGGCTGGTTCGCCAGCGGCGATCTGGGGGTGATGCATCCCGACGGCTATGTCGAGCTGAAGGACCGGCTGAAGGACATCATCATTTCGGGCGGCGAGAACATCAGCTCGGTCGAGATCGAAGAGGTGCTTTATCGTCACCCGGCGGTGCTGGAGGCGGCGGTGGTCGCCAGGCCGGACGAGAAATGGGGCGAGACGCCCTGCGCCTTCGTCGATCTGAAGCCCAACCTCTCGGTCGATGCCGCCGATATCATCGCCTATTGCCGCGATCACATGGCCCATTTCAAGGCGCCCAAGACCGTGGTCTTCGGGCCGCTGCCCAAGACCTCGACCGGCAAGATCCAGAAGTTCCTGCTGCGCGACCGCGCCCGCGAGTTGGACGCGGGCTAGGGCCGCCAAGGGCCCGGTTCCGGGGCGAAACGCGCCGGGGCCGGGCCGATTCCCTTCTCGCATCCGGGCTGCCGAAGACCTATAAGCGGGTCAAACACCGAAGGAGCCAGGATGAGCGGAGAGCTGTCCCCCATCGACAAGGCAAAATTCGTCGCCGCGAAACGGGCGACGGATTTCATCGAAAGCGGGATGCGCGTCGGTCTGGGCACCGGCAGCACCGCCGCCTGGATGGTGCGTTGCCTGGGCGAGCGGGTGCGCAAGGAGGGGCTGAAGATCTCGGGCGTGCCCACCTCGACCCGCACCGCCGAACTGGCCCGCAGCCTGGGGATCAAGGTGGTCTCGCTGGACGAGGCCAAGTGGCTGGACCTGACCATCGACGGCGCCGACGAGATTGACGGCGACCTGAACCTGATCAAGGGCGGCGGCGGCGCGCATCTTCAGGAAAAGATCGTGGCCACCGCCAGCGACCGGATGATCGTCATCGCCGATGCCGCGAAAGAGGTCGAGACCCTGGGCGCCTTCCCCCTGCCGATCGAGGTCATCCCCTTCGGCTGGCGCACCACCCAGGCGCTGGTCGAAGAGATGCTGATCTCGATGGACGTTCTGGGCCGTGACGTGACCCTGCGGATGAACAGCGACGCGCCCTTTATCTCGGACGAGGGCAATTACATCCTGGATCTGCATCTGAACCGCATCGGCAATCCGCGCGAACTGGCGCTGGTGCTCAATCAGATGCCGGGCGTGGTTGAAAATGGCCTTTTCATCGATATCTGCGATACGGTGGTGATCGGCCACGGCGATGGCCGGATCGAGACCCGCGATATCAATGATGGAACCACCGAGGACATGCGCCTCGATTTCGTGGAAGAGGACAACCTTTTCAAGGATCTCTCCGACTGACATTTCCCCGCCGCTGCGGCCCCCAGGGCCCCCAGGCGCATGGGTCGCGCGTCCCCCCAGGGCGGCCCGGCGCGCGGCAAACTGCAAGGACCAAGGCCCCATGGCATCCGATACCCCCTCGACCTTCGACTATGACCTCTTTGTGATCGGTGCCGGTTCCGGCGGCGTGCGGGCCGCCCGGGTGGCGGCCGGAGAGGCAGGCGCCCGCGTCGCCATCGCCGAGGAAAGCCGCTATGGCGGCACCTGCGTCATCCGGGGCTGCGTACCGAAGAAACTGATGGTCTATGCCTCGGGCTACGGCTCGATGGCCGCCGAGGCCCAGGCCTATGGCTGGGACATCACCGAGAAGGGGTTTGATTGGGCCGGTGTCTTCAAGCCCAAGCTGGAAGCCGAGCTGGACCGCCTGGAAGGGGTCTATCAACGGCTGCTGGACGGCTCGGGCGTCGACAAGTTCGACCAGCGCGCCACCGTGGCCGATGCCCATACCGTGCGCCTGGCCGATGGCACCACCAAGACCGCCAAGACGATCCTGATCGCCACCGGCGGCCGCCCGGTGAAGCCCGAGATCCCGGGGGCCGAACTGGGCATCACCTCGAACGACATCTTCCACGTGGCCGAGCTGCCCAAGCGTATCCTGATCGTCGGCGGTGGCTATATCGGCTGTGAATTCGCGGGCATCCTCAACGGCTTGGGCAGCCAGGTCACGCAGTATTACCGCGGCCTTCAGGTGCTGCGCGGCTTCGACGAAGAGGCCCGGACCCTGATCGCGGACGAGATGAAGACCGCCGGGATCGACCTGAAGACCGGGATCGACGTCGAAAAGCTGGAACAGACCGAGGACGGCATTCTGGTGCATGACACCCTGGGCGGCACCGCCACCTTCGACCAGGTGCTCTTTGCCACCGGGCGGGCGCCCAATACCGACGGGCTGGGCCTGGAAGAGGCGGGCGTGACCCTGGGCCGCAAGGGCGAGGTCGTGGTGGATGACTTCAGCCAGACCGGCGTGCCCTCGATCTGGGCCATCGGCGATGTCACCGACCGGGTGCAGCTGACCCCGGTGGCGATCCGCGAGGGCATGGCCTTTGTCGAGACGGTGTTCAAGGCCAACCCCACCAAGCCCGATCACGAGCTGATCCCCACGGCGATCTTCACCCAGCCCGAGATGGGCACTATCGGCCTGTCCGAGGAAGAGGCGCGCGAGACCGTCAAGGAACCGCTGGAGATCTACGCGACCTCCTTCAAGCCGATGCAGCAAAGCTTTGCCGGCGGCGCGGCGCAGAAGATCCTGATGAAGCTGATCGTCGGCGCCCATTCCCGCAAGGTTCTGGGCTGTCACATCGTCGGCCCGGCGGCAGGCGAGATGATCCAGATGGCGGGCATCGCCGTAAAGATGGGGGCGACGAAAGAGGATTTCGACCGTACCGTGGCGGTGCACCCGACGGCGGCGGAAGAGATGGTAACCATGCGCAACCCGGTCCGCACCCTCGGCTGAGGGCGGCAAGCGGTCGCGAAAACTTGAAATTCACCCCCGGGCTGCACAGCTAGGGGCAAAGCGTTTTGACTGAGAAGGGGAGACAATGGCTGGAGAGAATGGCGGACCCTGGGGCGGCGGCGGTGGCGGCCGACCCACACCGCCCTCGGGGGGCAACGGCGGCAACCGCGGTGGCCAGAATGGCGGCCAGGGCGGCGGCGGTCGCGACGACAAGCCGAATATTCCGGATATCGACGAACTGGTCCGCAAGGGCCAGGACCAGCTGCGCGTCCTGATGGGCGGGCGCGGCGATGGCGGCGGCACCGGGGGCAATGGCGGCATGGGCGGCGGCGGTGGCCCGCTGGTCACCCGTTCGATGGTCGGCCTGGGCGTGATCGTGGCCGTGGTCGGCTGGCTGTTCGCCAGCGTCTACACGGTGCGACCCGATGAACAATCGGTCGAACTGTTCCTGGGCGAATATTCGTCCACCGGCCAACCGGGTCTGAACTTCGCCCCCTGGCCACTGGTCACCCATGAAGTGATCGCGGTGACCCGCGAACGCATCGTCGACGTGGGCGTGGGCGGTCGTGGGGCCCAGGCGGGCCTGATGCTGACCGGTGACGAGAACATCGTGGATATCGACTTCCAGGTGGTGTGGAACATTACCGACCCGGCGCAGTTCCTGTTCAACCTGCGCGATCCGCAGATGACCATTTCCGCCGTGTCCGAATCCGCCATGCGCGAGATCATCGCGCAAAGCGAACTGGCACCGATCCTCAACCGGGACCGGGGCGCCATCGCTTCGCGCCTTCAGGATCTGATCCAGTCGACCCTCGACAGCTACGACAGCGGCATGAACGTCATCCGCGTCAACTTCGACAAGGCCGACCCGCCGTCGGAGGTGATCGACGCCTTCCGCGAAGTGCAGGCCGCCGAGCAGCAGCGCGAGCGACTGACCAACGAGGCCGACGCCTATGCCAACCGCGTCACCGCCGAGGCCCGCGGCCAGGCCGCGCAGCTGCGCCAAGAGGCCGAGGGTTATCGCGCCCAGGTGGTCAACGAGGCCGAAGGTCAGGCCAGCCGCTTTGCCGCCGTTCTGGACGAATACCGCAAGGCCCCCGAGGTGACGCGCAAACGTCTGTACCTCGAAGCCATGGAAGACGTTCTGGGCGATGTGAACAAGGTGATCATCGACGGTCAGGCCGGTGGTTCGGGCGTTCTGCCCTATCTGCCGCTGAACCAGCTGGCCCCGGGCACCGCGCCCCAGGGCAGCAAGTAAGGGAGAGAGATCATGAACAAGACAACGATCCTTCTGCCCCTGGTGGTGGTCATCGGCCTGGTGGGCTTTTCCTCGATCTTCATCGTGGATGAGCGCGAGAAGGCCCTGGTGCTGCAATTCGGTCGCGTAGTCGACGTGAAGGAAGAGCCGGGCCTCTCCTTCAAGATCCCGCTGATCCAAGAGGTCGTCACCTATGACGACCGCATCCTGTCGCGCGACATCGACCCGCTGGAGGTCACGCCGCTGGACGACCGCCGCCTGGTGGTCGACGCCTTCGCCCGCTACCGCATCACCGATGTGCGCCAGTTCCGCCAGGCCAATGGCGTGGGCGGAATCGCGGCGGCGGAATCGCGGCTGGATTCGATCTTGCGTTCGCAGACCCGGGAAATCCTCGGTTCCGTGCGCTCGGACGAGATCCTGTCGTCGGACCGGGCCGCGCTGATGACCCGGATCCGCGACGGCGCCTTCGATGAGGCGCAGTCGCTGGGTCTGGAGATCATCGACGTGCGTCTGAAACGCACCGACCTGCCGGCCGAGAACCTGGATGCGACCTTTGCCCGGATGCGGGCCGAGCGTGAGCGTGAGGCGGCCGACCAGATCGCCCGCGGTAACGAACGCGCCCAGGAGATCCGCGCCAATGCGGATCGTCAGCGGGTCGAGGTGGTGTCCGAGGCCCAGCGGGAGGCCGACATCATTCGCGGTCAGGCCGACGCCCGCCGCAACGCGGTCTTCGCCGAGGCCTATGGCGCCGATCAGGAGTTCTTCGAGTTCTACCGCTCGCTGGATGCCTATCGCGCCGCCCTGTCGGGCAGCAATTCGACCATGGTGATCTCGCCCGACAGCGAGTTCTTCAGCTACCTGAAGTCGAACAACCCCAGCGGTGTCCAGCCGGTGCCCGCTCCCGTGGTGGCCCCCGTGGCGGATCCGGTCGAAGAGACCACCGAGGAGGGCGCGGCAGCGCCCGAGGAGGCGCCCGCCGGTGACGGCGGCGCAATCGCCGGGGCTGCCTCGACCGTGCCGCTGACCGGCAGCGCGACCGAATGATCCTAGAGGCGCTGGCCACGGGCGCGCTTGCCCTGGGCTTTGTGTTTCTGCTGGAGGGGCTGGCCTGGGGGCTGGCCCCTTCTTTCGTCGAACGCCTGCTGGCCGCCCTGGCGGCGCTCAGCGAGGGCGAGAGGCGCCAGATGGGCCTTTGGGCCGTCTGTGCGGGCCTGGCGCTTTTGTGGCTGGCCCATGCGCTTGGCGCGTGACGTGATTTGTCACGCCGCCCCCGGCCTGGCGGCTTTCCCCGCCCGCGCAGCTGGGCTAACCTCGCCCTACATATTGATAAATCATCGGTCCGGCGGGGCCGTGTCGGGGCGAATCCCCTTGCGATTGCAGGCGGATTTGCTCTCAAGGGGCCTTCACAGGCTCTTGACGCGGCGCGATAGGCTTTGTGTTGCGCAGCCCCCGCCCTACATTAGAAACAAGGACACACGGATGTGCCCTGGGGACATATCCGAGGCATCTTCAGCAAGAAGAAGGAGATTTGGGAATGATGAGACAGGCACAGGCCCTGCGATCCCGCGCGGATCGAGGCGCCATGGCAGAGGCTCAGACCCTTTCGGCGCGCTCGATGCGCGCCATGTGGATGGGTGTTTTGGCGGTGGCGCTGCTGCTGGCGCAGGCGATCTCGGCCCGCGCGCTGCCCGAGAGCTTCGCCGACCTGGCGGAAAAGATCAGCCCGGCCGTGGTGAACATCACCACCTCCACCACCGTGACGGCGGGCACCGGCCCGGCGCCCATCGTCCCCGAAGGCTCGCCCTTCGAGGATTTCTTCCGTGAGTTCCAGGACCGCAATGGCGGCGGCGGCAATGGCGGAGAGGCCCGCCCGCGTCGCAGCCAGGCCCTTGGCTCGGGTTTCGTGATCTCGGAGGACGGCTATATCGTCACCAACAACCACGTCATCGAGAACGCCGACGAGATCCAGATCGAGTTCTTCGACGGCAACCTGATCGACGCGGAACTGGTGGGCACCGACCCCAAGACCGACATCGCCCTGCTGAAGGTCACCGCCGATCAGCCGCTGCCCTTCGTCAGCTTCGGCGACAGCGACACCGCCCGCGTGGGCGACTGGGTCGTGGCCATGGGCAACCCGCTGGGCCAGGGCTTCTCGGTCTCGGCCGGGATCGTCTCGGCGCGCAACCGCGCCCTGTCGGGCACCTATGACGACTACATCCAGACCGACGCCGCCATCAACCGCGGCAACTCTGGCGGGCCGCTGTTCAACACCAATGGCGAGGTCATCGGCGTGAACACCGCGATCCTGTCGCCCAACGGGGGCTCGATCGGCATCGGCTTCTCGATGGCCTCGAACGTGGTCAAGCGGGTGGTCGACCAGCTGCAACAGTTCGGCGAGACCCGCCGCGGCTGGCTGGGCGTGCGCATCCAGGACGTGACCCCCGACATGGCCGAGGCCATGGGCCTGGCCGAGGCCGCCGGTGCCATGGTCACCGATGTCCCCGAGGGTCCGGCGATGGAGGCCGGCATGGAAGCGGGCGACGTGATCACCGTCTTCGACGGGGTCGAGGTCGAGGACACCCGCGCCCTGGTGCGTCAGGTCGGCAATACCGAGGTCGGCAAGACCGTCCGCGTCGTCGTCCTGCGCAATGGCGAGACCGAGACGCTGAAGGTCACCCTGGGCCGTCGCGAAACCGCCGAGGACAGCGCCGTGCCCGCCGCCCAGATCCAGGACCAGGCCGATCCGCAGATCCTGGACCTGATGGGCATGTCCCTGTCGGAACTGACGCCCGAGCTGCGCGAGCAGCTGGAGCTGGACCAGGACATCGACGGCCTGGTGGTGACGGATGTCGACGAGATGGCCGAAGCCTTCGAGAAGGGCGTGCGCGCCGGGGATCTGATCACCGATGCGGGCCAGCAGAAGATCTCGACCGTGGCCGAGCTGCAAGAGCAGATCACCGTGGCCGAAGAGGCCGGGCGCCGGTCCATCCTGCTGCTGATCCGTCGCCAGGGCGACCCGCGCTTCGTGGCGCTGCCGCTGGAAGACAAGTGACTCGATAGGGCGCGCCCCGGGCGACCGGGCCGACAAGAGCACAGACGGGGCGCCTTCGGGCGCCCCTTTTGCGTGACGGCCCTGTGCGGGCGGGGGACCGGCCTGCGGCCGGTGGCCTCCGGCGGGAGTATTTTTGGCCATCGAATGGATAGAGGGGCCGGGGACCGCGGCGCCTCCTTTGCCCCGGTTTGCCCGCGCGCCCTGGTGGCACATTGGGGCGCTCCGGCGCGGATCCCCCCGCGCGCGCCTCTCTCTTCTCGTTTGCCAGAAATATCCCGGGGGGAGTCTCAGGGACTGAGACGGGGGGCAGAGCCCCCCTGTGCCGCGTGCAGGGCGCGCTACCTCTGCGGGGCGATGTCCAGTTCCGCCAGGCCCATCTGGCGGGCGGCGGCCAGGGACAGGATGCCGCTGTCGAGCCCCTGCGGCGCCTGGTAGGCGCGGATGGCGCGGCGGGTGCGCGGCGTCATCTCGCCATTGATCGGCCCGACGTAGTGGCCACGCACCGCCAGGGCGCGCTGCACCGAGGCGATGAAGGCGGGGGTCATCGCCTCGTCGCAGGGCACGCGGAACCAGATCTCGCGCCGTTCGCGGACGATCTCTTGCCGGGTTTCGGTCTTGTAGATCGCGGGCTGGGCGATGCGCCCGTCGCTGTGCACCTCGGCCGGTTGCAGCAGGATCTGCCGGGTCACCGTCTCGATCACCGCCGGCTGCACCTCCTTGCCCCAGCAGTCGTTGGGGGACGAGCCGGGGGGCGGGCGGTCGTAGATGCGGGTGATCTCGGGCGTGCCCAGGGTGGGGAAGTCGGGCAGCACCGGCTGGCAAGCGGCGGTCAGGGCCATCAGCGCGATCAGCCCCGCCAGGGCGCGCGCCCGCCCGCCGCCGCGCCTGCGGGCGGGCGCGGCGGCGGGCGCCGGGGTGGCGCGCACGCAAGGGGGGCGGGGCGGGGTCATGCCGTCGGGGGTCTGCTCTTTGCCTCTTTCGCGACACTCTAGTCGCTTTGCCCGGCCCCCGGAAGCCTGCCCGATGATCGCCCGGGCGCGGGCGGCGTTGCGACGCGGGACGGGCGGGGCAAAACCGCTGGCCTGGGGCGAGAGGGGGCGCTAGGACCAAGCGAGAGGACCCGAAGGGCAGAAGGAGAGCGCCATGGTGAAGATCACCTATATCGAACATGACGGCACCGAGCATCCGGTGGATGTGAAGCCCGGGCTGACCGTGATGGAAGGGGCGCGCGACAATGGCGTGCCGGGGATCGAGGCCGATTGCGGCGGCGCCTGTGCCTGTTCCACCTGCCATGTCTATGTCGCCCCCGACTGGGTCGAGAAACTGCCCGCCAAGGACGACATGGAAGAGGACATGCTGGACTTCGCCTATGAGCCCGATCCGGTCCGCTCGCGTCTGACCTGCCAGATCAAGGTGACCGAGGCGCTGGACGGGCTGGTGGTGACCATGCCCGAGAAGCAGATCTGATGCCCTGGGGCGGGCCGGGGGCAAGGGCGCGTTCGGGCGCGCCGTGTCTGGCCGCCGCCCTTTTTCTGGCCCTGGGCCTGCTGCCCGGCCTGGCCCGGGCCGAGAGCGCGCCGCGCATCCTGGCCGCGCGCTTTGCCGATCCGACCACGCGCTATCCCCACGGGGTTTTGGGCGACGAGGTGGAACATGGCACGCTGGAACTGGATCTGGCGGGCGGCGCCCGCCGCCGCTTCACCCTGGATCCGGCGCTGGTCTTCGAGGATGTGGCGCCGCGTCTGGTGGATCTGGATGGCGACGGCGCCTCCGAGGTGATCGTGGTGGAAAGCCACCGCGCCCGGGGCGCGCGGCTGGCCGTCTGGGACGCCACCGGGCGCCGCGCCGCCACCCCGGCCATTGGCCGCGCCTTCCGCTGGCTGGCGCCGCTCGGCGCCGCGGATCTGGACGGCGACGGCCGGGTCGAGATCGCCTATGTGGATCGCCCGCATCTGGCCAAGGTGCTGCGCCTGTGGCGCTATGATCCGGTGCGCGGCCTGCGCGCGCTGGAGACCACGGCCGCCGATGTCAGCAATCATCGCATCGGTTGGGACCGGATCCCGGGCGGCATCCGCGCCTGTCCGGGCGGGGCCGAGATGATCCTGGCCGATGGCGGCTGGACCCAGGTGCTGGCGCTGCGGCTGGAGGCCGGGGGAGAGATCACCCGCCGCAGCCTCGGCCCCTTCACCGGACCCGAGAGCCTGGACGCCGCCCTGACCCGCTGCGACTGAACGCAGGGCGCGCGCGCCTTGCACCTGGCCCGTCAGCTGACCGAGCGCAGGGCGCTTTGCATCTCTTCGCCCTCGGGCAGGGTCTCGGGGCGCGGGCCGCCCAGGGTCCACAGGATGAAGGGCAGGGTGGCGATGGGAAATTCCTCGGGGGTGCGGAAGGGCCAGAACCGGCAGGCGGTGACCGCGCCGGCGATTTTCAGGATCAGCAGCGCCGGCAGGGCCATCAGGAAGATGCGCGGCTGATGCAGGAAGGCGACCCCCAGAAGCAGGGTCAGGGCGATACCGACCATCAGCGCCGCCGCGCCGATCAGGAAGAAGGCCAGCCGGGCGCGGCCGCTGTCCTCCATCCGGTAGGTCAGCCGGGGATGCAACGCGCCCAGCCGGGCCGACAGTTCGGACAGCAGCGCCAGAAAGGCGGCCTGTTCGGGATCGTCGCGCCGTCGCCGGGCCGAGGTGGTGATCTGCAACCGCGCCACCTGGTTGCCGGTCTCCAGGTCGAAGCGCATGACCCGGGTGCCACCGCTGCGCATCTGCACCAGGGCCACATGCTGCACGCTGCGCAGCGCGACAGAGCCGCCGGGCCCGGTCAGGCGGTCGCCGCGCAGGGTCCAGCTTTGCGGCCGCCGCAGCAGGGCCGGGCGGAACTCGTAGGTCTGCTCCTGAGGGGATGCGGGCGGCACATTCATGCGGTGGCAGGGTAGTTGAACAGCTGAGTCGCGCAAGAAAAGTTACCCCGGGGACAGCGGGCGGCGCCGAAGCGCGTCATCGCTGCTACACTCCGGCGCGAAAGTCGCAAATTTGCCACAATTTTGCCGCGAAAGGCCGGGGAATGTGGCCTGGCGTCCCCCCGGATCCGGGGCAGGGCGCCAGGCCATGAGGCGCCGGGGTCAGTCCAGGATGCGCCAGCCGATGTCGCGGCGCAGAAACCCTTCGGGCCAGTCCAGCTGGTCGGCCATGGCATAGGCCCGGTCGCGCGCCTCGGCCAGGGTGGCGCCGCGCGCCGTCAGGTTCAGAACCCGCCCGCCATTGGCCAGCACCTTGCCGTCCTGCGCCACCGTGCCCGCGTGGAAGCAATACTGGGAGGAGGTCTCGGGCAGGGCGTCCAGCCCCTTGATCTCGGTCCCCTTGGCATAGCTGCCGGGATAGCCCTGGGCGGCCATGACCACGGTCATGGCGTGATCCTCGGCCCAGTTCACCTGCGCCTCGGCCAGGCGGCCCTCGGCGGCGGCCTGCATCAGGTCCAGGGCCTGGCCGCCCAGGCGCATCATCAGCACCTGGCATTCCGGGTCGCCGAAGCGGCAGTTGTATTCCACCAGCCGCGCCTGGCCGTCCTTGATCATGAAGCCCGCGTAGAGGACGCCCTGATAGGGGGTGCCGCGTTTCTTCATCTCGGCCAGGGTGGGCAGGATGATCTCGGCCATGGCGCGTTCGGCCACGGCGTCGGACAGGACGGGGGCGGGGGAATAGGCGCCCATGCCGCCGGTATTGGGGCCGGTGTCGCCTTCGCCCACGCGCTTGTGGTCCTGGGCGGTGCCGATGGGCAGGGCGGTTTCGCCGTCGCAAAGGATGAACCAGGAGGCTTCTTCGCCTTCCATGAACTCTTCGATCACCACCTCGGCGCCCGCCGCGCCGAACTCGCCGCCGAACATGTCGTCGATGGCCGCCAGCGCCTCGGCCTCGGTCATGGCGACGATGACGCCCTTGCCGGCGGCCAGACCGTCGGCCTTGACCACGATCGGCGCGCCCTGCTGGCGGATATACTCTTTGGCGGGGGCGGCGGCGTCGAAACGGGCATAGGCGGCCGTGGGCGCGCCTGCGGCATCGCAGACGGCCTTGGTGAAGCCCTTCGAGGCCTCCAGCTGGGCGGCGGCCTGGCTGGGGCCGAAGACCAGCACGCCCGCCTCGCGCAGGCGGTCGGCCACACCGGCGGCCAGCGGTGCCTCGGGGCCGATGATGACGAAGTCGATGGCGTTTTCCTGAACGAATTCGCAAACTGCGCCGCCGTCGAGGATGTCGAGGTTGGCGCATTCGGCGATCTGGGCGATCCCGGCATTGCCCGGCGCCACGATCAGCTTGTCGCATTTCGGGTTTTGCAGCACGGCCCAGGCCAGTGCATGTTCGCGGCCGCCGCCGCCGAGGATGAGAATGTTCATGGAAAGCCTCCGCCGGTTTGGCCGGGGTTTAGCCGCGCCCGGGCCTCTGGGCAACCCATGCAGGCCTGGCGCTCCTGTTGCGGGCGTGCCTAGTCGGGGCCCACCGCCTCTGTGCCCGTCAGCGTGGTGGCGTCGCAGAAGGGGATCTGCGGGCGCAGCGCCCTGGAGAAGATCTCGGCCCCGGTGCGCGACAGGTGGTCGTCGTCATAGAAGACGGTGGCGGGATCGGGGTGATCGTCGAAGAAATCTTGCGCGTCGATGAAATGGAAATTGGCGCGGTCGCCGAAGGTTTCGGTCACCCGCTCGATCTCGGCCGAGCCCAGCTGGGCCATCTCGGCCCGGTAGAAGCGGGTGGTGGGGGTGGCCA
The DNA here is from genome assembly GCF_050897975.1 of Pseudooceanicola aquaeponti. Taxonomy (NCBI): domain Bacteria; kingdom Pseudomonadati; phylum Pseudomonadota; class Alphaproteobacteria; order Rhodobacterales; family Paracoccaceae; genus Pseudooceanicola; species Pseudooceanicola aquaeponti. The sequence goes on from NZ_JBPAXY010000015.1 coordinate 23,465, forward strand.
CCAGGACCAGATGGGCGTCCTGCGCCGCAAGCAGGTTCAGCATCTTGTCCAGCAGGGCCAGGTTTCCGGCCTGGATGCGGTCGCGCCAGGGGCCTTCGGGCGGCAGGCGCGACAGATGCGTGGCGGCGGTCAGCCGGGCCATCTCGGGGTGGCAGGCGGCGGGGGCATTGACCGGCGGATAGCCGTGGCGCAGGCCAAATTCGTCGGGCTGCGACAGGCCGGTCGGATCCGTCATCCGGCAGGGCGCGCCCGGTTCTATCGCATGGCTGACCCGGTCGCGCAGATGCGGGCCGCTTTCGCGGATCAGGGTCAGCTGCGGCAGGTTGGTCAGCTTGGCGGTGGCGATCCTGGCGCGGTCGCGCAGGCTCAGGTCCGGGGCGCGCAGATAGGTGGGCGTATTGGCCAGCCAGCCCCTTTGCCGCGACGCCATCGAGCTGTCGCGCAGCGACAGGACCCCCGGCGAGATCGGCATCAGCACGCAGCGCAGCGCCGGGCTATGGGTCGCGATCGACTTCAGCTTCAGCGCGCTGGTCTCGATCCCCATGCCCGAGCCGTTCAACGCGTAGCCCTCCAGCCCCATGGCCGGGAAATGAAACGCGCGGCTGTGCGAAGGCCCCAGGCTGACCACCTCGACCCGCTCGCGCACGGCTTCGAAACCGGATAGGCGGCGATCCGGGGCCAGGGGCAGGTCGACGATACGGGCGCTGCCATAGGCGATCGCGGCCAGCAGGGCCAGATAGGCCAGGGCGCGGCTAGAACTGGAAATAGACAAAATCGCTTCCCCCTCTTTCCCCGAAGGCGACCAGCAGGAAGATCACCAGCACGGTGGCGGCGAAGACCTGCGGCAGCGTCCCGTTGAAGGCGATGTTCGAGATGGTCCAGCGCGCCTTGCGCTTCGCCTGGACCTCGTCCCAAAAGACCAGCGCCCCGGCGAGGACGCCGAAGGCCAGCGCCAGCCGCCCCTCGGTCGCCAGGATCTGTGCCCAGCCCAGACCGTCGGTCAAGATGCCCGAGACCAGGTTCCAGAAGGTCCCCAGATCGGAGATCAGGAACAGCGGCGCCGAAAGCGAGATGAAGACCGACAGCACGATCCACGACATTACCCGGCGCAGCCCATCGGGGGCGGGCACGAAGGCAAACAGCCGTGCCACCGGCGCCCAAAGCCGCATCCCCACCCCATGCATCAGCCCGAACAGGATGAAGTTCCACGACGCCCCATGCCACAGGCCCACCAGGCACATGGCCCCGATGGCCGAGAGAGAGCGGAAGGGTTCCTGCGGAAAGCGCCGGGCGATGGGAATATGCACATAGTCGACGATCCAGGTCGTCAGGGTGATGTGCCAGCGCTGCCAGAAGCCGGTCAGGGTGGTGGCCAGGAAGGGCTGGCGGAAGTTTTCGCTGAGGTTGATCCGCATCCCCAGGGCCAGCCCCCGCGCGATCAGCGTATAGCCCGCAAAGTCGCAGTAGACGCGGAACATCGCCAGCCAGCAGATGAAGAGATAGAGGAACCCGCTGCGCTCGGCCTCGAAGGCCGAGGTGACGTAGACATTGAGGTTGTCCGCCACCGCCAATTTCAGGAACAGGCCCCAGATCACCAGCAGCAGGCCGCGCACCAGGAAAGAGACCTCGAACGCGGGGATGGCGCGCAACTGCGGCAGCAGTTTCCGCGCCCGCTCGATCGGCCCGGCGACCAGCTGGGGAAAGAAGCTGACGAACAGGGTGAAGACCAGGAAGTTGCGTTCCGGCGCGATCTTTCCGCGGTAGACGTCGATCGTGTAGCCCAGGGTTTGCAGGGTGTAGAACGAGATGCCCAGGGGCAGGATGATATGGGGGATCGACAGGTCCACCGCCGTGGCCGCCGACAGCTGATCCAGGAAGAAGTTGGCGTATTTGAAGTAGATCAGGATCGCCAGGTTCAGCACCACCGAGGCCGCCATCCAGCGCTTCCGCGCCGCCGGGCGCGCGCTGTCGTGGATCCGGATGGCGCAGAGATAGTCGATCGCCCCCGACAGCAGGATCAGCGGCACATATCGCACATCCCACCAGCCATAGAACAGCAGGCTGAAGGCGGTGACGAAGGGCACCCGCAGGCGGGGCCCCAGCAAGGGAAAGACGACAAAGAAGAACGCAGCGAAGTAAAAGAAGCTGGTCGAAGTAAAGGCCATGGGAGAAAATGCTCTGCGGCATGGAGCCCCGGAAGCGGGAAGGCTGCGGGCAAGCTCGACCCTGGGGGAGGGTCTGTAAAGTGCTGACGGAACGGGAAGTGGATATACCGCGCAGACCTGCCGGTTTTCGCCGGTTTTCTGACCTCAATCAGCGTCTTCTTGCCCAGGGCTGATCCGGGTCGCGGCCAGGCTGCGGGGCAGGATGCACGCCCGCGCGCAGGACATCCAACACGGGCCCACCCGGGTCCGCCATCGCGTGCGATGCTGGGGATCTGTCTGTGGGGAAGGGTGGAGGCGAGTACCGGAATCGAACCGGTGTACACGGATTTGCAATCCGAGCGACAATTCTGAAAACATTAGCTTTTCGTGTAAACTGGCTTCCTGTGCGACTGTTTCATTTCAAGGGCTTACACATGGGGGTGTAAACCAAAAACTCCCAATTTGGCTGAGACGCTGTTGCTGCGAGACACTGAGCTTCTCATGCGGTGACGCTCCAGTGGGTTAACCGTCCGAAGGTGCAACTCCAACGCCCACTGTTCATAAAGGTGGCGCATGTCAGTCACCTGTCTAAAGTTAGAGAAACTCGCACGAGGTGAGTTCGTGCGAAGGCCATTTGGATCGCTGGACTGGGTCACGATCCGTTTTTCGGTATAGGCTGGGTCAGGAGTAGACCTACGCAATGCGTGGGAAAACTGCTAACCGCTGCACAAAGGGTGTATGACGGAGATGGGCGGGAAGCGGGCTTTCGCTGCGCGAGGCACAAAGGTCCGCTAAACGCTGGTGAAGCAGAGGCTTGTCTGATCCAACCAACATACAGTCACTGAAACGTACCGGCCCGCCTTTAAGGACTCTACAGGGTTTTTTCAGCCGAGCGCCGAGCACCTACTTCTCCTGTGTCATTTGAACCCGGAAAGGACAGGAGATGCCGAAGAACTGTGAGAACGCGAGCCCGTGTTAGCGTAAGGATTCATCGTCGGAAGGGTCTTGGGCGGCGTGTAGATCTGAGATGTGACCCCACGCGCTACGCGCAGGGTGCTACATGGAGGGTTTGATGCGCCATTGCATGTGAGCACCCCGCGAGGCGCAACCGGCGCCATGAATGTCGCTGCTTGAGGTGCGCCGAGCTTCCAGGCAGCCGTTGGGATGACGCCTTTTCCACTCCAGCGATACCTGCCATTGAGCTTCACCAATTGCACCTGACCTGCGACCCTTTGGTTTCGGATCACGATCATCTGGCGCTTAAAAAGCATACCTACGTTTCGGTAGTAATAGAGAACCTGGTACTCATTGATGTACTGCAGGTGGGTAGGCATTCCCCATGACGCGATAACGTGCGCCAAAGAGTAGCCCTCCTCAACCCTGCTGATGCGGACGCGCGCAACCTCTGCCAATGACAACAGGCCACGCTTGTCTATTTCATCGAAAGCAACGTGATCATAATCCAGCCCCCCGCTGTGCCTACCTCGCGCTACTAGATCGTGCAAAGCGGCCAAAACTTGCAGATCACTGGCTTTTTCGGGATTGACCAGTTCGGGCGGAGGAGCACACGATGCCAGGAAAAGCGCGGCCCCCATAAGAAAAGATTTCAAGCGTACAATCACTTCCCGACCTCCAGTGGTAAAGGAAAATTTTCTAATGCAAAGAAGATTCTTGGTTCTTGGAGCCCCATCTTTTATCTTGTGCGGGTGCGGTGCAAGCAACTTAGGTGGCTCGACTTCCATTGAAAGAAGCGGCGTGAGCCTCGGCCGCAACAGTTACCCTGCAGCCATCCTCGTGGGAGCCGCTCTCGGATATGCGGTCTCCAGATACACTGGCGGCTTGCCAATCGTAGGCATTGCAGTGGGAGCTTTTGCCGGTGCCGCGGTCAATGCAGCAATGGAGTACAGCCGCGTCCTACTCAACAACAATGGTCAAGAGCTTGCGCCAGCATATCAGGATCTGAAGTATTCAGTTGATGGCGACTTCGAACGCTTCATGGATGAAAATGTGCCGATTTATAGAGAGAAGAGCGCGCTGATAGCAGAGGCCGGAATCAAGGATGGAAGGTCTAGAGTTACTGATATCCGCGGAGCCATGGACAAGCTGGACAAAATTCAGAAGGACCTGGGTGATTTGGCGCTACCCAATCAATGCTACGCAAAGGCCTGGCCGATATATGGCGAGACGTCGGATCTCCTGCCGCCACTCGCGGGCAAGGAAGTGACCGGCAGTGCCGTGACCGCCAAAGCTGAAGCTGAAAATTCCATTTCTGAAAAAGGGGCTGTGATGATGGCTGAGATTAGACACGAAATCGAAAACACTAACCACTTAATCAAGTCAGGCATGATATGAAGAAATCAGCGAAAGAGTGCGCTATATTCGTCGCAGGGGCGATTGCTGGAGCTTTGATAGAGTCCGTTCTAGATGAGCCTCTTCACAAGGTACGTCAAAGTGTCCTCGCTCCTTCTTGGAGTTATATCTGTGGAACCGAATTCCGCTATCGTGAAGGAGGCGAGCTTCTTCTCGCCGCCAAGGCACTGGCAGAGGACCCTACGGTCGAAAAGACTGAGGAGTGGAAGTCGGAGGTCGATGAAATGCACGCAGATGCCATGAAATCCATGGAGCACGCTGCGTGGTGCGGATCAAAGGACGCAATCAAGATACTCGTCATGGCGCGCTGTCAAGGAATCTATGGATACGCGGAAGATAGGCAAGCCGGCCTTGCCTTGATCCGCTCGGAGTTAACGAACGAACATGAGATGCCCTCTGAAGCCACCATCCAAGAGCTTTGCCCCCGGGGGGATGGTTAGGCTCTGGACACATTGCTTTCTGCGGAAGCCGAAGGTCCAAGCATGTAGATAACGCACAGTGCACGCAGCTAGTCTCTTTTTATATAATTGGCGCACATCTGGCACGCTTGCAACCTTAAGTGCCGAAGTGCCACGGCAAACCGCGTGCCGATGATCGCCCAGTCGTCCGAAGAAAAGCGACTCGTTTGAATGTCGAGGATCATCTGAGCGGCTAGCAAGATCCTTTAAGATTGGATGGCGACACTGGTCATCCCATGCGCTAGGCGTGAAGGTCCGCAATGGGCCGCACGCGCCCCACGGACCTGGCTCACCAGAGCATGAAGCCTGCCGCGCCGCCGCACGACCGCTTCGAGCCCAAAGTAATTGATGCTGCAGACCTCATAAACGTCAGAAACTCGAAGTCTAATGCTGACCGGCGTTCGCTCTCAGCAAGCGATTCAAACGTGCTCGGCCTTATCCAAACCGTCTAGTCGCGACATGAACTTGTTTGAAACTGAAATTATCTGCTCCTCACGAACTTTTTCGTCTGAGAGAAGGAAGGTGCTTAGCATTGCGGAGTATGCGGATTGACTACCCAGAAGGCGGTCGTGAAAGTGATTAACTTGGGTAGTTGTTACTAGAGTAAAGGGAAAAGAAAATCGCTGAGATTCCCTCGGTAATAAAACCAACTGCTGCGCCGAGGTATGAGGCGGACAGTTTCTCAATGCCATTAATCTGAAAATGAATACCGAAGCCAACGGAAACGCAGATAATTAGAAATCCAGAGGCCGCCGAAAACATACAGATCTTGAAGCTCTGCTGCGCATGCAAACGCGCTTCGGCTACAAATTCGTCCATGTTGGCGAAGCTGATCAGATTCATAAGCTTAAATATATCTTCGCCAGACGAGTTTTCTAGCTTCCTAAGCAAATCCTTCTTTTAATTTCGCGCCTCTAGTCTTTCCTGATTGCTCATTTTGATGATTTCATCATTCAATCTAATGATGTCAAGAAACATGCCGGCCCCTTAAGAATGCGACCAAGAAGGTAATGGCACGAAGTGTGCCGAACTTCTTTTAGGTGGTCTAGGCAAAATGCAAAGCTGTCATTCGCTTAAGCCCAGCGAAAGCCCGCTCCGTCCGCACAGCTGACATTGGAGTGCGAGAACATGCTGCACGATGCCACCGATGGCCGGTTTGGGGAAGCTGCGCCGCAGCGAGGCCGAACCTAGCGAATGTCCGGAAAGGGCCGGACGCGACGATCTCGTGTCCTGGCCTGCTGCAATGCGCTGGTTCCCATCAGACCTCCTCAAACCACGGGTAGCGAGCCTCTGGCACCACGAGCTCTATGTCGTCTTCGATGTCCACGTAGAGATCGGCGGCCCATTTTCTGCTATGTCCCATGGCCGCGCACCAGGCCGCTACGATAGCGTCCCCCTCATGATCTGCTTCCGTAGTGGATACTGCGTCGTTGTAGACCTCGCGGATCGCATTTTCGCCGGATACGCCTAGGAACAACTTGGGGTGGCTTTCGTAGACGGGTAATCCGAGCCGCCTTGCCACTATAGCACCATTCAGGGTCATGGAGCTGTATAAGGAGTTTTGAGCAACAACCGAATTACCGCCGTACTTTCGTCGTAGCGCATCATCGCAGGCGCGCCCGCCCTTCGGTGACCAAGCCAAGAGGGTATCTATGCCTAGTGCAACCGCTGTCTTTGCATAGACCTCAAGCCAAGACAGTGCCTCGGCAGCATCGCGAACAGTAGCTTTGGCCACGACTTCAGGCGCATCCGAAATTACTCGAATGGCCGCTACACCGTTTTTGCCTTTTCCACCAGGGTCGTAACCAAGAAACAGCGTCATGCCTCAGCCTTATTATTTCCGGAGTTGGAGCCTTCCCGTCGGCCGCCACCTTCCCGCGGGTGAAGTTGCTGCGCAAGGGATGAACGTCAGGTTCCAGATGCTGCGTCGCGGCTTATCTCCCTTCATTGGAAGACCGCTTTGGGCCGAACACGTCGACAGGATAGCGCGGCCCTCGTGATGGGGCCGCCGCGCCGCCGCATGACCGCTTCGAGCCTTCCTTACCCGATGCTGCACTGCTAACTAATGTCCGCTCCTTGGGTCCCGACCAAAAACGACCATTATTGCAGCTTGCGCTTTACCCGGACACACGTAAAAGCTGCACCATCCACTTCGGCAAGAGCTGAGAACAATCTACGTATTGCTCGACCGACTTGATCAAGATAGGCCAAGGGAAGGTTTAATGACGGACGATGTCATGACAGAGAATGACCAGGCAGTGCAGCAGGCTGCTCGCAACCTGTTTCTAGGATGCGTACCGGAACGAAAGGCAGAGCTGGAAGACTTCTGGGAAAAATACCACCCTGAGTTTCAGTTGATGGACGATGCAGGATCAGGCGGTACTTTTGCTTTGGAGGCTGGCCTGTTCAAGATTGTTCGCTTCAATCACCTAGCGATGCGGGCGTTTTGGCTTGCCAGTTTTATTGCCTGGGAAGGTTATTCTGCATTTTATAGGAGCACTGGCGCCAAAGACATCAATCTCACCCGATTTCGATCAATGGTTCAGGCATTTCGCGATATGCTAAGTGCTGAAGACCCAGAAGTCGTGCAGTTGCCGCCGGGCGTGCCGGAACCGGGCAAATATTGCGATGTAAAAAATGATGTGGAAGCGCGCGCGGCAGGGGAACTCGCTACCATCGCAACTGGCTGGGCCTTCCTGCATGAGCTCAGACATATCCAGCATCAACAAGACGGCACGAGCGCGGCGTTCAATGCTCCCTCTACAGATCAACACGCCGAGGAGCTTTCATGCGATGAATTTGCGACCACATTCATTATGGAGTTCGTAGCGAACTACGCTGAACAATCCGGCGATGACGAGGATAAAGTTCGGCAAAAGCGTGAGGTCGGTGTCTATTTCGCGCTGTTTGCAATGGCGCTAATCGCCGCCGATCAATGGGGCGCTTCAGAGTCCCATCCTGCCATAGAATCACGTATCGAGAATGTTATCAAAAACATGGGTGCCGAAGGCACTGGAATATCGGATGCGATAGCGCATGCAGCCTTCGCTGCATTACGGATCATCTATCCAGATGCTCCAAAGCCATTCGGGCTATAGATGCACGCTCGCACGAAATCACCCACAGATTGTGTGGCGTTCTTTGCCCTCAAACGACCGTTTTTGACAAAGGCGAAACCTGGAAAGCCGACCTTGGCGCAACCGCAGCGAATTGGCGCTACGTCCGCACCCCTGACGTCCGGCCGCCCAGAATTCTGCGGTCTGGATGAATGACGGCTTCGAGGAAGCTGCGATGCGGCGACCGGCCACCCATCGAAAGGCGGCTTTGGGCCGTCTTCGCCGGGCTGGTCCCCTCATTAGGGCGCGCAGCAAGCCGTACCGCTCCAAGTCCGGTTCGAGCATACTTTGCGGCATGCTAGACTTCGCACCTATTGTAGCTATGTGCGGTGCCCCGGTTTCAGGAAAAATGGATTACAGGGCAGCATAGCGTGTGGCCAAACAGCCGCATATAATCATTTTGATGCAAGCTCTACGGACGTCAACCTGGGGTATCCGGTCTGATTAAGCTAGGTTGCAACCTCCAGTATATTGATGATTTCAATTGAATTATCTGACATCCAAATGGAAAAAGACAAAGAGCTATCTACTTCAGGAGCGCTCCTCTCCATACATTTCGAAATTAGGAGCGTCAGTTTCTACGGGTTCTACGGTTTTAGCAACTATATTGTTTTTCATAGAGTTTGCTAGAAGCCCGTCGCCAGATATTCCTTGGCTGGGCATTGTCTTGCTAGTTGGAAGTTTGGCTTCTTTAATCCTTGAGGGCATGCTGGTCATTGAAGAGATAAACAATGGCAATAAACTTGGAACTTGGATCGCGTTTTTTCTTATTACGTTTATTGTAGTCGCGTTCGTTGTTGTGTCGATGATTTTGGTGGGCGCCGCTTGAAGCAATCTACGCTTGGATGAAAATTCTCCATGCCGATGCTCTTTGTTTTTCTTGGCATGATCTAAAGCACTCTTTTCTGCCATTAACGTAAATGACTGCTTTGTCCTGCAAATCTGCCCTCAGGTTCTTGGAGCTTGCTGCGCGATGCCATGAAGGTACAGTATGGGGAAGCTGCGCCGCGGCAACAGTGGTCCTGGCCAAGGTCGGCTTCGGGCCGAAATCCACTGCTTAGAGAGTAGCTGGACGCGCGAGTGCTTAGAGCGCACGTAGGGCTAGTCCGCTTATCAGGACACAGCAAGCCGTTTTAAAATCGGCATCAGGACTTCGACTAGGATGTCCGGCATATGCGTCACCGATCCAAATCGTGCCAAAGAAAAACCGATGCGGGGGACCGCACCGGCTTTCTTTGGTTCGCAGATTTGGGTCTGGGCTTAGGTCGTGTTGACAAAACGGATTCACATCAGGCTTTGAGCATGATTCAAGCTGGCATCTGCGATGGAGACCAGCTTGGCACGAGACCTTATGTCGGACGAGGAATGGACGTTCTTTGAGC
>NZ_JBPAXY010000016.1:0-12353 GCF_050897975.1 Pseudooceanicola aquaeponti
CTCAAAGAACGTCCATTCCTCGTCCGACATAAGGTCTCGTGCCAAGCTGGTCTCCATCGCAGATGCCAGCTTGAATCATGCTCAAAGCCTGATGTGAATCCGTTTTGTCAACACGACCTAGGGCGCTGGTGATGGTGACTTGCTCTCCCTGCGCAGCGACGCCGTTCCTCAAGGATACAGCGAATGGCAGCTCCCGGCCCCTAGTGTCGGTGCCTGGCGTCATGCTGCGTTTGGGACGACTACCGCGGAACGGCTGGGTGCGGTCATTCGCTTCACCTTGCACCTATGAAGGCTATGGGCTGGCAGGGGCTATAGAAGCTCACAACGCAAATCCCTTGATCGCCTCCATCGCGGCCGAGGCCATCCGGCGCCGGTCCGCCCGGTGGGTGTATATGGCTGAAGTGGCGGGCTGGGTGTGGGCCATCACCGCCATGATCTGGTGCTGGGTGGCTCCGGCCTCGGCCAGGATCTCGCCCATGGCCTTGCGCAACCCGTGCTGGCTGCGGTTCTCCAGCCCCGCCACATCGACCCAACGGCGTATCCTCTGGTGCAGGGCGGCGGTCGAGCGGTAGGGGCGGCCATGCTCGCTGAGGATGTAGGTCGGGCCTTCGGTCTCGGTCGCGCGCAGCTCCGCCAGAAGCTGGGGCGCAATCGGGACGGAGACGAAGGCGGAGCCCTTCTTCTGCGGTTGCCAGTCGAGGAAGACCACCCCGTCGCGGGTGACCTCATGCTGTCGGCCCAGGGTGCGCGCGTCGGAGATCCGGCAGGCGGTGAACATGGCCAGCAGCAGCCAGCGGCGGGCGGTGGTGCCTTCGGGGTGGGCATCGAGGAAGGCGCGCACGTCGCTGCTGCTCCAGGGGACGGCGCCACCCCGGCTGCGATGGACCCTGGCGATGCCCGTGCAGGGGTTGCGCGTCGCGCGGCCACGGGTGATCGCCCATTTGTAGGCAGCGCTGAGGGCCTTGCGCGAGTTGTCTGCCTGCGCCGTGGCCTCGCCCCATTGGTCGATGATGTGATGGATCCCGGTCGGGGGAAGGTCGTGATGCAGGTCGCCCATGCGCTCGCCCTCGGGGTCTTTCATCTCGCAGACCTTGCCGAAAAGGCTGCGACGCTGCTTCAGCGTCATGGGGGAGGCATTCCCGGCCTGTACCTGGGCCTCCAGCCAGATCAGATAGTCGCGGGCCAGTTCGTCCAGGGAATGGCGGACCACGGGTTTGAGCGGCTTTTCCTCGACCGTCTGACCCGCGCGGGCGGCGTAGTAGTGTTCGGTGAAGGCGGCCTCGTCGGGGCCGACTGGAATCCGGATCCTCTTCCTGGGATTGCCCTCGACGCGGACCCGATGGCGCCATTCGCCCGATTTCATCTTTTCCGGCACATAGCCGGGAAACTTCACTTTCATCTCTGGGTCCGTGTCTGTCCGAACTTCCGGGGCTCGCCCGGCGCGACCGGGGCGGGCCGGTCGCGGGTGCTTAGCGTTTCGACGGAGAAGCTGCCATCGGCGGCGACCTGAACCGAACCGGGCTGGAGGCCGCGCGCGATCATTGCGTCGAGGACGTTCTTCACCGCTGCGGCTGAGGGTTTCGCGCGCGCCATCGTCAGACCTCCTTCGGAAGCGGGGCGGAGAAGCCCCGCATCTCTTCGGGCAGCCAGGCGTCGATCGTTTTCACCTGGTCACGCGGCAGGCCGAGGGCCTCCTGGGTGCTGGCGTCACTGAAAAGCGCCTCCAGTTCCTTGGCGCGGTCGGCCTTCTTCAGATCGGCAAAGCGCTTCAGCTCTTCGCCCTCGGCGCCGGTCAGCTCTTCCCAGATCGCCACCTGCACATCGGGGCGGATCCTGCCAAAGTAGTTCGCGGCGTCAGGCGTCCAGATCTTGCGGATCAGGCGGCGGGCCTCGACATGCTCGGCCAGGGCGGCCGGAAAGCCGGAATTGGCGGCGCCGTGGGCCGAGCGGGCGAGGGCGCGGGCCAGCACCTGGTTGCGGTGCTTCTTGCCCTTCTCGCGGAAGGCGGCGAAGGCGTCCCAGCTGTTCTCGGCGCGATGATCGACACCGGGCTCGGGCAGGCGCGCGTCCAGGTGAAAGCTGCTGTCCTTCTCGGGCGTGACTGACGGGGTGGCCAGCGTCACACCAAGGGCACCCGCCCAGGGCGGAAGCTTGGCCTCGATCTGCCAGGCCAGCAGGTCGAGCAGTAGCTCGGTCTGGTCGATCAGGGCGGTCTGCAAGGCGGCATGGGCGATGCAGCGAAGATCGTCGCGGGCGTTCTGGGGCAGGGCGGGCTTGGCCGCCGCGCCGCCCTGGTCGCCACCGCCGTCCCGTGCCCGGCCGCGTGTCTTCCTGGCGAAGGCGCGCTCGATAATCAGCGCGCCTTTGCGGTCAACATAGGTGATGATGCCTCCGCTGGCGCGCTGGTCGTCGGTGAAATCGCCCACCATGCGCGCCCGCAGCGCCTCGATCCGCTGGTCTTCGTCCTCGCTGCGCTCTTGCCAGGGCAGGGCTTGCAGGCGTTCCAGCTCGGCCGCGTCGCCCTCGGGCAGATCGACGGGCGGCGGGGTGATCCGGTCGAGCTTTTCGGTCCGGCTCCACGGCATATAGGCGTCAAGGTCATGCTCGGCCCAGGCCCAGCCTTCCTCGGCGCGCAGCCGTTCGGTCTCGGCGATCAGTTTCTCGGTCCAAAGCTCTTCCAGCAGGGCGGGATCCTCCAGGAAGGCATCCTCGGTGAAGAGGTCGCGCGAGATCCGGCCGCCGCGGGCCTCATAGTCGGCCAGGCCGAGGAAGACCGCGCGGCGATCGCTGGCGGGGATGGCGGCGGCGGTCAGCTCGGCCCGGATCTGTGCGGCGCTCAGGTTGCGGGTGGCGGCGGTCTGGGCCAGGGCGATCTGCCGCTCGGGATCCTCGGACAGGCAGAGCGCCTCGGCGGCCGAGAGGCCAAGGCGGTCGGCGGCCAGCAGATCCAGCACCTCGGCGGGCAGCCCGGCCAGCTTCAGCCGCTGGCGCACATGGCGTTCGGTCTTGGCGAAGGCGCGGGCGATGCTCTCGACCGGGACGCCATGGGCGGCCTGCTGGCCATAGGCGCGGATCTCTTCCGCCGGGTGCAGGGCCGCATGGGTGACGTTCTCGGCCAGCGCCCAGGCGCGGGCGGTGGTCGCGTCGGGGGCAAGTTGCACCGGGATCAGCGGCAGCTCTGCGCCCTCGGCGGCCAGCAGCTTGAGGCCACGCAGGCGACGGCCCCCGGCGACGATGCCGATGCGGTCCTGCTCTTCGATCCCGCAGAGGTTTTGCAGCAGCCCGGCCGAGGCCAGCGACTGGGCCATGGCGCGGATGTCGTCATCGGGAACGCTCTGGCGCGGGTTCAGCGGGTGCAGGTAGAGGTCCGCAAGCGGGACCATGCGGATCGTCTGGGACTGGTCGGTCATTCTTGGGCCTCTTGCTGGGGGATCGGTGCCGAGGGGGTGAAGGGATCGCCCGCCAGCCAGGCAAGCGAGGCGGTGGCCAGCGCCCAGCCTGTGGCGAGGATGGCGAGGAAGGGCAGGCTGCCGGTGCAGAGCGCGTTCATGCGAGACCCTCGCGCGCGATGATCTCGCGCACCTTCAACCGGGTGCGCCCGGCGATCTCGATGACCTCGGCGATGTCCGAGCTGGCGGGGCGGGTCAGGTGTTGCGGGGCGAGCCGGGCTTGCCGCTCGGGGGCGATAGGGTGACCACGCGCGGCCTTCCGTGCGGCCCAGTCGGCCGCGATCCGCGCGCTTTGTGCAGGGGTAAGCATTTCGTGCCTCCATCGGGTTGATGGGGTTGGACCATACTACGCAAAATGCGTACTGCAAGACGGAAACTTCGCAATATGCGTATTATACCCGCCGGTCATCAGCTTTGTGTTGCGGAACATAATGAGAACAAACTAGACGAGTAGAGGAAGGGAGACGTAAGGCCATGGACGATTCGCTGCGCTTGGAGTTGCTCAAACTTGCGCGGAAGCGGTCCGGGCTAACGTTGGATCTTTGGGAGGAGTTGACCGATGGGCTCGATCAGAGATCTTTGGAGATCCTGGTCGGAAGATCGTCGGTCTTTCCGAAGTACAGGAACTCAAGTGGCAAGCTATAGGTTTTGCGAAGTTTCTTTGCACCCTGTAGGGACAGGTCTCGGGTCCCTTTCTCGAAGGGGCCATAGGTCTGCATTGTCATGCCTGCGCGCTCGGCGAACTCTTTCTTTCCAAGGCCCAAAACCTCTCGAACGCGCTTAAGGCGCGCGGCGACGGCTTCTCTCTGGTCTTCAAGTTCTTCAAGCATGACCGGCATTCTACTCACCCCTATGGTGGCCGCACTGAGCAATTTGCGTATTTACAAGATCCGCATATTGCGTAGTAGTGTCGCCCTATGGCTAGGCAGTTTGTTACAGTTTTGGACTTCGTGACCTTTGTCGGTCGAGCGCGCTTCGAGCGTGAGCTCGGCCACTCTCAACAGGTCATCAGCCGAGCCGTCTCGAACAACAGGATGCCCGCGCATTGGTATTTCGCCTGTCGCGATTGGTGCCGCGAGATGGACGTCACGGTGCCTGAGCATTTGTTCCGACAGTGCCCGAGGCCCAGCAGAGCGAGTGATAAGCGAAATGCGAACTTTGGTGATGCGGCATGACACGATTTGACAGGTTCTCCGGCTGCTTCATCCCCTCAGCGTTGAGCATTCTTCACCTGGGGAAGGGAGCGGCACCAGCTAAACGGGCAGGGGGCCCTTCACATGCGTAACCACCCCTACGGGACGATCCAGGACGCGGTGCAGTCGAGCTATCGCGCTTCGGGCCATACCAATGAGGAAATCGCCGAACTGCTCGGGGTGCGGGGATCGACGATCTCTTACGGCGCCGAGATGAGCGAGGCGCGGCCCGGCGGGCTGGGGGTGAATTACCTGCACCGCCTTGGCCGGATGCGCCCCGAGGCGGCGGTGCCGATTGCCCAGCACTTCGCGCGCCTCGGCGGCGGGGTGTTTCAGCCGGTCAAGCTGCCCGCGGGCGCGGTCAGCCTCTATGCCCATTGCGGCACGGTCGCCAAGGAATGCGGCGAGGCCCAGGCGGCAGCCCTGCGCGCGGCCGAGATGGCCAGCGCGGATGCCTGCGAGGCCGCCGAGCGCGAGATCGCCGAGGCGGTCGATGCGCTGCTGCGCGCCCGCGCCATGATCCGCCAGCAGGGGGCCACATGACCGGTTTCAAGAGCTCTCCCCGTTCCGATCCGCAGGTCTGTGCGGCGGGACCGACTGGCGCGGGGGGATCATGTCCCTCGGTCCCCCCGCGCCCCTTTTCCAGGGAGAGCCGGGGAGATCCGACCTCGGCCGAGAACGTGCACACGCTGTGCCGTCGCCTCGGCCACGGCAGCTGTGCCTGTGCCGTGCATGGCGTGGGGCCGTGCCGCGATCTGACCTCGCTTCTGCGGCGCTTCGGCTCGGTCGAGGCGGCGCAGGACGCGGAACTGCAACGACTGGAGAGACTGGCCCGCAACGCGCGGACCTGAACAGACCCCGGGCCAACCGGGAAAGACCTGGAGGACAGGAGCATGACGACGACACCCAGCCGAGGTCGGAGGTTCCGGCCACGGGCCGACACCCTGCACCCTGGGAGGGCAAAATGAGCCACAAGGCGACCAACTGGCTTTCCGGCATCCCGGCGAAAGAGCTGAGCAGCAGCGAGTTCCGGGTGCTGTTCTTCCTCTGCGACTGTCACAACCCCTCGCAGGGGTGTTTTCCGACGCAGGCCTATCTGATCGACGTCTGCGGCATTTCCAACGGGACGCTGAACAACGCGCTGAACGGGCTGGAGGCCAAGGGGCTGATCGCCCGGCACCAGGAACGCGACGGCAAGACGCGGCGGCAGAAACCGACCCGCTATGTCCTGGCCTTCGAGATGGGCGAGGGCGGCAAGCCGTCTCCATCTTCTGGAGCCGGAACCGGGGGCAAACCGTCTCCGAAATCTGGAGGCGGGAAGGGCGCGCCGCCGTCTCCGAAATCTGGAGCCGGAAAACGGGCTGCGTCGTCTCCAGATTCTGGAGGCGGAGCCGTCTCCAATTTGAGGGGCGACCCGTCTCCAATTTCAGGGGGGAGCCGTCTCCAGCCCACTGGAGAGGTAACCTGTAAAGAACCTGTAATTAACCAGGGCGGGGTGCGCGGCGGGTCGAAAAATCCGCTGGTCGTGGCCGAGGCAGAGCGCGCGATCCGGGGCTTCCGAGACGGACGGCAGGACGCGCTGCGCGAGCTGAAACCCTGGGTGCAGGATCACATCCGAAACGCCGATCTTCTGACGCCGGACGAGCGTCAGCGGTCGGGAATTTTCTGAGAGAAGGGCCAGGCGATGAACGAGGCACCAGCGACTGAGACGAAGCGTGACCGGGTCCGGCGGGTGCTGCTGGCCCCGCTGGCCGGGATCGGCTTCCGGTTCCCCCGATCGGTCGATGCCGAGCAGGGGCAAAGGCAGCTCGACCGGCTGGCCGACGATCTGGCTTACATGAGCGACCTGAACCTGCGGCGGCTCTTCGAGACGATGCGCACCAAGGGCGAGGGCAAGTCGCGCGATTTCTGGCCCAGCCATGCGGCGTTCATCGCGCTGGCCCAGATCGCTCAACCTCGCCCGCTGGAGGAAATGCCCGGGCTGGCCAGCTGGTTTGGCAGCGCCGCCGGGCGCGCCGCCCTGGCCGAGGGGCGCCTGGTCGAGGAATATCGCTGGTGGCTGGCCAAGCACCGCCCGCCGATGAACCCTCAGGAACGACGCCTGGTCGCGGATCGGGCCAGCGCCGCCCAGGCGAAGGCCGCCCGCCTGCGTGAACGGCTGGGGCTGAACCTGCCGGTGGATGCCGGGGATCGTGAATGGCTTCATGCCTTCGATGCCCATGAAGCGGCGGCGCGCGCCCTAATGCGGGCCGGGGCCGCGAAAGGAGCGGCAGCATGACGATGATGATGCGGATGACCCCGGCGCGCCCGGTCGGGTTGAAGGAAGTCTCGATCCTGGAACTGCTCTACTGGGCCTTCCAGCGTGAAAAGGTCTCGATCGAGTTCGACGATCTGCGCGCCGCGATGCCGGGCCAGCTGCCGGGCTTCGGCATGGAATGGGTGATGATCGAGCGCGCCCGGCTGGGCTGCCGCGTGGACGGCGGCGGCCGGTCCGATCCGCACCCCGATGCCGAGGCGGTGGCCGATGCCCTGGCGCAACTGCCCGAGGGCGTGGGCGGGCGCCGTATGGCGCTGACCATCGCAGAGCTGGCCCGGGCCGGTCAGCTGCACGGCTGGGGCTCGGGCGAGGCGCCGCAGGTGCAGCCGCGCGCCTGGCGTCAGACGAAGCATGGCCTCTTCGCCGAGACGGAGCGTTGTGGGGTGGTGCGATACCGCAGTCGGGGCAAGGCGCGCGAGGTCGAGGCGCGCTGGTGCCCGATCACCATCCAGAACCACCCGCGGGAAGAGGCGCGGGCGCGGCGGACCTATTTGCTCTGGTGGGGTGCGCTGAGGGAGCTGCGGGATACGTTCCGGGCCTATGGCGGGCTGACAGCGCACGGCGTTTCCGAAGCGCTGCCATCCATGAGGCCTTGGTCAGAGGATGCGGACTAGCTCGCTTCCGTGATGGTGACCATCGTTCGAAACTCGGTCTCGCTGATAATCACGATCTGTTGGCCCTTGGACTGAAGCTCTTCTGCCTTTCGGTGCTTGCTGCTTTTGTCGTGTCCGGCGAGAAGGGTCAGATCCTGGTCGCCGACGATCAAATGCGTGGTTTTCTTGGTGACCCCGGCTTTGACCGTCATTCCAGCGCGGGCGGCCAATTCCGCAGCTTCTTCTCTGCTACAGGTCAAGCTGCCGGTGAAAACGGCGATTGCCCCGAAGAGGGGGCCGGATGCCGAGCCTTCCATCGTCACTGGCGGTTGGTAGGATTTTGGCTTGGGAGGGCTGACAATTTCAGGGAACGGCTTGCCGAGGGTTTCTTCGGCACGAAGCACGACCTCTGCCGCCGCGCGGGCATCCTCACCAGCATCATGGTGGACAAAGTCCAGCCCGAGCACCTGTTTCAGATTGGACAGGCCATGCCCCCCGTTTCCTCGAAGATCAGGCCAAGCTCTCCGTGCGATGGTGACGCTGTCGAACCATCGCCAGGCGGGATGCTCAAGCCCTTCGACATCGCAAGCGGCATTGATTGCGCCGCGGTCAAAGCTGCTGTGCTGAATGATCGGATGGCGAGCGAGGAGAGGCTGAAGCTTCACCAGAACATCGGCGAAGAGTGGAGCCCCCATAACGTCTTCCGGTTTGATCCCATGCACCGAAATGTTCGCCGCAGAGAAGCGGACGCGCGGGTCAATATAGGTGCAGAATGTCTCCATGGTGCCATCCGGTCGAATGCAGGCGAGACCGATCTGGCAGATGCTTGAGCGGTCGGAGTTTGCTGTCTCGACATCCAGAGCGATGAAGCGGAAGTTCCCCTCCGGTATCGCGTCCATCGCGGTTTCGTCAGGTTTCCCTTTGCCAAATAGCTTTCCCAAAACAGACATATGTCCCTCCGTCCCAATTCGAGATCGAGTTGAGACTCGAATTCGCGCTTCGATCAAGTGACTGCCGAGAAAGAGTTTGCTCGGCGCTGCAAATGCCGCGGCCCAGCTATTGGCTGACTGAGAAGAAATATCTTGACCAATCTGCCACTCTCTGGACATATGACACCCGACCCTATTGCGCCCGGAGCTGATCACCAGCTTCCGGGCGTTTTCGTTTCCCGACATCGAGGATCACCATGCCGCGCAAGATTTGCGTCGCCTTCGGCTGCGAAGAGCTGGCCGAGGCGGGGCTTTCCCATTGCCCCGCGCATGAGCTGATCCGCCAGGACAAGATCGCGGCCAGGAAGGCAGCTGCACAGCAGGGCGCCCAGGCGCAGCAGAACCGGCGGCTCTACAGCTCGGCGGCCTGGAAGCGGGCGGCGAAAGGGTTTCTCGCCAAGCATCCGGTTTGTGCCCATTGCGCCGAACTGGGGCTGGTGGTGCCCGCCACTGAGGTTGACCACATCGACCCGCACCTGGGCGACCGCGCGAAATTCTGGGATCGGGCGAACTGGCAGCCGCTCTGCAAGCCCTGCCACTCGCGGAAGACGGCTCGGGAAGTGTTTCACCGCTGACCCCCGGGGGTGCCCTGAAAATCAGGGCAAAATGCTCCTCACCGGTGGGCTTACCGTCGTTTTCGCACGCGCCTAATTGGAGAAAAAAGCCCACTTGAAAGGAGGGTAGGATGAAGGGAAAGAAGCCAGCCCTCGACAACGTGGTGCCGATGAAGGGCGACAGTTACCGCCCGACGCCCCCGGCGCCCGAGTGGTTCCCGCATCCCGAGGCGGTCGAGGCCTGGGAGCACCTGGCGCCGGTGATGATCGCCAAGAACCGCCTGGAACCGCACCATGAGGATTTGTTCGCAGCCTATTGCGTGTCGGTGGGCGACTTCATCCGCTTCAGCGGCGAGCTGGCGGTGATGGGCAACTACTACCAGGTCAAGACCCGCAACGGGCTTCAGGAAAAGAAGCGGGCCGCCTGGGGGCAGCGGCAGGACGCGCTGGCCACCATGCAGCGGATCGGGGCGCTCTACGGCATGTCGCCCGTGGACGAGGCGCGGCTCGGCAATGGCGGGCAGGGGTCTTTCCTGGAGGAGCTGGAGAAGGCGATGCGCGGTGGCGCATCCTGAGGACCACCCGGTCACGGTCTACGCCCGCGACGTGGTCGAGGGGCGCACCGTGGCGGGGGAGCTGGTCAACATGGCCTGTGCCCGGCACCTGTCGGACCTGGAGACCGGCGCGGAGCGTGGGATCTGGTTCGACCCCGAGGGCGCCGACCGGATCCTGAACTTCGCGAAGATCCTGCGGCACACCGAAGGCGCGCTGGCCGGTCAGGCCTTCGAGCTTCAGCCCTGGCAGGTGTTCCGCATGGGCTCGGTCTTCGGCTGGAAGCGGGCGGACGGGTTGCGCCGGTTCCGCAACACCTATCACCAGGTGGGCAAGAAGAACGGCAAGACCACCGACACGGCGGTGCCGATGCTCTTTTCGCAGCTGCTGGACGGCGAGGCGGCGCCGCAGGCCTATTGCGCGGCGACGACGCGGGATCAGGCGGGGCTGCTGTTCCGCGGCATCAAGCGGATGATCAAGCACTCGCCGGTGCTGAGCCGGGGGATGGATGTCTACCGGACCCAGATCGAGAACCCGCATACGGATGGGCTGATCGCCTGCCTGTCGCGCGACGGGAACAGCTCGGACGGGATCAACCCGCACTTCTTGGCGCGGGACGAAATGCACCGCTGGACCGACCGCGAGCTGGCCGAGACGATCACGGAATCGATGATCGCCCGCAGCCAGCCCATCGACTGGGTGATCACCACGGCAGGCCATGACCGGGCCTCGCTCTGCGGCGAGCTGCGCGACTATGCCGAAAGCGTTCTGCGCGGCGACGTGCAGGATGACCGGTTCTTTGCCTATGTGGCCGAGCCGCCGGTGGACTGCGATCCGATGGACCCGGCGAGCTGGGCCATGGGCAACCCGAACCTGGACGTGTCGAAGCCCCGGGCCGAGATCGAGGCGGCGGCGAAGCTGGCCCAGATCATCGCGGCCAAGATGCCGAACTTCCGGCGGTTCCACCTGAACCTCTGGACCGAAGGCGCCGAGACCTGGATCGCCCGGGACGTCTGGGATCAGGGCCGGGCCGCAGCCCCGCAGGACATCACCGCCTTCAAGGGGCGGCGCGCCTGGGTCGGGCTGGACCTGTCCAACAAGGTGGACACGACCGCCATCGTGGTGGCGATCCCCGAGGGCGAGCTGATCCACGTCTTCGCCTATACTTTCCTGCCGGAAGGGCCGCGGGGCTTCATCCACCGCGCCCAGACCGAGAAGCGGGAATATGTGGGCTGGCAACAGGCCGGCTGGCTGGAGATCTGCAAGGGCGGTTCGGTGGACGAGGAAGAGATCCGGGCGCGGCTGCATTGGCTGCGTCGGCACCTGGATATCCAGGAAGTCGCCTATGACCCCTGGGGCATGAAGTACCTGGCCGAGCGGCTGGAGAAGGACGGCTTCCCGATGGTCGAGCACCGCCAGGGCTCCGCCAGCATGTCCAACCCGATGAAGCGGGTCGAGGAGCTGGTGGCGCAGAACCGGATCCGCCACGGCGGCAACCCGGTTCTGGCCTGGCAGGTCGGCAATGTGCACCGCGACGAGGACGCGGCAGAAAACGTGAAGCCGAACAAGAAGAAAAGCACCGGGCGCATCGACGCGGCCGTCGCCATGATCATGGCGGTGGGTCGGGCGGTGTCTGGCAAGGGCAAGACGAAACACCGGGAGATCGAGGTCATATGAGCATCTTCGCAGCACTGACGCGCGGCCCTCGCGCCGCGCCGATCCCGGCCGCGCCCCGGGCGGAACCGCCGGTGTCGACCCGCGACGCCGTCGCGGTCAGTGGCACCGCCCAGCCCGAGCCCTGGCTTCAGGACATCGGTTTCAGCGGCGGCGGCAGCCGCGTTGCGGCGCTGCCCCGTGTCACCCCAGTGATCGCGCAGCGCCATGCGACGGTGACCGCCTGCTGCACGATCATCGCCGGTGACCTGGCCAAGCTGCCGCTCCAGGTCTGGCAGCGCGACGCCCAGGGGCGCGAGGTGCGGGTGCGGGACCATGCGGCGGGCTATCTGCTGAACATCGAGGCCTCGGCCGGGGTCACCGCGATGGTGACCCGCTTCGCCATGGCCTATGCCTTTGCCCTGCGCGGCACCGCCTATGCCTATGCCCCCCGGGACGGGGCGGGCGAGCTGACGATGATCGACTGGGTGCATCCCGACCAGTGCAGCGTTCTGCGCAACGGTCGGGCGCGGTTCTACGACTTCGAGGACGGCGACGGGATCCACCGCCGGGCGCCGGGCCGGGCGATGGTCCATCTGCGCTACATGGCCGAGGACGGCTGGACCGGGCGCAGCCCGATCGCGGTCGCGGCGGAAAGCTTCGGGATCGCGCTTGCAGGGCAGGAAGCGGCGGCGCGCTCTGCCTCGGGAACGTCGATGAAGGCCTATGCCAAGATCCAGGCCTTCGATGCGGACGAGGAGAATTACCAGCGCCAGCGGGAACGCCTGCGCCGGGCGCTGCGCGATGAAGGCGACAACGGGATCCCGGTCATCGGCCCGGATGACGACATCAAGCGCCTGGACCTCTCGGCCGCCGATCAACAGCTGCTGGAAAGCCGCAAGTTCGACCGCGAACAGATCGCCGCGACCTACCGGATGCCGCCCTCGAAACTCCAGATGCTGGAGTTCGGGGTGAAGGCCAACGGCCAGCAGCAGGCCATCGACTACCGCTCGGATTGCCTCAGCCATTGGGGCGGGTTCATCGAGACCCAGC
>NZ_JBPAXY010000017.1:0-5633 GCF_050897975.1 Pseudooceanicola aquaeponti
TTACATCGTTTTGGATTTTTTCTAGGTCTGGCGGCGACTTACTCTCCCACGACTTAAGCCGCAGTACCATCAGCGCGACGGCACTTAACTTCCGGGTTCGGGAAGGGACCGGGTGTTTTGCTCGTGCTATGACCACCAGACCGAGGAAAAATCCATTATTGAGAGATATCAATCTGTTGTTTTTGGTCTGACTTCTGATTGTTCCTGTATTCTACTGGAACGGATCAAGCCTATCGGGCCATTAGTACCGGTCAACTGAACACATTGCTGTGCTTACATCTCCGGCCTATCGACGTGGTGGTCTACCACGGCCCTCAGGGATACCTTGTTTTGAGGGGGGCTTCCCGCTTAGATGCCTTCAGCGGTTATCCTTTCCGATCATAGCTACCCAGCACTGCTATTGGCATAACAACTGGTCCACCAGTGGATCGTTCACCCCGGTCCTCTCGTACTAGGGGCAACTCCTCTCAAGTATCCTACACCCACGGCAGATAGGGACCGAACTGTCTCACGACGTTCTAAACCCAGCTCACGTACCTCTTTAAACGGCGAACAGCCGTACCCTTGGGACCTGCTCCAGCCCCAGGATGAGATGAGCCGACATCGAGGTGCCAAACACTGCCGTCGATATGGACTCTTGGGCAGTATCAGCCTGTTATCCCCGGCGTACCTTTTATCCGTTGAGCGATGGCCCTTCCACTCGGGACCACCGGATCACTATGGCCGTCTTTCGACTCTGCTCGACTTGTCAGTCTCGCAGTCAGGCTGGCTTCTGCCATTGCACTCAACGAGCGATTTCCGACCGCTCTGAGCCAACCTTCGCGCGCCTCCGTTACGCTTTAGGAGGCGACCGCCCCAGTCAAACTACCCGCCACACAGGGTCCCGGAACCCGATAAGGGATCGCGGTTAGACATCAAGCAGAACAAGGGTGGTATCTCAAGGAAGGCTCCACAGAGACTGGCGTCCCTGCTTCGAAGCCTACCACCTATCCTGCACATGTTGTGCCTGATGCCAGTGTGAAGCTGTAGTAAAGGTGCACGGGGTCTTTCCGTCTAACCGCGGGAAGCCTGCATCTTGACAGGCAATTCAATTTCGCTGAGTCGATGTTGGAGACAGCGGGGAAGTCGTTACGCCATTCGTGCAGGTCGGAACTTACCCGACAAGGAATTTCGCTACCTTAGGACCGTTATAGTTACGGCCGCCGTTTACCTGGGCTTCAATTCGGAGCTTGCACCCCTCCTTTTAACCTTCAGGCACCGGGCAGGCGTCAGACCCTATACGTCGTCTTGCGACTTCGCAGAGCCCTGTGTTTTTAGTAAACAGTCGCCACCCCCTGGTTTGTGCCCCCGGATCCAAGTTGCCTTGAACCCGGGCCTCCTTCTCGCGAACTTACGGAGGTATTTTGCCGAGTTCCTTCAACATCGTTCTCTCAAGCGCCTTGGTATTCTCTACCAGTCCACCTGTGTCGGTTTAGGGTACGGTCTCATGTGGGGCTATTTCCTGGGACTGATTAGCGGCCCACCCAATCCGATAAGGGTGAACAACCTTCACAATCCGTCACATCCCACTGGCCCAGGAATATTAACCTGGTTCCCATCGCCTACGCCTTTCGGCCTCGGCTTAGGGGCCGGCTTACCCTGCTCAGATTAGCTTTAAGCAGGAACCCTTGGACTTTCGGCGAGAGTGTCTCTCACACTCTTTGTCGCTACTCATGTCATCATTCTCGCTAGTGATCTCTCCACCGGATCCCTCACAGGCCGGCTTCATCGAAAGCTTCGAGCCTTCAATACCTTCCGGAGAAGGTGAAGAAGGCATGAAGCTATGTCACACTACGCTCCGCTACCATGCACTATGTGCATCCTCAGCTTCGGCTCATGGCTTGAGCCCCGTTACATCTTCGCCGCAGGACAACTTGATTAGACCAGTGAGCTGTTACGCTATCTTTAAAGGATGGCTGCTTCTAAGCCAACCTCCTGGTTGTTTTGGTCGTCCCACCTGCTTTCCCACTTAGCCATGAATTGGGGGCCTTAGCTGGAGGTCAGGGTTGTTTCCCTCTCCACTACGGGCGTTAGCACCCGCAGTGTGTCTGCCATCTAGTACTCCCGGGTATTCGGAGTTTGGTTAGGATCAGTAAGCCTGTGGGGCCCCATTACCCATCCAGTGCTCTACCCCCCGGGGTATTCGGATGACGCTCTACCTAAATAGATTTCGCGGAGAACCAGCTATCTCCGAGTTTGATTGGCCTTTCACCCCTAGGCACAACTCATCCCGACCTTTTTCAACAGGTGTGGGTTCGGACCTCCAGTAAGTGTTACCTTACCTTCATCCTGGTCATGCCTAGATCACTCGGTTTCGGGTCTGATCCCACGAACTCGACGCCCTATTAAGACTCGCTTTCGCTGCGCCTACACCTATCGGCTTAAGCTTGCTCGTGAGACCAAGTCGATGACCCATTATACAAAAGGTACGCTGTCAGGCCGCAAGGGCCCTCCAACTGATTGTAGGCGTCCGGTTTCAGGTACTGTTTCACTCCCCTCGTCGGGGTGCTTTTCACCTTTCCCTCACGGTACTGGTTCGCTATCGGTCAGCAAGGAGTACTTAGCCTTCGAAGGTGGTCCTCCGATCTTCAGACAGGATTTCACGTGTCCCGCCCTACTTAATACGTCCGATCATGCTTCCCATACGGGACTGTCACCCACTATGGTCTGTCTTCCCAAACAGTTCTGGTCACATTCACGGCTCGGCTGGTCCCCGTTCGCTCGCCGCTACTAGGGGAGTATCAATTGATTTCCTTTCCTCCGGGTACTTAGATGTTTCAGTTCCCCGGGTTTGCTCTTCAAACCCTATGTGTTCAGGTAAGAAGTACCTGGTTCAGCAGGCTATAAATCACCGCTTGCGCGGCTATTATAACTTACTGTCAGGTGGGTTGCCCCATTCGGAGATCCTGGGATCAAAGCCTATTCTCGGCTCCCCCAAGCTTATCGCAGAGTATCACGTCCTTCATCGCCTCTTGCTGCCAAGGCATCCACCAAACGCCCTTCTCGCGCTTGATCCGATCCAGAAGAAGACAGGAAACTGCCGCGAGCCATATGCGGGCTGGTTCGTCCGCTGGCTCTCTGTTCTGGATCAGAAGTCATACATTTCCCGCCTGGACTGTCGTCCAGACTATGAGCAACCGTAGTTGCTCGGGTTAGTGTACTTGACTTGGACAACACTCATTCTTTTCGAAGAAGCATACGATCGGGAAGCTTGGCGTCTTCCTCAAACCGCTCGGCCCGAAGGCCTCTTCAACGTCCCGGTCCGCGCACTTGCGGGGGAGATGAGGTTGATTGATATCTCTCTATACGATGTCAAATCGTCCGATTGGACGGCTAAACAGCAACGCTGCTTAGCGATCAAATCGGGCTCTTCGTCTTGAGTATGTGAAGTGGTGGAGCCTAGGAGGATCGAACTCCTGACCTCCTGAATGCAAATCAGGCGCTCTCCCAGCTGAGCTAAGGCCCCAACGTTGAATGCTCCAGCATTCAACGAGTGCGACAGCGTATTGCAAAGCAATGCGCGAGAGGCACCCGGTGCAATCCTGGGAGCGAACCGCTTTCGGGACATTTGACTACGTCAAATACCCTATCGCGTCCTGACCTTTGCTACGCAAAGGCAGGTTGGTGGGTCGAGGAGGACTTGAACCTCCGACCTCACGCTTATCAGGCGTGCGCTCTAACCACCTGAGCTACCGACCCATAAGGTGATCCGGAATGGATCGGACAGGTCGATGACCTGAACCACTTTCTGAAGAGATATGAGGACGGCCTGGACCGAGTTTGGCGAGCCCCAAAGGTAGGGCTCTTCTGCTAAGTGTTCCACGTGAATGGCAAGCCATTCAATCTAGGAACATCCTTAGAAAGGAGGTGATCCAGCCGCAGGTTCCCCTACGGCTACCTTGTTACGACTTCATCCCAGTCGCTGAGCCTACCGTGGCCAGCTGCCCCCATTGCTGGTTGGCGCACCGTCTTCGGGTAAACCCAACTCCCATGATGTGACGGGCGGTGTGTACAAGGCCCGGGAACGTATTCACCGCGTCATGCTGTTACGCGATTACTAGCGATTCCGACTTCATGCCGTCGAGTTGCAGACGACAATCCGAACTGAGATATCTTTTAGGGATTAACCCACTGTTGATACCATTGTAGCACGTGTGTAGCCCAACCCGTAAGGGCCATGAGGACTTGACGTCATCCACACCTTCCTCCCGCTTATCACGGGCAGTTTCCCTAGAGTGCCCAGCCGAACTGCTGGCAACTAAGGATGTGGGTTGCGCTCGTTGCCGGACTTAACCGAACATCTCACGACACGAGCTGACGACAGCCATGCAGCACCTGTCACTAGGTCACCGAAGTGAAGGATCCATCTCTGGAACTGTCCTAGGATGTCAAGGGTTGGTAAGGTTCTGCGCGTTGCTTCGAATTAAACCACATGCTCCACCGCTTGTGCGGGCCCCCGTCAATTCCTTTGAGTTTTAATCTTGCGACCGTACTCCCCAGGCGGAATGCTTAATCCGTTAGGTGTGACACCGACTAGCATGCTAGCCGACGTCTGGCATTCATCGTTTACGGTGTGGACTACCAGGGTATCTAATCCTGTTTGCTCCCCACACTTTCGCACCTCAGCGTCAGTATCGAGCCAGTGAGCCGCCTTCGCCACTGGTGTTCTTCCGAATATCTACGAATTTCACCTCTACACTCGGAGTTCCACTCACCTCTCTCGAACTCAAGACTACCAGTATCAAGGGCAGTTCCGGGGTTGAGCCCCGGGATTTCACCCCTGACTTAATAGTCCGCCTACGCGCGCTTTACGCCCAGTAATTCCGAACAACGCTAACCCCCTCCGTATTACCGCGGCTGCTGGCACGGAGTTAGCCGGGGTTTCTTTACCAGGTACTGTCATTATCATCCCTGGCGAAAGAGCTTTACGACCCTAGGGCCTTCATCACTCACGCGGCATGGCTAGATCAGGCTTGCGCCCATTGTCTAAGATTCCCCACTGCTGCCTCCCGTAGGAGTCTGGGCCGTGTCTCAGTCCCAGTGTGGCTGATCATCCTCTAAAACCAGCTATAGATCGTAGACTTGGTAGGCCATTACCCCACCAACTATCTAATCTAACGCGGGCCGATCCAAATCCGATAAATCTTTCCCCCGAAGGGCGTATGCGGTATTACTCTCAGTTTCCCGAGGCTATTCCGCAGATCTGGGTACGTTCCCACGCGTTACTCACCCGTCCGCCGCTCACCCCGAAGGGCGCGCTCGACTTGCATGTGTTAGGCCTGCCGCCAGCGTTCGTTCTGAGCCAGGATCAAACTCTCAAGTTGAAACGCCTTACGGCGTATCCTTGACGTTGAACCTCTGCACATCACTCCCCGGTGGCTAAACCGGGGAAAACTGTTTGTCTGTGCTTCAGTACCAAAGGTACAGAAAGCCGTCCAAACAGTGAAGCTGACACTCTATCATCGGCCAGAGGCCTAAGAGCGCGATATACAGACGTTCATTCGTCGAATGATCCAAACCGCCCGCATATCTCTTCAGATACTCGCGATGTCAAAGAGCGTAGAGACAAAAACCAGACCAGTGCGCCCTAACTT
>NZ_JBPAXY010000018.1:0-3499 GCF_050897975.1 Pseudooceanicola aquaeponti
AAAA
Source organism: Pseudooceanicola aquaeponti (assembly GCF_050897975.1). Classification (NCBI taxonomy): domain Bacteria; kingdom Pseudomonadati; phylum Pseudomonadota; class Alphaproteobacteria; order Rhodobacterales; family Paracoccaceae; genus Pseudooceanicola; species Pseudooceanicola aquaeponti. The sequence continues at coordinate 5 of NZ_JBPAXY010000018.1, forward strand.
ACCCACGTAAATAAAACTACTTATGGGTTTGCGAGCAATTGGTATTATTCCGCGCATGATCGGGCCTTGTGTTCATACAGATCTGCTCTGCCGGTTCCTCTCTGGTTGTTCTATGGCCTCGGGATTCGTACACCCCGCTTGCGCAGCTCCCTGCATCGATCAGAATCACCGAAGTGTATTTTGATCAATAACCTCTTGGGCAAAAAAGCCCGCAGACAGTCATCCGAACAGACCGCGATTGGAACCAAAGACGCGGCCTGAAACTTTTCCGTCTCTCAGTCAAAACGGCAAGTAGCCGCCAAACCTGGCGGCCACTTTGGATTCGCATTCAGCACATTACACGTGGCTGACGTTACCCGCTTGCGGGGACTTCTTCCTTCAACAAGGCCTGTCGTCCAACCAGAGCGATGATAAGCAAGGTACACACAATTGAGACCGCGAAGTACGGGCTAACCGCGCCAATTGCAAAAATCGTCAGGAGACCTCGCTCCAACGAGCTGAGCTGGGTTTTGATAAAGCCTTCCATTGACGCCGAGACTGCAAGAGCACCAGCAACGGCACCAATAACAGCAAGCGTATTTGCCAACGGACCAAGCTCAAGAACGATGCCGGGGTTCCAGACAAAAGCGAACGGCAGAAGGAAGCCAACAATTGCAAGCCGCACAGCCGAGAATGCGATCTTGAATGGATCGTCATCAGCAATCGCAGACGCTGCGATTGCAGCCACAGCGATTGGCGGCGTCAGAGCAGACAGGATTGCATAGTAGAGCAGGAACATCTGGCTCGGCAGCAGAGGGAAACCCAGCTTGGAAAGAGCGGGGCCGACAAGCACAGCCGCCAGAATATACGCACTCGGAGTCGGCATACCCAAGCCCAGCACAATGGTCACCACAGCAGCAATCACTAGCGTCAACAGCGGCTGCGCATTACTGACCGTCAGGATCACGTTAGCCGATTTCATCCCCAATCCTGTCATAGACAGGCCACCAATAACCAGACCAGCAGCAGCACATGCCCCAGCGACAGGCAAAATTTGCAGGGTGGTTGTGCCAAGGCCTTCCACCATTGCCCACAACGACATCCGCGTTTGCTTGAGGATCATCGACGCAAGGATTGTCACCAGAACACCGACACCTGCGGTGAAGGTCGGCGAATAGCCAAGTATCAGCGCCACAATGATCCCGATAATGGGCAGCAAGAAAACCCAGCCGGTTCTGAACGTTTCCTTCGTCGTCGGGATTTCATCCCGAGAAGGCCGCAGATCGTATTTCACTGCGCGGAAGTGCACCTGGGTAAACACGCCCATATAGTACAGCAACGCAGGAATAAGCGCGGCAAGCACGATCGCATTGTACGAGATACCCGAATACTCTGCCATGATGAAGGCAGCCGAACCCATAATCGGCGGCATGGCACTGCCCCCCGTGGACGCCGCAACTTCAACCGCACCCGCAAACCGGGCCTTATAGCCCAAGCGCTTCATCACCGGGATCGTGATGGACCCCGTGGCCACAACATCCGAGGTTGGGCTACCAGACATGGTTCCATACAGACCCGACGAAATGATGGCGATCTTTGCAGGGCCGCCTCGTGCGCCCCCGGTGACCAGAGCCGCCAGGTTGAAAAAGAAGTCCCCTCCCCCAGCCTTGGCAAGGAAAGTCCCGAACATCACGAACAGGAAGACGTAACTTGCCACAACCTGAAGCGGGACACCGAACAACCCATCTGTGGTGAAGATCAGAATATCGAGCAGATAGCTGAACTCGCTGACGCGATGCCCGAACGGCGGCGGCAGAAGATAGCCAAAAAGGTTGTAAATCAGGAACAGCATCACAACGCCTGTCAGCCCCAAGCCAGTTGTCCGGCGCGTGGCTTCGATGGTCAGGAACAGCAGTGACGACCCAAAGAACAACTGATCCGTCGTGAACTGGTCCAGCAGGCTGATACGGTCCGAAATCTCGCCAGAGCTTACATAGAAGTAAATCCCGCAGGCCAAGCTGAGCGCAGACAACATCCAGTCATAAAATGGAATGCTATCTGGCGCTTTCGCGGTTGCACCAATCGCCAAGAAGAGAATCGTGAAAATCCCGGATACGAACAGGATCCCCTGAATGAGCGGGTCTGCGATAATGAACAGATTAGAGTGAATCACCCATGCCGCGAACGCCGCGGCCAGAACCATGACGACGGTCCGCATGGGTGGCTCTAGCTTCCGACGGCGTCCAGTTTCGGTAAGAGAAGGGAAATTCATGCTGGCACCATTTCCATGTTTGTGAGGTTTGGTCAGCTTTGAGTGCGCAAAATCATCCTACTGCCCGTGATCAGCACGGCCAGAGCACGACAGAGGCACTCTTGCAAACGAATCCGGTGCGCTTTGGTCAGCGCACCGGCATTGTTTTCCGAAGGCTTACTTGAGAAGCCCCAGCTCCATGTAGGCGCGCTTCGCGCCCGGGTGGAACGGCAGCGTTCTCTGCGAAACCAGCAACTCAGTTGAGAGCTGTTTCATTGCGTTATGAACGCCGCGGATTTCATCAATGTTCGAGGCAATGCTCTTGGCCAGCATGTAACCGGTTTCTTCGGGCAAGGCATCAGAGGTGATTACCATCGCGCCAAGTGCCAGCGTGATAACATCGGAAGTCTGGTTCTTATAGTTTCCGGCGGGAATGACGTAGGTCCCGGTGCCAAAACGCTCATTGGTCTTTTCGATGATATCCTGAGGCACGCTCAGCAGAACAACGTCGTTGCCTTCATCAACCTTGCGGAACGACGAGTGCCCAACGAAGATACCGTTGATCACCATATCCGTACGGCCATCGCTGATCAGGTCTGCCTGCTGGGACGAACCGCCACGCACCAGAACGCCGCCATTCGCTTCAATCGTTCCTTCGTCATAGCCTGCTTCTTCCAGCATGAAAGTGGCAATATTGGCCACGATGTTACCTGCGTTGTTGTTCGCCACACGGATTGCAGCGCCCGACTTCGCCAAGTCGTCGATGCTGTCGATGTTATACTCTTCGGCAAGAGACTTCTTGATGAAGAAATGCATCGGGGCCCAGTTGTACATGTACCCGATTGCCTGAAGGTTCTCGATGGGCGCCTTGAACGGCTCATCACCCGCTAGCGCCAGCTTGATTTCTGCATCATGGGCCAGACCCAGATCGGTCCGGTTTGCACCCAGCAGACCGATATTTGCGAAACCGCCACCAGTGGCCTGGTAGGTCACGACACCGCTTGCATCGTCAACCTTCACAGCCCGGTCGATCCCTGCGCCCAGCAGCGACCAAAGACCTGACGGACTCCCCCCGGACAACGTGACGTTGACGCTGTCCGCCATGACGCCGGTCCCGATAACGGAGATGCTCAGCGCCGCAACGGCAGCCTTGATTTGCTTTTTCATGGTTTCCTCCCTGTCATATTATCATAGATTTCTAACTTTAGATATCTATCTTATAGATCATTATTAAAAACCGAACTTTGCGTCAACCATGATCGAAA
>NZ_JBPAXY010000019.1:0-2523 GCF_050897975.1 Pseudooceanicola aquaeponti
CGTAACCGCCCGATTGAGGCCGCCTGCCTGACGGCGGGGTTCCGAGCTAAGACACGTGCATAACGACGTCCTTAACGACGTGTCTTATTAGGAGGGGCCATGCTGGGCGAGGTTCTGGGCGTTGAGCGGCGCCGGCGGTGGAGCGAAGACGAGAAGCTCGAGATCCTGTCGGAGGTCGGTGTCGGCGGCGCGTCGGTGACGCAGGTGGCGCAGCGGCACGAGATCACGCGCTCCCAGATCTACGGCTGGCGGCGTGATCTGAAGAAGAAGGGCTTGTGGTCGCCGGATCGCGGGACCGTTTTCCTTCCGGTCGATTTTGGTGAGGCGCGGACGCCGGCAAGCGCCCCCGCGCCAGCTCGCCCCGTCATGGTCGAGCTGCGGATGAGCAACGGGCGCTGCCTGAGGTTCGACAGCAGCATGGATGGAGAGGCGCTGACCCGGTTGATCCGGGCGGTGGAGGCGGCATGATCGGACCGGGAACGGGCGTTCGGGTCTACCTGGCCTGCGGCCCCACCGACATGCGCAAGGGGATCGCGGGTCTGGCCGCGCTCGCCCAGGACGTCCTGCGCCAGAACCCGGCAGGCGGTGCGGTCTTCGCTTTCCGGGGGCGGCGCGGAGATCGGCTGAAGCTTCTCTACTGGGACGGCCAGGGCTTCTGCCTCTACTACAAGGTCCTGGAACGGGGGCGCTTCCCGTGGCCCGTCGCCGGCGACGGCGCCGCAAGGCTGACCTCGGCGCAGCTGGCGATGCTCTGGGAAGGCATCGACTGGCGCCGCCCGGACTGGGGTGCGCCTCCCGCTCGGGTGAGCTGATAATTCTCTCAAACCCCTTGTTTTACTGGTTATGTACCGCACGGGATGGTAAGGTTCCGCATGTCCGAAGCCTCCTCCCTTCCGCCTGACGATCCTGCCAAGTTGCGCGCGATGATCGCCGCACTCGAGGCCGAGAACGCGGCCATGCGGGCGGAGACGACAAGGCTCACGGCCGTCCTGAAGGCGCACGAAGCCCTCGTTCAGGCGCTCCAGATCCGGATCGCCAAGCTCCAGCGTCAGAAGTTCGGCGCGAGCTCGGAGAAGATCGAGCGCGAGATCGAACAACTGGAACTGGCCCTCGAGGCGCTGGAGGTCGCGGCTTCCGCCGCCCGGGAGGCCGAGGAGGAGCCGGAAGCAGAGCCCGCTGTCGCGGAACCTGCTCCCATGCGGCGCAAACCGAAGGTCTCGGAGGCAACGCCCCGCGAGCGCATTGTGCTCGATCCCGGCGATGCCTGTCCCGCTTGCGGGGGCGAGCTGCGGCTCGTCGGTGAAGACATGAGCGAGATCCTCGAACTGATCAGCGCACGGCTGAAGGTGATCGAGACGGCGCGCCCGAAGAAGTCCTGCCGGAGATGCGAGAAGATCACCCAGACCCCGGCGCCTGCACGCCCGATCCCGCGTAGCATGGCGGGACCGGGCCTTCTGGCACACATCCTTGTCTCCAAGTTCGACGATCATCTTCCCTTGTATCGACAGAACGAGATCTTCGCCCGCATGGGCGCGGATATCCCGGCCTCGACGCTCGTCGACTGGTGCGGCCAGGGTGTGCGGGTGCTCTCTCCGCTCGTGGCGCGGATCAGGGCTGACGTGATGACCGCCGACCGCCTCCATGCCGACGACACCCCGGTGCGAGTGCTCGACCGCTCCAAGCGGCTCGAGGGACTGGGAAAGGGCGTGAAGGAGGGCCGGATCTGGACCTACCTCCGGGATGACCGGCCATGGGGCGGGACAGCGCCGCCCGGTGTCGCCTACTTCTTCTCACCGGACCGGAAGAGTGCGCATCCGCACCGCCATTTGGCCGAGTTCAGCGGCATTCTTCAGGCGGACGCCTATACGGGCTTCAAGGCGCTCTATGAGCCCGATACTACCGGCGCGGTGCGCATCCGCGAGGCCGCCTGCTGGGCACACCTGCGCCGGGACTTCCACGATGTCTGGACCGGCACCAAGTCGGCGATCGCCCGGGAGGCGCTGGATCGTATCGGCGCGCTCTACGACATCGAACGCGAGATCACCGGCTGCTCCGCCGAAGAGCGGCGACGCGTCAGGCAGACCCGCACGCGCCCGCTGGCGGAGAACTTCAAGGCGTGGTCGGAGACACAGCTCGGCCGGGTCTCCGGCAAGAGCGCGCTGGCCAAGGCCTTCCGCTACGCGCTCCGCCGCTGGCCGTCCTTCACGCTCTTCCTGGAGGACGGCCGCGTGGCCATCGACAACAACCCGGCCGAGCGCGCGATCAAGCCGGTGGTGATTGGTCGGAAGAATTGGCTCTTCGCCGGGGCTGATGCCGGGGGAGAGACCCTCGCGGAGGCCATGACGATCATCGAGAGCGCGAAGCTCAGCGGTCTCGATCCTGAAGGCTACCTGGCCGACATCCTGGCCCGCATCGGCGATCACAAGATCAACCGCCTCGACGAGCTGTTGCCGTGGAACTGGGCGCCGATCGCTCAGGAGGCCAAGGCCGTCGCCTGATCTGCGGTCCTTACCGGCCGGTTAC
>NZ_JBPAXY010000020.1:0-2515 GCF_050897975.1 Pseudooceanicola aquaeponti
GTACGCCTCCGGCGAGGGCCGTCTGACGGGGATTTGGGCGTGATGCTAAGTCCGACCTTATGGTCGACCTAAAGTTCACACCCGAGATCGAGATCCTGGCAGCCGGGGATGTTCCGCGTCGGCGACACTGGAACGATGCGGATAAGCTCCAAGTCGTGAAGGAAAGCTATCTGGGACACCGCCAGGTCACAGCGACGGCGCGGCGGCATGGGATCTCGCGTTCCCTTCTGACGACTTGGCGGCGTCAGTATCGGAACGGTGAGTTGGACCTCGAGACAGGTCCGGCATTTGTGCCGCTTACTCTCGCGCCCGAGGCCTCCGATCCGTCGCCACGTGCTGCCGCCAAGAATGTCCAGGTGGAGATCGTGCTCAGGAACGGGCGGCGTTTGCTTGTGTCCTCGGCCGTTAATCCCGATGCCTTGGCCCGCCTCTTGCCCGTGCTGGAAGGTCGATGATCGCGTTCCCGGCGGGGGTGCGCGTCTGGATCGCAGGCGGGGTGACCGACATGCGGCGCGGCATGAACACCTTGGCTCTGACGGTTCAGCAGGGGCTTGGGCGCGATCCGCATGCGGGCGAGATCTTCTGCTTCCGCGGCCGCAAGGGCGACCTGGTCAAATTGCTCTGGCACGATGGTGTCGGCATGTCGCTCTACACGAAGCGGCTCGAGGCGGGGAAGTTCATCTGGCCGTCCAGCGGAGCCGGCGAAGCGGTGCAGATCTCTGCGGCCCAGCTCGGCTATCTCCTGGAGGGGATAGATTGGCGCAATCCGCGCTGGACGCAGCGCCCGACAAAAGCCGGATAAGGCCGCCTCTAAGCCCTTATTTTTTTGGGTGTATGCGTGCCTGCGTGGTAAGCTTTGGCCATGCCAGATACCGCCTCCGAGATCGCCAGACTGCGCGCCGCGCTTGCCGCTTCGGAGGCCCGCGCTGAGGCTGCCGAGAGCGAGCTGGCGCAGACCCGGGCGGTGGTCTCGACCTCGGAAGCGATGATCAAGCATCTGAAGCTGGAGATCGCCAAACTCAGGCGAGAGCACTATGGCCACAGCTCGGAACGCCGAGCCCGGCTGGTCGACCAGATGGAACTGCAGCTCGAAGAGCTCGAGGCGGCCGCCACCGAAGACGAGATTGAAGCCCTGAACGTGGCGAAGACCTCGGCCGTCGCCGGCTTCGAACGCCGCCGCCCGACGCGCAAGCCTTTCCCGGACCATCTCCCGCGCGAGCGCATAGTCATCGAAGCGCCCACCACCTGCTCCTGCTGCGGGTCGGACCGCATCGTGAAGATGGGCGAAGACATCACCGAGACGCTCGAGGTCATCCCTCGGCAGTGGAAGGTCAACCAGACCGTCCGTGAGAAGTTCACCTGCAGGATCTGCGAGAAGATCAGTCAGTCCCCCGCGCCATTCCATCCGACGCCGCGGGGATGGGCTGGGCCGAACCTGCTGGCGATGGTTCTGTTCGAGAAGTTCGGGCAGCACCAACCGCTCAACCGCCAGGCCGAGCGCTACGCCAAGGAGGGCGTCGATCTCAGCCTCTCGACGCTGGCTGATCAGGTCGGGGCCTGTGCTGCCGCACTTGAGCCGATCCATGGCCTGATCCGGACCCATGTTCTGGCGGCCGAGCGCCTGCACGGCGACGACACCACGGTCCCCCTCCTGGCGAAGGGAGGGACGCAGACAGCACGGCTCTGGACCTATGTCAGAGATGACCGGCCCTTTGCTGGCGGGGCGCCGCCAGCCGCGCTGTTCTACTTCTCGCGCGACAGGGAAATGGCCCATCCGAACCGGCATCTTGCAGGGTGGCGGGGCGTTCTCCAGGCTGACGCCTATGGCGGCTACAACGACCTCTACCGTGGTGGGCGTGATCCCGGCCCCGTGCTGAGCGCTCTCTGCTGGAGCCATGCTCGACGGAAGTTCTTCGAGCTTGCGGACATCAAGGAGAATGCCCGCCAGAAGAAGCCCGCGCACGACATATCGCCTGTCGCGCTGGAAGCCGTGAAGAAGATCGATGCCATCTTTGACATCGAGCGCCAGATCAATGGCCTGGACGTCGCCAGCCGGCTCGAGGCCCGGCACCGGCTGGTCCGCCCACTGGTCGAGGGCCTGCACGACTGGATGCAGACCGAGCAGGGCACCATGTCGAAGCACAACCCCGTCGCCAAGGCGATCGCCTACATGTTCAAGAAGGACCGTTGGGACGCCTTCACGCTCTTCCTGAACGACGGACGGATCTGCTTGACCAACAATGCAGCCGAGCGCGCACTTCGCGGGATTGCACTGGGAAGAAGGTCATGGCTCTTCGCCGGCTCCGAGCGCGGCGGCGACCGAGCAGCCTTCATGTACTCCTTGATCGTCACGGCAAAGATGAACGACATCGACCCGCAAGCGTGGCTTGCTGACGTCCTCGCTCGGCTCCCCAGCACAACGGCATCACGCGTGCCGGACCTTCTGCCCTGGAATTGGCAGCCATCGGAGCGCCGGCGCGCAGCATGACCACGGCCTACGCCGGATGCTTACGAT
>NZ_JBPAXY010000021.1:0-2497 GCF_050897975.1 Pseudooceanicola aquaeponti
GTAACCGGCCGGTTGATACCGTCGCCTGATCCTACGACTTCCAGTTCCACGGGAGCAGTTCGTCGAGGCGGTTGATCTTGTGATCGTGGATGCGGTCGAGGACATCAGCAAGCCACGCTTGCGGGTCCAGCCCGCTCATCTTCGCCGTCTCGATCAGGGTCATGGCCCGGGCGAGGGTTTCCCCGCCGCTGTCGGAGCCAGCGAAGAGCCAGTTGCGGCGGCCAACGCCGATCGGGCGCATGGCGCGCTCGGCCGGGTTGTTATCGATCCCGATGCGACCATCCTCGAGGAACAGTTCGAATGAGGGCCAGCGGGAGAGCCCGTAGCGGAAGGCCTTCGCGAGATCGCCCTTGCCTGGGATGCGCGCCAGCTGGGCCTCGGCCCATGCCTTGAAGGCGTCGACCTGGGGGCGGGAGTGCTGCTCCCGTGCGGCCTTGCGCAGGTCGGCGGGTTGGCCGGCGATCCGCCGTTCGACATCGTAGAGCTTCCCGATCCGGTCGAGCGCCTCCCGCGCGATCTCGGACTTCGTGGACTCCCAGACATCGTGAAAGTCACGCCGCAGATGTGCCCAGCAGGCCGCCTCACGGAACTGGCTGCTGCCGTCCGCGCGGTGCTCGTAGAGCTGGCCAAAGCCTGCATAGGCGTCCGCCTGAAGGATACCGCTGCTGTTTTGCAGGTGCTGACGCGGATGCTCGCCTTTCCGGTCCGGCGAGAAGCGGTAGACCACGCCTGGCGGCGCCGTGCCGGCCCAGGGCCTCTGGTCGGAGACATAGGCCCAGACCCGCCCCTGCTTGACCCCCTTGCCGAGGCCGCGGTCGCGACGGGAGCGGTCCAGGACGCGGATTGGCGTGTCGTCCGCATGCAGCACGGGCGCCGCCATGACTTCGGCCTCGATCCTCTCGATGATCGGCGCGAGCACCTTCATCGCCCGGCCGCACCAGTCCAGCAGTGTGCTGTCGGGCACGTCCGCACCCATGCGCGCGTAGATCTCGTTGAGGCGATAGAGCGGGACATGGTCATCGAACTTGGAGACCAGCACATGCGCCAACAGGCCCGGTCCGGCCATGCTGCCCGGAATCGGGCGGCTTGGCGCCGCGGGCTGCACCATCCTCTCGCAGCGGCGGCAGGACTTCTTCACCCGTGCGATCTCGATGACCTTCATCTGCGCGGCGACCATGTCGAGAAGCTCGCTCACGTCCTCGCCGACCACGCGAAGGTCACCGCCGCAATCAGGACAGCAGGTGCCGGGGTCGAGTTCCCGTCGCTCCCGCGGGGTCTCGTCGGAGACCCGGGGCCTGCGGCGGGGCTTCACCTCAGCGGATCCGGCATCGGCGGCGGGAGGTCCGGCATCCGCTTCGCCAGCCGGTTCATTGCGCTGTTCGGCGACGGCTATCAGCAGGTCTTCCAGCGCCAGCTCGAGCTGGGCGATCTCCCGTTCGATCTTCTCCGAGGACTTGCCGAAAGCCTGTTTCTGCAACCTGGCGATCCGCAGGCGCAGCGCCTGGACCAGCTGTTCGTGGGCCTGAAGCGTGGCCGACATGCGCGCATTCTCCGTCTGAAGCGCGACGATCATCGCCTTCAGAACGGTGGGGTCATCGGTGAGAATGTCGGCGTCTTCGGACATGCCGACAAATACCACGCCGTGTCGTCAAAAGCCAATAAAACAAAGGGAATCAGAGGGGTAAATCAACCCACCCGTGCCGGCGGCGCACCCCAGTCCGGACGCCGCCAGTCGATCCCTTCCCAGAGCATGGCCAGCTGTGCCGAGGTCAGCCGGGCGATGCCACCTTCGGTGCTGGGCCAGGGGAAGCGACCGCGTTCGAGCACCTTGTAGTAGAGGCAGAAACCCTGGCCATCCCAGTAAAGCAGCTTCAGCCGGTCACCTTTGCGCCCCCGGAACGCAAAGACCGCGCCGCTCGCGGGCTTCTGGCGCAGGACATCCTGAGCCATGGTCGACAGCCCCGCGATGCCCTTCCTCATGTCGGTGGCGCCGCAGGCCAGGTAGACCCGAACCCCGGTTCCCGGCCCGATCACGCCGCGTCCACCGCCCGGATCAACCGGGTCAGCGCCTCTTCATCGATCCCGCTGTCGAACCTCAGGCAGCGACCGTTGCTCAGCCGCAGCTCGACCGGAACTGACCGAGACGGCGCGGGGGCGCTTGCCGGCTCCGGGCACGAACTAAAATCCACTGGCAGGAAAACGGCCCCGCGATCCGGCGACCATAGGCCCTTCTTCTTCAGATCACGCCGCCAGCCGTAGATCTGGGACCGCGTGATCTCGTGGCGCTGCGCGACCTGCGTCACCGACACCCCGCCGACGCCGACTTCCGACAGGATCTCCAGCTTCTCATCTTCGCTCCACCGTCGGCGCCGTTCGACACCCAGAACCTCGCCCAGCATGGCTCCTCCGAATAAGACACGTGCATAACGACGTCGTTATGCACGTGTCTTACCTCGGAACCCCAGCCTCAGGCAGGCGGCCCCAATCGGTCGGTTAC